>CAWKIN010000008.1:0-35859 GCA_963849875.1 uncultured beta proteobacterium
TCTAGGATGAAGTGCAATTTCGAATAACTAAGGCTGGTGGGCGGGATGCGGTAGCATCGATGCCCTTTGACCGGCAAGTCGAAATTACACAGATGAACTACACACACCTCACCCGAGAAGAAAGATACCAGATTTACGCCTTGAAGAAGGCAGGACACAAGCAGTACGAGATAGCTGAAGTGTTGGAGCGAAGCAAATCAACCATCAGCAGAGAATTGTCACGCAACTGCGGGCGACGCGGATACCGCCCTAAACAGGCACACAACAAGTCTGTGGAACGGCAAGCGCTCAATGCTCGGACGATAGACGAAGCAACATGGCAATTTGCTCAGGACCGGTTGTTGGAACAATGGAGTCCAGAGCAGATCAGCGGGCACGTCGCCATCAGTCCTGAGACGGTATACCAGCGTGTCTATGCAGACAAACGAGCAGGCGGATTGCTGTGGAAGAATCTGCGCTGCCAGAAACAACGCAGGAAACGTTACGGCAAGGCGGAACGACGCGGCACTATACCCAACCGCCTCTCTATCGAAGATCGACCAGCTATCGTTGAGACACGCAACCGGATCGGTGACTGGGAAGCGGATACCGTGATTGGCAAGAATCACCGCCAGGCCATCGTCAGTATTGTGGAACGGAAGTCTGGCTTTACGCTGATCCACAAGGTTGAGCGCAAGACTGCTCTAGCAGTCAGCCAGGCAATGATTGGACTATTGAAGCCGCACAGGAAGAAGGTGCACACGATCACTTCAGACAACGGCAAGGAATTCGCCGAGCATGCGGAAATCGCAAGCAAGTTGAAGGCGGACTTCTACTTTGCTCACCCTTACTCATCATGGGAGCGTGGCACGAACGAGAACACGAATGGATTGATACGGCAGTATTTCCCAAAGAACCGGGACTTCACCACGATCACACAACAGGAGATAGATAGGGCGATGGAGAGATTGAACAATAGACCCAGAAAGAGACTTGGATACCAGACACCTAGTCAGGTATTCTTCAAGTCAGGCGTTGCACTTCATATTTGAATCCGCGGAATATTACAGTACATTGTCCTTGATTTTCGGAAGCAGACACTCCAGCAGTCCGAACAGAGTCGAGTCCAACCGTTTCAAGTTGTAAAACATCTCGATATATTCAAAGAACATCGACTTTATTTCATCCCGCGTCTCAAAGCGTTCACCATACACCCGCTCACTCTTGACCACCGAACTAGATTACGTTTGGTGCGTTGCCCTACTAGTTTGTCTTTGGAAATATCTCACTCCCAAATAGTCTGGTTACTTCCTCCTGCATACTCTGGAATAGAACTACGCTTGCGACAGAATTTGATTTCAACCCAAAAGGGATATGTCGTGGCAAATCACACAGAAAAGCAGATAGCATTTCTTAGTCAGCGGCTAAAGAGCAGAGAGCAATGTATGAAGTTCGCTTTCCATTTTAACGCTGACCATGTTCGCCTCGGGAAATGCTACGGTAGGCAGATTGACAAGCAAGTATTCAAAATACTGCTGCGTGAGCATAATGTGAACATCCATTCAAGAATTCTATGTGGCGACCTCCTTCTTCAATCAATGACAATGGATATTGAGAAAATACCCACGGGCAGCACCCATAATTTCAACCATGAAAAACTCGTAAGTGCAATTCAAGGCTTGGTATTCCCACAAAACTTGACGTGGCATAGTATTTCTCAGAGTTCAGTACAGTCATTACAAAATAACCCGACTTATGTGATCTTTTTTGAGAGCCTTAACCTTTCCGATGGGAAATACGTAAGCAACATACTCTCAAAAAAGTTACCATATTTCCTTGGAGCAATTCAGGTTAACGAATCTAGCAGGATTCACAGAGTCGCCTACGCTGATTCGTTGATTGCAAGTTACCGCTTGAACGGAAAAAATCTCAAAGTGCTTTGATTGCTCAGGGTGTGTTGGCGGATAAAGCCCCGCGTAGCCCCATTAACTCAACGTTGACGCTGTGGAAAACTCATTTTCAACAATTTTCCAGCCAAGTTTTTCCCACCTGAAACGTTTCCGTTTCAACTTCACCAATCGGTTGTGATTTTTATTGCGGCGAGTGCGAGCAAATTGCATCGTTTAGGACGCGAATCTGCGGGTGCATTCTAGACATTAGGGGGAATTTGGCTACTAGTGCAGTGACTCAACCTCTAATCGACTTGTCTCCAGTATTAGTATCTTTTTGAGCAGATAGTCAAAATGCGAACTAATTGATTTTTAATGGCTGGCTGTCTTCCGGTTTATTTTAGCGCACCAATTAAAGTCGTAAATTGGTTATTAAAGTCGTAAATAACCAAATAAATCCTCCATAAATAACAAAGTGTTAACCAAGGGCGTAAGGTGCTGGTATTGACTGAACGCAATGAACACTTGGATGCAATTGCGGCGACACTAGAAAATAAAGTCCAGTCACTTTTAATATTGCATGGACGGATGTCTAAGAAGAAGCGTTCTACATTGATTGAAACTCTAAACGAGTTACCCTCGGATGCTCCTCGTGTCCTACTTGCTACGGGCAAGTTGGTTGGTGAAGGATTCGATCATCCGCCACTGGATACACTGATTCTTGCGATGCCAGTTTCATGGAAAGGAACCTTGCAGCAATATGCAGGGCGATTGCACCGCGAACATGCAAGCAAGACGGATGTGCGCGTTGTTGACTTTGTGGATTATGGACACCCTGCATTAATGCGCATGTGGGAGAAGCGGCAACGAGGCTATCGAGCGATGGGGTACCGGATTAAGATTTAGCCGCATAAAGTCATTTACGACTTCTCATTAGCTAGGGTAGATTTTGCCTGTCTTGGAAGCCGCGCCAAATGGTGAACCTAATTTACGACTTTAATTGCGCGGAATAATAAAACGGGACGAATGTCAGGATTTTAGCGGGGTTCTATCTGGGAAAGATGTCTGGCTACGGAAAGCCATGCGCCCAGCCAGCCCAGGTAGAGCGAGAACAACAGCAGTGAAAGACTGTCGCCCAGACTCAGGGAGTGCAAAGTGAATTGATTGGCATAGAGTTGGGAGAGAGAACGTAGCGGTTCATTCAATACCAGCAGGCTAATGGTGACGATGAGATAGGCTGCGCCTCCTCCCAACAGACCTTGCAGTGCACCAAAATAAAGAAAGGGGCGGCGGATGAAGCTGTCTGAAGCACCTATTAGTTTGGAGACTTCGATCTCCTCGCGTTGGGTAAGTATCTGTAGACGTATGGTGTTGAAGGTGATGGCGATCAAGGCCAGACTCAGCAAACAGGCCAGTATCAACACCGCAAGATTGGCAAAGCGCAACAAGGCTTCCAACTTGTAAGCCCAAGCCGAATCAAGTTGCGCCTGATCGACTTTGGCGAGGGCCGCTATGTTCCGGCGCAACTCATCCAATTCCTGCGCATTCTTCGATCTGGGATGGACGATGAATGCATCGGGAAGAGGGTTCTTTTCCAGACCGCCGATGACATCCTCCAGACCCGTACTTTGTTTGAGTAGTTGCAACGCCTCGTCACGCGGTACGAAATCGAGCTTCTCAACTGCAGGATTCTGAGTCAGTTGTTTGCGCAGTTTGTCAATATCATCAGCTTTAGTGTCCAGGCTCAGGAATACGCTAATCTGCGGTGTGCCGGATAACTCATCCACAAAGCCGTGTGCGTTAAGCAACAACACATACATGCCAGTCGGCAGGCTCAGCGCGATACCTATCACCAAAATATTCAGCATACCTGCCAGTGGCGGATTGAAGATGCGTCGTATGGCTGTGCGCATCACGCCGGTATGCTGGGCGAAGGTGCGTCTCATGATGAAGTCGGGGGTACTGAGGCTTGCAAAACCCCTTGTTTAAGATTGAGTACCCGCACCTTATCGTTATCTTGAAGTACACCGGCATCATGCGTCGAGATGAGCAAGGTCACGCCGACTTGATGGAACGATTTGAAGATGTCCATGATGTCCTGTGCGTAGTCTGCATCCAGATTGCCGGTGGGTTCATCCGCTAACAGGATGGAAGGGCGATTGACGATGGCGCGCGCGATACACAAACGTTGTTGTTCACCGCCAGACAGGGCAATGGGATTGGACTTCTCACGTTTAAGCAGGCCGACTTTATCCAAGGCAGCACGCACCCGCTTGGCACTTTCCCTATGATCGAAGCCGCATATCTGTAGCGGCAGCAACACGTTGTCGAACACGTTGCGATCAAACAGCAGTTTGTGGTCTTGAAAGATGATGCCGAGATTGCGTCGCAAAAAAGGCAAGGCACCCGCTTTCAGCACACCGACGTTTTGGTTGTTGACAAGCACACTACCGGAATTGGGGCGTTCGATACCCGCGACCAATTTGAGCAAGGTGCTCTTGCCAGCACCTGAATGGCCAGTGAGGAAAGCCATCTCTCCGGTCGCGATCTCAAACGATACGTTGCTCAAAGCTTCGTAACCGCCGGGATAACGTTTGCGTACTTGATTGAAGCTGATCATGCGTCCAAGCCCAACAAGGCAGTGACGAAGTCCTCGGCATCGAAGGGGCGCAAATCGTCCAGACTCTCACCCACGCCGATGAAGCGCACAGGTATGGGATGTGCCTTTGCGATGGCGGCTATGACGCCGCCTTTGGCTGTACCATCCAGCTTGGTGAGTATCAAGCCTGTCACGCCCAGCGCAGCGTCGAAGGCTTTGACCTGACTCAGCGCGTTCTGGCCGGTGTTGGCATCCAGCACCAGCAGGATTTCGTGAGGCGCTTCGGGGATAACTTTGGCGATGACGCGTTTGACCTTCTTGATCTCTTCCATCAAGTTCAGCTGGGTGGTTAAACGACCCGCCGTGTCAGCCAGCACCACGTCGATCTTGCGCGCCTGAGCGGCGTGGATCGCGTCGAACATAACCGCAGCTGCATCGCCGCTCTGTTGAGCGATGACAGCGACATCGTTGCGTTCGCCCCAGGTGATGAGTTGTTCGCGCGCCGCCGCACGGAAAGTATCGCCCGCAGCAAGCAGCACAGACAGGCCTTGACCTTGCAAATATTTGGCCAACTTTCCTATGGAGGTGGTCTTGCCTGCACCATTTACACCCACCATCATGATGACGTAGGGTTTATGTGTGTGTGCTTGCAGGGGCTGTGCCAAGGGTTGCAATAGTTTCAGCATGCACTCGGCAAGCGCTTGCTTGAGTTCGGAAACTTCAGTGAGGCCTTGCTCTTTGACTATGCGACGCAGGTCGGCAAGCAAGGCCAGTGTTGCATCCATGCCCACATCGGAGGTGATGAGTATGGTCTCCAGTTCTTCGTACAGATCATCGTCTATCTTACCGCCACGACTAAACAGCTCGCCAAACTGGCTGCCGGTACGCGCCAAGCCAGATTTTAGGCGTGCGATCCAGCCGAAGTTTTCGGTGGATGTATCGCTAGATTTCTTTTTGAGGAAACTAAACATCGATTAAGGTGGTCTAGGCTGGGAAATGTCGGATAATGCGCGCGGCATTTTATGCCGATTACACCTGTTAGGGCTAGGACTATGAAAAAACAATTACTCGCTTTGGGATTGCTGCTTTGCCTCGCGCCGTTGGCGCAGGGGAAGATATTTGAACATACGCTAAGCAACGGTCTTAAGGTTGTGGTGGACGAAGATCACAGGGCGCCGGTGGTGGTGCAGCAGATCTGGTACAAGGTCGGCAGCATGGACGAGGTGAGCGGAAAGACCGGCATCGCCCATGTGCTGGAACACATGATGTTCAAAGGTACGCATGCCGTCCCTGCGGGTGAGTTCTCCAAGCGCATCGCCGCTGCCGGTGGACGCGAGAATGCATTCACCAGTAATGACTACACTGCTTATTTTCAGCAACTGCATAAATCCAAGTTGCCACTGGCGATGAAGTTGGAAGCCGACCGCATGCACAATCTGAATCTTTCCGCAGCCGAGTTCGCCAAGGAGATCAAAGTGGTGATGGAAGAGCGCCGCTGGCGCACCGACGACCAGGCCAGTGGCTTGTTGCAAGAGCGCATGAATGCCGTCATCTATATGGAGCATCCCTACCATCATCCGGTGATAGGCTGGATGAGCGATCTGGAAGCCATGAATGTGGCGGATGCCCGAGACTGGTATAAGCGCTGGTACGCACCGAACAACGCCACATTAGTAATTGCGGGCGATGTCAAAGCGGCTGACGTGTTCGCCTTGGCGCAACGCTATTACGGCAAGATACCCCAGAGCGTGTTGCCGGTGCGCCGTCATCTAAGCGAACCGGCGCAGATCGGCATCAAACGCATGGTGGTCAAGGCGCCCGCGGAGCTGCCGCAACTGGTGATGAGCTATCAGGCGCCGATGATCCAAGACCCCGCGAAAGACAATCAGCCCTATGCGCTGGAAGTGTTGGCCGGGATACTGAACGGTAACGACTCCGCGCGTTTGAATAAACATCTGGTGCGCGAACAGCAGGTCGCCAGCGACGTGGGAGCTGGCTATGACTCCGTGGCACGTGGCCCTGGATTATTCACACTGGAAGCGACACCTTCGACAGGCAAGACCGTACAGGACGTGGAAGCCTCTTTGCGTAAGGAAATCGCGCTGCTGGTCAAAGACGGGGTCAGTGCAGAAGAGTTACAGCGCGTAAAAGCGCAGGTGATGGCGGGTGAGGTGTACAAACTCGATTCGACTTTCTATCGCGCCATGCAGATCGGTCAGATGGAAAGTGTCGGTCTGGGCTACAAGGCCATCCCCGTGATGTTGGATAAGGTGCAAGCCGTCACCGCCGAGCAGGTACAGCAAGCCGCCAAAGAGGTATTGCAGGATGACAGGCTCACCATCGCGGTACTCGATCCGCAACCGATCACAGATAAACCTAAACGCGCCGGAGGGGATTTCCATGCTCACTAAAACCTTCACGCCTGCACTGGCCTTATTCGTCTGCCTATTTGGCAACGCGGCTTACGCCACCCCCAGCATCCAGCATTGGCAGAGCACCAGCGGTGCGAAGGTGCTGTTCGTCGAAGATCATGACATCCCCATGTTGGATGTGGCAGTCAGCGTTCCGGCCGGCAGCAGCTACGACAGTGCGGTCAAATCCGGTGTGGCCGCGCTGACCCACCATCTGCTTGATCTGGGCTCGCAAGGTATGACCGAGGATGAGACCTCGCGAGGCATGGCCGATCTGGGCGCACAAATGAGCGGCGGCTTCGATCAGGATAGAGCCAGCATCTCGCTGCGTACTTTGAGCAATGTGGCGGTGCGTGAGCAAGCGTTGTCCATCATGGCGAAGGTGCTGCAACAGCCGTTGTATTCGCCGGATATTCTGGCGCGTGAGAAGGCGCGCGTGATCGCCGGTCTGAAAGAAGCCGAGACCAAGCCCGAGAACATCGCTGATCGCGCCTTCCAGAAAGCCGTGTTTGGCAAACATCCATATTCGCTGCAGGTGTCGGGAGAGGTGGATACCGTCGCAGGAATCACGGCGCAGGACTTGCAGGATTTCTATCACGCACATTACAACGCCGAGCGTGCCGTGGTCGCCATCATGGGCGATGTGACGCGCGCGCAGGCAGAGGCTATCGCCGAACAACTGACATCTGAGATGCCCAAAGCTGCTGCGCCGCCGGCTTTGCCCGAGGTGACACTCCATATTGCCGCCAGCGAACAGCGCATCGCGCATCCCGCCAGCCAGAGCCATATCCTGATCGGTGTGCCGGGCATGTCGCGCAGCGACCCCGACTACTTCCCGTTGTACGTGGGTAATTACATTCTGGGGGGCGGTGGCTTCGTGTCGCGCCTGATGAGCGAGGTGCGCGAGAAACGCGGACTGGCTTACAGCGTGTATAGCTACTTCATGCCGCTCAAGCAGGCCGGCGCTTTCCAAGTCGGCCTGCAGACCAAGAAAGAACAGGCCGATGCTGCGTTGCAACTGGTGCGCAAGACACTGGTGGATTTCGTGGCCAAAGGTCCGACCGAGAAGGAACTCTTGGCGGCGAAGCAGAACATCGTAGGCGGTTTCCCGCTGCGTATAGACAGCAATCGCAAGATACTCGAGTACCTCAGTGTCATCGGATTCTACGGTCTGCCGTTAAGCTATCTGGACGACTTCACCAAGCAGGTCGAAAGCGTCACCGTGACCCAGATACGCGACGCATTCCAGCGCCATATCGATACTGGCAACATGGCGACCGTGATAGTGGGGGCTCCACAACAGGAGGCAGGAAAATAAACAAACTCAGAATCAATGGCGGTGAGTTGCGCAGCCGTGTCATCACTTTTCCCGATGCGGAAGGGTTGCGTCCCACCTCAGACCGGGTGCGCCAGACCTTGTTCAATTGGCTGGGCCAGACGCTGTATGGTCGCAGTTGCCTGGACTTGTTTGCGGGTAGCGGTGCTTTGGGCTTTGAGGCCTTGTCGCGCGGGGCGGAGCGGGTGACCATGGTAGAGAATAACCCCCGCGTATTTCGCTCGCTGCAGGACAATATTCAGAAATTGGCGCTATCTAATATTTTCTCCTATTGCCAAGATGGGCTAGAATTCGCGGCTCGTGACAAGCAGCGTTACGACGTGATCTTCATAGACCCGCCGTTCCAAAGCGATTTTCTTCCCGCATTGTTCGCAACCTTGCCAGCGCGTTTGACTGACGATGGCTTGTTGTATGTCGAATCGGGCGGGCCGATAACGGTGCCGGAAGATTGGCAGGTGGTGAAATCGGGTAAGGCGGGACAAGTGCATTACCAACTGATGAGAGTCCAAAAATGATCAAAGTGGTATATCCGGGTACGTTCGACCCCATTACCAAAGGACACGAGGACGTAGTGCGCCGCGCCGCCGGCCTGTTCGGTGAGGTAGTGGTCGCAGTCGCCGCCAGCAGGGTGAACACCTTGTTTAATCTGGAGGAGCGCGTGGCAATGGCGCGCGAAGTTTTCGCTAGTCACCCCAATGTCAGGGTCGAAGGATTTGACGGATTGCTGATGAGTTTTGTACAGCAGCAGGGTTCTCGTGTGGTGCTGCGTGGTTTACGTGCGGTGTCGGACTTCGAGTACGAATTCCAGCTGGCCGGAATGAACCGCAATCTGTACCCCGAGATGGAGACCCTGTTCCTGACCCCGGCAGAGAAATACACCTTCATCTCCGCGACCATGGTGCGCGAGGTGGCGAGATTCGGTGGCGACGTGAGCAAGTTCGTCTCGCCCGGCGTGGTGGAAAGATTGCAGCAAAGATTTACAGGAAAGAACTAAACGGCTCAAGAACTCACGAGCCAATATTAATTGTGGAGAGGAAATAACATGTCACTAATGATCACCGATGAATGCATCAACTGCGACGTATGCGAGCCGGAATGCCCGAACGACGCGATCTCGCAAGGCGATAGCATCTATGTCATCGACCCGAACAAATGTACCGAGTGCGTCGGGCACTACGACACGCCACAGTGCGTTGAAGTTTGCCCGGTCGATTGCATCCCTCTGGATATCAGCAATCCAGAGACCGAAGAGCAGTTGCAAGTCAAGTATGAGAAATTGATGGCGGCTAAACGTTAGGTTCACCACGCAAAAAACGCCACTCCAAGTCACTTGGGTGGCGTTTTTTGCGCCTGAAAATCAGTGAGTGGTTAGCGTTTTCTTCCAGATGTTCCGTATCGGCTGCGCCTCGCGGCTCGCGCCCACAGCGGGCAGTTTATAAAAGTCCAGTAGGGTACGTAACACGCTGTAGTGGTCGATGCGTTGCTCGCTCGAGCCTTGCTTCACCATAGGCCCGACCAGCAGGGTCACCACCCGATTATCCTCGCGTCCGTTGTCCTCGTCCCAGGTGAGTATCAACAAGCTGTTGTGCTTGAAGGCCCAATCCACATAAGGCGTGATATGGGTCTTGAGCCAGGCATCGGCGGACTCGAAGCTGCCATCATGCATGTCGTTGTCCTGATTGGGAATGACGAACGCCACGCGGGGTAGCTTGGAAAAATCCTGTGGAAAGTCAGCAAAGCGCAGATTCATCGAGGCGGGCAGACGTGTACCTTGCCAGTTCGAGACCGGATTGTGTTTGCGCTGATAGCTGCCTGCCATGCATTCCAGACTACCGGCTACCGGCAGATCCTCGGCATAACTGGCAAAGCTCAAGCCCCTGTCCAGCAAGGCACTTGCCAGAGTGTCGCTACTGAAGCTGTAACCGCAGACATTGCTGGTCACGTCCTGAGTCGAGCCGGAGAACAAGGCCAGATAGTTAGGCTGGCTGGGATGCGTCACACCATAAGACTGGGTGAACAGCATGCCGCGCTGGGCGAGCGTATTGATGGTGGAAGCAGCATGCTCCATGTTCAGTATCTGCGAGTAGCCGCGATTCTCTTCTATCACCACGACAACATGATCAGGACGCGGCAAGTGTTCCGCCTGAGCCGCCATCGCGCAGCCAGACGCCAGTAGTAGACCGATTGCGATAGCGTGATTCTTCATTTTTGACATACTCCACAATAAAAACTCGAGCGCTGCCCTTGTTTGATCTGTTTGATAGGAGTGCCGCAGATGCGGCAAGGTTCATGGGCGCGACCATAGGCGAAATACTCCTGCTGGAAATAGCCGCTGCTGCCGTCGCTGTGCACGAAGTCGCGCAGCGTGCTGCCGCCTTTGGCGATGGCGGCGGCCAGCGTGGCGCGTATCTCGGTGACCAGTCTTGCGCAACGCGGCAGGCTGACTTTACCTGCCGCAAGTTGCGGTTTGATGCCACTGCGGAACAGCGATTCGTTGGCGTAGATGTTGCCGACGCCCACCACGATATGGTTGTCCATCAGAGCCTGCTTGATACTGACGCTGCGACCCCGCAGTGCTTGATGCAGATAGCGCGCATCGAATCCTTCTTCCAGCGGTTCCGGGCCGAGTGATGCCAGCAATGGATGTGTATGGATGTCGCCAGTATGCCAAAGTACGGCGCCGAAACGGCGCGGGTCGCGCAGGCGCATCAGCTTGCCGTTGTCGAGTATCAAATCGAAGTGATCATGTGTGGCGGGAGGGTCGCAGCGCAGCTGCGGGGACACCCCGGACATGCCCCGTGCGGGTAGGGTTGCAGGGGTGCCTACGGGCAGGATGCGCAGACTGCCCGACATGCCCAGATGCAGGATGAGTGTGCCGTTGCCGCAGTCCATCAGCAGGTATTTGGCGCGCCGTGTCAGGCCTAGTATGGTGCGACCGCGTACGGGCAGCTCGGGGATGGGCCAGCGCAGATTACGGTTGCGCACCACCACATCGACGATGGTCGCGCCGACCACATGTGGCGTTAGGCCGCTACGCGTGGTCTCGACTTCCGGGAGTTCAGGCACGGCGGCGCTTCCACCATAACCATGCACCCCATCCCGCTAACAGCAAGGGCAACGCGATCAGGTAGGCCAGGCCGATGATGCCGAGCTGGGTCTTGCTCAAGTTCACGGTGGCATCCTTGGCGCTGCGCGGTTGCAGGGTGATGAGTTTCTCATCGCCCGCGAGCCAGTTCACCATGCTCACGCCCAAGTCCACGTTGCCACCGTTACCCGCGTAGCTGTTGGACAGGAAGGCGCCGTTGCCGACCACCACGATGCGCTGCTCGCGGTCATCGATGTTGCGCTGCAAGGCGGTGGCGATGATGACCGGGCCGCGCGTGTCATGTGCCTTGTCGAACTTGGCTTTGCCGCTGCGACTTACCCAGCCGCGTGCCGCCACTTCGACCAGCGTATGCCGTTGCCAATCCGAGCTTTCATTCCAAGTGAGTGGGCGCGCACTGGGGAAGGCGGTGATGAGGTTAAAGTTGCGCGTGATGACATGCGGCGTGTAACCCGCACCTATGGCCCAGTTGGCGGGCGCACGCATCTCGTTGGCGGCAGGATCGAGCACGACACCGGGCGGCAGCACCAGATCCAGCTTCTCGGCCAGACGCTCCAGCCCATGCAGAGGCTCGGCATCGATGAGCCAGAGCAGGTTGCCACCCTTGTCTACATAGCGCAGCAGCTTGTCCACCTCGCCGGGCAGCATATCGACCTGAGGCTGGGTGATGACCAAAGTGCTGACGTTGGAGGGCACTTCCTGAGCTATCACCAGATTCAGTGCGGCGATGTGGTAACCGTTCTGTTTCAGTTTGCTGCCGAATGGATTACCCATATCGAAATTGGCGATGCCGTCCAGTTTTCGTTCGCCGTGTCCGCTCAGATACATCACAGTCTCGGACTTGCTGTGCGCCATACGCAGCAGGGTGCTGGACAGTTGCTGCTCGTTGATGAGGGTGATGTGTTCCGAGCGGCCGGCATATTCGACTACCATCTCGCCGTTCAGTTGTATCCCCGCGTCACGCGCTAACTGCGATTCCTTTTCGGGATCGATGAAGGTCAGTTTGATGTCCGGCTTGTAACGCTGATACAGAGAGACGAACTCGCGGATAATCTTGCGGATGTCGCCTAGACGCGCGTCCTGCTCGGTGGCGTAGACCGTGATGCTGATTGGCTCTTTGAGTTCGGCAAGCAGAGCGATGCTGGGTTCGGTGAGGCTATTGCTGGCCGCGTAAGTCATGTCGCGCTGGACAGGGTGATGTGTGGCCAGATAGCTCAGGCCGCCGGCCACACTCATGAGCAGCAACACGAACAGTGTGTTGCGCAACGCCTGGTTGTTGAGGATATTTTTCAGCATGGCTTTATCCGTACACGCGGTTGTTGTTCAGGCGGCGCATCGCAAGCAGCAGGAACGCGCTGCTGAACGAGATGAAGTAGACGGCGTCGCCACTGTCCAGCAGACCGAAGTTGAAGTTCTGGAAATGATAGAGCGGTGAGACCAGATGCCAGGGCGAGTCGGGCGCGCTGCTGCTGATGTCGGCCAGCCATAAGCCCACCAGCACCGCCAGCGCGCCTATGGCAGCGATGATGGGTTGGTTGGTGAGCGAGGAGACATACAGTCCTAGGGATGCATAGCAGGCACTCAGCAACAGCAGCCCCAGCACATTGCTCCACAGCAGGCCGTGGTCCAGCGGGGTGCCCAGTTGCAGGGTGTAGAGCATCAGCGGTGTGCTCGCCATCAACACCATCAGGAACAGCATCAGGCCGGCGAATTTTCCCAGCACGATCTGCGCGCTGGATAGCGGTGAGGAGAGCAGCAGTGTCAGGGTCTGGTTGCGACGTTCCTCGGCAATGGAGCGCATGGTGAACATCGGTATCAGCATCATCAGCAACAGCGCGATGACGTTGAATACCGGCGCGGCGATGCTGGCCGTCGCACCGGGTGCATTGGCGATCTGCGCGAGTTGCGGTTGCAGCTCCAGATAGGCATCCAGTCGCGCCAGAAAGAACCAGGCGAAGATGAATTGCAGAGCCGCAAGGATGAACCAGGTCGACGGGGTGGAGAACAGCGAGCGCAGTTCGCGCAGAGCGAGTAGCTTGATCATTTCGTTCCCTCCTCGTTACTGGTCTGTGCATCGGTGATCTTGACGAACACATCTTCCAGCCGGGTCTGCAACGGGGTGAGTTGCACCAGTTGCCAATCATGTTGTGCCGCCAGCGTCAGCAGTTCCGCGCTGGGATTCTGATCCACGCTGTGCAAGACACGGAACTCGTGGGCGTTCACCTGCTCGACTCGAGTCACGCCTAGCATGCCTTGCAGGGCGCTCAACGCGGGCGGGTTGCGCAGACTGATGGTGAAGCCGGAGATCTGGCCATAGCGCTGCATGCGCGCGCTGGTATCGCCGTAGATGAGTCTGCCGTGTTGCATGATTTCGACGCGGTCGCAGATGCTTTCCACTTCGCTCAATAGATGCGTGGACAGGATCACGCTGTGCTGGTTGCCCAGCTCGCGTATCAGGGTGCGTATCTCGCGTATCTGGGTCGGGTCGAGACCGACGGTGGGTTCGTCCAGGATGACCACGGCAGGCTGGTGGATAATGGCTTGCGCGATGCCGACCCGCTGCTGGTAACCCTTGGATAGTGTGCTGATCAGTTTGTTGCGCTTGTCGTTCAGGCCGCAGCGTTGCAAGGCCAGATCGAGTGCGGCGGGGACTGTCTCTGCATTCAGGCCATGCAGTCTTGCTACGAATGTCAGGTAATCGCCTACCGTCATCTCTTTGTAAAGCGGCGGTGTTTCGGGCAGATAGCCGATGTGTGCCTTGGCGTGCGTGGGATGACGTAACAGGTCGATGCCACACACTTCTATCGTGCCGCTATCCGGTGTCAGGCAGCCGGTGAGCATCTGCATGGTGGTGCTCTTGCCCGCGCCGTTGTGGCCGAGCAGGCCCAACACTTCGCCGCGTTTCAACTGCAGGGAGACATCGTGGATGACAGTTTGGTTGCCGAAACTGCGCTTGAGTTGCCGGGCGGAAAGTGTGAGAGCGGGAGTAGCGTTAGGCAAAGTGTGGTGCTCGTGGTTGTGGAGTCCGCTAAATATAACCTAATATGTGCGCCCGTATCAAAAGCATCCCTGTTATGAGCTCAGTGAAATATCTAATCGCCGCCAGTTTATTGCTTACCGCCTGCGCGCAGCTACCACAAAACGCCGGATCGGCTACGTCGGCCCCGCTTGCGACCGCAGAACAAAGTGGCGGCACAGAACAGAACGATGAAGCAGACTCGTCGCAAACCGTCGCTCCCGTGCAGGTCGCGCCCTTGGTGTTACCCAAGCTGGAGCTGACCGATGATATGTTGTACGAGTACCTGCTCGCGGAAGTGGCTAATCAGCGCGGATACAAACAGTTGGCGGTGGAAGGCAGTCTGGATCTCGCCACCAAGACGCGTGACCCGCGACTGGCCAAGCGCGCGGCACAATTGGCCTTCGAGTCGGGTGACATGGCGAAGTCGGTAACCGCCTTCAAGTTGTGGCAGGAACTGGAGCCGGGTGCAAGCCTGCCCACACGTATGCTGGCCTCGATACAGTTGCGCGGCGGCAATCTTGCACAGGCGCAGGTCGAGTTCGCCAAGGTGTTGCAAAATGATGGCGGCAATGCCAAGCATACTTTCCTGCAGATAGAACAGTTGTTGATCACTTATCCGGACAGAGCTGCCGCGCTGAACATGATGCGCGAACTGGCCGCACCGTATCCCAAGGTCGCGGAATCGCATTGGGCAGTCGCCAAGCTGGCGCAAGCCAGCGGCGACAACGCGCTCGCCCTGGGCGAGGTGAAGCAGGCACGTGAGCTGCGTCCCGAGTGGGTGCGGGCGGTCAGTCTGCAAGCGGAGTTGTTGCAAAATACCGCGCCACAGCAGGGTTTACAGGTGTTGCAGGATTATCTGAAGCGCAATCCGGAAGCGCATGAACTGCGTCTGCAATATGCACGCGCCTTGGTCGAACAACAGCAATACCCGGCAGCACGCGAGGAGTTTCGGCGTATCTCCGACCTCAATCCGGACAATCCCGATCTGGCTTTCGCCATCGCGCTGATCTCCTTGCAAATGCAGGATCTGCAGGGGGCCGAGACTCAGCTCAAGCAGTCGCTGGAAAAAGGCAAGAAGGATAAGGATACGGTGCAGTATTACCTCGGCCAATTGGGTGAGGCCAAGAAGCAGGACGATGAAGCTATCGCCCACTATCGTGAGGTGCAGGCGGGTGAACATGAGTTCGCGTCCAAGATGCGACTGGCCTTCCTGTTGAGCCGGCAAGGCAAGCTGGAAGAAGGCAGACAAATCTTGCACGATTATCCGGCAGGCAATAACGAACAACGCGCCCAGATCGCGTTGATCGATGCGCAGCTGTTGCGCGATGCGAAGCGCTATGGTGATGCGTTTGATATGTTGCAGCAGGCCTTGGCCAAACTGCCCAATCATCAGGTGTTGTTATATGAAGCGGCAATGATGGCCGACAAGACCGGAAAGTATGATGTTGCCGAACAGTACCTGCGCAAGCTGATGCAACTCAACCCGCAGGATGCGAACGCCTACAACGCGCTGGGCTACAGCTTGTTGGAGCGCAACGTGCGCACCGCCGAAGGTGTGGAGCTGGTCGAGAAGGCGCTGCAACTCGCACCTGACGATAGCGCCATCATGGATAGCGTGGGATGGGGCTATTACCGCAGCGGCAAGCTGGATGAGAGCGTGAAGATGTTGCGCCGCGCCTTTGCGGGCAACCCCGATCCGGAGATCGCGGCGCATCTGGGCGAAGTGTTGTGGGTGCACGGCGACAAGGACGAAGCCAAGCGGTTGCTGCTGGAGAGTCTGAAGGCACATCCGGATAGCGAGCCATTGCAAAGCGTTATCAAAAGACTCAATCCCTGAACATGCGTGCGCTGCTGTCTATCATGCTCCTGATGTTGAGCGCATGCAGTTCGGTGTCGCCTATCAAAGTATCCTCGCCTGCCTCAGTTCGCGAATCCGCGCCGTTTAATCTGAACGGTCGTTTGGCGGTGCGCCATCAGGATCGGCGTCACTCGGGAGGCTTGCGTTGGCAGCATCAGTCACAGCGCGATGAGTTGTTGTTGCAAGGCCCGCTGGGCATCACCGCAGCCCGTGTGACCAGTGATGCACAGTCGGCCACGCTGGAACAGAACGGCAAGCTTTATCAGGCCGGGGACGTCGAGGCGCTGATGCAACAGGTGCTCGGCTGGGGCTTGCCCTTGCCCGTGTTGCATCACTGGCTGCTGGGGGCGGCCGATGCGGCGAGTCCGGCGCAAATGGAGCGTGACAAGCAAGGGCGACTCGCGGTGTTGCGTCAGGCGGGCTGGGAGGTGCGTTATCTGCGTTATGCGGATGAGCAGGCCGATAGTCTGCCCACTCGTATCACGCTCAGTCACGACGACTTGGAAGTGACGCTGTTGATAGATGAATGGGAATTCGATCCCAAATGAAGTTCACCCGACTAAGCTGCCCGGCACCCGCCAAACTGAATCTATTCCTGCGTGTCACAGGACGACGCGCGGATGGCTATCACCTGTTGCAGACCCTGTTCCGCTTCATCGATCTGCACGACACCTTGCATTTCGATCTGCGTGCGGATGGTGTGGTGCGGCGCACCAATGCGGTGGAGGGCGTGGATGAGGATCAAGATCTGTGCGTGCGTGCTGCGCGTCTGTTGCAGAGTGAGACGGGTTGCTCGCTGGGCGTGGACATCGGGCTGGACAAATGCATCCCCATGGGGGGCGGCTTGGGGGGCGGCAGTTCCGATGCCGCCACCACCTTACTGGCCTTGAATCGCTTGTGGTCATTGGGCTTGTCGCGCGAAAAATTGATGGAGCTGGGCTTGCGTCTGGGAGCGGATGTACCGGTGTTCGTGTTCGGCGAAAGTGCCTTTGCCGAAGGGGTGGGCGAGCGCTTGCAGGCTTTTCCTTTGCCTGCGACCTGGTATGTGGTGTTGTTCCCGCCGGTGCATGTGCCTACCGCAAAAATATTTACGCATAGTGAATTGACACGCGATTCGGTTTCCATCACAATGCGCGCCCTCTCGATAGGGCAGACGAAACACGCTGCCGATCAGTCGGGATCGCAACTTCGCAACGACCTGCAAGCAGTGGTATGCAAGCTCTATCCTGAAGTGGCGCGTTATATCGCTTGGTTAGGCCAATATGGCGCGGCGGCGATGACCGGTTCGGGTGCTTGTGTGTTCGCCGAATTCGTCACACGGTCAGCCGCGCAGCACGCGTTGCGGGAGTTGCAGGAACAGCATCATGTGCGTGGAGTTTGCACGCAAGGTTTAGTAGCACATCCGTTGCAACATTGGGTGTGAATTGGGGAGTCGCCAAGTGGTAAGGCAACGGGTTTTGATCCCGTCATTCGTAGGTTCGATCCCTACCTCCTCAGCCAAATACGCAGTACCGGTCCAAGCTCTTCTTAAGAGAGTGTCAGAGACCAAAATTCTTGGGCGTGTGCCCGCAATGGTTTAGAAAAAGGGAACACACGTGGCCAACGACAGCTTGATGGTATTTACCGGCAATGCCAATCCTAAGCTCGCTGAAGCGGTCACCCAGCATCTTCATATTCCTTTGGGTCGTGCCAATGTAGGGCGCTTCTCTGATGGCGAAATAATGGTGGAATTGCTGGAGCACGTGCGCGGCAAGGATGTGTTCATACTGCAATCGACCTGTGCTCCAACCAATGACAGCCTGATGGAGGTCATGGTCATGGTGGATGCGCTCAAGCGCTCCTCGGCTGCACGTATCACCGCCGCGATGCCATATTTTGGCTACGCACGCCAAGATCGTCGCCCACGCTCGGCGCGTGTCGCGATCACCGCGAAAGTGGTGGCCGACATGCTGACCGGCGCGGGGATAGATCGTTTGTTGACCATGGATCTGCACTCGGATCAGATTCAGGGTTTCTTCGATATCCCGGTCGATAACATCTATGCCAGTCCGATTCTGCTGTCCGATGTATGGAAGCGTGACTACCCCAACCTGATCGTGGTGTCACCCGACGTGGGGGGTGTGGTGCGCGCCCGTGCTCTGGCGAAACAGCTGGACGCCGATCTGGCCATCATCGACAAGCGCCGCCCCAAGCCTAACGTGGCCAAGGTAATGAATATCATCGGTGACGTGGTCGGCCGTACTTGCATCATCATGGATGACATGGTGGATACCGCCAACACTTTGTGCGAAGCGGCCAACGCTTTGAAGGATCGCGGAGCGTCGCGGGTATTGGCGTACTGTACCCATCCGGTGTTGTCAGGCCTGGCGATAGAGCGCATCGAAAAGTCCGCGCTGGATGAGTTGGTCGTCACCGACACCATCCCGTTGAGCGAAGCGGCAGCCAGATGCAAAAAGATACGTCAGTTGAGTACCGCGGAATTGCTGGCAGAGACCATACGGCGCATCAACAGCGAAGAGTCGGTTAGCTCGCTGTTCGCAGAATAAGTTTTTTGCGGCAACCTTAACGGTTGTCGTTTTTTTGTATCGTCTGGTCGCGGGCGGTACTATTTTTGGAGAAGTAAATGACTATCGCAATCAACGCAACAATTCGTAATACGCAAGGTACGGGTGCGAGCCGCCGTCTGCGTCACACCGGCCGCGTGCCAGGTGTGGTGTATGGCGCAGGTGATGCCATTTCGATCGACATCGATCACAACGAGATCTATCACAAGCTGCGTTCTGAGGAATTCCACGCCTCTGTCCTGTCTTTGGATATCGCGGGTAAGAAAGAGCCAGTGATGTTGCGCGCGTTCGTAATGCACCCGTTCCGCCAACAAGTCATGCACGTCGATTTTCAACGTGTCGATCTGGCCAAGAAGTTACACATCAAAGTGCCTTTGCACTTCCTGAATGCCGACGTTGCTCCTGGCGTCAAGGCTGGCGGTAAGATCAGCCACGTGCTGAATGAACTGGAGGTTTCTTGCCTGCCTAAAGATCTGCCTACTTTCATTGAGGTCGATCTGGCTGGTATGACTCTGGGGCATACCGTTCACGTGTCTGACGTTAAGCTGCCTAAGGGTGTAGAGATCGCTGGTCACCACCACGCGAACGACGCAGTCGCTACGGTGCAAGTGCCACGCGGTGCAGTTGAAGCCGCTGCAGAAGTAGCAGAAGCCGCACCCGCTGCGGCTGCACCCGCTGCTGCTCCAGCCGCCAAGAAATAATAAGTAAAACGAAACAAACCCGCCAGTGCTGAAATGAGCATGGCGGGTTTTTTCGTTTAAGCGCTATGAGTGCGATACGTTTGATAGTGGGTCTGGGCAATCCCGGACGAGAATATGAGGACACCCGCCACAACGTCGGTTTCTGGTGGGTGGATGAGTTGGCGCGCGCGCATAAGTTAAGTTTTAATGCGGAATCCAAGTTCCACGGTTTGACGGCGCGTGGCTCCTTGCACGGTCACGAATTGTGGCTGCTCAAACCGCAGACTTTCATGAACGTGAGTGGTCGTGCAGTAGGGGCGCTGGCGCAGTTCTACAAAATCACCCCGGCCGAGATATTGGTGGTGCATGACGAGCTGGATCTGTCACCCGGTGTGGCGCGCCTCAAGATGGGCGGCGGCCATGGCGGGCACAACGGGCTGAAGGATATCATTGCGCATCTGGGCACCAAAGATTTCTGGCGTCTGCGTATTGGTATCGGCCATCCCGGTGACCGCGCGGAAGTCAGCAACTTCGTGTTGAATAACCCGCGCCGCGAGGAACGCGAGCTGATTGATGCCGCGCTGGACAAGGCGCAACACGTCGCGCATCTGGTCATAGAAGGCAAAACCGAAGCGGCGATGTTGAGATTACATAGCGCGTGAGGACATGATCCAGTGCGTTTATACCTCCCTCAACTGTCTTAGATAGACGCTCATATCGCGGTCATCTAGTCACGAATAGCAGTCACGCCAAGCGACCCAGCCGTTAGCAGAGCCTCGTCACACGAGCATCCGATTCGCCAATCTGGATATTGTTTTCCTCTCTATTCATTGTCTCTGATATATCTTGCATGGGAGACCATGCGATGGCGTAATGCCGCCGCCAGTCACTCGAAAAATTTATATACCCAGTTAACTTTAATGGAGCATAGGTACGCATTCAGTATCAGTACATTGCGCTCTTAGTAGTCAGTGTTACTGTTTGTGGAATTTGGCGCGTTTGACGTATGAGCGCATATTAATTTTGTCAGCCTATAAGACTTGGCTAGAAGCTACATTTGATTATGACAAACATGACCGGACAAAAAATTGGTCGCTTTGAGGTCTTGAGTGAACTCGGCAAAGGAGGGCATGGCGTCGTCTATCTGGCTCATGACACGCAACTCAATCGCCAAGTCGCCATTAAGATTTGGCGCAATTCCACACACGATACTGAACGTTTGACGCATGAGTCGCACATCGTCAGCAGGCTACAGCATCCAAATATCGTCTCACTGTATGACAGCGGAGAGCACGAAGGCTCTCCGTTTCTGGTTTATGCATACATAGAGGGGCTCACCCTTGCGCAGATATTAAAGCAAAAAAAATCATTACCTTTGGTACGATCAGCTGAGATTGCTTGCGGCGTGCTGGATGGTCTCGCCTATGCACATGAGCAAGGGGTTTTACATCTTGATGTAAAACCCGCCAACATTATGATTTCCAGTGACGGTGTAGCGATGGTGATGGATTTTGGACTGGCGAGAGTCACCCAGAAAGGGGAGCCGTTGCAAGACTCTCCGTTCAATGGTACGCCTCGCTATATGGCACCAGAAGTAATTGCTGGGAAACCAGCCGATGCCCCGTCGGATATTTATGCTGTTGGCACGGTGTTATATGAGATGGTGACCGGAAAATTTGCGGTGAGTGGAGATGATGTATTCGAAGTCTTGAATCGAGCGGCGAATGAAAAAATATCCGCACCATCTACCCTCAACGAGGGGGTCGACGAAAAATTGGAGTTGATCATTCTGAAGGCCGTGGCAAAAAATCCAGATGAACGATATTCCAGCATGTCGGTTATGAAAGATGCACTGCAGGATTATCTTGGGAAGTCGAGAGAAATTGACGTCGCTAACAACGGCACTCATAGCACGCTGGAATTTTTGATTCGTCGCATGCGCAGCAAGAGTGACTTTCCAGCACTCTCCAGCATCATTTCCGAGATTAACCAAATCGTATCTTCCGAGTCGGAAAGTAGTAACAAGTTGGCGCGCACCATCCTGCAGGATTTTGCGCTTTCCAACAAACTGCTGAAACTGGTCAATACGGCCTCTTATGGGCAGTTTGGCGGAACAATCAACACAGTCTCCAAGGCTGTAGTGATTCTAGGTTTCGAAACGGTACGTAATATCGCAATGACACTCATTCTGCTGGAATTCCTGCAAAACAAAACGCAAGCGATCCAGCTCAAGGATGAAGTCATACAGGCGATTTTCTCAGGTGTTGTGGCGGCAAAACTGTCCACCGAAAATAACATCCGCGATGTGGAGGAGGTGATGGTCTGCTCCATGTTCTACAATCTTGGTCGGATGCTGGGTGTGTTTTATTTGTTTGATGAGAGTCAGGAAGTTTCGCGCTTGATAGAGCAGGGTCTCAGTGAGGAGCATGCCGCAAGAAAAGTGCTAGGCATTTCCTATTCGGAACTGGGGCTGGGTGTAGCGCGTAGTTGGCATTTTCCACCGCGTTTGCTTGCCGGAATGCGCAAGCTGAGCGACGAAAAGATACGTCCTGCGAAGGGTGATCTGGATGAACTTACCGTAACGGTCAATCTTGCCCATGAGCTTTGCGAAGTAGCGGCTTCCGGCTCGGTAGTGAATAAAAATCAGTCGCTTGGAAAGCTGGTCAGGCGTTACGGAAGCGCGATTGATATATCCGAGCGAAAACTGTCCAGCGCGCTCGATGAAGGGCTGAATGAATTGGCGAGTCGATCAGGAATGCTTGGTTTGGGATCCATTAAAAGCCCGTTGATAGCCAAAGTGAGTAAATGGTGCGGACATACGGAGGCAGGGAAGCCGCAAGGACGTAGTGACCTTGTCGTCGGCCAGGACAATATAATCAGCCTTGATCAGGTCGTGGAGCCTCAGAGTGGCGTTGCTCCGGCACTTGATACGGACGCGATACTCGGCGCAGGTATACAAGATGTGACCTCTTCTCTGATCAGTGACTACAATCTCAATGATGTTTTGCAGATGATATTGGAGACGATCTATCGCGGCATGGGATTCAATCGTGCCATCATTCTGATCCGAGACAACAAACACAATGCTATGGTTGCCAAATTCGGATTCGGCGAAGATGTGTTGGCGGTCATCCCGTTGTTCCGTTTTCCTCTAACCCCCACCCCGGATGTATTTCATCTTTCTGTTGAAAAGGGTTTGGATATTGCAATGGAGGATATTCATGCACCGAACATTGCCAACAAAATCCCGGTCTGGTACCGGAGCGCTATCAATGCACCTTGTTTCATGCTATTGCCCATCATGGTAAAGGACAAGGCAATCGGTTTGTTTTACGCGGATATGTTGGAACCCAATACGCTCAAAGTTTCACAACAGCAACTTTCACTTTTGCGCACCTTGCGAAACCAGGCTGTACTCGCAATCAAACAGAAAATTTAGTCCTTCCCACAGCAGTAACTTGCAGTTCGCAATATTGGCAATGCCCATGCTCGGGGGTAAGCCTTTGGAGTAGGGCATCTGAGAGTGTTATAATCGCCGCATAAACTTGGACAAACCTGGTACAAAATCGTTGAGAAGCGCTATGTATTCGTACCGTTTGTTCATCCTCGCACACTCGCCTGACTACCAAATATTTAGACGAACACTGGATTGCCAAGGCAATCTTTTTTGTGTGGCAACCTGTTTTAAAGCAAGGACTTAACCATGAGTTTGAAATGCGGTATCGTCGGTCTGCCCAACGTGGGTAAATCTACTCTGTTCAACGCCCTGACCAAGGCGGGCATCGCGGCGGAGAACTATCCCGTTCTGCACTATCGAGCCGAACACCGGCATCGTCGAAGTGCCCGATGCGCGCATGGATGCATTGGCCAAGATCGTCAAACCTATCCGCATGCAACCGGCCATTGTCGAATTCGTCGATATCGCCGGTCTGGTGGCGGGTGCTTCCAAGGGAGAAGGGCTGGGTAACCAGTTCCTCGCCAACATTCGCGAGACCGATGCTATCGTGAACGTGGTGCGCTGTTTCGACGATGAGAACGTGATCCACGTCGCCAACAAGGTCGACCCTATCGCCGACATCGAGACCATCATCACCGAACTCGCACTGGCCGATATGGCGGTGGTGGAGCGTACCCTGCATCGCGACACCAAGAAGGCGCGTTCCGGCGACAAGGACGCGCTCAAGCTGGTGGCGATCCTGGAAAAATTGCTGCCGCACCTAAACGAAGGCAAGCCTGCGCGCACGCTGAATATGAGCGCCGAAGAGATATTCTTGCTCAAGCCCTTGTGCCTGCTCACCATCAAGCCTGCGATGTATGTGGGCAACGTGATGGAAGACGGCTTCTCGAATAACCCGCATCTGGATCGTCTGCGCGAACATGCCGCCAAGGAAGGCGCGCCGGTGGTTGTTTTGTGCGCCAAGATCGAAGCAGAGCTGGCCGATCTGGACGACGCCGACAAGATGGAATTCCTCGCCGACCTAGGGCTGGATGAGCCCGGTCTGAACAAGCTGATCCGCACCGGTTACGAATTGCTGGGTCTGCAGACCTACTTCACCGCTGGCGTAAAAGAAGTGCGCGCCTGGACCATCCATAAAGGCGACACCGCACCTCAGGCAGCAGGTGTGATCCACACCGATTTCGAGCGTGGTTTCATCCGTGCACAGACCATCTCCTACGCGGACTACATCGCCTGCGGCGGGGAGGCCGGTGCCAAGGAGAAGGGCAAGCTGCGCGTGGAAGGCAAGGAATACGTGGTGCAAGACGGCGATGTACTGAACTTCCTGTTCAACGTCTAATCGCGCCGTTATCACTGTTCAGAAACAACAAGGCCCGTCCAGTACGGGCCTTGTTGTTTCTGATGTCGCGTTACCCTGCCTAACCGGCACGTCTGATGAGCAGAGATACCCAGGTGTGTTTAACCTGAAGAGGTTAGTCGAAGATGGTTTGTGAATGGCGCGACTTGGAACAGAATGTCGGCAGTGATTTAAAATGGTCGCATTTGAATTAATGCTCGGACGAAATGGCTCTCTACAAAAAATTCCTCGACGGTGTGCCCGACTATCTGGCGCGCTATTACTGGTGGGCCTATCTGTGGGACTGGGGCATCTGGTTCTTCGATCATCAACCCATCATCAACGCTATCCTGTTCGGCCAGTATGACCGCCTGCTGCGCAACACGCTGGCGCGCGTCGAGACCCGGCCCGGTGCGCGCATCCTGCAACTGACCTGTGTATACGGCAAACTCACGCCTGCTTTGTTATCCAGTACCGACTGTGAAGTGCATCTGTGCGATATCGCCAACGGGCAGCTACGCTTGGCGCGCAGCAAGACGGTGTCCTACGGGGAGCGATGTCAGCTGACGCGCATGAACGCTGAATGTTTGGGCTATGCGAACGATAGTTTCGATCAGGTCATCGTGTTCTTTCTGTTCCATGAGATGCCAGCCGAGGCGCGGCAACATACCTATGCCGAGATTGCGCGGGTGTTGCGTCCTGGAGGTTCGCTGCTTATCACCGAATATGCCCACACACCGCGTCATCATCCGCTGTATCGCTTGCTGCCGTTCCGTTGGGTGCTGGGGCATCTGGAGCCTTTCCTGCCGGGATTTTGGCAGGAGGATGTGCAGGGTTATCTGAATGCGGCCTTTGTTGCACAGGCTAAGCACATGGAGGATGAGTTCGTGGAGGAACATTGCTTCGCAGGCTTCTACCGCATCATGCGTTTCGAGGTCGCGCCTCGCGACCTCGAACGCACCACTAGCGTATAGCTTCAGCCTAGCGCGTCATTCAGATTGTCGTTGAACTTCGCCAGACTTTCCGCCGCCTGCATCTCCTGTGGCATCGCGTCGCGTGACGAGAACACCCCCATGATCTTATTGCCATTGCCTACGATGGGCAGATGGCGAAAGCCACGCTCTATCATAAGCAGCACCGCATCGGCCACCTTGGTGTCCGGGGTTACGCAATGCGGATTGCGCGTCATGATGTCGGCCACGGCGGTAATGGCAGGATCGACCGCCTTGGCCAGCACACGGACCATCAGGTCGCGCTCGGTGACGATACCCAACAGGGTGCTGCCCTCGATGACGAGTACGCTGCCGCAGTTGGCGCCGGCCATCACGCAGGCCGCGTTGTAGGCGGTGGCGGTGGGCGGCACGCTGAGCACGTGGCGCTGTGATATGGATTGGTAGACGGTACGTTCATTCATGGCTTTATCTCCTCAAGTGGGTGCTAGCGTAGCGCTGCGTTGATCCTTTCCAGCGCCTGCGCGCCGGGACAAAGTTGCGCCACACCTAAGGTGTTGAGCGGTTGCCCGCTGGTGTTGAGCGCGGTGTGCAGATCGGTAGGCAAGGCGTCTACATAGAGCAGGCCGGTCACGACTTCGCCGCGTGCCGCATGGGCATGCATATAACTCATCGCGGCGTAGCGGTCGGTGGGGTCGTAGTCCTCGTGCAGTTTGCGCAGACGCAGTGTCGAGCCGTCATGCTGTTCCACATCGATCACGGTGCCGGGCGCATATTCGGCGGTGATCTCGTGGCCCGGTGTGTAGAAATCAATGACGCTCACCGCCTCGTTGTTCTGGCGGATATGCTCGTAGCTCTTGGTGCTGCCGCTGTGATTGTTGAAGGTGACACAGGGACTGATGACATCGATGAAGGCAGCGCCGCCGTGCGCCAGTGCGCCTTTGATCAGCGGTACTAGCTGCGCCTTGTCACCCGAAAAGCTGCGCGCCACGTAAGTGGCACCGAGCTGCAGGGCGATGCCAACCAGATCGATGGGATTGTCGGTGTTGATCACGCCCTTCTTGCTCTTGGAACCGCGGTCGGCGGTGGCCGAGAACTGCCCCTTGGTCAGACCGTACACGCCGTTGTTCTCGACGATGTAAGCCATGTTCACGCCGCGCCGCATGGCGTTGGCGAACTGACCTAGGCCTATGGAGGCCGAGTCACCATCGCCTGACACGCCCAGATAGAGCAGGTCGCGATTAGCCAGATTGGCACCGGTCAGCACCGAGGGCATACGTCCGTGCACGGTGTTGAAGCCGTGCGATGCGCCGAGGAAATAAGTGGGTGTCTTGGAACTGCAACCTATACCAGAGAGCTTGGCCACGCGATGTGGTTCGATGTCCAATTCCCAGCAGGCCTGGATGATGGCGGCGGAGATGGAGTCGTGGCCACAGCCGGCGCACAGCGTGGACACTGGGCCTTCGTAATCTCGGCGGGTGTAGCCCACCTTGTTAGTTTGCAGAGTGGGATGGTGCAGCTTGGGTTTGGCGAGATAGGTCATACGGTCTCCCTCAAGACAGGCAGGCTGGCGCGAATCGCGGCAGCGATGAAGCGCGCGGTGATAGGCGTGCCGTCGTAGTGCAGCACTTTCACCAAGCGCGAAGAATTTACTTCCAGTTCATCGATGAGCAGGGTGCGCATCTGCGCGTCGCGGTTCTGCTCCACCACGAACACGCAATCATGGGCGGCGATGAAGTCGCGCACGCTCTGCGGGAAGGGATAGGCTTGCAGACGCATACCATCCAGATACACACCTTCCGCTTCCAACACGTCCAGCGCCTCGGGCATCGCCGGACTGGTCGAGCCGTAATAGATCACGCCCAAGCGGGTAGCGAGCGGTGCGTTGCGTATTTTTGGTGGCGGCACCAGCGTAGCGGCGGTCTGGAATTTCTTTACCAGTCGCTCCATGTTGTAGATGTAGTCCGGTCCGCGTTCGGAATAGCGCGCGTAAGAATCTTTGGTGGTGCCGCGTGTGAAATAAGCACCCTTGCTCGGATGTGTGCCGGGCAGGGTGCGCCAGGGGATGCCGTCATCATCCACGTCTTTGTATCTGCCAAAGTCCTTGCCTGCTTCCAGTTCTTCGGCGGTCATCACCTTGCCGGTATCGTACTGGCGCGCATCATCCCAGACGAAGGGCTTGCACAAGCGCTGGTTCATGCCGATGTCCAAGTCCGACATGATGAAGATGGGTGTCTGTAAACGGTCGGCCAGATCCAGCGCCGCCGCCGCATGGGTGAAGCATTCGTGCGGGTCCTGCGGAAACAGCAGCACGTGCTTGGTATCGCCGTGCGAGGCATAGGCACAGGCCAGCAGATCGGACTGCTGGGTGCGGGTGGGCATGCCGGTGGAAGGCCCGCCGCGTTGCACGTTGATGATGGTGACGGGAATCTCGGCGAAATAGGCCAGCCCGATGAACTCGGTCATCAGCGAGATGCCCGGGCCGGATGTCGCGGTGAAGGCGCGTGCGCCGTTCCAGCCCGCACCCACCACCATGCCTATCGAGGCCAGTTCGTCTTCGGCTTGCACGATGGCGTAGTTGCATCGGCCGCTGTCGGGGTCGACACGAAATTTTTCGCAATATTTTTGGAACGCTTCCGGTATGGAAGACGAGGGGGTGATGGGATACCAGGCGGCCACCGTCGCCCCGCCATACACCAGTCCCAGCGCGGCTGCGCTGTTGCCGTCGGTGAAGATCTGATCGCCCACGTTGTTGGAGCGGCGTACCCGTATGTCCAGTGGCGCTTGTAGATGCTGAGTGACGTAGTCGCGCCCCAGTTGCAGCGCCAGACGATTGGATTCCAGCAGGCGCTCCTTGCCTTTTCCTTTGTATTGTTCAGCAAAGAGCTTGTCGAACACCTCGACCTCCACATCCAATAGCACGGAGAGCGCACCGACATAGATGATGTTCTTGAACAACTGGCGCTGGCGCGGATCGGTGTAAGCGGCGTTGGCGAGCTCGGTGAACGGTATGCCCAGCGTCAGCACATCGGCGCGGAACTTGTCGGGCGGCAAGGGGCGGGTGCAGTCGTAGAGCAGATAGCCGCCCGGCTCGATCTCGGCCACATCGCTGTCCCAGGTCTGCGGGTTCATGGCGACCATCATGTCCACGCCACCGCGTCGGCCGTGATAGCCTTTTTCGCAGACACGCGCCTCGTACCAGGTGGGCATACCCTGAATATTGCTGGGGAAGATGTTGCGCGGGCTGACCGGCACACCCATGCGCATCACCGCCTTGGCGAACAACTCGTTGGCCGAAGCCGAGCCTGAGCCGTTGACGTTGGCGAACTTGATGACGAAATCGTTGATGGCGTTGATGCGCTTCATGCTGCCTCCGGTGCAAGTACAGGGGCTGAAGTATCGCGACAACGCGGCCCTGCTTGCGTGGTATTGAGTAGGAATTTCTGCATATCCCAAGCGCCGGTAGGACAACGCTCGGCACAGAAGCCGCAATGCAAACAGACATCCTCATCCTTGGCCATGATGCGACCGGTCTTGAGTTCGGCGGACACATACAGAGATTGTTCGGCGTTGCTGGCGGGCGCTTTCAAGCGCGCGCGTAACTCAGCCTCGTCACCGTTGCGGGTGAAGGTGATGCAGTCCATCGGGCAGATGTCCACACAGGCATCGCACTCTATACAAGTGCCACGATTGAACACCGTCTGCACGTCGCAATTCAGGCAGCGGCTGGCCTCCTTGAAGGCGGTGGCGGCATCGAAGCCCAGTTCGACCTCGACCTTGATGTTGGCCAGTGCCATTTCCGCCGCAGCCCAAGGCACTTTGAAGCGCAAGTCGTTGGACACCGCGTTGTGATAGCTCCACTCATGTATGCCCATCTTCTGCGACATCAGATTGGTCATAGGTGCGGGGCGCTGTGCCACGTCTTCACCGTTAAGCAGGCGATCTATCGAGACTGCTGCCTCATGGCCGTGGGCCACGGCTGTGATGATATTCTTAGGGCCATAAGCCGCATCACCACCGAAGAACACTTGCGGCAGGGTGGATTGAAACGTGCCCTTACCGAGCACCGGCAAGCCCCACTTGTCGAAGCTGATGCCGCACTCAGCTTCTATCCAGGTGAACGAATTTTCCTGACCCACAGCGACCAGCACCTCGTCGCAGGGGATGAACACATCGGGTTCACCTGTGGGTACCAGTGTGCGCTTGCCCTTCGTGTCATATTCGGCGCGCACGATATCGAAAGTCATGCCGGTGAGCTTGCCATTGCTGTGTTCAAAACGCTTGGGCACATGGAAGTTCAGGATGGGGATGCCTTCATGCTGCGCGTCTTCCTTCTCCCATGGCGAGGCCTTCATCTCCTCGAAGCCGCTACGCACGATCACCTTCACCTCTTTGCCGCCTAAACGCCGCGCAGAGCGGCAGCAATCCATCGCGGTGTTGCCACCTCCCAATACGATGACGCGCTCGCCCACGCTGCTGATGTGACCAAAGGACACCGAGGCCAGCCAGTCGATACCGATATGGATATGTTCTGCCGCTTCCTTGCGACCCGGCACCTCCAGATTGCGTCCGCGCGGCGCGCCGCAGCCCACGAACACTGCGTCATATCCTTGCGCCAGCAAGGCTTGCATGGAGTCCACGCGCTGACCACTATTGAACTGCACGCCTTGGTCCAGGATGTAGCCGGTCTCTTCGTCTATCACTGCCTCGGGCAGACGGAAGCGCGGAATCTGGGTGCGGATGAAGCCGCCTGCTTTGGCGGCGCTATCGAACACCGTCACTTCGTAACCCAGCGGCGCAAGGTCGCGTGCCACGGTGAGTGAGGCGGGCCCCGCACCCACGCAGGCGATGCGCTTGCCGTTGCTTGCTGCGATTTCGGGCATGCGTGCGCTGACATCGGACTTGAAGTCTGCTGCCACGCGTTTCAGCCGGCAGATGGCGACGGGTTCAGGTTTGGCGTTGTTGTTCTCTTCGACGCGTCCGCGTCGGCAAGCTGGTTCACACGGTCGGTCGCAGGTGCGTCCCAGGATGCCGGGAAAGACATTCGACACCCAATTGATCATATAGGCGTCGTCGTAGCGACCCTGACCGATCAGGCGTATGTATTCGGGGACGGGAGTGTGGGCAGGACAAGCCCATTGGCAATCGACAACCTTGTGAAAATAGGCCGGATCGCGGGTGTCGGTGGGTTGCAAAGTGATCTCCTTGTGGAACTGACTTGCGCATGAAACTGACTGGCCGTCAGCTTACTAGCAGTCATCACAAAATGTAACCGTTGCAGGGTGTCGCGAGGAAGTATTTTTTCAAATTGCTCCGGGTGGTGTTCGAGAAACGCATCGCACAAGCAGCGTGGATAAAATTGCAGCGCTAATAATAAGAATGACGATTGGTAGATATGAGCAGCATGCCACTCGCCAACGACCGCATTCCTAGTGCGATCATCCAATTCACATACATGAAGCGCAGGTCATGGCACTCAGTAGACGCTGCATGCTGTGCATATGCCGTCGATTTATCAGCAACTGCTGAGCGGTCAGAGGATAGGTTTTGTTGGCTCGGATCAATCAGAGCAGATTTATCTCGGCCGACAGGGAGGCGGTGGTGATTTCGAAATCGCCCATGATCTTCTTCCAGTCGTCGCCGTGATGGGTGCCGATATACTCGAGGAAGGAGGCGTCCGGGTCGTTCAGCAGTATGCCGATTGCATAAGCGCCGACATTGTCCCTGATCTTCATCAGCACATCGTATTTGGTGCCGGTCGCCATGGCATCATCTATCACGACGGGCGCGTCATCGAAATACACTTTGGGGATATCCATGCGCAGGGCTTCGGTGAAATCGGTCTGGATGGCGGCTTTTGCCTCGGCGAAACTGCGAAAGTCGGAGTGATGCCCGAAGGGGGTGATTTCAAAATACTTATGTAGCGGGGGCGGGAGTTCCTGTTCATGCGCGGTTTCGAACGCCGCTTCGATGTCGGGTCGGTAACCTGATTTCAAGCGTATGCGGATGATGAGTGCCTCCGAGATGCCGGCGAATCCGTTGGCTTGGAAATATCGGACGATGCGTTCTGCTGCCTCATTGGCTCGGAGCGTGGGAGTGTTTTTCATGGTGGCTCGCCTTGTAAGAAGGCGCACAGTTTACCTAAAGCGGACACGGAGCGCACCCGCCGCCCGATCGGTATTATGGATCGCTTCCTCAACGCTTCTATTCACAAGATTTATCTTCAGGCAAGGTAGAATCGCGGCTCGCCATTCTTAGTGTCAGCCGTGAATATCACAGTCGAAAACATACAGGGTTATCTCGTCCATCCTTTGATGCTGCTAGTCGTGTTTATGGCGGCGAGTCTGGTGATGATATGGCGTCTGCATGCCATGGAGAGCAAGGGTTTCGAAGGCACCGTGCTAGGTACGCTGATCATGCCTTACTGCTCCGGTTTCGCGAATCTGATCTTCGCCTATGTGATGAGCAGCGCAGCCAGCAACGGCGGCTTGGTCATCGAGAACTGTCTGGTCAACAATGCCACTAACCTGACGCTGATCCTCGGGCTGGCCGCCATATTCGGTTCGACGGCGTTGCTACAAAAGGGAGGCGCCAAACCAAAAAGCAAGGTGCAAGCGGAATTCCACCGCATTAACCGCCTCAATCTGCTGTTCACGCTGATTGCACTGTTCCTGTTCATCGGCACGCTTTGGGCGTTGGCCAAAGATGGTGTGCTCGATTTCTATGATGGACTGGTACTGGTCGGACTGTTCCTGTTCTGGCAAGTGTTGCACGTGTTCGAAGTGCTCAAGGACAACATCCGCAAAAGCAAGTCGTTCCACTGGTCGCTTCTGATCGATGTCGCGCTGCTCGGTGCCAGTGCCTACTGCGTCTACTTCTCGGTCGATCATCTGGTGACTTGGGTCACGACCAACAATAGCCCGTATCTGAGCTTCGCCAAGCTGGGCTGGTTCAGTGGCCTGCTGATGGTCGTGCCGAATGCCTTCCTCGCTTTGTATTACACGCGCATCGGTAGGCAGGACATTGTGATGAGCTCACAGGTCGGTGATGGGCATATCTGTATCCCGATGAGCATAGGCCTGTTCGCGCTCTTCAATCCCATTCAAGTCCCGGCTTTCTTCCAGATGGGCGCTTTTATTATTCTGGGGGCGGGCTTGGTACATTTCCTGTCCATAGCCTTGCTGGGCAGAGTCCCCCGCACGGTCGGCTACGGCTTGATCGGCGTCTATGCCGCGTTCCTGTATAGCGGATTGATAGGGTAGGCGGTATTTCAGATGCAGGGAGACTAAGGCGTCTAAGTTAAATCAGCTCAAGGAGTTCGCCGAGCAGCGTGCATCATTTTCATACTTGTGAAGCGAACAGATTGATAGCGAATAAAGTCAGCTGGGATCCGCTATCGAGATTGAGTTTCTTTTTGATGTTGGCTTTATGTGATTCGATGGTCTTCACACTGCGTGCCAATTTGTCCGCGATCTCACTGGTTCCCATGCCCAGACCGATCAGGTGCATCACTTCCAATTCTGCGGGGGACAGATCGCTTACGGGCGAATCGCTTGGTGTACCCCCCATCATTTTTTTCAGCATGCGTGACCGCATCTGGTCACTCACGTAAAGCTCCCCTTGCAACACTTGCCGTATCGCGTGCAATAGCACATCGGTTGCTATCTGCTTCATCAGGTAGCCGTGCGCGCCGGCTTTCAATGCCGGCTCGGCGTAGATGGATTCATCGTGCATCGAGAGCACGAGGATGCGCAACTTCGGAAACTGGTTTATCAAACGGCGTACCAACTCCAGGCCGGACTCTTGGGCTAACGATATGTCCACGATGGCGAGGTCATGCGGGCAGGATCGATTTGTCTGTATCGCCGCTTCCATGTGCGCCGCTTCGCAACAGACTTGCATATCCACTTCGCGATTAATCAGCATCGCCACACCCTCGCGGATGATGGCATGATCGTCCACCAGCATCACTTTGGCTTTGTGTCCCGGGCTATATGGATTCTGCATCGGCGCTTCGCTCTTCGTTAGTCAAAGGCAGGTAGACTGCCACTGTGGTTCCGCCAGTGGGGCCGGACGAGATTTCCAGTGATGCGCCTATGATTTCAGCGCGATAGCGCATGGAGCGCAACCCCAGACCGGAGTCTTTGCTCGCGTCTGGCGTGAAGCCACATCCGTCGTCCAATATTTCCAGCGATACCCGATTGTCGGGCAAAAGCGACAGACGCATTTCGATATGCTTTGCGTTGCCATGTTTGACTGCATTGATAGCGGCCTCTTGGGTGAGTCGAAACAGGTTGATCGCTATATCTGTATCGTTGATCTGGCAACCCGGCTGACAATGGAATTCGCACTCGACCTGATGTATCCCGCCGAAGTGGTATGCGAACTTCTCGATCATCGGTACAAATCCTTTTTCTGCCAGTTCGGCTGGATACAGGCCGTGCGCCAAAATCCTGGTCCGGGACAAGGACTCATTCACCAGCGCGGTGATCTTGGCGGCATGTTGCATCTCCTTGGAATTTGCCTCCTTCAGCTTCTGGAACAGCACTTCGGAGAGGAAGGCAACGCCGGTCAGATGCTGTCCGAGATCGTCATGTAACTCCCGTCCAATACGTTGCTGCGTCTCCTCACTGATACTGAGCAGTTTGCGTTCCGCGACACCGGCTCTTGCAAGCGCTACGGCAGTCTCCTTGTCGGCGCGCTGTATCGCATCTTCGGCTTCCTTGTACGCGGTGATGTCCGTCAGCACCATCAGGAGATAGGCGGTGTTCCCATGTTCGATCTGGCTCAGGGAAGTGACGCACCACAGCGCACTGCCCACGGCGTTATCGAGTTTGGTGGTGAATTTCAGTTCTATGCCGCTGCGCATGGTCGTTTGCACAGCCTCGTGCAAACCGTTCCTGGGCCAGCCAAGATCGATCTGGTAATTAAGTTGGCGCAGTCGTTCCACGGGCTTGCCGAAAATCCTGGCCGCCGCGTCATTGGCGATGATGCACTCCCCGGTATCCTTGAAGACCAGGATGGCTGAATCCGTGTTGGTCACGATGGCCTTGTTCAATATGGACAATTTATCCAGCGCCACTTCGATGTGTTTGCGCCCTTCCAGTTGCATATTCATCAGGTAACAAAACATCAGGTAGATCGACAGGCTGGAAACGAACTGCCACTGCGCCTGCCACCATTGTGATTCCTCTGGGAAATAGCCGGCTTTGATGTAGGTCTTGCCGGCGGCAGCGAAGAGCGCCACGAAATAGGCGTATCGCCCGTCCACGTATTTGACGGCGAAATACAGGTTCAATAAAAAGAACAGGCCCAACGGAATCCATGGGCCGAACATCGAATAGGCGAAGAATAGCAAGCCTTGCAACAGCAGAACTCCAACAGCGCGATAGGCTTTGGGGAGCGAAAAAAGCAAGCCATCCACTCTGGCAATGACGCCGGAACCGAGTGCTCTCACATAGGAAGTGCTAGACATATATCTCTTAAAAATTACCAGTCTGATTGTTAGTTGTCGCGCCGAGCGGGTGCATTCTGTATCACAGCATTGCTTGACGCAACAATGGGATAGGGGAATCCCCTAGGTAAAAATGGTGCATAGGCGCACGCACAACTGTGGCTTTCCTGACAGCGCTGCGGATGCGGCGCTACTACTATTTCACCATGTTCTTCTTACTCCGCAGTTATCGATGATAGTCAATTCGCATAAGCGCGCTGCTGCAGGCTTTACCCTGATCGAGATGATGATTGCGGTCGCGATCATGGCCATTCTGGCGTCTATCGCCTTGCCCGATTATTCGAGATATGTGCTGCGCGGAAAATTGACCGAAGCATACGCCATGCTGGGCGATTACCGTTTGAAGATGGAGCAATACAATCAAGACAACCGCAGCTATGCCGATCCGCTCAATGTGAATGCCTGTGGTGTCGCGCTACCGGCTGGCGCCAAGTATTTTAACTTTACCTGCACCATCGCTGCGGCCGGGTCGCAGTTTACTGCAACCGCATCGAACAAAGCCGGCGTAAATATGGGTAACGCGGCTGACTATGCCTACAGCATCAATCAGGATAATGTGCAAAATACGCTGACATTTGCCGGAATAGCAGGCCCGAATGGAAGCTGGAAAAATAATTGAGGTGACATGATGAACAGGGCATATCGGCAACTTGGATTCACGCTGGTCGAACTGATGGTCGTGGTTGCCGTCATGGCGATCCTGTCCAGCATTGCCTTCCCCGCATTCGGATCGATGTCGGCGGGCAATGACCTCAATAACGCGCAAGAGAACATCATTGAGGTCTTGAAGAAGGCACGTGGCATGGCCGTATCGCGCAGCACATTCGCCACGGTCACCTTCAATTCGGCGGCACGTACTGTAAAACTGGGTTTGGCGGATGGTTCGCAAGCGACCGAGACCATTGCCCTGCGTAACGGCATCAATATAGCTGCGGATGCTGTGCTGGTATTTGGTGCACAGGGGGCGGTCACAGCGCAGGTTGGCACGACCACCATCACTTTATCTTCGAGCCAGTATGGCAATTTGCCATCCCGCAATCTCGTTGTTTCGCCCACCGGCATCGTGAATGCCACTCGTTAGCGCCAAGGAAGACGATATGAATTACCCTAAACAACGCGGTTTCACATTGATCGAGGTAATGGTCAGCCTGGTGGTGTTCTCGC
>CAWKIN010000009.1:0-269612 GCA_963849875.1 uncultured beta proteobacterium
GCGTGTGGCGCTTACTCTCACCGAAATGTCGGTTAGCTTTGATGTCGGCTTCGGTTTTGTTGATCCACTCTTTGGCATCGGTCAATCGATCAAAGGTCGCTGTCTCCATCGGATAACCTTTCAGCCGGATCTTGACCCGATAACTAGTTGTCCCATCTGCCTGCCTGCGCTTTTCTATCGTCGCCATGATTGCCTGCTTCCGTATTAAGTAATCTTGCTAACACTGTATTGTATTTTTCTCACAAACAACAACAGATTGTTGTGATTGTGCTATTTATTATTTTGTCGTTGTTTTCATGTGTTAATTGACAGTTAATATTATTTATAACAAATGGGACACTTAAAGACAAGAACAGGCACACAAGCATTATTTGACGGGGAAATTACGCTGGAATGTGCTGGTTTTTGATTTGGCAATGTCCCATCTGCGTCCCACAAATAAAAAATGCCCCACGCTGTTTAGGCGTAGGGCATTGATAATATTGGTGGGTCGTGCGGGGATCGAACCTGCGACAAACGGATTAAGAGTCCGCTGCTCTACCAGCTGAGCTAACGACCCATTCTGACTTATAGTCAAAATGGCGCGTACATTAACAATGTACGACTTACAAAAACGCCCCAACATTTCTGCAGGGGCGATTTTGTTTGTAAGGAGTCTGACGATGACCTACTTTCGCATGGAAGAACCACACTATCATTGGCGCGGAGCCGTTTCACTGTCCTGTTCGGGATGGGAAGGAGTGGGACCAACTCGCTATGGTCGTCAGACAAACTGTTCGGCTAGCAGCGGTGAATTGCTGTTTGCCCTGTTTGTCGTTACCTGCGTTTGCATTGCTGCATTTTCAAGTAACAGTATTTGGAAGAAGTAAATTCTGGGTGATGATTGTACTGCGTCACACACTATAACTTTTACTTAATGTTATAGGATCAAGCCTCACGAGCAATTAGTATCAGTTAGCTTAACGCATTACTGCGCTTCCACACCTGACCTATCAACGTCCTGGTCTCGAACGACTCTTTAGGGGGGTTAAACCCCCAGGGAAATCTTATCTTAAGGCGAGTTTCCCGCTTAGATGCTTTCAGCGGTTATCTCTTCCAGATTTAGCTACCCGGCAATACCACTGGCGTGATAACCGGTACACCAGAGATCTGTCCACTCCGGTCCTCTCGTACTAGGAGCAGGTCCCTTCAAATTTCCAACGCCCAAGGCAGATAGGGACCAAACTGTCTCACGACGTTTTAAACCCAGCTCACGTACCACTTTAAATGGCGAACAGCCATACCCTTGGGACCGGCTACAGCCCCAGGATGTGATGAGCCGACATCGAGGTGCCAAACTCCCCCGTCGATATGAACTCTTGGGAGGAATCAGCCTGTTATCCCCAGAGTACCTTTTATCCGTTGAGCGATGGCCCTTCCATACAGAACCACCGGATCACTATGACCTACTTTCGTATCTGCTCGACTTGTCAGTCTCGCAGTTAAGCATCCTTTTGCCATTGCACTATCAGTACGATGTCCGACCGTACCTAGGATACCTTCGTACTCCTCCGTTACAATTTGGGAGGAGACCGCCCCAGTCAAACTGCCTACCATGCACGGTCCCCAACCCCGATTAGGGGTCTAGGTTAGAATCTCAAACACACCAGGCTGGTATTTCAAGGTTGACTCCATAAGGACTGGCGTCCCTACTTCATAGTCTCCCAGCTATCCTACACAGGTCTATTCAAAATCCAATGCAAAGCTACAGTAAAGGTTCATGGGGTCTTTCCGTCTAGCCTCGGGTAGATTGCATCTTCACAAACATTTCAACTTCGCTGAGTCTCAGGAGGAGACAGTGTGGCCATCGTTACGCCATTCGTGCAGGTCGGAACTTACCCGACAAGGAATTTCGCTACCTTAGGACCGTTATAGTTACGGCCGCCGTTTACTGGGACTTCAATCAAGAGCTTGCACCCCATCATTTAATCTTCCAGCACCGGGCAGGCGTCACACTCTATACGTCCACTTTCGTGTTTGCAGAGTGCTGTGTTTTTATTAAACAGTCGCAGCCACCATTTCACTGCAACCCCATCGCGCTTCGTGAGCAAGTCCTACACGCTAGCGGGGCGCACCTTCTCCCGAAGTTACGGTGCTAATTTGCCGAGTTCCTTCTCCTGAGTTCTCTCAAGCGCCTTAGAATTCTCATCCTGCCCACCTGTGTCGGTTTGCGGTACGGTCTCAATATAACTGAAGCTTAGTGGCTTTTCTTGGAAGCTTGGTATCAGCAACTTCAGCACCTAAGTGCCTCGTTATCACGCCTCAGAATTGACCTCCCGGATTTGCCTAAGAGATCTCCCTACACGCTTGAACCACCTATTCCAACAGATGGCTTGCTTAACCTTCTCCGTCCCCACATCGCATTACATTGAGGTACAGGAATATTAACCTGTTTCCCATCGACTACGCATTTCTGCCTCGCCTTAGGGGCCGACTCACCCTGTTCCGATGAACGTTGAACAGGAAACCTTGGGCTTTCGGCGAGGGAGCCTTTCACTCCCTTTATCGCTACTCATGTCAGCATTCGCACTTCTGATACCTCCAGCATCCCTCACAGGACACCTTCGCAGGCCTACAGAACGCTCTCCTACCATATATACTAGGTATATATCCGCGATTTCGGTGCATAGTTTGAGCCCCGTTACATCTTCCGCGCAGGACGACTCGATCAGTGAGCTATTACGCTTTCTTTAAATGATGGCTGCTTCTAAGCCAACATCCTGACTGTTTTAGCCTTCCCACTTCGTTTTCCACTTAACTATGTCTTGGGGACCTTAATCGGCGGTCTGGGTTGTTTCCCTCTTGACACCGGACGTTAGCACCCGATGTCTGTCTCCCACGCTCGCACTTCTCGGTATTCGGAGTTTGCAATGGTTTGGTAATCAGCAATAGACCCCTAGCCATAACAGTGCTCTACCCCCGAGAGTGATACGTGAGGCACTACCTAAATAGTTTTCGGAGAGAACCAGCTATTTCCAAGTTTGTTTAGCCTTTCACCCCTATCCACAGCTCATCCCCTAACTTTTCAACGTTAGTGGGTTCGGACCTCCAGTACCTGTTACAGCACCTTCATCCTGGCCATGGATAGATCACTTGGTTTCGGGTCTACGCCCAGCAACTATCGCCCTTATCAGACTCGGTTTCCCTACGCCTCCCCTATTCGGTTAAGCTCGCTACTGAACGTAAGTCGCTGACCCATTATACAAAAGGTACGCAGTCACGGAACAAGTCCGCTCCCACTGTTTGTATGCATACGGTTTCAGGTTCTATTTCACTCCCCTTCCGGGGTTCTTTTCGCCTTTCCCTCACGGTACTGGTTCACTATCGGTCGATTACGAGTATTTAGCCTTGGAGGATGGTCCCCCCATGTTCAGACAAGGTTTCTCGTGCCCCGCCCTACTTGTCGCAATCCTAGTTCCACACTACTGTTTTCACCTACGGGACTATCACCCACTATGGTCAGACTTTCCAGACTGTTTGGTTAACATTAATGCTAAAAATTGCAGGCTCTTCCGTGTTCGCTCGCCACTACTTACGGAATCTCGGTTGATTTCTTTTCCTTCAGGTACTTAGATGTTTCAGTTCCCTGAGTTCGCTTTACCCTCCCTATGTATTCAGGAGGGAATGACCTATACGGCCGGGTTTCCCCATTCAGACATCTACGGATCAAAGCTTATTGCCAGCTCCCCGTAGCTTTTCGCAGGCTATCACGTCTTTCATCGCCTGTAATCGCCAAGGCATCCACCATATGCACTTATTCGCTTGACCCTATAACGTTAAGCCCTAATCATCGCTGACTAGGCGTTATCGTGTTTCGCATTTTGTTGCCTTGTTACTTATTAAGTCTTTCAACTCAACTCGCAAAAAGGTTTGTGTCTAATCTGAGACGACTAATCTCAAACTAGCTTGATACAATCAAAAACCCAATTTCAATTCTTTTATGCCTCAACGAATCGAGACACACTCTCCGTGTGCAATCACTTATTTACTTCTTCCAAATTTTTAAAGAACTACTTATCGGCAAAGCCAATATCTAAACCTTGCGGCTTACATATGGGTTCTTACCCTGAAATCCCGTTACTTATTGCTTCTCTTCCAACTAAACCACCAAGTAATTGGTGGAGGTTAACGGAATCGAACCGTTCACCCTCTGCTTGCAAAGCAGATGCTCTACCAAATGAGCTAAACCCCCATTTTTTACTACAAGCCTCTACAACTTGCTCTGGTGGGTCTAGTTGGACTCGAACCAACGACCCCTGCGTTATCAACACAGTGCTCTAACCAGCTGAGCTACAGACCCGTAACTGAATTTCAACGAACAACTGATGAGTGTAGGCACTTGGCCCTAGCGGATACTCTAGAAAGGAGGTGATCCAGCCGCACCTTCCGATACGGCTACCTTGTTACGACTTCACCCCAGTCATGAAACCCACCGTGGTAAGCGCCCCCCTTACGGTTAGGCTACCTACTTCTGGCAGATTCCACTCCCATGGTGTGACGGGCGGTGTGTACAAGACCCGGGAACGTATTCACCGCGACATGCTGATCCGCGATTACTAGCGATTCCGACTTCACGCAGTCGAGTTGCAGACTGCGATCCGGACTACGATCGGCTTTCTGAGATTAGCTCCCCCTCGCGGGTTGGCAACCCTCTGTACCGACCATTGTATTACGTGTGAAGCCCTACCCATAAGGGCCATGAGGACTTGACGTCATCCCCACCTTCCTCCGGTTTATCACCGGCAGTCTCATTAAAGTGCCCAACTAAATGATGGCAATTAATGACAAGGGTTGCGCTCGTTGCGGGACTTAACCCAACATCTCACGACACGAGCTGACGACAGCCATGCAGCACCTGTGTTCAGGTTCCCTTTCGGGCACAATCATATCTCTACGATCTTCCTGACATGTCAAGGGTAGGTAAGGTTTTTCGCGTTGCATCGAATTAATCCACATAATCCACCGCTTGTGCGGGTCCCCGTCAATTCCTTTGAGTTTTAATCTTGCGACCGTACTCCCCAGGCGGTCAACTTCACGCGTTAGCTGCGGTACTAAAGAAGTCTCCTTCCCCAACACCTAGTTGACATCGTTTAGGGCGTGGACTACCAGGGTATCTAATCCTGTTTGCTCCCCACGCTTTCGTGCATGAGCGTCAGTGTTAGCCCAGGGGGCTGCCTTCGCCATCGGTATTCCTCCACATCTCTACGCATTTCACTGCTACACGTGGAATTCTACCCCCCTCTGCTACACTCTAGTCTTCCAGTCACAAATGCAGTTCCCAGGTTAAGCCCGGGGATTTCACATCTGTCTTAGAAAACGGCCTGCGCACGCTTTACGCCCAGTAATTCCGATTAACGCTCGCACCCTACGTATTACCGCGGCTGCTGGCACGTAGTTAGCCGGTGCTTCTTCTTCCGGTACCGTCATCCACGTTTAGTATTAATAAACGCGATTTCTTTCCGGCTGAAAGAGCTTTACAACCCGAAGGCCTTCTTCACTCACGCGGTATGGCTGGATCAGGCTTGCGCCCATTGTCCAAAATTCCCCACTGCTGCCTCCCGTAGGAGTCTGGACCGTGTCTCAGTTCCAGTGTGGCGGGTCGTCCTCTCAGACCCGCTACGGATCGTCGCCTAGGTGAGCCTTTACCTCACCTACTAGCTAATCCGATATCGGCCACTCCGAAAGCGAAAGGTCCTTGCGGATCCCCTCCTTTCCCCCTCAGGGCATATGCGGTATTAGCGTAACTTTCGCTACGTTATCCCCCACTTCCGGACATGTTCCGATATATTACTCACCCGTTCGCCACTCGCCACCAGGTTGCCCCGTGCTGCCGTTCGACTTGCATGTGTAAAGCATACCGCCAGCGTTCAATCTGAGCCAGGATCAAACTCTTCAGTTTAATTCCTGTTTTGGTTCTCTGCAGAACCGGTCTTACTCAAAGTGAATCATTTGACATGATTCTTTTAGACTCTGCGTAAGTACTACTATATTTTAAAGTTAATCTATCATCCAAAGACAATAAACCCCTCTAGAACCAAGTACCTACACTCGTCAATTGTTCGTTTGTATTATTAAAGAGCTGTCGCTTCACCAGTTATCCCGGTTGCGAAGAGGTGCGCATTCTACAGACTTTCAACTTCTCGTCAACTAGAATTTACATCTCTTTTTCTTATCAACACGCTTTACAATATGCAATCAACTTGTTGATTATTCTCGGTTTTACCCGAAGCATCTTGCCCGCCGTGCGTCGAAGAGGTGCGCATTCTACAGACCAATTTATTCTGCGTCAATGCTTTTTTGAAATATTTTCTTAACAGGACTAAGAGTGGTGCGGATTAGGACGTGCCGCCTACCGTCAACCCGTCAATTTTTACGGTAGGCTGACCCACGCCCACAGGCACGCTTTGACCTTCTTTACCACAAGTACCTACCCCAGGATCTAGCGACAAGTCGTTACCTATCATAGAGATGCGGGTGAGCACATCAGGTCCATTGCCAATCAGAGTCGCTCCCTTTACAGGGTAGGTGATCTTACCGTTCTCTATCATGTAGGCTTCAGTCGTAGAAAACACGAACTTGCCACTGGTGATATCTACCTGCCCGCCACCGAAGTTCGCAGCATACAGACCATGCTTTACCGAGGCGATGATCTCGTCTCGCGTCTTGTCGCCATTGAGCATCATAGTATTGGTCATGCGCGGCATGGTGATATGTGCGTAGGATTCACGACGGCCATTACCGGTCACCGGCACCCCCATCAGACGCGCATTGAAGCTGTCTTGCAGATAGCCCTTGAGGATGCCGTCTTCTATGAGGGTCGTACATTGGGTTGGATTGCCTTCGTCATCCATTTGCAGGGAGCCGCGTCTATGCGGGATAGTGCCGTCATCGACCACTGTCACCCCAGGCGCAGCGACACGCTCACCGATACGCCCCGAAAAAGCTGAGCTGCCCTTACGATTGAAGTCACCCTCCAAGCCATGTCCTATCGCTTCGTGCAACAGGATACCCGGCCAACCGTTGCCCAAGACCACGATCATGTTGCCCGCAGGTGCAGGAGCCGCATCAAAATTGACTACAGCCTGATGTACTGCCTCAGCAGCGTAACGACGCAAGACCTCATCATCAAAATAAGCATAATCAAAACGACCACCACCACCAGCCGATCCTTGCTCGCGCCGACCACCGCTCTCTATGATGACTTGCAGTGACAGTCGCACCAAAGGGCGAATATCCGCATTCATCAGCCCATCGTTGCGCGCCACCATAACAACTTCATACTCGCCTGCTAGGCTGGCCATCACTTGAACCACACGCGTATCTAATGCCCGCGCATAACCCTCTAAGCGCTCCAGCAGTGTGACTTTGTCAGCATCTTTAAGGCTGGCGATAGGATCATGCGGAAGATAGATATCGCGACGTGAACCTTGACGCAACATAGGCACAGACTGCGTGCCGCCTTGCCTTGCGATCGCACGGGTAGCATGCGCCGCACTTTCCAGCGCATTCAGACTGATGTCGTCCGAATAGGCGAAAGCAGTCTTTTCACCACTGATGGCTCGCACCCCCACGCCCTGATCTATGCTGAAGTTACCCGACTTGACGATACCTTCTTCCAGAGACCAACTCTCGGCACGACTATATTGGAAATACAGATCTGCATAATCCAGCTTGTGCGCCATCATGCTACCGAACACCTGTTCGATGCGGTGGTTATCAAGCGCGTAAGGGGTGAGTAGCGTCTGACTGGCGGTGTCGAACAATGCACTCAAGGAAGGGTCGAGCTTGGCTGAGGACTTCATTAGCATTGGTACAAAGTACGGTGCGACAGGGCCGGAAGGCTGGCGCGTAAACTCGCCTTATAGGCTGGATTAACTTCTGCCATCACCACACCTGAGCCGCGCGGCAATCTATCTAACACGCGCCCCCATGGGTCGACCACCATGGTATTGCCATGCGTCTCTCTGCCATTCACATGGTAGCCACCTTGCGCAGAAGCGATGACATAGGCCAGATTTTCAACGGCGCGCGCGCGCACCAATACTTCCCAATGCATCTTGCCGGTAGTCTCAGTGAATGCGGAAGGTAATACGATGATGTCCACATTCTTCATAGCCCTGAACAACTCAGGGAAGCGCAGGTCATAGCAGATGCCTAGTCCTATGCGGCCAAAGGGACTATCCACGACCACGACTTGGTTGCCAGGTTCTATGGTATTTGCTTCGTGATAGTTCTCATTTCCCAACTCAAGATTGAACAGATGTATCTTGTCGTAGCGAGCGACTTGCTCACCGTGCTCGTCATAGACTAAGCAACTATTACGGACTTTATCTGGCGAACTCCCCGCCAAAGGAATGGATCCACCGACCAGCCAGATCTTGAAATGGCGAGCCGTCTCACTCAGAAAGTCCTGTATCTGACCTTGCCCCGGCTGCTCGCGGACCTTTACTTTATCAGTGTCACTCATACCCATGATGGCAAAGAACTCCGGCAACACCACCAGGCGAGCGCCTTGCTCGACCGCTTTGGCGATGAGTCTGCGCGCCTCGCCCAAGTTGCCCGTGACATTGGGACCGGAAGCCATCTGAATGGCAGCCACTTTGAATGCATTCACTTGTGCGGCGATACGTTGCTGTGTTGAATTACCTTCTGACATGGTGTGCTTTCTATTTTGCAGTTGGTTGTTGTGATTTGACCGACCCTATCGCCTCTACACCGGAGACAGGATAGCTAGGTTTCATTAGCATGATGCAAAGGAGGTACCGGTTTCTCACCCAATTTAACCACACTCGGGTCCGCCCAAGTACCGTTTATATTGTATTCAAACGACACCAACTTATCGAGTGGATTTCCCAAGATTTTATCGACCACAAAGGCCGATAGACCGACGATGGGATTGATTGCGAAAGCACTGATCAAAGAGACGCCACTACCGATGCTGGGCAATATCTCCACCCTCAGGTCCTGTGTTTCGCGATTTAAGTCTACGCTGCCCTTCATCGTTACCTTGGCCGCGGACCCATCGATATGAAAGTCTTGCGTGGACATCAATCCATTGCGGATGTTGGCCGTACCGTTGATGTTGTCGAACTGAAAACCGCTGCTGAATACGTCGGTGAAGTCCAGCGCGATGTGTTTAGGCAAGGCTTGTAGACTCAACACGCTCAACAGCTTACCCACGCCCGGGATCGACTTTAAGAAACTGTCCCTTGCCGGTATCGAGTTTTAGCGTACCTTCCAACGTCTGAAGATTGAAGGCCTCTGGTGCCCCGACCCAAGCCAAGTTGGCGGCCAACTTCCCGCTACCATCCTTAACCGAATTTGGGAAACCTGATCTATCCAATATCTTGCCTGCATTGCTGATCTGCAACAACAGATTAATCTTGGTTTGCGGCTTACCTCCACCACCACTCCAAACACCATCACCACTGAGACTGCCATCGGGATTAGTCAACAGCATGCGGCGCAAACGCCAGCTGTCACCGTCGGGATGGCCCACCAACTCCAATCTGCCTAGCTGCTTGCCTGACGATTGCAGCTGTTCGACTGTAACCTCCAGCGCGGGCAACGAACCGGGCAGCAGCACATTAGGTGTGCCAGCCTCAACTGAGACGGCACTGGCGGCAGATATCGATTGAAAATCTTTAATATCAGCATCTGCCATCCAATTGAAATCCGTTAATCGAACAACCAGTTTTCCACCGTTCTGGAAACCGGTCGGTAACCACGTCAACTCCCCATTCAGTGCCTGACTCACTAACTGTGCCGTCATGCCATCACCACTCTTACGTGCTACGACATGCAGTCCGGCGATGCTATGACCATATCCAGTCAACTTGCCGATACGCAGATCCACCCCATCGACATAAGGTGGTGCCAACAAACTTTGAGGTGCGCCTGCATTATTCTTCAGCCCGCCCCACCCCTGCACTGATAACTCAGGCACTTCACCCACCAGCCAAACACCATCGCGCTCCGGCCATACTACCAAGCCACCAAAATTGACCACCGCACGCTTGATAGTTTCGGCCCCGTGCTGGCTTTGTAGTACGACACGCGCCGCAAGCAGCTTGCCTAATTCCATTTTCGTGTTGGTCTGCCCTTCTGGAAGCGGCGCCTTTATCCCCTGCACCGTGCCCGAATCTATATTCACCAACAAAGGCAAAATATCGTTCTGAGCTTTATTGAACGGAACCGGCAAGCCTGAGCTCAGCCCCTGCAGGCTTGAACTGATCTGTACGTGCATGAACTTGCTGCTCGCCGCGATCTGCGCTTTCCAAGCCGCACCGCCATGCACACGCCCCAACGCGGGATAGAAATGATCCTTGCGCCATACATCGATATTACTTGTGCCACTCAGAGCGGCAGCCACCTCACCATCAGCTGTCGTCTTGACATTGATCTGCGCAGGCCCGCCCAATATCTCAGCGGTGAGCTGCTCGGTCTTCAAACCCGTTTGCGTGAACTGCAGTGCGCCGTTCACCTTGCGCAATATCGGAACATGTCCGCCCAAATCAACTTGGTTATTGAATATATGGAAACGACCTTGCAACTCGACTGACGGTTCACCTAATCGCGGGATACGCAATTCAAGATCCAAATCACCATTGCCCTGCGCAACGACAGGATCGGTAAAGCCATTGATGTAGCCTCGAACTGGGCTAAGTTGTATGAAGCGAAGAAAGCTCATCGTGTCACCGGCGGCCTTAATCTTAACTTCCAGACTCGGCATCGCCTCGGTGATGTCGGGCACTTGCACAACTACCTCATGTAAAGGAATACCTGTCGTAGTGGCATCGGTACACGACACTTCGACACGCTTACCCCTCAGCAACAATCTGCCATTGGCATTCTCTATATCAGGCCAATCACTGGCAAAATGCACGGTAGCATTATGGAACTGCGAGGTTATTTCAAATTGTCCCTTGCCGCTTTGCTCGAAAGGAAAATCATTCAAGTTGCCCAACAGTCGTAGATGAAAGTCATTGCTGCCACCTGCCAGCAGCGCATCGTGTAACCAGTCATTCACCTTGCGATTTACTGCGACCAATGGCGTATAACGGGCCGCTTGCCGAATGTCCGCACGCTTCAAATTGACATCCAAGTCCAGCACTCCGGACGTATCTTTTACGGTCCGATAACTACCATGCGCGACACCATCCAGGTCAGGATTGGATAACGCCAAACGATCAACCTCCACCACCAACTCCGAATCTTCGTGACGCCAACTCGCCTCACTCGTCATACTATTAAACTGAACATGCTCGCGCAGAATTTCCGGTGCATCGACTTCCAGCTGGTGAGATTTTATACTGACCATACCGTGATCCTGATTGCCTGAGATATTTGCACTCAAGCCAGAAAAACCGGGCAACCTCCCTACTTGATGCAAGGCGATATCGCGAAACTTTCCCTTGATGGAATAGCCACTCAAGTTTTGAGGCGTACCTTCCCATTGCGCGTTGAGATCATCGACCTTGCCACGCGGTGCGAACATATCTAACTCATTGCGCAAATCTGCCGGTATAGGCACAAAGTTGGCCAGACTCACCAACGTTTCCAACTGCAACGCATTCGCGCGTATCGCGCCCGAGGCCAATTGCTTTTCATGTGCAGCCAAAATGCGCAGATACAAATCGGTAGTCGGCAATGCCACACCATTTTCAAGTTGCATGGTTAATTGTTTGGTTTCCAGTTCGAAGCCACCAGGCAAGGCATGCCATGTGGCACGTCCTCTCAGGCTCTTCATGGTCATCTCCGGCACATCTTCGGCTAGCTTGGTCGCTACATCGCGCACCGCAAGATCGACTTGCAAACGCGAGAACTTACCAGCCGAAACATCCAACCAACCGCGCACCGCACCGCGCCCCTGACTGAACTGTTTGGGCAGATTCAGCCACGGCCGCCAAGCGGTGATATTCGCGTATTGCAATTGGCTAAACACCTGCCCGCGCCAACCATCTGGATCGGAAAAACTCGATCCGCGAAAATCGCCGCGCACATCAAGAGGGCTGGCCAGATCGGACGGTACGATCGCACGCAATGCAAACATGTGGTGATTGAAGAGGCTCTCGATACGCACATCGACGTTTTCCAGCACCAGTGGCGGCGCACCGCGTAACTCATCCACCCACACGACCAGTGCGTCTCTGGCCACCATACGCGATTGGAGCAGCAGCCAATCAGCGAGTCTGGAATCGTTGCCTGTTTGCTCGACTACGGGCACACCCCCCACGAACAGATTACCCTGTGCATCGCGGCGTATCAGCAACTCGGGTCTGTCCACCTCCAAACTGGCAAAACGCAACTCTGCTGAAAGTACCGACAACCATGACACACTGACATGCACCTCGGGTAACACCAATGAGGGTTGTTTTTGTGCGTCCAGGACACTGAGATTCACCAGACTGAGCCGCGGCCTCAGACCTTGCCAATCACCCGATATCTTCTCTATGGTCACGGTACGACCCAGGCTTTGGGTGAGCGACTGAGTGATCTTGTCGTGATATTGCTCAATGCCAGGCAACAACCAATAACGCAAGCCAATAATACCAAGCGCCAAAACAAGTAGGCCCGCTACCGCACAGACGATGGCGACTCGGGTCAGCCAGTTAAAGCTGTGCCACAGGATACGAACAGGGCGTGAATTCCACATGAATAAAGATTAAACAAACTTCTCTGCCCACAGACAGCGAATTTATAATGAACGGGTCGCGCATTCTAACTTGAAGCTCATCCCTATGAATACTTTAACCACGTCACACCCTGACTTTGCCGGGCTGTTAGCAAAGACCCGGCAATGTAGCCGTTATGCGAAGAGGGTATTGGAGGCGGAACCTGACTTGCTCGCCTGGTTGCATGACAACTACGCCACGGCATGCACACGCAAGGAGTTACTCGCGCTGCTCGATCACTCGGGATTGGACTTGACTGACGAAGCTCAGCTGAACAAAGCGGTACGCGTGCTACGCAAGCAGACTATGGTCAAACTGATACTACGCGACCTGAACGGTTTAGCCGACCTGAACGAGGTCATGCACACCATGACCAATCTTGCCGAAATCTGCGTGCAACTGGCACAGAGTTGCGTGATGACTGCACTGCAGACACAATTCGGCATCCCAACCAGCGAGCACAGCCAGACCCCGCAGCAACTATTGGTCATCGGCATGGGCAAGCTGGGCGGCGGCGAACTGAACGTATCCTCCGACATCGACCTGATCTTCGTCTACGCAGAAGATGGGGAGACCCAAAAAACTCTAGGGCAAAGCGAGGTACGCACACTCAGCAATCACGAATTCTTTACCCGTCTGGGGCGGCGTTTGATCAGCATCATCAACGAGCCGACCGGTGATGGTTACGTGTTCCGCGTGGATATGCGCTTGCGCCCTTACGGTGACAGCGGCCCGCTGGTGATGAGTTTTTCCGCACTGGAAGAGTATCTGATCAGTCAGGGTCGCGAATGGGAGCGCTACGCCTGGATCAAGGCACGTGTGATCTCACCTGAACCATCGGCCGAAACCGATGAGTTGATGAAACTGACACAGCCGTTCATCTACCGCAAATACTTGGATTTCGGCGCGATCGATTCGATGCGCAAACTGCATGCACAGATTCGTCAGGAAGTGCAACGCCGCGACCGCAAGAACAATATCAAACTTGGGCCGGGCGGCATACGCGAAATCGAATTCACCGCGCAGGTGTTCCAGTTGATACGCGGCGGTCGCGACGCAAGACTGCGCATCCGGCCCACCGTCGCGGTGCTTCAACAACTAGCCATAGACGGGCAACTGCCACAACAAACCATCAATGATTTGCATTCCGCCTATGTCTTTCTGCGCAATCTGGAACACCGTTTACAATATCTCGACGACCAACAGACGCAGGACATCCCCAAGACGGATGAAGAGCGTGCACTGCTCGCCGCAGGCATGGGTTATCCAAATTATGCTGCGATGCTGACGCAACTGGACATCCATAGGGACATCGTCAGTCAACAATTCGACGCGATCTTCCGTGCGCAAGCAGTCGAACCCGATGACCTGACGATATGGCGTGACGGCATCACCGAGACGGATCTATCCCTGAGACTAAGTGCATTGGGATATGCACAAGCCGATGCATCCGCACAACGTCTCATGCAATTACGCTCGGGAAGTCGCTACCAGCAGCTTCCCGAATCGGGCCGGCTGCGTGTCGACCAACTGGTACCGCAGTTCATCAAACACTGCGCCCTATTGCCAGATCCGGACACGACGCTCTCCAGAATGCTGGCACTGCTGGATGGCATCATCCGTCGTTCCGCCTACCTTTCTTTTCTGACCGAATATCCCATCGCACTGCAGCGGCTCTGTCGGCTGGTATCCGCCAGCAGCTGGGCGGGGGAATATCTGACCTTGCATCCTGCTTTGTTCGATGAATTGCTTGGTGCGCGCGAGATCTATCAGACACCAGATTGGGTGCGACTCGATGCTGAGATCACCACAAGATTGGCCGAATGCAACGATGACATGGAACGTCAGATGGATGACCTGCGTCATATCCAGCAGGAGCAGATATTCCATCTGCTCGCCATGGACCTGCAAGCTCTGCTGCCGCTGGAGACACTCAGTGACCACTTGAGCTATCTGGCCGATATGATGTTGTGTCATGTATTGACACTGTGCTGGACGAATGCGCGCAAGAAACATCGTGACATACCCCATTTTTCCATCATCGCGTATGGCAAGTTGGGCGGCAAAGAACTGGGCTATGAATCCGATCTTGACCTGATCTTTGTTTATGATGACGATCATCCCGACGCACCCGAGAATTACGCACGCCTCGCGCAGCGTATCAATACTGTACTGGGTAGCTATACCTCGGCAGGAAGACTGTATGAGACCGATCTGAGATTGCGTCCCAACGGGGCGAGCGGCTTACTCGTCACCAGCATCGCCGCGTTTGCCGACTACCAGAACAACCATGCTTGGGTATGGGAACATCAGGCACTCACGCGGGCGCGCTTTAGTGCCGGGGATAAAACAATAGGCGCAGCGTTCGAGGAGATACGCAAACAGATCCTATGCAAGAAGCGCGACCCCGTGACGCTGCGCAAGGAGATATTGACGATGCGCGTGAAAATGCATGATGGACATCTCAATCCAAGCACACTGTTCGATATCAAACACGACAAAGGCGGCATGGTCGACATCGAATTCATCGTGCAATACCTCGTCTTGGCTCATGCCCATCGTTATCCGCAACTGACCGGCAACATCGGAAATCTGGCACTACTGAAGCTTGCTGGAGAACTCGAATTGATTCCGATGCAGTTAGCGCTGGAAGTCTGCGACCTTTATCGCATCCTGCGCAAGACGCAACACAGTATGCGGCTCAATCATCAAACACCCTGCCGCGTCGCGGCTGATCAAATCGATGCGCGTTCCAGTCAGCGACTTTGGGACTTGGTGTTAGTGCAGGGGAAAGTTTAGATTAGACGCCAGCACGCGAGGCGTTGAATACCAGATGAGGGCCGGAGTTCCCCGTGGTGGTATGTGCTGCGGCGGCCAACCTTGAATTAAGACGGTACATCGCCATCTCACCTTTGCCTTTGATATTCACCGTGGCACGTGGCTCAAAAGCGAAATTGTCGCGCAAACGGTTGTAGGTCATTTTGTCGACTTGAATGACGCCAAAGGTCGCCTCGTCGGTCAAACGACTGGCGATATTGACGGTGTCACCCCACAGGTCATAGATGAAGCGTTTGGTACCGATTACACCCGCCACGACCGGGCCGGTCGCGATACCGGTATGCACGTTCAGGTGATACTTGGCAAAATCTGGGTTGTTCACTACGAAGTCACGCATCTCCATCGCCATATCGGCAATGTCGCTGGTATAGGTATTACGGTTAGTATCGAAGCCACCGACCACCATATAGGCATCGCCCATGGTCTTGATCTTCTCCACTCCGTATTTCTCACTCAGGACATCGAAGCCTGAAAATATCTGATTCAACAGCCCCACCATCTCAGTCGGTGCGAGCATCTCGGTCAGCTGCGTGAAGTTAACCAGATCAACAAACATCACCGTGACATCCGCATAACCGTCGGCGATTAACCCTTGATCGTTCTTGAGGCGCTGTGCTATCGCGCCGGGTAGCACGTTCAACAGCACACGTTCGGATTTCTTCTGTTCCTCTTCCAGCAGCTGATGTTGCTGGTCGAGTTGGGTCTTGATGCGCTCCATCTCCACCACAAAATAACGCACCAGAAAATAGATGATGGAGGACATCGCAACGAAGTTAAGGGCAAAGAATACACCGATGGTCTTCATAGACATCGCACCCTCGTTACCTGCACCGAGGAAATAGTCGAACACTCCGGAGATAATAGTCATCACGATATACGCGAAGAACCAAGGCACAGATTCGCGCCAATTGGACACCACCAACGCTCCTATAGGTGCCAGCAAGGCCCACAACATCACACCGCTGGAGGTCACCGAACTGCCTATGCTCCATTGCATAATGAAGGGCGCGAACAGAAACAGGCTAAGCTGGATGAAACGGAATACTTCGAAGTTCTTGGTCTTCATATAGAACACCAAGGAGCCAATAGAGACCAACTGGTAGGCCAAGGGCACATTGGATGAGAAGTTAAGGCCCATCATCCAATAGATGGCCAACCACAGCACCACGGCAAAATTCATGAACGCGCAAGCAAATATCAAAAGACTTTTGCGCAGTTTTTCTTCTGGCGTATCTATCATCTCTTTCGTTATGGAGGGCGGTCTTTTCATGAGAGTATCAAACGTTCCTTAGGTTAACGCTTCCTGCCAGACTTCGACTCAGAGACCCCATCATACCGAATTTATCGCTCAAATATATATACCTAAATGCCTAGGTAATTTGCAGTCACCTGCCAACGTCGACCAGATGAGCACCAGAGGAAGCAACACCAGCCAACGTGCACGACAAACACGCCATCAGGCAGTTGCTGCACGGCAACGAACAGCGGGTATATGGTGACTCGGCTTACTCCAGCCAAAAGGCGTTGATCGCCCAGGCTGCACCAAAGGCGCGCGACTTCACCAATCAGAAGGGATTTCGCAACAGGGGGCTCACCGAACGTGAGTGTGAAAAAAACAGCAGGAAATCGAGTGTGCGCGCCAAGGTCGAACATGCCTTTCTCATCATCAAGCGCATCTTCGGCTTTGCCAAGGTCAGCTATCGCGGCATGCTGAAGAACGGCAATCGCCTGTTCGTGGTGGCGGCACTGGCGAATCTATTCATGGCGCGACATCATCTGTCGCGACTTTCGCAGGAGAGGTGCGTCTGATGAGCGGGAACTTAGCCCGAATGGGCGAAGAAATGAACCTTGCTAGGGGCATTTTCGGCCAATTCGAATATCCACGCGTGCATTTGAGTGCAGCTTACTCACGTGCGGCTACTTGTTCAGACCTTCCTTAAAGCCTATATACAGAGGTTCCTTAAGTTTCAGGAAACAGCTAAAATCCGCGTCTTGAAAAATTTCATAAGGATTTCCCATGTCAATGTCTGACCGCGACGGCTTCATCTGGCACGATGGCAAGCTCGTTCCATGGCGTGATGCCACCACCCATGTCCTGACCCATACTTTGCATTACGGCATGGGCGTGTTCGAGGGGGTACGCGCTTACAAGGCGGCCAAAGGCACGGCGATCTTCCGTCTGCAGGAGCACACTGACAGGTTGTTCAACTCGGCGCACATCTTCCAGATGAAGATGCCCTTCGACAAAGAGACGGTCATGGAAGCACACCGCGAAGTGGTGCGTGCCAACAAGCTGGAATCCTGCTATATCCGCCCTATCTGTTTCTACGGTTCGGAAGCCATGGGCATCGCGGCCACCACGCTTTCCACCCACGTCGCCATCGCGGCTTGGCCTTGGGGCGCTTATCTGGGCGATGAAGGGATGCAGAAGGGCATACGCGTCAAGACCTCCAGCTTCACCCGTCACCACGTCAACGTGAACATGTGCCGCGCCAAGTCGGTCACCACCTATGCCAATTCGATCCTAGCGCATCAGGAAGTGGCTAACGATAACTACGATGAGGCGTTGTTGCTGGATGTGGACGGCTATGTGGCCGAAGGCGCGGGCGAGAACATCTTCATCGTCAAGAAAGGCAAGTTATACACCCCTGACCTGACCTCATGCCTGGAAGGCATCACCCGCGACTCGGTCATCATACTGGCCCAAGAGATGGGTATCGAGGTCATCGAAAAGCGCATCACCCGCGATGAGATTTATTGCGCGGAAGAAGCTTTCTTCACCGGCACTGCGGCCGAAGTCACCCCTATCCGCGAACTGGACAAGCGCGTCATCGGTAAAGGCACACGCGGCCCGATCACCACCAAGCTGCAACAAGCCTTCTTTGACTGTGTGGCCGGCAAACACCCTCAACACACCGACTGGTTGGACTACGTTTAATTGCCAATTTCTAGGAGCAAGTCGTGAGCGAACAAAACATCACCCAACGTTATCTTGAAGTCACCGCCAGCGACTTGCCGCTGTCCTGCCCTATGCCCGGCATGAGCCTGTGGAACGCCCACCCCAAAGTGGTCATTCCCCTGAACCATGGCGGCGAGGCACGCTGCCCGTATTGCGGCACGCTATACAAATTCAAGGGCGAATTGCCCAAAGGCCACCACTAGTAGATCATCTCGCCACGGGCATCAGCCTATAGCGAGATGCTCAAGCACGCGCCTGATATGTATAAGATCTTAGTGGTCGCGCCCAGCTGGGTCGGAGATGCCATGTTGATGCAGCCTATGCTGGCACGCCTCAAGCAACGGCATGCCAATTGTCGTATCGATGTGCTTGCACCGCCTTGGACAGCAGGACTGCTCCATGCCATCCCCGAAGTGGACGCGGTCATCACCAATCCTTTCCCGCACGGCGCATTACAACTCAAAGCACGCTATCGACTCGGACGCGAACTACGCGCCGCCCGATACGATCAAGCCGTGGTACTACCCAACTCGCTGAAATCGGCACTGGTGCCGTTCTTTGCCGGCATCCCTTTGCGTACCGGTTTCGTCGGCGAATCACGCTACGGACTGCTTAACGATGCACGCAAACTGGACAAGGCCGTTTTGCCTTACATGGTGGAGCGCTTCGCCTTTCTTGCCGAGACACCGCAAGGACATATCCCCAGACCTTTGGCCGACCCCAAGCTGGCCATCAGCGTCGCGCAGCGCGATGTCACACTCAACAAGCTGGCACTGAATCTCGACCGTCCTGTCGCGGTGTTCTGCCCCGGCGCCGAGTATGGCCCGGCCAAACGCTGGCCTGAGAGCTATTACGCGCAACTCGCCAAACGCTTCCGGGAACACGGCTATGCCGTATGGCTGATAGGTTCGGGTAAGGATCAACCCGTCGCCGCGCAGATCGATGAATTGAGCGGTGACCTCTGTGTCAACCTGTGCGGCAAAACTGATCTGGCCGACGCCATCGCCCTATTGGGCAGCGCGACGGTGGTGGTAAGCAACGATTCAGGATTGATGCATCTGGCCGCCGCACAGGACAAACCCTTGCTAGCCTTGTTCGGCTCCAGCAGTCCGCAGTTCACGCCACCTCTCTCCAAGCAGGCGCGTGTAATCAAGATCGATATCGAATGTAGCCCCTGCTTCAAGCGCGTCTGCCCGCTGGGGCATTTCAACTGCATGATGCAACTCACGCCCGAACGGGTCTGGCAGGATTTTGAACGACTCCCACTCGCAGGCCGCAGCTAATGAGCGCCATCGCCCCGGATATCTTCAAGGCATACGATATACGCGGCATCGTCGACAAGACACTGACCGCCGAAGCGGTGGTCGCAATAGGTCAGGCGATAGGCTCGGAGGCCATTGCAGGCGGGCATCGCCGTATCGTCATCGGGCGTGACGGCAGACTGTCCGGCCCCACACTCATTGCCGCCCTTGCAGCAGGTCTGCAGCAATGCGGATGTGACGTCATCGATATCGGTTGCGTGACCACGCCTATGGCCTATTTCGCCGCCTTCCATCTGCACACGCAGTGCGCTGTGATGCTCACCGGCAGTCACAATCCGCCCGACTACAACGGCTTGAAAATGGTGTTGGGTGGCGTCACCTTGCACGGCGCAGCCATACAGGGATTGCGTGTGCGCATAGAGCAAAACGACTTAAGCAAAGGTGCTGGCAGTTACAGCCAACAGGACATCAGCGCGGCCTATATGGCACGCATCGTCGCCGACATCAAACTGGCGCGCCCTATGCGTGTGGCGGTGGATTGCGGAAACGGTGTGGCGGGTGCCTATGTCGCCGAGTTGTATCGGCAACTGGGCTGTACGGTGGAAGAACTGCATTGCGTAGTGGACGGACATTTTCCTAACCATCATCCCGATCCCTCCAAACCGGAGAACCTGCAGGATCTGATCGTCGCATTACGCGAGGGTGACAGCGAGATCGGACTGGCTTTCGATGGCGACGGTGACCGACTGGGTGTGGTCAGCAAGCGCGGCGAGATCATCTATCCGGACCGCCAATTGATGTTGTTCGCGGCCGATGTACTGTCCCGCAACCCCGGTGCGGAGATCATCTTCGACATCAAATCGACGCGCAACCTCTATGCTTGGATACGTGCACACGGCGGCACACCGACATTGTGGAAGACCGGTCACTCGCTGATGAAGGCCAAGCTACAAGACACCGGCGCCCTGCTCGCAGGCGAACTGAGCGGCCATATTTTCTTCAAGGAACGCTGGTACGGCTTCGATGATGGACTGTATGCCGGTGCGCGATTGCTGGAGATACTGAGCAAAACTAAAGATACAGATGCAACGTTAGCAGCATTGCCAGATTCATACTGCACGCCGGAGCTGCATGTGCCGACCGCCGAAGGCGAACAACATCGTCTGATGGCACTATTGAAAGAATCGGCGAGATTCAGCGACGCGCTGGAGATCATCACATTGGACGGGGTACGTGTGGAATACGCGGACGGCTTCGGTCTGGCGCGCGCCAGCAATACCACGCCCGTGATCGTGCTGCGCTTCGAGGCTGACAGTGCTACCGGGTTGGCGCGTATACAGCAGGATTTTCGCCGCGTACTACTGGATGCAGCACCTGGTTTAAATCTGCCAATCTGAGTTCGCTTTGATCTGTGTGGTCGAGCCCCACAGCGCATAGCGATTCTTACCCCCATGCTTGGCCGCATACATCGCCTCGTCCGCACAAGTCAACAGTTTCTCAGCCAACACCGCATCATGTGGGTAGCGACTGATACCGATACTGGCCGTGACGTTAGCGATCGCATCACCCAACTCATATCGATCTGCGATGCGTTCGATGATCTTTTGGGTGATATTCATCAAGCCGGCATGGTCGGACACATCGCGCAACAACACGATGAACTCATCGCCTCCCAGCCGCGCCACTGTATCCCCTTCGCGCACACAGGAACGCAACCGTTCCGCGACCATCTGCAGCAACTGATCACCTGCTGCATGACCATGCATATCGTTCACATCCTTGAAACCGTCCAGATCTACGAACAACAGTGAAAACTCGGCATGGTCACGTTTGGCTTGCGTGATAGCCTGATTCATCCGGTCATTGAACAAGGTACGGTTGGGCAAGCCGGTCAGGATGTCGTGATAGGCCAGGTACTCGATCTTCTGTTCCAGTTCCTTTTTCTCCGATACATCCTGTTGCAGACAAAGAAAGTGAGAGACATTCCCCTCCTCGTCATACATGGGTGTGATGCTCTGCAACACGCTATACAGCGCACCGTCCTTGCGTCGATTCAACACATCACCGTTCCACACCTTGCCATCCAGGATGTCGCGCCACATATCTTCCCAGAAAGCCTTCTCATAACTGCCTGAACTGAACAAGTGTGGCGTGCTATCCATGATCTCCTGCGCGGAATAACCGCTGATCACGGTCAGTGCATGGTTGAACCAGATGATCTTGCCGTCATGTGTGGTGATGAATATTGCCTGTGTGGCCTTGTTCATCGCGACACTCAACAGACGGAACTGCTGATGTTCCTGCGCCATCATCAATGTGATGGCAAGACGATAGGCGAACTTGGTATAACGCTTCACACTGGCCGCATCGAAATTGTCGCGCCGCGCCGCATACATGCCCAACACACCGATGATCTCATCCCTGACCACCATGGGCACGGCCAGAACACTTTGCATCCCGTGTTGCTCGGCTAATACGCGCCAGGGTGTGAAATCGGGATCGTCTACTTTCGCCGCCACAGCCATTCGCTTGTTGATCGCCGTTCCGACCGGCCCAACTGCATATGGCCCCGCATCCCAACGCACTTCTATCTTGTCTAGATAGTCCACGTCGCCTGCTGCAGCGACCACACCCACCGAACCGTCCGCTTGTTTGCCACCTATCCATGCCAGACGAAGATCACACAAGTTCATGGCTTGTTGGCATATACGCAGCGCAATCGGGGCGACATCCCAGCCCGCCAACATCAAGCCATCAATCTCTTGCAACAGGGCATCGAACTGTGCCTCCTTGCGCATTGCGCTACGTTCCTGCACCGCGGCCAGTTCGCGCTTAATTGACAACACGAGGCGCTGGGGATTCTGACTGGTGATGAAATCTTGGGCGCCTGCCTTCATCGCCGCCACGATCAAGGCCTCGTCGCTGGCGCTGGCGCTGGAATAGACCAGCAGGGGAATATCCAAGCTTTTTTGCCGGAGCATACCGAGCATAGTCTCGACCAAACCGGGGTGTTGCGTCAGAGAATCGACCAACACAAGATCGTAGTTGTTATTGAGTTGTATAGGCAGTTTATTGGGGTCGTCGACCTTCTCGGCGACGACTTCAAAGCCGGATTTGCGTAATACATTCGTCAACACATCGATCCCGGAAGGGAGTAGGCAAACAAACAGAATGCGCAGTGTACTGCCCATAATCACTGAGTCGCGTAGCTAAGTTGCTGCCGCTCGGAGCGGCCGCCAGCAGAATAACTGGTCGGAGAATAAATCGATGAATTGCGCCTCATTCAGCGGTTTTGCGACGAAGCAATTCGCACCCGCCTGATAAGCCAACAACACATCCGCCTGAGTGAATTCCGTCGAACACGCCAGCACTGTGAGATCGTGCGGGGTCGGGTGCAAACGCAATTTACGCAACACCGCCAAGCCTGGCAGCTTAGGCAGCTGCATATCCATCAGCACCAAATCAGACAACTGACCCGAAGTTGCGCACGCCAGACTATCCGATGCCACATCGACATTCGCCATGACTTGCAATTCACAATCCGGACTGCACGATTCCGCCGCGCGATGCGCCAACTCAATGTCGGCAGACTCGCTTGCTATTAACAACAGGGTATGTTTTGTTTGTTGCACCTTGGTCTCCCAATGGCGACAGCACCTCGCGATGCCATCCACAAACTCTCCTCATACTTAGCGCATCTATATGCAATCCCGCGCGCCTAGAGCCCAACACTACCCTCAGCACCTACGCTTGGCAAGCTAGGCCTTGCTTGCCACCCAAGCGGCGACGGAAGCCAATGCGGCAGCCAAGTGCTCCGGTTGTGTGCCGCCGGCCATCGCCATGTCCGGCTTACCTCCGCCCTTACCACCCACTTGCTGCGCGACCATATTGACCAGATCACCGGCTTTGATCTTGTTTGTCAGACTTGCGCTGACACCGGCGATCAGACTGACCTTTCCATCTTGCACTGCAGCGAGGACGATAGCGGAGTTAGCCAGCTTATCCTTCATATTGTTCAACGTCTCGCGCAAGGCCAATGCATCCGCGCCATCCATCTGTGCCGCCAACACCTGCACGCCATTAATCGCTACCGCTTGCTTTAGCAGATCGTCGCCTTGCGCCGCAGCCAGCTTGGATTTCAATCCGGCCAGTTCTTTTTCGAGCGCTTTGACGCTATCCAACACTTGCAATACCCGTGCAGCAACGTTCTGTGGTTGTGCCTTGACTGCGTCCGCGATGGCTTGCAACTGATCTTGCTGTTGGCGGACGAGGAGCAACGCGCCTTCGCCCGTCACCGCTTCGACGCGTCGCACGCCTGCCGCCACGCCGCCCTCGGAAACAATCTTGAACAGGCCGATGTCGCCGGTGCGCTTAACGTGCGTACCGCCGCACAGCTCTTTGGAAGTACCTATACTCAACACGCGCACTTCATCGCCATACTTCTCGCCGAACAACATCATCGCGCCCGATTTTTGCGCATCGGCAATTGCCATCACTTGCGCGTCAGTCGCCACGTTCGCCAGGATTTCCGCGTTCACGATAGCTTCTACATTGGCAATGTCGGCATCCGAGATCGCGGCGTTATGCACGAAATCGAAACGTGTCTTGTCGGCATCGACCTGCGAGCCTTTTTGCTGCACATGCTCGCCCAACACCTCGCGCAAGGCCTTGTGCATCAAGTGCGTCACCGAGTGATTGCGCTCGGTTGCGGCGCGCGCCCGAGCATCCACGCGCGCATTCACGTTGTCGCCCACGCGCAGCTTGCCGGTCTTGACCACACCGTGATGACCGAACACCGCAGCCTGTATCTTTTGCGTGTCTTCCACCGCAAAGATGCCTTGTGCGCCGCGCAGCTCGCCGCTGTCACCGACCTGACCACCGGACTCGGCGTAGAACGGCGTGTTGTCCAATACCACCACGCCGGCCTCGCCTTCGGACAACTCTTGCACCGCTACGCCTTCTTTGTACAGAGCCAACACGTTGCCCTGATTCTGCAAGGACTCGTAACCGTGGAAACGTGTGGCGGGGCCATCGTATTCCAGATTGGTCGTCATCTTGAACTTGCCCGCCGCGCGCGCCATCTGCTTCTGATTCGCCATCGCCGCATCGAATGCCGGAGCATCCACGCTCACGCCGTGCTCGCGACAAACGTCTTGGGTCAGGTCTAGTGGGAAGCCGAAGGTGTCGTGCAACTTGAATGCAGTCTCACCATTGAATACTTTGTTGCCTATCTTGCCCATCTCGGCCAATTCGGCTTCGAGTATGGACATGCCGTGTTCTATCGTCGTGAAAAAGCGTTCCTCTTCCTGCTTCAGTACTTCCATCACACGCGTTTGTGCAGCCGTCAATTCCGGATACGCCACGCCCATCTCGGTGACCAGATCGGGCACCATCTTGTGGAAGAACGCCGTGCGTGCGCCCAACTTGTAACCATGACGGATCGCGCGACGGATGATGCGGCGCAGCACATAACCACGACCTTCATTGCCGGGGATCACGCCATCGGCGATCAGGAAGGAACAGGCGCGGATATGGTCGGCCAGCACCTTCAGTGACGGTGAATTCAAATCTTCGCAATGCGTCTCGCGCGCCGCAGCTTTGATGAGCGTTTGGAATAAGTCGATCTCGTAATTGGCATGCACATGCTGCAGCACCGCCGAGATACGTTCCAGGCCCATGCCGGTATCGACCGAAGGCTTGGGCAGCAGGTGCATCACGCCCGCTTCATCGCGGTTGTACTGCATGAACACGTTGTTCCAGATCTCGATGAAACGGTCGCCGTCTTCTTCCGGTGTACCGGGCAAACCGCCGGGGATATGTGCGCCGTGGTCGTAGAAGATCTCGGTGCAGGGGCCGCACGGACCGGTGTCGCCCATCATCCAGAAATTGTCCGACGCATAACGTGCGCCCTTGTTGTCACCGATGCGGATCACGCGCTCGGGTGCCAGCCCCATCTCTTTGGTCCAGATGTCGTAAGCCTCGTCGTCCTCGGCATACACCGTCACGTAGAGTTTGTCCTTGGGTAACTTGAAGACCACGGTGAGCAACTCCCACGCGTAGTTGATGGCGTCGCGTTTGAAATAGTCGCCGAAGCTGAAATTGCCCAGCATCTCGAAGAAGGTGTGGTGACGCGCGGTGTAGCCGACGTTCTCCAGGTCATTGTGCTTGCCACCGGCACGCACGCATTTCTGTGAAGAAGCGGCGCGCGTGTAAGGGCGCTTGTCGAAGCCGAGGAACACATCCTTGAATTGATTCATCCCCGCATTGGTGAACAACAGCGTCGGATCTTCGTGCGGAACCAGCGAACTGGATGCCACCACGGTATGGCCTTTGGAGGCGAAGAAATCTAGGAATTTTTGACGGATCTCACTGCTTTTCATTGCACACCCTAAGTATCGAATACACTGCTTAAATAAGGCGCGCATCATACCACGGCGGCCCGTTGCGCTATAGCTGGCGCGAGGGTGAGAGAATGTGCCGTGCAGTGTGCGTTCGACTACCTTTGCAGCAGTACGATCTGCATATCCATTACATTCGTCCCAGTTGGGCCGGGCTTGAAATGCGACAGTCCACCGCTCAGCTCATCCAGCTTTTGAAAATATCGATAGGAGTCGTTATCGGCTAAATATCGCTGCGCATTCAAGTGCGGGACGCTCGCCACCGTGTCGCCGTCCACCAAGGCGCCCGCCGCATCATTGGGGCCATCGCTGCCGTCCGTGCCGGCTGACAGCAGGCTGATCCCTTGCAACCCGGAAATCGCTATGGCGTAGGCCAACGCAAACTCCTGATTGCGTCCACCTTGACCTTTACCGCGCACCGTCACCGTGGTTTCGCCGCCACTCAACAGACAACGCCGCTCGCCTACTCGCATCTGCGCCAACTCTGCGCGCGCCAGTTGCGCCATCTGTTGCGCCGCCTCCCTAGCTTCGCCGTGCAGCGTGGCGGTGACTATCCTGCTGCTATAGCCTAACTGGTGTGCCTGTGCCTGCGCAGCTTGCAAGGCAAGGTGCAGATTCGCCACTATGGCGTTCTGTGTAGTCATCCAGCATGGCGCGTCATACTTCACCGTCTCTGTATTCCGGCCCACGCATCCCGCTCGTAGATGTGCGACGACCGTCATGGGTACACGCCGCAACAAGCTATAACGCGTGAGCACCGCTATGGCATCCTGGTAAGTGGAATCGTCCGGCACCGTCGGCCCGGAAGCGATGACAGCCAGCGGATCGCCTATAACATCAGACAATATCAAGGCGAGCATAGTCGCGGGATGACAAGCCTGCGCGAGTCGCCCGCCTTTGACGGCGGATAGATGCTTGCGCACCGCGTTCAATTCTCCGATGGTTGCCCCCGCGTTCAGCAACAAGCGTGTCGTCACTTGCTTGTCTTGCAGGGTGATGCCAGCAGCTGGCGCCACCAATAAGGCCGAAGCGCCACCGGACAACAGCGTGATGACCAAGGTGTGCGCATCAGCGCCACCGACCATCTCCAAGATGCGCTGTGTCGCCGCTACCCCCTCGGCGCTGGGGACAGGATGACCGGCTTCGACCTGCGCGATACGAAGCAGCGCCTCACTGTGTCCATGCTTGATCACGATCAATCCTGCGGCGATGTAATCGAGCAATAACGATTCCACCGCCAAAGCCATGCGCGCCGTGGCTTTTCCCGCGCCAACCACGATGATGTTCTGGTAATCACGCAGGTAGTAACGCCGTCCCTCCAGACACAACAAATCACCTTCCATACGCAATGCTTTGCGCACTGCCAGATTGGGATCGACTGCCGCCAGCGCCGCTTCAAATATCTCTGTCGCAGGGTTCATCTGTGCTTTGCAATACCTTGAATACCACATCCAGACTGAATCCACGCGACTGCATGAAGCGCAGTTGTCGGGCTTTTTCTTTGGCATCCTGAGGTAAGTGACCGAACTTCTTGCGCCACACGTCGCGTGCGGCATCCAGTTCACCGTCTTTGAGTTCAGGCAGAGCGGCGGCGATCAGTTCATCACTGATGCCGCGTTGCCTTAATTCGTGGGTGATGCGTTGCGTGCCAAAGCGGCCGCGTTTGGAGTGCACAAACTGTGAAGTGGCACGTGCGTCGGATAGCCAGCCGCGCTCGGTCAGATCATCCAGCAACGCGTCCAGATCGAGTGCTTGCACTTGCTCGAAATCATTCTCGACCTGCACATGCGGCAATAACTTGCCGCGCAACTCGGCGCGACTATATTCGCGGCGTGCCAGATACTGCAAGGCACGCGCGCGTAGACTCAGCTCAGGCTTGCGCCTCATCATCTTTGGTTTCTAGCTTGGCATCCGCCTTGCTTGCTTTCGTACCGGCCTTGGTTTTGGTTTTTTCATTACCTGCCAGCAAAGCCACACCCAATGCCTCGCGCACCTTGTTCTCTATCTCGAAGGCGATGTCGGGATTGTTGCGCAGGTACTCGCGGGCATTGTCTTTGCCTTGACCGATCTTCTCTCCTTTGTAGGCATACCAAGCGCCAGCCTTTTCGACCAACTTGTGTTGCACGCCCAGATCGATGATCTCACCTTCGCGCGAGATACCTTCGCCGTACAGGATGTCGAAAAGCGCTTCACGGAACGGTGGGGCGACCTTATTTTTCACCACCTTCACGCGAGTCTCGTTGCCGATGACCTCGTCACCTTTCTTGATGGAGCCGATGCGGCGGATGTCTAGACGCACCGAGGCATAGAACTTCAAGGCATTACCACCGGTGGTGGTCTCGGGATTGCCGAACATCACACCGATCTTCATACGGATCTGGTTGATGAAGATCACCATGGTGTTGGAACGATTGATATTGCCGGTCAGTTTGCGCAAGGCTTGCGACATCAGACGTGCGTGCAAGCCCATCTGTGAATCGCCCATCTCCCCTTCGATCTCAGCCTTGGGGGTCAGTGCGGCGACCGAGTCGATCACCACTACGTCCACCGAACCGGAACGCACCAGCATGTCGACGATCTCCAAAGCCTGTTCGCCGTTATCCGGTTGTGAGATGAGCAGATCTTCGACTTTTACGCCCAGCTTCTTGGCGTATTGTGGATCGAGTGCGTGTTCCGCATCGATAAAGGCTGCGGTGCCGCCCAACTTTTGCATCTCGGCGATGACTTGTAATGTCAGCGTAGTCTTACCCGAAGACTCCGGGCCGTAGATCTCAATTACGCGACCGCGCGGCAGACCGCCCACTCCCAGCGCGATGTCCAACCCCAAAGAACCGGTGGACACCACCTGGATATCTTTGGTCACATCGTTCTCGCCCAGACGCATGATCGAACCTTTACCGAACTGCTTTTCGATCTGTGCAAGTGCGGCTGAGAGGGCTTTAGTTTTATTTTCATCCATGATGGTCACTCCGAATAATTGATGGCGAATTGTTGCATATCAATTCGCACTTGTACAGAACGTTCGTTCTTTTTATTGAAATCCAGAAATATATCCTGAAAACACTAACCCGCTATCAGGCTGTCTCTGAGCGTCCTGATAGCATCTCCAGCACGCCTTGCATGGCGATGGCCACGGCCTGCGCTCTGATTTCGGCTCGGTTGCCGTGCAGATGATGGGCCCTCGCCGTACAGGCACCCTGCTTGTAACCCCAGGCGAACCACACCGTGCCGACCGGCTTTTCCGCCGTGCCGCCATCCGGACCGGCGATACCGCTGACGGCCAGTGCCACATGCGCGTTGCTGTGCGACAGCGCACCGCGCACCATCTCGCGCACCGTCGCCTCGCTCACCGCACCGTACTGCGTCAGCGTCGCGGGCGATACATCCAGCATCTGTTGTTTGGACAGATTGGAGTAAGTGACGAAGCCGCGCTCGAACCAGGCAGAACTGCCCGCCACCTCGGTGATGAGCTGTGCCACGCCGCCACCGGTGCAGGATTCGGCCGTTGCCAGCGTCAGCCCGTGGGCTTTGAGCAAGGCACCAACCTGAGCGGACAAGACGTTCATTACAACCCGCGAGCCAGATCGTTCTGGATATCAATGACCGCCTCCAGGCCCACCGCAATGCGGATCAGACCGTCACTGATGCCCGCTGCCGCACGCGCCTCGGGACTGATGCGCGCGTGCGTAGTACTGGCCGGATGCGTGATGGTGGATTTGGTGTCGCCCAGATTGGCCGTAATAGACAGCAACTTGGTGTTGTCGATGAGACGCCAGGCGGCTTCCTTGCCACCTTTTATCTCGAAGGACACGATGCCACCACCGCTCTTTTGCTGCCGCATCGCCAACGCGTGCTGCGGATGCGAAGGCAGCCCTGGATAGAACACGCGCGCCACATTGGGCTGCTGCTCCAGCCATTTCGCCAGTTCCAAAGCATTGGCACTGTGCGCATCCATGCGCAATTTAAGTGTCTCCAAGCCTTTCAGAAACACCCAAGCATTGAACGCACTCATGGTCGGCCCGGTGGTGCGCAAGAAGCCATATACCGGCTCCATCATCTTCTTGCTGCCCAGCACCGCACCGCCCAGCACGCGACCTTGGCCATCTATGTATTTGGTGGCGGAATGGATAACGATGTCTGCGCCCAAGTCCAAAGGGCGTTGCAGGATAGGAGTACAGAAACAATTGTCCACCGCCAATAGCGCACCACAAGTCTTGGCAACCTTGGCGAGCGCTGCGATATCTGATATCTCGGTGAGCGGGTTAGATGGAGTCTCTAGGAAAAACAACTTGGTATTAGGACGCACTGCCGCTTGCCACGCGGCCACATCGGTGGCCGACACAAAGGTCGTCTCTACACCGAATTTCTTGAACACGTTGTTGAACATATTCACGGTCGAACCGAACAGGCTTTGCGATGCAACGATATGGTCGCCCGCTTTGAGCAAACCCATCACACACGCCAAAATCGCCGACATGCCTGACGAAGTCGCCACGCATTGTTCTGCACCTTCGAGTGCAGCGAGGCGCTCCTCGAACATGCTCACAGTAGGATTAGTAAAGCGCGAATAGATATTGCCCGGCTGCTCGCCTATGAAGCGCGCCGCTGCTTGTGCCGCACTAGGGAAAATGAAACTGGAAGTGAGGAACATGGCCTCACTGTGTTCACCAAATTGACTGCGCTGTGTGCCTGCGCGCACCGCCAAGGTCTCAAGCTGATAGTTTTCTTCTGACATATTCTCTTCCTTGCAACTCGCCCACGCCGGCGACGTCGCCAATAAAAAACCCGGATAGCTGAAGCTAAACCGGGTCTCCCCCGCTTTAGCTGTATTTGTAATGCGCCCGCAAGCTGTTCCTCAAATCGGCGCAGGGGGAAAGTAACACCCCCGACCACAAGCAGTCAACCTACATTGAAGACACGCTCATGGCCAAATTCAGCTCCATCTGATCATCATCCGACGGCTTGGCATCCTTCTCGCCATTGCGCCTCGCCTCGACCTTGTCAAGATATTCGTCCGTGATGTCGCCGGTGATGTACTTGCCATCGAAACACGAGGCATCAAAATCGACGATATTGGGATTGGCCTTGCGCACCGAGGCCTTCAGGTCTTCCAGATCCTGATAGATCACTCCGTCCGCGCCGATCTCGAAACAGATCTCGGCATCGGTGCGGCCCGTGGCGATCAACTCGGTGCGGCTCGGCATGTCGATGCCATACACATTGGGGAAGCGCACCGGCGGTGCGGCGGAAGCGAAATACACTTTACGCGCACCGGCATCACGTGCCATCTGCACGATCTCGCGGCTGGTCGTACCGCGCACAATGGAGTCGTCCACCAGCAACACATTCTTGCCTTTGAATTCCACGCCGATGGCATTGAGCTTCTGACGCACGGATTTTTTGCGCATCGCTTGTCCGGGCATGATGAAGGTACGGCCGATGTAGCGGTTCTTCACGAACCCCTCGCGGAACGGGATGCTCAGATGATTCGCCAGTTGTAACGCACTCGGGCGGCTGGAATCGGGTATGGGGATGACCACATCGATCTGCACATCGGCCCACTCCCGCTTGAGCTTCTCGGCCAGATACTCGCCCATATACAAGCGCGACTCATACACCGACACACCGTCAATGACAGAATCAGGACGCGCGAAATAGACGTACTCGAAGATGCACGAGTTCAGCATGGCTTTATCGCTGCATTGTTTGCTGTGCATCTTGCCGTTAAAATCAATGAACACCGCTTCACCGGGTGCGATATCGCGCAAGAACGTGAAGCCCAAAGTATCCAGGGCCACACTTTCGGAGGCGACCAGATATTCAGGGCCACTCGCGGTCTCGTTCGTACCCACCACCAAGGGACGGATGCCGTTGATGTCGCGGAACGCCACCAAGCCGTATCCCGCGATCATCGCCACCACCGCATACGCGCCACGGCAGCGCTTATGCACACCGGACACGGCGGCGAAGATGGCCTGCTCGTCCAGACGCACGCCCTTGGATTTGGCTTGCAACTCGTGCGCGAACACGTTGAGCAGCACTTCAGAATCGGAGTTGGTGTTGACGTGGCGCAGGTCATCCACGAACAACTGTTTCTGCAACTCTTCGGTGTTGGTCAGATTGCCGTTATGCCCGAGCACGATGCCGAACGGCGAGTTGACATAGAAGGGTTGAGCTTCGTTATGGTCCACTGCGGAACCGGCTGTCGGGTAACGCACATGCGCGATACCGGCGTTGCCAGCGAGGGCGCGCATGTTGCGGGTGCGAAATACGTCGCGCACCATGCCGTTGCCCTTGTGCAGATGGAAGGTGCGGCCATCCAGTGTCGCGATGCCGGCAGCATCCTGACCGCGATGCTGCAACACTTGCAAGCCGTCGTACAACAACTGATTAGCCGGCGTTTGCGAAACCACTCCGAGAATGCCACACATAATTTCTATCCCAATAATAAAACTTAAAAATTCAATTCTTCACACGGTACTGGATACGTTGCGCAAGATTGTCCGGCAACCATAACTTGGTCTTTACTGCCATCATTTCGGCCGCACTGCTGAACTTGGCCTCGCGCCAGAAACGCTGCTCGGGGATATGCGTCATCCCCGCCAACCACACCAGCGCGAGCACCACCAACGCCCCGCGCACCACGCCAAACGCCACACCCAACATGCCGTCGATAAGACCCAGACCCACCGCTTTGACCGCTTTGGACAGCAACCAGGCCAGCATCGCCCAAACCAGCAGTATCGCAATGAAGACCGCGACATAAGCCAGCGCGACGCGCGTCTGTTCGTTGTTAATCGGTAGCATCTCTGCCAGCCGTGGCCCCACATATCGGCTCACCAGAAAGGCCAGCGGCCAGCCCAGGATAGACAACACCTCGTACACCGCCCCCCGCCACAACCCGATCAGGACCGAGATCGACACGATGCCGATCAGGGCGTAATCAAATGCCGTCATTTAGCACTCGTCACCACCGGATGCAGTCCGTGTTTCTCCAACAAGGTGCGTACCTTCTCGGCCTTGTCTCTATCCGCATAAGGACCGACACGCACGCGTATCGTCTTGCCCGCCTTTTCGGTATAGGCCTTGAAGCCCCATGCTTTCAATTGTGCCAACTCGTGCTTGGCCGTATCGGCGCTGCTATAGGCACCGACCTGCGCGACGAAGCCGCCAGTAGCGGCCTCCGCGACCAGCTTGGCTGCGACGACTTGATGAGTTTGTGGCTTAGCGGGTGCGGCTTGCGCTTTCACTGGTGCGGGAGCCGCGTGCACCGGAGCGGGCGCTTTTACCGCGCTCGCCGGAGCCGGTGCTGCGATAGTGATGGGCAATGAAGGGGGGACGGCAGGCGTCGCATCAGGCACAGCGCTGGCCTTGATTAACTGGTCGGGAGCGGCAGCACTCACGGCACTCGCAGCGGTATCGTAGACCTCTTCGGTCGCTTTTCCCGGTACGAATTCACCGACTTTATCGGCAGCGGGGATACGCAACTCGATATCCTCACCGCTACTCTTGGGCTCGCTATCCAACACCATAGGCAGGATCACCACGACCGCGAGCGTCAAGGCAGCCGCGCCTATCAGGCGACGGCGCAGCATGCGTCGGAGATTGAATTCTTCGTCTGTGTACTGCTTTGCCATTGCTTGTTCTCGCCTGATAAATCCGCATCTGACCGGATCGGGAATCGCGTGTTAAGAAACGCGCAGTCCCCTTTCCTGCATCACTGCGGCGACCGTGTAGAACGATCCAAAGGCCGCGATTCTATCATTTTCGCCTGCCGCTTTATAGGCAAAACGCACCGCCTCGGCGACATTATCCAGACACACGATCTCGCCATGCACTGCCGCATCCTTCAACACCTGCACCAGCTCCTCGCCACTCGCCCCGCGTGGCGCATCGATGCCGGCCACCACCCAGGTGTCGATGTGCGGGTCCAGCAACTGGACCACGCCCTCAATGTCCTTGTCCTTGAGCATGGCGAATATGGCATAGTGTCTTGGCCGGCGGCAGATCGGCAAGGTTACGCGCCAGTGTGCGCGCGGCATGCGGGTTATGCGCCACATCCAGGATGAGTTGCGGCTTGCCCGGCACGAACTGGAAACGTGCGGTCAACTCCACCTCGGTGAGGCCGCGCCTTACCGCCGCCATGCTCACCGGCAAACGTGCCTGCAACACGTCCAGTACCGCCAGCACCGCGCTGGCATTGTTCAACTGGAACGCCCCACGCAAGGCCGGATGCGGCAAGGCGTTGCGTGCGCCCACTTTACTGCGATAGTCCCATTGACCCTGATGCGGCGTGCAACCAAAGTCGCTGCCTATGCACCATAGCTCCGCACCAATCGCCTGCGCATGGGCGCGCAAACTGTCGGGTACTTTAGGGTCGGCGCAGATCGCCACTTTGCCCGCACGGAAGATGCCGGCTTTTTCGAATGCAACTTTCTCGCGCGTGTCACCCAGATAGTCGACATGGTCGATGTCTACCGAAGTCACCAGCGCGCAGTCGCTATCGAACACGTTCACCGCATCCAACCTGCCGCCCAGCCCCACTTCGAGTATCGCGACCTCGACCTTATGCGCGATAAAACACTGCATCGCCGCGAGAGTTCCGAATTCAAAATAGGTCAGTGCAGCATCACCGCGCACTTGCTCGATCTGCTCGAACGACGCGCACAATTCGGCATCGCTCACCGGCTGTTTGGCAACCCGCACCCGCTCGTTGTAATGCAGCAGATGCGGCGAGGTATAACAGCCAACTTTGTAACCGGCCGCATACAGAATCGCTTCCAGCATCGCGCACACCGAGCCTTTGCCATTGGTACCGCCAACCACGATGACGGGGAAGTCTGGGTTGAGATTTAAACGTTGCTTAACCACTGCGACGCGCTCTAAACCAAGCGCGATGGTCTTGGGATGCAAGGACTCTAGATGAGTGAGCCATTCGGCCAGATTCTTGGGCATAACTAGGGACGAATTCCTGTCATTTACACAATACCGATGGGTATTGAAAAGCGGGCCTGAGCCCGCCTCATGAGATCATTTTTTTGCGACAACGAGCAAACCCAGCAGAACTAATCCTGCGCCCAGCAAGGTACGCAAAGTGATCGCTTCTTTGAGTATTAGCCACGCCAACAAAATCGCGACCAGCACACTGCCCTTGTCTATCAAAGCCACCGTCGCCACATCGCCCACCTTGAGCGCTTTGTAGTAGAACACCCAAGACAATGCGGTCGCTATACCAGACGCGCCCAGCCACACATAGTTATCTTTGCGCAGGCCTGAGAATTCAGCTGGGGACACCGCCCAAACGGCGAACAACAGCACGAACACCACCACGAACAAAGTTCGGACGGTAAGCCCCAGCTCACTGGAGATACCGATCATGCCTTGTTTGGCGATCACAGCTGTAAAGCCCGCGAAGAACATGGACAGAAAAGCGTACATCACCCAACGTTCCATGCTTATACCCCAAGGTTTGTTCTATAGGATTTACCTAACGGAGACGGATGCGTACTGCACCATATGACGTAAACCATCCAAAGATGGCTTTAGTAATTAAAACCCAATCAAAGATTAGACTTAACAGCCTCTCGCTCCATTTTTTCAGCAGTGTCTTGAGCGGCAATAGAAGACGCTGTCTCAATAACAACTCGACCTTCTCCCACCTTCTCATAAATCGACTCAACTGAAATCCGGGTACCTTCGCTATCTCTCCAACTATATATATTTTTTTCTAATTTATTTCCAAATCCATTAACTAATATTGAAGTTGCTTTGCTAGGCTTCCCGTATTTTTCTGTTAGATTTGCGACCAATTCTAATAACTCCTGAGTATCAACATTATTAATTTCTAGTTTGGAGAGAGCCTCATTGTGATCCAACATAAAACTGCCATAATTAAACTCAAGTGGACCATATTCAACAAAGAACATAAAACCAGTCGCATTGTTAAACGACGACGTTTCAAGGGAACATCGATTGCCATAGCCTTTGTTGTGATCATTTCCCGCACAAAGCGTCTTCAAAGCGTTTTTTATCGCTGGCTTACCAAACGGTATCCCCTTAAACGTTATCAACTCCTTTGTCAGGTTGGATGCTCTTCTCTGGTGCTGCTGTCCTGATCCAGCCTTCATCTCTTGCGCATATGAATCCGCAGCACAGAACACTAAAATTAACAAAGCACCCGCAATAGCAAAAACTGACAGCACGTCCCGTTGATTCATTTTACGATTTCCTTCTCTAATTAATTACTCTGATAAAGGGTGCTTCCCATCACTTCTAGAAACGTAGGAAGCCAAACTCAACACCACCAAACTGAGCGTCGCAATAACTTGAACGAACACTAAAATAGTTACGTCACTAATTTTTGATGCATCGGAAAATGCATAACCAACATTTGTTAGTGTTCCCACATTAAGTGACATCATCAATGCACTTAAGCCATTTTCAGAAGGAAAAAACGCGAGGTAGAAGCTTGCAGAGTACAAGTAAATTTCCACATAACTAACTAGGGCTAAACGTATTCTGGAGTGTTTATCTAGTCCAGATTTGCTTTCTTCTTTGAGAACCGCATCAATACCAAAGGCATATGAAATTTCAAAGCTTCGCGATATATACCTCCAGAATAGAATCCCCGATAAACAAGAAATCAAAAATTCATTTTTCGGAAACTGCCAGATCACGCTTGAAGCAATAAATAGTGTGGCACTAACAAGCCAATTGTAAACATTATTTGCTTCAATAATTTTGGCTCTAGCCTTAGCTCTATCCAAAGGGTGAAAATACGCTGTTTTATTCTTATAGTATCTAGCCAAGTAATAACCTGGGCTGATAAATATCATCCACTCCTTCTTGCGCTTCCATTTCCAAAGAAGTACCGCGCCCTGCTGCAACTCCGAAGGGTATGAACACTTACGAATTAATAACTCCAACAAAAAATACAGCGGGAAGCACAATATTATTATTGTAATAATATCAGGCGTCTTCAACCTGCTACACTCTCCGTTACTGCCGCTTGCTTGGTTAGCAAGGTGATTAGGGTCGCCAATTGCGCACGCATTTCACGTCTGTCGATGATCATATCCACCGCGCCGTGTTCGAGCAGGAACTCGGCACGTTGAAAACCTTCCGGTAGCGTCTCGCGCACGGTCTGCTGGATCACGCGCGCACCTGCGAAGCCAATCAGCGCGCCAGGCTCGGCAATCACCACGTCACCCATAAAGGCGAAGCTGGCGGATACGCCGCCCATGGTCGGGTCGGTCAATACGGAGATGAAGGGCAGTTTTTCTTCAGAGAGTTGCGTGAGCGCCGCGCAGGTCTTGGCCATCTGCATCAGCGACAACAAGCCTTCTTGCATGCGCGCACCGCCGCTGGCGGCGTAGCAGATGAACGGGCACTTCTGTTCGATCGCATCGCGCACTCCGCGCACGAAACGCTCGCCCACCACCGAGCCCATAGACCCACCCATGAAGCTGAATTCGAATACGGCGACCACCACGGGAACGGCATGAATACTGCCTTGCATGACGATCAGCGCGTCGTCTTCACCCGTGCTTTCCTTGGATGCGGTCAATCGATCAGAATATTTCTTCTGGTCCTTGAACTTGAGCGTGTCGATAGGCAGCACTTCGGCACCGATCTCGAAACGGCCTTCGCCGTCCAGCAACCAATCCAGACGGGTACGTGCAGTCACACGGTGGTGATGGTTGCACTTGGTGCAGACGCTATGATTCTTTTCCAGATCGGAGTGATACAACACCGCCTGACAGGAAGGACATTTCGTCCACAAGCCTTCGGGAACGTTCTTCTTCAGATCGCCTTCACGACGTTTGATCTTGGGCGGTAATAGTTTTTGAAACCAGCTCATGTTAAATCCTCCACAAATTTATTTCGCAGGATGAGCACCCGTACGTGGTTCGACAAGCTCACCACGAACGGAAACTCAACTTGCATTCTTATATTGCCTGCCTTAATTCTTTGACCAAACGTCCGACATTCTCCACCACATTCTGCGCGGTGGAATCTTCTATCTCTTGCACGATGCGGCTCCCCACCACCACACCATCGCACAATTTGGCTACTGCTGCTGCGGTCACCGCATCACGTATACCAAAACCCACACCTATAGGCAGCTTGATGTGCTTGCGCAACTGCGGCATCTTCTCTTCGATGGCGGACAGATCGATGCTACCCGAACCAGTCACGCCCTTGAGCGACACGTAGTACACATAGCCGCGCGCCAGTTTGGCGACATGCTGGATGCGCGCATCGTTGGTGGTCGGCGCGAGCAGGAAGATGGGCGCGATGTCATGACGCTGCAGATGTTCGAACGCATCGTGACTTTCTTCCGGCGGGAAGTCCACCGTCAGCACGCCATCCACGCCGACCTCGGCGCAACGTTGTGCGAACAGCTCCCAACCCATCGCTTCAATCGGATTGCCATAGCCCATCAATACCACCGGGGTGGTCGTATCCTGCTTACGGAACTTCGCCACCATAGACAGCACCGAACGCAATGACACGCCCTGCTTGAGTGCGCGCTCGGAGGCGCGTTGTATGGTCGGACCATCCGCCATCGGGTCGGAGAACGGCACGCCCAGCTCCAGCACGTCCGCCCCCGCTACCACCAGTGCATGCAGCAAAGGCACGGTGAGTTCAGGTGAAGGATCGCCCGCAGTGATAAAGGGAATGAGTGCCTTGCGCTGCTGTTGTTTGAGCCTCGCAAACGTGGTCTCGAATACGGTTACTCATAGTGTGATGCCTTTCATACTTCGCCACGGTATTCATATCTTTGTCGCCGCGACCCGAGAGATTGACCAACAGCACTTTATCCTTGCTCATGCCCGGCGCGATCTTAATCGCGTGTGCCAGTGCATGGCTGGACTCCAAAGCCGGGATGATGCCTTCATAACGACATAGGGCATCGAACGCTGCGATGGCTTCGTCATCATCGATCGCAACATATTGCGCACGACCGATGTCTTTCAGCAAACAGTGTTCGGGGCCGACGCCGGGATAGTCCAGTCCGGCCGAGATCGAATGCGTCTCGGTGATCTGGCCGTTCTCGTCCTGCATCAAGTTGACCTTGTTGCCGTGCAACACGCCGACCTTGGCGTTCGCGGTCAACGGTGCGGCATGTTTGCCACTCGCTATACCGTAACCCCCTGCTTCCACGCCGATAATCTGCACGCTGGGGACCTCAATGTAAGGATGGAACATGCCGATGGCGTTCGAGCCGCCGCCCACGCAGGCAATCACCGCGTCGGGTTGACGACCGATCATCTCCGGCATCTGCACACGGGCTTCGTTACCGATAACGCACTGGAAATCGCGCACCATCATCGGATAAGGATGCGGGCCCGCCGCCGTACCAAAAATATAGAACGTGGATTCGACGTTGGTGACCCAGTCGCGTATCGCTTCGTTGCAGGCATCCTTGAGTGTCTTGGAGCCGCTCTCCACAGGCACCACTGTCGCGCCCAACAACTTCATGCGGAATACATTGGGTGCCTGGCGCTGAATATCTTCCGCGCCCATATACACGATGCACTCCATGCCGAAGCGCGCCGCCACGGTGGCGGTTGCCACACCGTGCATGCCCGCGCCGGTCTCGGCGATGACGCGTTTCTTGCCCATGCGCCTCGCCAGCAAAGCCTGCCCCATCGCGCTGTTGATCTTGTGCGCGCCGGTGTGATTCAGGTCTTCGCGCTTCAAATAAATCTGGGCTCCGCCCAGATGTTCGGACAAGCGTTTCGCGTGATAGATAGGGCTGGGACGGCCGACGTAATGTTTCAACTCATAAGCCAACTCAGCCTTGAACTCCGTGTCGTCTTTGAAGCGCATATATTGCGCGGCCAACTCCTCCACGGCGGGAATCAGCGTCTCGGCCATGTAGACACCGCCGAATTGGCCGAAGTGACCGGTGCTATCGGGATAGTTATACATCTGTTCCTTTTACCTCTTGCATGAAACGGGCGATTTTCGCCGCGCTCTTGATTCCTTTACTCGCCTCTACGCCGCTGGAGACATCCACGGCATATGGGCGCACTTGCCTGATTGCAGCAGCGACATTGTCGGCATCTAGGCCGCCGGACAAGATCACGGGTATCTCTAAATTGTCGGGTATCAATGCCCAATCGAACTTGGCGCCGGTGCCGCCCGGTATACCTTCCACGTAAGCATCCAACAACAGGCCGCGGGCTGAATGAAAATCGGCCGCGCATTGTAGCAAATCCACCCCCGCTTTGACGCGTATCGCTTTAAGATAGGGCTTATCAAACTGCTCACAGTATGCCGGCGTCTCATCGCCGTGGAATTGCAGCACATCCAACGGCACCGCAACCAACACCTCGCGCACGAAGGTGGGTTGCGCGTTGACGAACAAACCAACCGTGGTCACGAAAGGTGGCAACACCCGCGCCAGTCGCGCCGCCTGCGCTAGGCTCACATGACGCGGACTGTGTTCGTAGAAAACCAGACCGATGGCATCGGCCCCGTGTTGTGCGACGGCCAGCACATCCTGTTCGCGGGTCAGTCCGCAGATCTTGATGCGCGTCACGACTCAGCTCCTCCTAATTGCACTGCACTCTCCAATTGCGGCAACCCCCATTTAGGTTCGTAGCGGATGTGGCGCAAGTATAAGCCATCGGGTGAGAAGGTCGGGGCAGCCATGCGGCGGTTGCGACTGGCCAGCACTTCGGCCATCCATGCCGGCGGGTACTTGCCTTTGCCCACATAGACCAGACAGCCGACGATGTTGCGCACCATGTGGTGCAGGAACGCATCGGCACTCACATCGAACACCAGCATGTCTCCCTCGCGATAGATATCCAACTGGCGCAGCGTCTTGACAGGCGATTTGGCCTGACATTCGGCGGCGCGCAAGGCGCTGAAATCGTGTGTGCCAAGCAGATGCTGCGCAGCCGCCTGCATGGCAACCAGATCGAGTGGCAGATGAAACCAGCCCACTTTGCCCGCATGTATCGCGGTGCGGGTGGAGCGATTGAGCAGGAAGTAACGGTAGCTGCGTCCTTGTGCCGAAAAGCGTGCATGGAACTCCTCGGTCACGGGATGCGCCCAGCGCACCGCGACGCTGCAGGGCAACATCGCATTCACCCCACGCACCCAAGCCTGCAAGGGTCGCGCCACTTGCGTATCGAAATGCACCACTTGCTCCAGGCCGTGCACGCCGGTATCGGTACGTCCCGCCGCACTCACGACGATGTGTGCGTCCGCAATCCCGCTCAGCGCGGCTTGCAAGGTATCCTGCACCGTCGCCACGCCCACCTGGCTCTGCCAGCCGCAATAGGGGCTACCGTCATACTCTATGCCCAATACGATCCTCATTTGAACACCAATCCCAATATCAACACTCCCAATAACAACGCCAGCGCGATATCGCGTCCCGCCATGCGATGCAGGGGCAGAGTAAGAGTGGTGACCGGTTCATCATGCACCTCGAACAAGCCCTGCAAGGCATCCTGCCAATGCGCGTTACTGCGCAACATCGCGACCTCAGCATAATGCAAGGTCAACGCCAGGCGTATCGCGCAACGCTCCCGTGATACGCCCAACAACTGCAATGGCGCGAACAGACTATACAAACCCGAGATCAATTCCAAACGATGCAGCCTCTCCAGCAATATCGCCAGACTGGCTAGCGCGGCCAAGAGCCGCAACAACTGCGCCGCTCCATCCAGCAGACCTTCTTGCACCGGACTCCACACTCCCAACATGGGGAGTAGCGCTTGACCCGGCGTGCTATAGGCGTAGATGACCAGCAAAGACAACATGATCCAACGGGTACGACGTATCAGTTGCGTCAGTTTTTTCGCCGCCCACCACCAGCCCAGACACAACGTGCTCGTCGCTAGCACGAGCAAAGCGGTGAGCTGCAACCGTTGCATGAATGTGACCAATACACACCATAGCAGAATCAGCAGTGCAGGATGTATCAACATCGTTCACTCCAAAAAAAACGGCAGCCCATTCGAGCTGCCGCCACGTCCGTTCAAGCACATCAACCGAGCTGTTTCAGGATTTCCTGCGCTGCTGCACGTTGTTCGGCATCGCCTTCGTTCATTACTTCATCCAGTATCTCCTTGGCACCACCGGAATCACCCATCTCCTGATATGCCTTGGCCAAATCCAGCTTGGTGGCGACCTCATGCCATTGCGCACTGTCCACAGCAGGCGCTGAAGCCGCCGTTGCTACAGGTTTAGCGGTAGACTTGGCATCATCCAGATGCAGGCTGATATTGGCCAGATCGAACTCGGCAGGCTTGGCCGCCTGAGCGGCATTCAGTGTCGGTGCATCTATCGGGAAATCCAGCGTGAACGGCATACCTGCATCATCTGGCTTGGCCTCTCCCTGCTTCAGAGCGAGTGTCGCATCTTCCTTGGCTGCAGGTAGCTTGGGATGGGTTGCTGTCACGTCGAATACCAAATCTTCCAGGCTAGGCAGGCTTTCGGCTTTGCCGCCGACTGCTTGGACTTTGTCATGCGTGGCAGTGACATCAAAATCCATGGTGGAAGGCGCGGCCGGCATCGCGGGGTTGGTACCTGTCACGTCAAAATCCATCACCGCATGCTTCGCACCGGCCAGTTCACCCGCCGCAAATACCGCAGTCTTGGCATTTTCAGGCGTTCCTGATGCCATTGTTGACGGTTCGAAATCAGAGCTACGCGTCAAGGTCGTAACAGAATGTTCAACAGGCGCGGATAACGCGACGGTCTGCATGGTCGCACTATCGGAATCCTCCACCTTGGACGCGCCACCATACAAGGAATTCTTCGCATCAATCTTGCGGCCCATCTCGGCGACTTGCTGCCAAGTCTTGTCATCGCTGCCGACCTTCATAGGCGCGGCGATACCTTCAAACGATTTCACGTCTTTGCGAGACGCATAGATCTCCAGCAACTTGAGCTTGATCGGTGTCTTATTGGCCGATGTCTGCAACGCCTCTTTGAGTATTTCTTCAGCTTGCGCATCACGGCCAAAACTCAAGAACAGATCTGCTTCACTGATAGGATCGTCATCGCTCGCCACCGCACTGATCGTCTGCGTGTTGCCCGCATGTATCGTGAAATCACCTGTATCCGGCGATGGCGCGACCGGTGCTGCGATACGCCCTGTAGTCGAGCCAAAATCGTCATCTTTAGCGGATATTCTAGCCGCCTTAGGCTTGCTCTTGCGACGGAGGGCCGCAAAAGCCAGACCACCTAGACCGAGCAACACTGCAGCGCCACCACCGAGATACATAGGCTCAGCCAATATCTCATCGATCAACGACGTTTCGACCACGACAGGCTTAGGTTTCGCGACTGGCTTCACAGCACTGGCAGCCTGCACAGCACTAACGGCCTGCACTGCAGAAATCGCAGCAACTTGCGATGCCGCAGCGACTGCCGACTCGGCCACCGGCGCACTGGCGGCATTCGCCAAAGCGGCAGCCTGCGTCTTCAATTCAGCCAGATGTTTGATGTCTTGCAGATTCTTCTCCAGCAAAGCAGCGCGTGTGCGCTCTTCATCTGCAGCCTTGGCTTTGGCGATTGCTTCCTCTTGCGCCGCGTTCTTGTTTTCCTGGTTGGTGGCTTTGCCCGCGGCCGCGACCTTGTCGTTCAAGGCATCCCCCTTGGACAGCTTCAGCACTTCCTTGGCGCCCTCTTTCGCAACAGGTGCCTTGTCGGCAACGCTGCTACTGATCTTGCCTGCGCTCACTTGTTGCGCCGCTTGTTGCTGAGTGCTTGCCGGTGCCGCACTCGCCAGCTTTTGACGATAGGCATTCCAATCACTTACCTGCGCGTGTATCTCTTTCTTCGCATCCGCCTGAGAAATGGCTTCCAACTCTTGGGCATCCGGCATACGTAAAATCTTGCCTGATTTGATGCGATTCATATTCTTGGCATCGAACTGATTGGCATTGGCACGATACAACGCGACCAACATACGTTCCAGACTCACATCGTCCACACCGTTTGCAGCAGCGATCTTGCTCAAGGTGTCTCCGCGTCGCACCGTGATATCACCCGTGCTCAGCGGCTTTGCTTCGGCATCGACTTTAACCGAGCCAACCTTGGCGGGTTTCGCTGTGGGTGTCGGCTCTACAGCTTGCTCGATAGGCTTGCTGTCGACGGGCTTCCCCTCTTCCGCAACAGGCTCTGTTGCAATCTCCACCATCTGCTCTTGTGCTGGCGCAGCCACCGCGGGTTCAACCACAGGCGCAACAGCTGGAGCAACCGTTTGCACCGGAGGAGGCTCAACCGGCTGCGCAGCCTGATAACCGACCGGGTCTAGCAAAAATGTGAACTCACGCACCAATTTTCCGGAAGCCCAGCCCAATTCCACCAACAGACTCACGAACGGGTCATTGATCTCCTTGCTACTGGTCGCGTGGATATAGGATTCGCCGTCTTCACGACTCTCTATGGTGAATTTGAATTTATTGCCGTAAGGATAGTCTAGGCCCGCCTGCTTATATGCCTCAGGCGAGGCGAGGCGCGCCACCAAACTGGACTTTTCAGACTTATTGACTGCAACCAACTCGATATCTGCCTTAAGGGGTTGACCCAAGGCTGACACCACGTTTATGCCACCTATACCCGCCGCCGACACTTGTGCCGACCAAGTTATCGCGGCGACCCCGAGCAGATTAAATAGTGATTTTTTCACGCTATCACCTTCACTTTATTTATTGGACAATTAAATTAACATCAAAGAGTTATCAGCACAAGCTAATAATCTTGTTTATCCCAAGATTCAATTCAAGTATTTTTCGATCAATATTTCGGCGATTTGTACGCTATTCAACGCAGCGCCTTTGCGCACGTTGTCGCTCACTATCCACATATCCAAGCCCATAGGATGAGAAAGGTCTTCGCGAATACGGCCTACAAAAGTCGCATCTTTACCTGCAGCTTCAATAGCGGTAGGCCAACCACCTGCCACACGCTCGTCCACCACCTTCACGCCCGGCGCATGCTCCAGCAACTCACGCGCTTGTGCGGCAGTGATCTTCTTGCGTGTCTCGATATGTACGGCTTCCGAGTGTCCATAGACCACCGGCACGCGCACGGCAGTAGGATTCACCAGGATGGAATCGTCTTCCATGATCTTCTGTGTCTCCCACACCATCTTCATCTCTTCCTTGGTGTAGCCGTTCTCCATGAACACATCAATCTGCGGCAAGACATTGAAGGCGATCTGCTTGGGATAGACCTCGGCAACTGCCGCCTTAAAATCGAGCAGTGCGCGAGTCTGTGCAGTCAGTTCATCAATCGCCTCTTTACCGGTACCCGACACAGCCTGATAAGTCGCCACATTGATGCGCGCGATACCCACAGCATCTTTGATCGGCTTCAACGCCACCAGCATCTGTATGGTCGAGCAATTGGGATTGGCGATGATGCCGCGGTTCTTGTATTGCGCGATAGCGTGAGGGTTCACTTCTGGCACGACCAGAGGAATGTCACGGTCGTAACGGAAGTGCGCGGTATTGTCGATGACCACGCAACCGGCCGCTGCCGCAATAGGCGCGTACTTCTCGGACACACTACCGCCCGCCGAGAATAAACCAATCTGGGTCTTGGAAAAATCGAAGCCATCCACATCCAGCACGGTGAGCTCTTTACCGTGGAACACAACCTTGGAACCCGCTGATCGGCTGGAGGCCAAAGGGTAGAGATTGCGTACCGGGAAATTGCGTTGTTCGAGTATCGCCAACATCGCCTCGCCCACCGCACCGGTCGCCCCCAAAATACATACGTCGTAAGTTTTGCTCATGATTCTTCTTTCAATAATATTCTTTACAGTGCCGCGACGACCGCGTCACCCATAGCCGTACAACCTATCTTCTGCATGCCTGCTTCAGCGATATCGCCGGTGCGCAGACCCTGCTGCAAAGTCTTGCGCACCGCAGCTTCGATACGCTGCGCAACATCTTCACGCGTGAAAGTGTAACGCATCATCATCGCCACAGACAGGATAGTCGCCAATGGATTGGCGATATCCTTGCCCGCGATATCGGGCGCAGAACCGTGACATGGCTCATACAGACCCTTGTTATTGGCGTCCAAAGAAGCAGACGGCAACATACCGATAGAGCCGGTCAGCATGGAGGCTTCGTCCGACAGGATGTCGCCGAAGATGTTGCCGGTGAGGATCACGTCGAACTGCTTGGGCGCACGCACCAGCTGCATCGCGGCATTGTCCACATACATATGCGACAACTCAACTTGCGGATATTCCTTGCCCACTTCGGTGACGATCTCGCGCCAGAACATGCTGGTGTCGAGCACGTTGGCCTTATCCACCGAACACATCTTCTTGCCGCGTTTCATCGCGATATTGAAACCCACATGCGCCACGCGGCGCACTTCGGATTCGCTGTAATGCATGGTGTCATAACCTTGGCGCTCGCCGTTCTCCAGGGTGCGGATACCGCGCGGCTGACCAAAGTAGATATCCCCGGTCAGTTCGCGCAGGATCATGATGTCCAGACCGGACACCAGCTCAGGCTTAAGACTGGAGGAGTTGACCAGCTCGGGGTAGACCAGCGCGGGACGCAGATTGGCGAACAGACCCAAGCCTTTGCGGATGCGCAGCAAACCTTGTTCGGGGCGCATAGGACGGGGCAGGTTGTCGTATTGGTAACCGCCGACCGCGCCCAGCAACACCGCATCGGACTCTTTAGCGAGCTTCTCGGTTGCAGCGGGGAACGGATCGCCCGCCGCGTCATAACCCGCGCCACCCAGGTGACCGTATTCCATCTCTATCTTCAAACCGTCGCTGCGCAACGCGTTCAATACCTTCACCGCCTGAGCGACGATCTCTGTTCCTATGCCATCACCGGGTAATACTGCGATCTTCATATCTGAATTCCTAACAAGTCAAAAAACGGTGAGTGGTAAGTAGCAAGTGGTGAGTAAAACTGCACCGCCACTATCCACTTCCCACTCACCACTTACCATTCCAAAATCATAGCCATGGTTGCGACGCGAGATGCTTAGCCTCATAAGCCGCGATATCGGACACATGCTGCAACGTCAGACCGATGTCGTCCAAGCCATTCAATAGACAATGCTTACGATGTCCGTCCACCTCAAATGCGTAGACCGTACCATCGGGAGCCGTGATGCGCTGTTGTTCCAAATCGACCTGCAACTTGTAGCCGGGTGCCGCCTCGACCGCCTTGAACAAGTCATCCACCTTGGCCGCATCGAGTTTGATCGGCAGCACGCCGTTCTTAAAACAGTTGTTGAAGAAGATGTCGGCGTAACTGGGCGCGATGATGACGCGGAAGCCATAGCCTTCCAGCGCCCAAGGCGCATGCTCGCGTGACGATCCGCAACCGAAGTTCTCGCGCGCCAGCAATATTTGCGCCCCCTGATAGCGCGCCTGGTTGAGCACAAAGTCCGGATTGAGAGGGCGCTTGCTGTTGTCCATACCCGGTTCGCCGTGATCCAGATAACGCCATTCATCGAACGCGTTGGGGCCGAAGCCTGAACGCTTGATGGACTTCAGGAACTGCTTGGGGATGATCGCATCGGTATCGACGTTGGCTCTATCCAAGGGAGCAACCAGACCGTGCAACAAGGTGAATTTTTTCATTTTGACTCGGATGCCTTCTCTGATTTTTCGCCGCCTTTATGCAGCTTCTTGTCGACCCATTCACCGGCTTTCTTTAGACCATGAGCCGTAGCCTCACCGCCTTTTTTTAGACCCCGACCTGTGGCTGCAGCACCTTTTTCTATGCCCCGGCCTGCGGCCTCACCACCCTTTTTCACGCTCTCACCGACGCGTGCGGGTACACTTTTTTCGCCGCTCGCCGGAGCGGCCTCTTCTGCCGCCATTACGTTTTGCAACAAGCCCACGCTCAGCAGCACTATGAACCATAGTTTCATAACATCACTCCTAGTTGCTGACATCCACAAAGTGTCCGGCGATAGCCGCAGCCGCAGCCATCTCCGGACTGACCAGATGGGTGCGTCCACCCTGCCCCTGGCGACCTTCGAAGTTGCGGTTCGATGTGGAAGCACAGCGCTCCCCCGGTGACAGCCTGTCATCGTTCATCGCCAGGCACATGGAGCAACCTGGGTCGCGCCATTCGAAACCGGCCGCGACGAATATCTTGTCCAGACCTTCCTGTTCGGCCTGCAACTTCACCAGACCGGAGCCCGGCACCACCATCGCCAACATCACATTGGCTGCGACCTGCTTGCCCTTGGCAACCGCCGCAGCGGCACGCATATCCTCGATACGGCCGTTGGTACAGGAACCGATGAACACCTTATCTATTTTGATCTCGGTAATCGGTGTGTTCGCCTGCAAACCCATATAGGCCAGCGCGCGTTCCATATCGCTGCGCTTGCTCGCATCACTCAACGCTGCCGGATCCGGTACGCGACCATCCACGTCCACCACCATCTCGGGTGACGTACCCCAGGTCACTTGCGGCTTGATCTGCGCGGCATCCAACGCTATGGTCGCGTCGAACTTGGCATCCACATCGCTGTGCAGGGTACGCCAATAAGTGACGGCTTGATCCCATTGCGCGCCCTGCGGCGCATAAGGCCTACCCTTCAGATAAGCGTAAGTCACCTCGTCTGCGGCCACCATGCCGGCGCGCGCGCCCGCTTCGATCGCCATATTGCACAAGGTCATACGGCCTTCCATGCTCAGCGCGCTGATGGTCTCGCCACCGAATTCGATGGCATAGCCAGTACCACCTGCCGTGCCTATCTTACCGATCACGGCCAGCGCGATATCCTTGGCGGTCACACCTTTGCGCAACTTGCCGTCCACCTTCACCAACATCGCTTTTGATTTCTTCGCCACCAGACACTGCGTCGCCATCACATGCTCGACTTCAGACGTGCCGATACCATGCGCCAAGGCCGCAAACGCGCCATGGGTGCTGGTATGTGAATCACCGCACACCACAGTCATACCGGGCAAGGTCGCGCCTTGCTCGGGACCCATCACATGCACCACGCCTTGACGGATGTCGCCCATCTTGAATTCGGTAATACCGTACTCGGCGCAGTTCGCGTCCAGCGTCTCGACTTGCAGGCGCGAGATCGGATCGGTGATGCCCGCCGCGCGGTTGGTGGTCGGCACATTGTGGTCGGGGACAGCCAGCAAGGACGCGATGCGCCATGGCTTGCGCTTCGCCAGCTTCAGTCCTTCGAAGGCCTGCGGACTGGTCACTTCATGCACCAATTGACGGTCGATATAGATCAGCGCGGTGCCATCAGCTTCCTGACGTACCACGTGCGAGTCCCAAAGTTTGTCGTATAAGGTTTTTTTGCTCATTTTTAAGTATTTCCCGATTAAGCGCGCGATTATGCCACAGCAAGCCCCCACTCAGCCAAGCTTCAAGCTTGCTGGGGCGAGCGTACCGGCTGTACCAGCGCGTATTCCAGACTGTCCGAAAGCGCGTGCCAACTCGCTTCTATGATATTGGCGCTGGCACCCACGGTGGTCCACATCTTGCCGCCCCCCTGGAAGGTGATGAGCACGCGTATCTGCGCCGAAGTGCCGTTGGCACTATCCAAGATGCGTACCTTATAGTCGATCAATCGCACCGTCTTCAATGCCGGATACACATCTTCGAGCGCACTGCGCAAGGCACCGGAAAGCGCATTGACCGGGCCATTACCCTCCGCCGCGACGAACCTCACCTTGCCATTCACCTTCACCTTGACCGTCGCTTCCGACAGCAGGCCGCGACTCTGGCGCCGCTCGGTGATGACGAAGTAGTCGATTAGTTCGAAAGGCCGCACATAGTCGCGGCGCAAGCGGTGCAGCATCAGCTCCACACTGGCTTCGGCGGCCTCGAAGGTGAACCCCTCGTGCTCCAGATGTTTGATGTTATTAAGTACATGCTGCGCATCGTCGTTGTTCAAATCTATGCCCAGCGCTTGGGCGTTAAGCTGGATGTTGCCGCGTCCCGACAACTCCGAGACCACCGAGCGCATCTCGTTGCCGACCAGTGCCGGATCGATATGCTGATAGGTGTCGGGCGACTTGAGGATGGCCGCGACATGGATGCCGCCCTTGTGCGCGAAAGCACTGTGACCTATGTAAGGTGCGTGATTGTAATGCTTGAGATTGACCACCTCTGCGACGAAGTGCGACAGCGAAGTCAGTTCGCGCAACTGCTCCGCCGAGACCGCCTGCTTGCCCATCTTGAGCTGCAGATTCGGGATGATGGTGGTCAGATTGGCATTGCCGACACGCTCGCCATAACCGTTGATAGTGCCCTGTATCTGAGTACAGCCACCGCGTACCGCAGATAAGGTGTTGGAGACCCCGCAGCCACTGTCGTTGTGGCAATGCACGCCCAGCGGAGTAGCGATGTGCTTGCCCACCTCACGCACGATCTCTTCCACCTCCCAGGGCAGCTTGCCACCATTGGTCTCGCACAACACCAGCCAGTCGGCACCCGCATCTGCCGCAGCGCGCAAAGTTGCCAGCGCATAGTCGCGATTGGCGAGAAAGCCGTCGAAGAAGTGCTCGGCATCGAACACCACCTCGCGCCCCTGCGCCTTCATGTACGCGACGCTGTCGCGGATCATCGCGAGATTCTCTTCCAGCGTAGCAGTGAGTACCACTTTAACGTGATAGTCAGAGCTCTTGCCCACCATGGTCACCACCGGCGTCTTTGCCTCCAGCAAGGCCTGCAGATTGCTGTCCTGTTCGCAGGTCTTGGTCTTCTGCCGCGTGCGTCCGAACGCTGCCAACTTGGCCGTGCCCAGATCCAGTTTTGCCGCACGCGCGAAGAATTCGGCATCCTTGGGATTGGAGCCCGGCCAGCCACCTTCTATGTAATGAAAACCGAAGTCGGCCAAGCGTTTGGCGATGACGAGTTTGTCGTCGACCGACAGGGAGATATCTTCGCGCTGCGTGCCGTCACGCAGCGTGGTGTCGTAAAGATAGACTTGATTCATAGTAAGCAATGGGATTCAGACAGGGGTCGAGTTTAGCATCTTAGTGTCACGCAACTGGCTACGCAGCTTCCATATCATCAGCAGCATGCCTATCAGCGCGACTAGCGCGCTGGCACTGAACATCAGCGAGGCGCCCAGTCTTTCCCACAAGGGGCCGCTGGCCAGACCACCCACCATGCCTCCTGCGCCATAGGTGAGACTGCCGAACAGCGCCTGCCCCTTGGCTTGATGCCGTCCTTTGAAGAACTCGTGCACCAGCCCCACCGAGGCGGCGTGATAAGCGCCAAAGGTCGCCGCATGTAGCACCTGCGCGATCAGCAGCACCACCAGCATATCCACGTACCAGCCTATCATCAGGAAGCGTATCACCGCGCAGGCGAAGCTCGCCAGCAGGATGCGCGTGTAGCCATAACGATTCGCCAGCCAGGGCATGATGAAGAACACGCCAATCTCGCAGATCACCCCCAAGGCCCAAAGTCCGCCTATGGCGCTCTTGGCGTAGCCGTGCTCGACCAGATAGATGGAATAAAAAGTGTAGTAAGGGCCATGCGCCATCGACATGCAGAAACATGCGCCCAGCAAAGCCAGCACGCGCGGCTTGAACACGATCTGCTTGATGGGCAGCGTGTCGGTATGGTGCGCCGACACTTCGGTATGCGGGATCTGGCGCGAGAAAATCAAGATACCCACTTCGCACACCAGCCCCGCCCACAACAGCCAGGCGATGGCGATGTGATCGAAGGCGTAGCCCAGCCCCACCACCGTCATGATGAAACCGATTGAGCCCCAGGAGCGTATACGCCCATAGCGCGTGCTGTGCTTGCCAAGATAGGACAGCGTGGTCGCCTCCACCAGCGGCATGGACGCGCTCCAGAAGAAGCTCATCAGACCCAGCACCAGCAACATGCCCCAGAAGCTGGCGGTGAAGAACACCCCCATATAGAATAACGCGCTCAGCGTGGCTGCGATCTTCAGCACGAACAAACGTCTGCCGGTGTGGTCGGCCAGCCAGCCCCACAGATTGGGCGCGAGCATACGCATCACCGGCTGCACCGAGAGCAGAATGGAAATCTCGACCGCATCAAAGCCTATGGACTTGAGATACAAACTCCAATACGGCGCGAACATGCCGATGAAGGCGTAATAGAAGAAGTAGAACCCGGCGATGCGCCAGTAGTAGTTTTTATTGGTGTGCATGACAACTAGCCTGCTTAACGGCGCGCATTATCTCACGTCAAAAAAAATTCCGGCTAGCCACTTGAAATGATCAGGATCGCCCCCATAACTCAGCAATCGAACAAGGAGACCGTCTAATGACACAAGCTGACAACACCCCGCAAACCGAAGCACAGACTGAAGCGACCGAAGTACAATCTGATGTAATGCCGAGCATGGATGAACAACTGCAGGCTGCCGAGCGCAAGGCGCAGGAACATTACGACGCTTGGATGTACGCCAAAGCGGAAGGCGAGAACATCCGTCGCCGTGCAGCCGAAGATATCTCCAAGGCACAGAAATTCGCTGTAGAGCGTTTCTCCAACGAGATGCTGGCGGTGATGGACAGCTTGCAGGCGGCACTGGCCGTCGAGAACAGCACCATCGAAAATTTCAAGAGCGGTATGGAGTTGACCCAGAAACAACTGACTAACGTTTTCGAGAAATTCAACATCACCGAAATCAACCCGGTCGGCGAGAAACTCGACCCGCACAAACATCAGGCCATCAGCATGATAGACAGCGACCAAGCAGCCAATACCGTGGTCAGCGTGATGCAAAAAGGCTATGCGCTCAACGAGCGTGTACTACGTCCGGCACTGGTGTTGGTATCCAAAGGTAAGTAAACAAGTTTTTTGCAGGCTGCCCTTGAAATGGGCGGCACGCACCCCCAACTAGCATCACAGCTAAATAAATTCGGCATTAACGACTTAACTTAAAAGGAAACATCATGGGAAAAATCATCGGTATCGACTTGGGCACGACTAACTCTTGCGTGGCCATCATGGAAAACGGCAAGACCAAGGTGATCGAGAACGCGGAAGGCGCACGTACGACACCTTCTATCATCGCTTACATGGAAGACGGCGAAGTACTGGTGGGTGCGCCCGCCAAGCGTCAGGCTGTCACCAACCCTACCAACACCCTGTACGGCGTAAAGCGTCTGATCGGTCGTAACTTCGACGAGAAGATGGTACAGAAAGACATCGCCATGGTGCCTTTCAAGATTGTCAAAGCCAAGAACGGCGACGCATGGATCAAAGTGCGCGACAAAGAGTTCTCAGCACCTGAGATCTCCGCACAAGTGCTGATGAAGATGAAGAAGACCGCCGAAGACTACTTGGGCGAGCCTGTCACTGAAGCCGTCATCACCGTTCCCGCTTACTTCAACGACGCACAGCGTCAAGCCACCAAGGATGCGGGTCGTATCGCCGGCCTGGACGTGAAGCGCATCATCAACGAACCGACCGCTGCGGCATTGGCTTTCGGTATGGATAAGCAGGAAGGTGACCGCAAGATCGCCGTGTACGACTTGGGCGGCGGTACGTTCGATATCTCCATCATCGACATCGCCGAGTTGGATGGCGAACACCAGTTCGAAGTGATGTCCACCAACGGTGACACCTTCTTGGGTGGTGAAGACTTCGACATGCGCGTCATCGACTTCTTGGTAGAAGAGTTCCAAAAGGAAAGCGGCATCGACCTGCGCAAAGACGTGCTGGCGCTGCAACGTCTGAAAGACGCTGCGGAAAAAGCCAAGATCGAATTGTCTTCCGCACAACAGACAGAAGTGAATCTGCCTTACGTGACTGCTGATGCAACTGGTCCTAAGCACTTGGCTGTGAAGATCACTCGCGCCAAACTGGAAAGTCTGGTGGAAGACCTTATCGCTCGCACCATCGAGCCATGCAAGATCGCCATGAAGGATGCTGGCGTTTCTGCTGCCGACATCGGCGACGTGATCCTGGTCGGCGGTCAAACCCGTATGCCATTGGTACAGGAACGCGTCAAAGCCTTCTTCGGCAAAGAGCCACGCAAAGACGTGAACCCGGATGAAGCCGTTGCAGTCGGTGCGGCCATTCAGGGCGGCGTGTTGCAAGGTGAAGTTAAAGACGTGTTGCTGCTGGACGTAACGCCTTTGTCTCTGGGTATCGAGACTATGGGCAGCGTGATGACCAAGCTGATCAAGAAGAACACAACTATCCCTACCAAGGCATCTCAAGTGTTCTCTACAGCCGAAGATAACCAAAGCGCCGTGACTATCCACGTGCTGCAAGGTGAACGTGAAATCGCTTCAGGCAACAAGAGCTTGGGGCAATTCAACCTGTCCGACATCCCGCCTTCACCACGCGGAATGCCACAGATCGAAGTGTCCTTCAACATCGATGCGAACGGTATCTTGCACGTTTCGGCTAAAGATAAAGCGACCAACAAGGAAGCCAACATCACCATCAAGGCTAGTTCCGGCTTGAGCGAAGAAGAAATTCAACGCATGGTGAACGACGCTGAAGCCAATGCCGAAGACGACCGTAAAGCAGTGGAACTGGTGACTGCGCGCAACCAACTGGACGCGTTGATCCACTCCACTAACAAGTCGATGAAGGAATACGGCGAACAACTGTCTGCTGATGAAAAGTCCGCTATCGAAGCTGCCGTGAAGGAAGCCGAAGAAGTCGTCAAGGGCGATGACAAGGAAGCCATCGAAGCCAAGGCTGAAGCTCTGGCGACTGCGGCTCAGAAGTTGGGCGAGAAGATGTACGCTGCCGAGCAAGCCAAGTCCCAAGGTGCTGAGGGCGGCGCTCAACAAGCCGAACCAACCAAGCATGATGATAATGTTGTAGATGCAGAGTTCACCGAAGTAAAAGACAAGAAGTAAGTCTCGTTAACCAGGGTAGCGTGATGCCGGTGGGAAGTGGAATTCGAATTCCCACTTCCCACTTGCTACTTGTAAACCATAGAACTTCACAGAGACAAAATGAGTAAAAAAGACTATTACGAAACGCTGGGTGTGAACCGCGATGCGTCCGAGGATGAACTGAAAAAAGCCTATCGCAAGATGGCGATGAAGTATCACCCCGACCGCAATCCCGACAACCCCGCTGCCGAGGCGCATTTCAAGGAAGCCAAGGAAGCCTACGAGACCTTGAGCGACGCACAGAAGCGCGCCGCTTATGATCAACACGGCCACGCGGCGTTCGAGGCGGGTGGCATGGGCGGTGGCAGTCCCTTCGGCGGCGGCGCGGGCGCGCAAGGCTTCGACTTCTCCGACATCTTTGGTGACATCTTCGGTGGTGGACGTGGCGGTGGTGGGCGCAGCAGTGCGCAACGCGGCTCCGACCTGCGCTACAACATGGAGATCACGCTCGAACAAGCGGCACGCGGCACAGAAACAGAGATACGCATCCCGACCATGGCGGAGTGCGAGACCTGTCACGGCTCTGGAGCCAAGGCGGGCACCAGTCCGACCACCTGTACCACCTGCGCCGGACACGGCCAAGTACGCATGCAACAAGGCTTCTTCTCGGTGCAACAAGCCTGTCCGCGCTGCCATGGCACGGGCAAGATGATCGCCTCACCATGCAAACCCTGTAACGGCCAAGGGCGCATCAAGAAACACAAGACCTTGTCGGTCAAGATTCCGCCCGGTGTGGATACCGATGACCGTATCCGTCTGACCGGTGAGGGCGAGCACGGTGTGAACGGCGGTCCGCCAGGCGACCTGTATGTGGTTGTACAACTGAAACCCCATGCGATGTTCCAGCGCGACCACAACGATCTGCATTGCGAGATGCCGATCAGTTTTTCCACCGCGGCACTGGGTGGCGAGATCGAGATACCGACCCTGGACGGCAAGGCCAGCATCAAGATCCCGGCCGAAACACAGAGCGGCAAGCAGTTCCGTCTGCGCGGCAAAGGCATCAAGGGCATACGCAGCTCCACCCATGGCGATCTGCACTGCCATGTCATTGTCGAGACGCCAGTGAATCTGACCGACAAACAAAAGGAGTTGCTGCGCGAGTTCGAGGCCATCAACGACAAGGACAACGAACGCCATAACCCGCGCGCGAAGTCATGGATGAATAAGGTGAAGGACTTCTTTGCCGAGTAATTTTCTTCGCGCGTTGAAATAAAAAACGCCCTCACGGGCGTTTTTTATTGGCGCTAGAGCTCAATCATTTCTTACTGAAAACATCCTTCAAAAACACCGTCGCCTGTTGCCAGGAATCCTTGTCGGCAGCGGCGTTATAGGCCAGCGGCAGGTTGAACTTCTTGCCTAACTCGTCTGCATCTGGATTGGTGAAGCTGTGCTTCACGCCGGGATAGGTGACGACACGGAAGTCGGCTTTGGCATCCGTCATCTCCTGCTTGAACGCGGCGACTTTGTCCGCTGTGATCATCACATCGTCCTCACCTGTGAACGACATCAATCGCGCCTTGATCTGTCCGGCTTGCGCGGGAGTATCGGTACTCAATGAGCCGTGGAAGCTGACCACGGCCTTGAGTGGCTCACCCATACGCGCCATATTCAACACCACGCCACCGCCGAAGCAGTAACCGATTGCTGCCAGCTCTTTGGCATCCACGTTCTTCTGCTTGCGCAGCAGCTGCATACCCGCCTCGAAACGCGCCTTGGCCATAGGCATGTTTTTGCTCACCTCAGCGGCAAACTTGCCGGCATCGTCTGGATGCTGTGCGACCTTGCCATCACCATACATATCCACGGCGAGCGCGGTGTAGCCCTGCTGCGCCAGCATATCGGCGCGGTGTCGCGCATAAGCGTTGTGGCCCCACCATTCATGCACCACCAACACTGCAGGACGCTTACCTATATAGGCATCGTCATAGGCGATGTAACCCTTGAGCGTGGTGCCATCGGAACGATAGCTGACCTCTTTGCCAACAACTTCCGCCTGGGCGGCGGTGACGGACAACACTAGCAACGACAGTGACAAAATATCGCGTTTCATTTTCATGTCCTCCCCAGTCTCATTAGTCACCCAACATGATCGTTGCTACAACATACGGCTCTGTATCTAGTCATCTAATTATTCATTTCTAGTGCAGTCAGTGCGGAGATCAGATCTGTGCGACCTCCAATTGCTGACGTGTATACATGATCTTCAGGTCTTCGGCATGCAGGCTGTCGAGCAACTTCTCGACATGGTCCTCATCGATCACGAACTCAACCTTCACTGCCAACTCACCGGCCAGTTCGAAGAAAGTCTCCTCATGCATCTTGCCGTGCCGGCCGTAACCGGCGATGGCGCGAAAAGCGGAACCGCCGCTGATGCCCTGCGACTTGGCACGCTCCAGCAACCACTCATACAGTGGCATGCCCGCGTGGTGCTGTTTCTCACTCACATAAAAACAAAGCAGGTTCATGGTGCTCTCCCTAGTTATTGGTTATCGGCAGCAAATCCAACACATCCATTCCGTTTGATTTTTTCGCTCAGCTATGCAGCCATTTGAAAGTCTGTATGCCCAACAACGTCATCAGCAGCGAACCGCCCAGATGCGCCGCGATGATGCCCATGCCCCAGGCATATTGACCGCGTACCAGCAGCGTCACGGTCTCTGCGGAAAAGGTGGAGAAGGTGGTGAGTCCGCCGAGAAAACCCGTGATGATGAGTAAGCGCCACTCGGGCGACAGACCGGGATGTTGCATGAAGAAGGCCACAGCGAGACCAATGAGATAGCCGCCAAGCAGGTTGGCGAGCAGTGTGCCGAGCGGCAACTCGGGTAGAGATGGATTGAGCCACAGCCCAAGACCCCAGCGCAGCCAAGCCCCGCAAGCCGCACCTGCACCGATGGCGATAAAGGAATAGATCAACATGGTCGCATTCTACCCGAGCACACGCACCTGCGCGAAGCCTCCACCGGCCGTGCGGAAGTTGGTGGTCTGGCCCTGGTAGAGACGCGCCGCGACGAGCTGGATGTGACCGTCGTAGACATAGCAGCGCACATCGTATTTGAGTGACTGCGGCTCACCGCTCTCGCCCATCACCACACGCTCGCCCGGCACCGCCAGACGTTGCGCCACATAGTCGGACTGCATGATTTCCTCGAACACGCGGCGGGTTAATTTGTCGCCACGATACGCGCCCTTGCTGCCGTAACCGTTCACCGGTTTGAAGAACCACTGCTTGCGTTCCGCCCACCAGCGTTCTGCATCCGCGCCCTGTACCAACAGTGTCTGCGGCAAGCCTGCCAGCAATGCCGCGATACTGGTCAGAGACACACCCGCTGTCTGCAACATCGCCTCGTCACTGAGCGTGACCAGATTGCGCTTATCCGCATAGCGCTGATAGTGCGCCGGATCAGGCGTAAGGACGATACGATCATGTCGATACGCTAGCAGCAGATGCGGATAGGCTTGCAAAGAGAAATCCGTGAGGCGGTTATAGAGCAAATCGATCTTGTGACCATCCACATACAGACCGTCATCACGCGCTTGCAACTCCTCCGGCGCGACAATGTATGCGTCTATACCGGCCTGCTCGAACATCCTCTTAGCCAAAAGGAATTCGGGATAGAGATATTGCGACTGCGGCTGTTCATCGACGATGGCGACGCTATGCAAAGTCGCCCCACCGCGCGCCAACTGCCATTCCTTGCGGAACATCGCCAGCAAGACGCTGTGCAGATCAGCGTCCGCCACCACTTTACCCGGCAGTTGGCTGTCACGCTGGCTGGCTATCAGCAGCGCATTGAGAAACGCCCCACCCGCGTTGGTATTGATCTCGATGAGGTGCGCGCCATCTTTATTGAGATGAAAGTCATAGCCGTAGCAAACACCTAGAGTATGGGAGATCGATTGCTCAAAAAAATCAGGCCGTTCGTGGTGAGCTTGTCGAACCATCATACCTCCGTCAGTCCACCCTACGACAAGCTCAGGGCGAACGGATCGGGGTGTATCCACAAAACCTCGCTTCACTACTTCTTCCACAGCCGTAATCACCGCCTGCATCTGCGCGAGTTGCGCGGCGGTGATGTAGAGCGGCACATCGGAAAAAAGATGGCGATGTGCTTCCGACATCGCCCCAGTAAATTCTGAACCTTGTTTGAGTAGCGCGTCGTTCAGCGCTGCCCAGTCTATCGGTGCGGCCAACCTATTCAGCGTGGCCGCACTGCTTTGTTGCGTATCAACCACCCAGTAACCCTTTCTTGAGATCGCTTTGCACCGGCTTGTCACCCAGCCATATCTGCAACAGCGCACGGTTGAATGACGCACCGGCTATCGTGCCATAAGCCTTGCCATTGACGCTGATCTGCGTGCCGCTGGTGTGCAGATAGTCGAGATCGATGACATCACTCGGCTGCACTTCATGTACCGCCTCGAATATCTGCTTCATCTGCTTGAGCTGACTATCCAGCGCGGCGAGTTCAGCGGGCGACTGATTCTTCACGATGGCATCGTTGAACGCGTTGTAGAGTTTCTCGCTGCTCAGCTCATGCTTGATGTGCAAGGCCAGACGGTGCACACGCTCATCCGCCATGATCGCCGCACCGTCGCTCTGCTTTTGCGGCAGATACAAGGCTGCGACATATATCTTGAAGAAGAATTTGGTACGCAGGCCCGCACCATTGAACACCAGCTGTTGCCCATCCACCTGCACACTGTCGGGCATCTTCACGCCGGCCAACTCTGCCGCTGCGACGTTCAGACTCAGCAACGCACCCACCAACACTATCGCTATTTTTTTCATCATTTGCTCCTCGTTCTGAAAAACAGTTGAAAACTATCCGGTCGTTTACAGTGCTTCAAAAATACCCGCCGCACCCATCCCCGTGCCTATGCACATAGTCACCATGCCATACTTCTGCTTGTTGCGACGCAGACCATGCAGCAGGGTCGCGGTGCGTATCGCGCCGGTCGCACCCAGTGGATGGCCGAGTGCGATTGCGCCACCCAAGGGGTTGACCTTGGCTCTATCCAGACCGATGTCATGTATCACCGCCAGCGACTGTGCGGCGAAGGCTTCGTTGAGCTCTATCCAGTCCATCTGATCCAGGCTCAGCCCCGCCTGCTTCAAGGCGCGCGGGATGGCTTCTTTCGGGCCTATGCCCATGATCTCGGGCGGCACACCCGCCACGCTATAGCTGACGAAACGTCCGATAGGCGTGAGGTTGTACCGCTTGAGCGCAGCCTCCGAACACAGCAGCACCGCTCCCGCACCGTCCGACATCTGCGAACTGTTACCGGCGGTGACCGATCCTTTTTGTGCGAATACGGTGCGCAACTTGGCTAGCATCTCGGGCGAGGTATCGGCACGCGGCCCTTCATCCTGACTCACGCTGCGCCTTGCGATGCGCACCTCGCGGCTGAGCAGATCAGGCACATGATCGGCGATCTCGTAAGCGGATATCTCGTCGTTGAATTCGCCCTTGGCGATAGCCGCGATGGCGCGCTGATGACTGGTGTAGGCGAACTCGTCCTGCGCCTCGCGCGATATCTTCCAGCGCTCGGCCACCTTCTCGGCCGTTATACCCATGCCATAGGCGATGGCGATGTGCTCGTTACCGGAGAAGATAGCGGGGTTCATGGCGATTTTGTTGCCCATCATAGGCACCATGCTCATGCTCTCCACCCCGCCCGCCAGCATCACATCACATTCGCCCAGACGGATGCGGTCCGCCGCCATCGCCACGGCCTGCAGACCGGATGAACAGAAACGGTTCACCGTCACACCCGGCACGCCATGCGGCAGCCCAGCCAGCAACAACCCGATGCGCGCCACGTTCATGCCCTGCTCCGCCTCCGGCATCGCGCAACCGATGATGACATCACCTATGCTGGCCGGATCGAGGGAAGGCGCTTGCGCCAGTACCGCCCTGATCACATGCGCCAACAGATCGTCCGGCCGAGTGTTGCGGAACATCCCGCGCGGCGCCTTGCCCACCGGCGTACGGGTCGCTGCGACGATATAGGCTTCTTGAACTTGTTTGCTCATGACGCTCTCCTCAATTTATTGAATCAGCAATCCGTGCGTGGCGAGCTTGTCGAACCATGTACGGACAAAAAATTTTCCAACTCACCCTTTGACAAGCACAGGGCAAACGGAGTGTCATTCCATTTTGTTTCCGTTCATCAACGCTTCGCAGCTACGCGATAGACCGCATTGCGTTCGCGCTTGCCGACTGCCACCACAATCACCAGCAACACGGTATCTCGCACTTCGTACACCAAACGATAGCCCACACTACGTAGTTTGATTTTGTATCGGTCTTGATGGCCGGACAACTGCGCGGAAGGCACACGCGGATGTTGCAGACGCTCGGCCAATTTCTTCTTGAACTGCGCGCTTACCGTCGCATCCAGCTTGCGCCACTCCAGCAGTGCATCGGGATGAAAACTCAGCTTATAGCTCATCGAGCGTGACTTTCACCAAACGCTTGCCGTCCTTCAAACGTGCATCAGCAAGGGCATTCAGTTCCATGTCTTCCAGCTTGTCCATCAAGGCTTCATAAGCCTTGGCAGGAACACAATAAAAAGTCGGCTCATTGCGATTCAATATCGCCACAGGAAATCCCTCGCCCGCAGCCACCGTCGCCATCGGATTTCTTTTCAACTCCGAAACACTCGCGGTCGTTTCCGCCAAAATTACACTAGCCATGAGTTACTCCTGGATTTTTAACAGCACCTAAGATAGCACTCCTAACAGGTCTCTGCAATTGTCGCCCCAGTGGTGAGACAATTGCGCCGTCACCTATACACCACCACCGCGCACTGTTTTACAGCGCCAATCAGTTGCGTGATCTCGTTGAAATCGGGTTGTGGGTTGAGTGGTGTTGTCATGGCGTTATGTGAGCATCAAGTTAAACCGTGGTACGTCCCCTATTGTTGTTTTTCTCTTGCTATTAAACAAAACTTTAGTTAACGGCAAATAAAGAGAATCGGATCACTATTCTGTACCGAAATCCCAGTTCCAATCACACTCCATCCTTTGGGAACCTTCACTATAGAATCAATTGGCTTTCCGTCCTTAACAACACCATTGAGGCTTCTGCCCGAATATTGCCATAAGCTCACAGCAGTACATTCCTCAAACGAATTGAGACTAACGGCAGCTTGTTTTATAGAAACTTGCTCTGGTTTAAGTAGCTCAGTTCCTTGCGCGTAAGTACCCCAAAATATTGACATGACTAGTACAGAAGCAATTTTCATATTTACACTCCTCATGAATTTTCAGTTCCGCAACGGCTTCCCATTCTTCAGCATATATTCGATACGCGCTTGGGTCTTGTCTGTAGCGAGTAGAGCCATGAAGTGCTTACGCTCCAGATCGAGCAGCCATTGCTCGTCCACCAGACTGCCCGCATCTACATCGCCGCCACACAAGGTATCGGCGACCGCGCAGCCGACTTTGTAGTCGTGTTCGGAGATGAAGCAGCCTTCCAGCATATTGATCATAGAGGCCTGGAAGGTGGCGATACCGGGACGACCCGCGACCGCGATCTGGTTCTGCGGTAACGGTGGACGGTAGGCCGTGGCGTTCAACGCGCGCGCTTCGGCTTTGGCAACATGCAGCAACTCGAAGCGGTTCAACACGATGCGGTCAGCGCTGCGCAGATAGCCCATGTCACGTGCCATCTCGGCACTCTTGGCGACCTCGCCCATGGCGATCTGCTGGAAGTAGCGTTTGAGGAAAGGGAAGATGTCGCCACCTCTTGCCTCAGCAGCCGCACGTTGCGCCATCTCTTTGCAACCCGCTCCGGCGGGCAACAAGCCCACGCCCACTTCAACCAGACCGATATAGGTTTCCAGTGTGGCGACGACGCGCGAGCAATGGATGGTGAACTCGCAACCACCGCCCAAGGCCAAGCCATCCACTGCTGCGATGGTGGGCACTAGGGAGTATTTAAGGCGTTGTGAGACTTGCTGGAACTTGGCAACCACGGCCTCGACCTTGGGCACATTGCCGGTCGCGGCATTGAACAGGTCGCCCATGCCACCGCCACCCGCAGCGGTGTATTTGACACGATTCACCGTACCTTTGAGCTTGCCCATCATGCCGGATTCAGCAGGCGCTTCCTGCATGCCTTGCATCAGTTGCAAGAGGTTGGCCCCCGCCGAGAAGGGTGGCTCGGTCTGCCACAACACCAATGCCGAGAAGTGTGCCTCGGCCTCATCGACCGCGCGCAAGATGCCGTCCAGCACGTCGTTGTCCACGGTGTGCATCTTGCTCTTGAAACTGAGTATGGCGATGTCGTCACCGGTGTGCCACATGCGTATCGAGGCGTTCTCGAATACCGTCTCGCCATACTGCGCGACTTCACCAAGCAGTCGTTCGGGATAAGCCTGACGCTGATACACGGCGAGATTGGAGCGCCCCTGATAAATCTTGCCTTGTGGTGCATACGAACCCTGTGCGTTATGCACGCCAGTACGACTGGACTCGATTACCCAGTCGGGCAAGGCGGCTTTGCTCATGGTCTTGCCCGCCGCGATGTCGGCATTGATCCAGCCCGTCACCTGCTGCCAGCCTGCCGCTTGCCATATCTCGAACGGGCCACTGTCCCAACCGAAACCCCAACGCACCGCCAGATCGAGATCGCGTGCGTTGTTGGCGATAGAGCCCAGCTGCACACCGCAATAATGAAACACGTCGCGGAACACGCACCACACGAACTGTGCCTGCGGATCGCTGCTGTCGCGCAACTTGGCCAGCTTCACCGCCCAGTCGCGTTCGCGCAGAATGTCCTTCACAGTATCGGCTGCCTTGCCATCGGCAAGACGGTAGGACTGCGTACACAGATCGAGCACCTGTATCTCTTTGCCGACCTTCTGATACACGCCGCGTTTGGACTTCTGCCCCAGCGCGCCCTGCGCGATCAAGCCACTCAACCATTCCGGCACGGCGAAAAAACTATGCCAAGGGTCATCGCTGAGATTGTCGCGCATGGTGTCGACCACATGCGCAAAGGTGTCCAGACCGACCACATCCAGCGTGCGGAAAGTCGCGCTCTTGGGACGACCGAGATAACGACCAGTCAGCGCATCGACGACATCAAAGCCGAGATTCAGCCGCTGTGCGTGATACACCGTGGCGAGCATGGAGAACACACCGATGCGGTTGGCGATAAAGTTGGGCGTATCTTTGGCTCGCACCACGCCCTTGCCCAGTGTGGAGACCAGGAACGCCTCCAGTTGATCGAGCAATAGTGCATCGGTACCCGCGCAGGGGATCAACTCGACCAGATGCATGTAGCGCGGCGGATTGAAAAAATGGATGCCGCAGAAACGATGGCGTAAGTTTTCGGGGAAAGCCTCGGCCAGCGTGTTGATGGACAGGCCCGAAGTGTTGGTGGCGAAGATGGTATTCGCACCGAGGAAAGGGGCGACCTTGTGATACAGGTCAGACTTCCAGTCCATGCGCTCGGCAATGGCCTCGATGACCAGATCGCATTCGCGCAACAGTTCCAGATGCTGGCCGTAGTTGGCCGCGCTGATGTATTGCACCTTGTGCGGGCTGGACAACGGCGCTGGTTCCAGTTTCTTTAGTCCCTCCAGCGCCTTGTTGACGATGCCGTTGGCCGCGCCCTCTTTGGCGGGCAGATCAAACAAGATGGTGGGGACATTGGCGTTGATCAGATGCGCAGCGATCTGCGCACCCATCACACCCGCGCCGAGTACGGCGACTTTGCGTATATGAAAATTGCTGCTCATCGCAATCCTCCAAGAAATTGGTAGAGGGTTAGACCTCATATGCAACAAAACCATGAAACAAAAAACGGGAAGGCGGACCTTCCCGTCATGGCGACCTTACTGCTTAGAAACTATACGTGTATTGCGCACTCAGGATATCGACGCTGTTCTTGTAAGTACCCACCAGCGCCGGTGCCGGAGAGGCGGAATTGATGGGGGAATCCTTGATGAACAGATGGGCATAACCGAAGTCGATGGCACCCGCCGCCGAGACCTTGTACTGCCCACCCAAGGCGATCCAATAGCGGTTGTTGTCCGGGATACGTGCAGTGCGGTAAGCATCGGTCACCGGCGCCTGGTCATAAGCCACCCCGATACGCGAAGTCCACTTTTCGTCGTAGTGATGTGAAGCACCCAGCGCGACGCGCACCGTGTCCTTCCAGTTCTCCGGGGTGTTGGAGATGGTCGCACCATTGGCATCGACTATCTTCACCTGCTTGAACGAACTCCAACCCGTCCAGGTGATATCCGCCATCACATCCCAACGATCGCTGTACTGGTGGAAGGCACTCATGGAAAAACTGTCCGGCAACTTGATATCCAGCGACACAGGCCCGTTGGCGAAGGGCAAGGCCGTGGTGACCGTACCTTTCAGCTTGTAGCTCATCGTAGAACGATAGGCCATACCGACGCGGGTGGTGGCATCGACGTTGTACAGGGCACCCAGATTGTAGCCCCAGGCATTGTCGCTCCCCTGGATAACCGCAGTCCCCAGTGCTCCCCCTTGGTTCTGGGACAGTTCGCCGGTGATGTGTTGATAGTTCACTCCTAAGCCCACACTCAAGGCCTCGTTCACCTGATACGACATCGAAGGATTCACATTGACCGTCTTGATAGAAGACTTGATGGCCTGATGAGCACCCGTCCAGTTGGGGTCATAGCTGGTCTGCAGACCGAACGGTGCATTCACACCCAAACCGAATTTAAGTGCTGGCTTCATTTCCATGGTGAAGTAAGCATTCGGCACAAAAGAAGTCCCGCCCGCATCCCCGCCCATATTATTGTTGCCCGGCGTACCGGTGCCGGTAAATTTAGCCGAAGGGGTAATGGCATGACCTGCCACCACCACCTGACTACCGCTCAGACGCGACATACCCGCCGGATTGAAGAACACGGTGGACGCATCCTCCGCATTCGCCGCGCCACCCGCAAAGGCATTACCCATCCCGCTGGCACTCTGCTCTATCAGCGCGAAACCGGATGCCGCAGCACCGCCGGACATTGCCAACAATGCTGCTGCCACTGACCAACTTACCATCGATTTTTTAAACATCATGATCTGACTCCCAATTTAATTTGAATGAAACGCTATCGAATCAATACCAACCTTTATTCGTCATCGCCTGCAACACATAGGTCGCAAACAGCAGATGGCCATAAGGCGTGGGGTGGACTTTATCGGCAAACAGGTAATGATCTGTTGGCAAGACACCAGCATTCAAGTTATTCGCGTTACATACCAGCGATGAACCTGAGTCTGGGACTGCGGAATTGGCTAGTGCATTAAAACCATAGTTCAAATTACAGGCCGTCGTCGCAACATTGGTCAGAAGATATTTACCCGGATTGGCGACCTCGTCCTTGCTGGCAGTATAGGCATCCACATTCAGCACAGTTGCACTGTCCGGTACGCCAGCCTTCAGCACGGCATTGAAGGTGGTCACCAGGGTATCGATCAAGCTTGCGGTCTGTGTCCTTGCCGGACCTACGGGCATGGATGTCACCTGCGGTGTGCTGGCGATATCCGGCACGTTGATCACGACCACATGACTCGCACCTTTAGCCAAGATATTGGTGTTGATCTGAGTGGCCAGTTGGGTCGCTGCAATCTGTACATTCTGCACTGCACTCGCAGCAGGCAAACCAAGACTAACCGCTCCTGCCTGAGTAAGTACGTCATTGGCACCCGCCATCACATATACGATTTCATTGCCGGAGAACTTATTTCCAGGTGCCGCCGCCAGATGAGTAGCGACCTGCGTGACCACCGGTAGCGTCATAGGACCACCTACACCGACGTTACCCACACCCGATGCGCTGGTGATGCGCGCACCCCCTTCACCATAGCCGTAGCAACTGGCATGCACAGACGATGCCGCGCCAAAACCACCGGTGATAGCTGCACAAGGCAAGCCACCCGCTATGCCCAGTTTGACGGAGGTCATCTCGGTCCAGTTGGTGGGTGTGAAAGCCTTGACGCTGGAAGCGGCATTGATCGTAAACTGGCCACCACCGAGACTACCGATCAAACCGGGCTGGTAAGAGCCCACATCACTCAAACTGTCACCGAACGAGACCTGCGCACTGAACCTGGGCTTGGCTGGGACATCACTGCCCCCGCCCCCGCAACCGACCAAAATCATAGTCATCAGCAATGCTGAACCAAACTTGAATTGACGCATTTGAACTCTCCCTGATTGTATTAATGGAAACCCCATGGAACGGTAGGACAGACATCACGGTGATGCGATTACAACTTCAGACCCCGCTAGCGATTATGTCACCAGCTCACTACTTAATTCGGTATTCGCTATCTCACACTTCCGGCGGCACCTCGCGCGGTTTACGATCATCGCCCACCGCCACATAGGTCAACGTGGCTTCGGTGACTTTTACACAGGTCGGATTGACCGGGTTGCGCTGTGCATAGACTTCCACATTGACGGTGATGGAAGTACGCCCCACTTTGACGATGTCGGCATACAGACTCACCACATCCCCCATGAACAGCGGCTGTTTGAAGATGAACGAGTTTACCGACACGGTGGCGACCCGGCCCCGCGAGCGGTGCAGCGCGGGGATACTGCCCGCGATGTCGACCTGCGCCATGATCCAGCCGCCGAACACATCCCCGGTGTAACTGCAATCTGACGGCATGGCAACCACGCGCAAGGTGGCGTGGCGCTGCGGCAAAGTCGTTGTGTGTTGTTTTTCTTCCACGTCTAGTGACCCTCGTATAGCAGTTTAATCTCTTCCGCAAATCGCTCCGTGACTTTGGCGCGTTTGATCTTGAGCGTGGGGGTGAGCAGGCCGTTCTCTATGCTCCATGGCTCTTGCAACAGCAACACGCGATTGACCTTGGCATAGCCGGGAAACTCACGCAGATTGAGCGCGATGCGTTTCAATATCTTGCCTTGTACGCGGCTATCGGTGAGTGCTTCCGGCATATCGGGACGCACTCCAGTCTCCTGCGCAAAATGCAGCCAATGATCATGATTGAGCACCGCCAACACTACCAGATAAGGACGCGCCTCGCCGTATACCATCACCTGATCGAACAGCGGGTCGTGCAGGATGGCAAGCTCCATATCCGTGGGCGGTAACTTCTCGCCGTTCGACATCACGATGATCTCTTTGATGCGACCGGTGATGTAGACATGTCCGGTTTCGCTGATGCGCGCGGTATCGCCGGTGTTGAGCCAGCCCTCGGCGTCTATCATGGCACGAGTCGCTTCCGGATTGTTCCAGTAACCCATCATCACGTTCGGCCCTTTGACCAACAGCGCGTTGTTCTCGCCCAGTTTGACCTGCACATCGCGTATCGGCTGTCCGACGCTGTCGGGGAAGTTGTTCTCCAGTCTGTTGCCGGTCACGATGGGGCTGGTCTCGGTGAGGCCGTAACCCTGTACCACCGAAAGACCGAGCCCGACGAAGACATGCGATATCTCGGGGGCGAGCGCCGCGCCGCCGCTGATGGCGACACGTAAACGGCCCCCTAATTTATTCAGTATCTTCTGCGCCACCAGTTTTTGCAGCACAGGCCAGAGCAGGAAGCTAGCCCGCCAGGGGCCGCGCCCCTGCTGGTGAACAAATCGCGCCCAGCCGGTCTCGACCGCGAGATGGAACAGCTTGCTCTTGAGCGGCGGCGCTTCTTCCAGTTTGGCGCGTATCGCGGCGTACACGCGCTCATAGATGCGCGGCACCGAGACCATGATGGTAGGCTTGATGATGAGCATATCTTCCGACAACTGCGGGATAGAACGGGCGTAAGCCACGGTCGCGCCCACCATCACCGCCAGGTAATAACCGCAGGTGCGCTCGAAGGTGTGTGACAAGGGCAGGAAGGATAGATACAGATCGTCGCCTGCCACCGTGAAAGTATCCAGTGCGGCATACGCGTTGCTCAGCATATTGTAATGGCTGAGCATTACCCCTTTGGGCTTGCCGGTGGTGCCGGAGGTATAGATGATGCTGGCCAGTTCGTCTGTGGCAACAGACACGGCAGGCTGCAACTGTGCCGAGACGGGCAGATAATCTGCGGCAGACTTCAAACGCGGCTCGGCGTTGTCGCGCACCGACTCACAACTCACGAAGCGCACCACCCCACTCAATTGATCTCGTACTGTACGCAGTGCTTGCCACTGCTCGGCGTTCTCAAAACACAGCACTTTCGCATCGGCGTTGTTGACGATGTAGGACAGATTGTCCGGCCTGTCCACGGTATACAAAGGCACGACCACCAGTCCCAAGGACATCGCCGCCTGATCGAACATCACCCACTGCGGACAATTGCGCAGCATGATGGCGACGCGATCACCCTTTTGCAGACCTTCCTTGCTCAGCGCCGCTTGCCAGCGCGCCACCTCATTACCCATCTCGCGCCAGGTGTATTGCTGCCAGGTATTGTTCGCGAAATACCGATAGGCAACCCTATCCGGTGTGCGGCGTACGCGCTCGACGAACAGACCATACAAGGTGCCAGCCTGCTCGGGTGAGATCACATCTTTCGTCGTGTCCATGAAATTTCCTTGTCAGCCTAAAAACAGATCACCAAATAAAGGTACTCCCGGTGAGACCGCGTATTGCTCGAAGTCCGTCACACCCGCAGCGCGCAACACGTCTTCGTCCAAAAAGAACTGCCCGGTCGCGGCATCACCTAGCTGGGTGAGTATCCGATACGCAGCATCCGCCATGATGGCGGGCTTGCGCGAGGCGCGCAGGATGGCGGGCGGAAAATTGAATTCGATGGCGGCCGTGGCGATGGTGGTGCGCGGCCACAGACAGTTCACCGCGATCCCTTTATTGCCCTTGTCATCCGGCGCGAACTCGCGCGCCATACCCAAGGTGCAGAGACTCATACCGAACTTGGACATGCTGTAGGCCAGATGGGGCGCGAACCATTTGGCATCGAAATTCAAGGGTGGCGAGAAGGTCAGAATATGCGGATTCGCAGCCTTCCTGAGGTGCGGGATGCAGGCCTGCGACAACAAGAAAGTGGCGCGCATATTCACGTCCCACATCAGATCCAGACGACGCGCTGGGGTCTCCAAAGTTGGCGTGAGACTGATGGCACTGGCGTTGTTCACTAGGATGTCGATGCCGCCAAAATGCTCAACCGTTTGCGCGACCGCCGCCTGTATCGCCTGCTCATCACGCACGTCAAGCTGTATTGCCAGCGCCTGACCACCGGCTTGCACCACTTCCGCCGCGACACTATGGATGGTGCCGGGTAACTTGGCGTGCGGCTCGGCGGTCTTGCCGGTGATGACCAACTTAGCCCCGTCGCGCGCACAACGCAACGCAACTTCGCGGCCTATGCCGCGGCTGGAACCAGAGATGAAGATGACTTTGTCGCGCAGGGCGCTCATGTCTGGTTGGCGCGCAGTTGTTCGGGCGCAAAATCGTCCACCATGATGACCTTGCGTCGCAGCGCGTAATCGCGCTCCAGCTGCAAAGCCTGCTCAGCAGTGATGATGCCGGCATCGCGCGCCTCGGCGATGCGTGCCACTTCGTCCAGCGCCTTGAGCTTCCTGGCCTTGCGCGCTTCTTCCAGCAATGCCTGCAGAGGCTCACACGCCAGCGTACTGGTCAAGGCGGCTTCCAACGCGCTCACTGCATCCTGCTCGTCTGCGGGGATATATATACCCGCAGACAGACGATCACGTGCCGCACCCGGCACCATCATCAGAGCCGCGACCTGATGGCCGAGATGATCCGAGGGCGGCGACAAGCGACGTCCCATGGGGAAGATCATCACGCTCAGCATCGCGCGCACCACCGCATTAGGGAAGTTCTGTATCACGCCGCCGAAAGCTTGTTCTATCTTGTATAGCGCGTCTTGCATGGACCAATGCAACAGCGGCAGATCATCGGCAGGACGGCCGTCGTCTTCGAAGCGTTTCAAGGTGGCCGAACACAAATACATCAGACTCAGCACATCCCCCAGACGCGCGGAGATCTTCTCGCGGCGCTTGAGCGAGCCACCCAACACCGCCATGGCGATGTCCGAAGACAGGGCGAAGGCCGACGAATATCGCGTCAACTGTTGATAGTAACGATGCGTATCGTGCCCCTCGGGCACATGGATACCGCGCCCGCCCGTCCAGCCGAACACGAAGCTGCGCGCGGCGTTGCTCATGGCAAAACTGATATGCGCGAACAAGGCCTCGTCGAATTGCAGCAGCGCACGCTTCGGGTTTTGATCCGTGGTCGCGGCGATCTCTTTGAGCACATAGGGATGGGAACGTATCGCCCCTTGACCGAAGATCATCAAGGTGCGCGTCAGGATGTTCGCGCCTTCCACCGTGATGCCGATGGGCATCTGCTGATAGAAACGGCCCAGATAGTTGTCAGGGCCAAGGCAAATGCCCTTTCCGCCATGCACATCCATCGCGTCATTGATGACGATACGTCCGCGCTCGGTGGCGTGATATTTGATGATGGCGGAGATCACCGAGGGTTTCTCATGCAGATCTATCGCCAGCGCGGTGAACTGCCGCGCCGCATCGGTCATATAGGTATGCCCACCTATGCGTGCCATCGGCTCTTCCACACCCTCGAACTTGCCGATAGGCACTTTGAACTGTTTGCGCACCCGACCATACGCGCCCGTGGTGCGCGCGGCCAACTTCATGCCGCCCACACTGCTGGCAGGCAGCGAGATGGAACGACCCGCAGCCAAGCACTCCATCAACATACGCCACCCTTGACCGATGCGCGTCGCGCCGCCGATCAAATAATCCATGGGGATGAACACGGCATCACCCTGAGTGGGCCCATTGAGGAATGCCGAATTGAGCGGGAAGTGACGGCGGCCAATGCGCACACCGGGTGTGTCGGTGGGGACCAGCGCCAGCGTGATACCACGATTGACCTCTCCTCCCAGCAGATGCTCGGGGTCGTACAACTTGAAGGCCAGTCCCAAGAGCGTCGCGATAGGCGCGAGCGTGATGTAGCGTTTCTCCCAAGTGATACGCACACCCAACACGTTCTGCTGACCGTTGAACTCGCCGTAACCGACCACGCCGACGTCGGGGATGGCACCCGCATCGGAGCCCGCGAACGGTCCGGTCAGGGCGAAGCAAGGCACTTCCAAGCCTTTGGCCAGACGGTGCAGATACTTGTCCTTCTGTTCCGGTGTGCCGTAATGCAACAGCAACTCGGCCGGCCCCAGCGAATTAGGCACCATCACCGTCACAGCGGCCGTGCCGCTGCGGGAAGCGACTTTGGTCACCACTGCGGAATGTGCCTGTGCCGAGAATTCGAGACCACCGTATTGCTTGGGGATGATCATGCCGAAGAAGCCCTTGTCGCGTATGAACTGCCACACCTTGGGTGACAGATCGGCACGGACATGCGTGATGTCCCAGTCGTCTAGCATCGCGCACAATTGCTCGACCTCGTTATCGACGAAGGCTTGTTCTTCTACACTCAATCCGCACTTGGGGAAAGCGCGCAACTTGTTCCAATCGGGATGCCCACTGAACAACTCGCCATCCCACCACACTGTACCGGCATCGATCGCCTCTTGTTCCGTCGCGGAGATCTGCGGCAAGACCTTGCGGAATATCTTCAGGATGGGCGCGCTGATGACCATGCGGCGCAAGGGAGGAATACCAAAGAACACCACGAACAGGAACAAAGTCAGATAGACGACCTGCAACACGGTGCCGGATATCTGGGTTTGTATGGCCAAAACGGGAACGATGACCATCAAGGCAAGCAGCCAGCTGGTGATGGAGGCACGAATGAAAGCCAGGAGTAAGAAAATTGCTAAGACTGCGAGTGTCGTCAAGACCATGATCCAGTGCCCCCTGTATAGTATTTTGCTTGCGCCGAACTTTAACGCGACAGCGACTACAGTACAACAAGTGCGTGACAATTATTCTGCTTAATGCAATGTTTTTTCTTCCTTGGCGCGCGGTGTGCAAAGTTTTTCGCAGGGCTTACCGTCACCATCACCGTCCAGATATTTCAGTCCGCACACCTTAAAATAATGACGCGCTTCCTCGCACGAGCTCATCTGCGCACAGCGCGTCTTTGTGCCGCACCCCTGAGCAGTCGCGACAGCCGGTGCAGGCACGGCAGGAATCGTGTGTACATGCTGCTTGCGCCACTCCCAAGGCGGGACAGGATGCGCCATCGCCCATAGACCATGCGGCACACTACGCGCCTCGGCTTCGAGTGCAACCAGGGCATGATCGCTATGGTAATGCGAGTATTCCCAAGCCATGCCACGGCGTATTTGCTCGGCATTCACCGCCACGCCGTCGACACTGAGCCGCGCGATCATGCGCCCATAGACATCCACTGCTTGACTGACGAACTTGACCTGTTTACCCAGCACCATGCCCGCCAGAGACTGCTGCGAACTCGTGCCGAACGGCTGATCCTTTTCCGGCGCATCAATGTCCACCAGCCTGACCTTCAACATCCCCGCACCATGATGGATGAGCACGGTGTCGCCATCCAGGACTCCGATCACCTTGGTGACGAACTCCTCGGCCTGCGCTACTCCGAACGCCGCGCATAACATCATGCACAGCACCATCCTCACAGCAACACACTCCTGATGAGCGCCATACACAGCAAGGCATAACCAGCCGCTAAGATGTCATCGAACATCACCCCCAGTCCGCCGTGCCAGTTTTTGTCGAAGTGGCTGATAGGCGGCGGCTTGACGATATCGAAGAAGCGGAACAGCGCGAAGGCCAGCAAGGACCACTGCCAGCCCGACGGGGTGAAGAACAACACCAGCAACATCGCCACTACCTCGTCCCACACGATGCCACCAAAATCCGCAACCCCCAGGGCTTTCCCGGTGATATCGCACACCCACACACCGATGGCGAACGACCAGATCAGGATGAAAAGAAACACCGCATCCGACACATGCGCGGAGAGATACCAATACAGCGGGAACGCCACCAGCGTGCCGAATGTCCCCGGTGCCTTGGGCGCGAGACCGCTGCCAAAACCGAACGCCAGAAAATGCGCGGGATGCTGGAACAGGAAGCGCCAACTCGGCTTCACGCGCAATTCGTCAGTGATATGTTCAGAAGTGGTCATAACCGCCGCTCTTTAGTTGTATGGCATTTCCCGACGCATCATGTACGACACAGCCGCTTCCCGCAATGATGCGGCCGATACGGGTGAGCGGTAACGCCAGCATATCGGCGATGCGCGACACCTCGGCATGATGCTGAGGTGCGGCAGTAAAACACAACTCGTAATCATCCCCGCCCGCCAGAATAAATGGGATCAGACTCGATCTATTTTGCAACTGCACAGACACCGGAATCGCGGCGAACTCAAGCTGCGCGGCGACTCCAGAGGCAGCCAGGATATGCCCCAAGTCGGCCAATAACCCGTCGGAAATATCTATCGCACTATGCGCAATGCCGCGCAGTGCCAAGCCCAATGCCACACGCGGCTCGGGTCTATGCAAAGCCGGAGCGCAGGCGGCCAAATCGTCCGCACTCAACCGTACCCGCCCTTGCAGATGCGCCAAGGCCAAGGCCGCGTCACCCAGATGCCCGGACACCCAGACCTCGTCACCGGGCTGCGCACCGTCGCGCCGCAAGGCCAGTTGTGGCGGAACCTCGCCCATGATGGTTACGCACAGATTGAGTGGCCCGCGCGTTGTATCGCCTCCGACCAGATCAACTCCATGCTGCTCGGCCAAGGCAAAGAACCCCGCGCTGAAACGCTCTAGCCATGCGTCATCAATATGGACTTCTAGTTCGCGTAGCGATTCGTTCGTCCTTTCCCCCGTCTGCGGGGGAAAGTTAGATAGGGGGAGGGATTGTTCGTGCTTCCGATAAGGTAAAGACAAAGCTAAAGTCGCCCAGCGCGGGGTGGCACCCATCGCCGCAAGATCTGAGATGTTCACCGCCAGCGCCTTGTGCCCCAGCATATAAGGGTCGGCATCGGGGAAGAAATGTGTGCCGCTCACCAGCATGTCGCTGGACACTGCCAGCACCTTGCCCGGACTGACTTGCAGCAGCGCCGCATCGTCCCCCACACCCAGCAGGGCACTGGGTGTGGGGCGGGTAAAGTGGCGGCGGATAAGGTCGAATTCGGACATAGCTACCCAGGAAGTAGCAAGTGGAGCGGCATCTTGTACCTTAGTCGAGAGTGGACTATCCACTTGCCACTATCCACTCGTCATTACCCCTTGCGTGCCGCGAATTCCACCGCGCGGATTTTGGGGGCGAGCTTGTCCAGCACACCATTGACGTATTTATGGCCGTCGGTGCCACCAAAGGTCTTGGCCAGTTCGACCGCCTCGTTGATGACGACCTTGTAGGGCACTTCCAATTGCTGCGACAACTCGAATGCACCCAATAACAAAACGGCGAATTCGACCGGACTGAGTTCGGCCAGGGGACGATCCAGACACGGTGCCAGCAAGGCTTCCACCTCGACGTGTTGTGCGATTGCGCCGCGCAACAGGTTACTGAACATAGGCTTGTCGTAGCGACCCAGATTTTTCTCGGCCTGCATCTGCTTTTCAATATCGGACGCATCGTTACCCGACACGCGCCATTGATAAATACCCTGCAACGCCAGTTCACGGGCGCGATGACGCGGGCTTTTGGCCGGCGCTTTGGCGACTGGATTCTTGCCTGCTATCTCACTCATGCCAGACCCTTCAGGAGATTGACCATCTCGATAGCGACGCGCGCCGCTTCCGCACCCTTCACATGCATACGAGCGATAGCTTGTTCGTCGGTGTCAGTGGTCAGAATAGCGTTGGCAACCGGCACGCCGCAGGAAAGCTGTACATCACCCACACCGCGCGCCGACTCATTCGACACCACTTCAAAATGGTAAGTATCACCGCGTATCACCGCACCCAGTGCGATCAGCGCGTCGTAATATTCACTGTCTGCCATATGGAGCAGCACCAGCGGGATCTCCAATGCACCCGGCACAGTCGCCAGTGTGATGTCATTCTCAGCCACACCCAGTTTGACCAACTCGGCGCGGCATGCCCCCAGCAGGCCTTCGCATATCTCTGGATTGAAGCGACTTTGCACAATGCCGATGCGCAATCCCTTACCGTCGTAGTTCTGTTCGATTTCTTTCATATCGTTTTCCTTTATTCGTGATGGGCGTAAGCAACCACTTCCAGACCGAAACCCGCCATGCTGGGCATCTTGTGCGGTGTGGCGATCAGACGCATCTTGCCTACGTTCAGGTCACGCAATATCTGCGCGCCTATGCCATAACTGCGTGGATCCCATTGCGTGGTCTGTGCATCCGAGTGGGTGGCGCGGGCCAGCAAGTCTTGCGATGTCTCGGTGCGATGCAACATCACCAGCACACCCGCCCTGGCTTGCGCGATCATCTTCAAGGCCTGATGCACGCTGGTCGATGCGTTATGGCTGGTCTGTTCCATAAAATCCAAAACAGACAAAGGTTCATGCACACGCACCAGTGTCTCCGCAGCATGTTTGATCTCGCCTTTGCAGAGTGCGAGATGGGTACGTTGCGTGGTCTTATCGACATAGGTCGCCAGATCGAACTCGCCATAGGCGGTCTGCACCTTGCGGGTAGACACACGTTCGACCAGCTTCTCGTTCTGACTGCGATGCTCGATCAAATCGGCGATGGTGCCTATCTTCAGACCATGCAGCTTGGCGAACTCTATCAGATCGGGCAAGCGCGCCATCTCGCCATCGTCTTTGAGTATCTCGCAGATCACCGATGCCGGCGTCAATCCCGCCAATTCAGCCAGATCACAACCCGCTTCGGTATGGCCGGCACGCACCAGCACACCGCCGTTCTGCGCGCGCAACGGGAAAATGTGACCGGGCTGCACGATGTCGGCGGGCTTGGCGTGCTTTGCCGCTGCAGCCAGCACCGTGCGCGACCTGTCAGCCGCCGAGATACCGGTGGTAACGCCACTCGCCGCTTCGATTGAAAGCGTGAAGTTAGTCGCCAAAGGCAGACCATTCTCTCGCACCATCAATGGCAGATCCAACTGCTCACAATGCGGCGCGGTGAGCGTCAGGCAGATTAGACCACGACCATGCTTGGCCATGAAGTTGATCTTCTCCGGCGTGCTGAACTCGGCCGCAAATACCAGATCCCCCTCGTTCTCGCGATCTTCTTCGTCCATCAGCACGACCATGCGGCCCGCGCGAATTTCCTCGATGATCTCTTGTATTGGTGCAATACCTGTCATGCAAAACCTCGATTAAATAGCAAAGCGGCACAGTGCGTGCCGCCGATTAGGGGTGCGATTCTACCATCTAGACATAGCCGAAATCAGGCTAAATCGCGCATTAGGAACGATCTCCCTTGCTACTGCCGTTGTGCTGACAGCATCCGTTCCACATAGCGTGCGATCAAGTCCACTTCCAGATTGACCCTACTGCCCGTCACCAAGTCCTTGAGATTGGTCATCTGCAAAGTATGCGGAATCAGGTTGAGCGCGAACTCGCTGCCGTTGACCTGATTGATAGTCAGACTCACCCCATTGACCGTGATTGAACCTTTAGGCGCGATGAATTTGGCCAGTGCTTGCGGCGCGCGTATCGTCAACTTCCAGCTCTCACCAAGATCGTCGAAATCAAGCACGTCACCCACGCCATCCACATGACCGCTGACCAGATGTCCGCCCAAACGGTCGGACAGGCGCAGGGCTTTTTCCAGATTCACCGCCACCCCCAGAGAGTCCAGCCCCACCGTGCAATCGAGCGTCTCGCGCGACACATCGACGGTGAAAGCGTAGCCATCCAAATGGATGACGGTCAGGCACACACCGTTCACCGCGATACTGTCGCCCAGCAACACATCTTCCAGGCCTAGGGCATTGGTGTCGATGGTGAGGCGCAGTCCGCCTTCGCGGTCGGCAGTATTGGTGATGCGCCCGACATCGGCGATGATGCCACTAAACATGTGATTTCCTTTTCACTTTTGCCAACACGCGCAGATCATTACCGACCTGTCGCACATCCTGCCATTGCAATTCAATACGCTGGTCCAACTGCGTCAACACACCCAGCCCCGCCACACCACGCGCCATATCCCCCAATAACTGCGGCGCGATATAGAACAGCACTTCGTCGATCAGACCAGCTTGCAGCAACGCGCCGTTCAACACGCTGCCTGCCTCTACCAACACCTCGTTGATGCCGCGCTGCGCCAAGTCCCTGAGCATCGCGACCAGATCGACCTTGCCATATATATCGGGTGTCACACAGACCGTTACGCCCGCACTCACCAAAGCGGCGATCTTGTCCGCATCGTCCGAGGCGGTGTAGATCAACACCCCACCCCCGCAAGGGGGACGCCGCGGGGTACCCGGCGGCTCTGCCGCCACCCTCTCGCTGCCACCCGCCAGGATTCTGGCGTTCAAAGGCATGCGCAAGCTACTGTCCAATACCACGCGTAATGGTTGCCGCGTCGTTTCGATATCGCGCACGTTTAGTTGTGCATCATCGGCCAGTACGGTATTGATGCCGCTCAGCACCGCACAAGAACGCGCCCGCCAATGTTGCACATCACGCCGTGCCTCCTGCCCGGTGATCCATTGACTCATGCCGTTATTCAGCGCGGTGCGGCCATCCAGACTCATGCCCACCTTGCTGCGCACATAGGGCATGCCGCGCGTCATGCGTGTCACGAAACCGATGTTCAGTTCGTGTGCCTGCGCTTCCATCAAACCGCATTCGACGACGATACTGGCAGCGCTGAGTTTTTCTATGCCTTTTCCAGATACCAGTGGATTGGGGTCTTGCATGGCCACCAGCACACGACTCACCCCTGCCGCGATCAAGCCATCCGCACAGGGCGGTGTCCTGCCATGATGACTGCAGGGTTCCAGCGTGACATAAGCAGTCGCACCCCGCGCGGTCGCACCCGCCTCACGCAGCGCATACACCTCGGCATGCGGCTCACCGGCGCTTTGATGCCAGCCTGTACCGACCACACGGCCATCATTCACCAACACACACCCCACGCGCGGATTGGGGCTGGTGCTATATAGACCTTGCTCTGCCAGTCGCAGGGCCAGCGCCATGAACTCGCTATCGACAGCGGTATACATCAGGTGTTGCGCTTATTCGTGCCCTTGCGTGCGGGGGCATCGCTGACCGCGTCAACGGCATCGGCAAAATCGCCCACGTCTTGAAAGCTCTTGTAAACCGAGGCGAAGCGGATATAGGCGACCTTGTCGAGTTTGAGCAACTCTTTCATCACCATCTCGCCGACCTGACGCGAACCGATCTCGCGCTCGCCTAGGGCGAATATCTTTTGCGAGACGTTATCTATCGCGGCATCGACCAACTCGGTGGGTACCGGACGCTTATGCAAGGCACGCTTAAAACTGGTACGCAACTTCTCGGCATCGAACTCGCTGCGCGTGCCGTTGTGTTTGACCACTTGCGGCATGCGCAACTCGACGGTCTCGTAGGTGGTGAAGCGTTTTTCACAAGACATGCAGCGACGACGACGACGGATGCTGTCGCCCTCCTCGCTCTCGCGGGTATCGACGACTTGGGTCTCGTGACCTTTGCAGAAGGGACACTTCATTGGGGAAGGAGGAAGAGAGTAGGGATAAGGGAGAGAGCGGTGCAGCAAATAGCCGCAGTTACCCTTCCCCCTTTACCCTTTCTCCTTCCCACATCAAGCTCCGTAAACAGGAAACTGGGCAGTCAGCAGTTTGACTTCTGCGACCACACGAGCGGTGACCGCATCATCACTCGGCGCATCCAGCACGTCGGCGATCAGATTCGCCAGCTTTTCCGCTTCCAGCTCCTTGAAACCACGTGTAGTCATCGCCGGCGTGCCGATGCGTATGCCTGATGTGACGAACGGTTTTTGCGGATCATTGGGAATAGCGTTCTTGTTCACGGTGATGTGCGCACGGCCGAGTGCGGCTTCAGCATCCTTGCCGGTGAGATTCTTAGCTTGCAGATCGACTAGGAACACGTGACTGTCGGTGCGGCCTGAAACAATGCGCACACCGCGCTCGGTCAGCACCTTGGTCATCACGCGCGCGTTGTCCACCACTTGCTTCTGGTAGGTCTTGAATTCTTTGCTGCCCGCTTCTTTGAAGGCCACCGCCTTGGCCGCGATCACGTGCATCAGCGGACCGCCCTGCAGTTGCGGGAAGATTGCCGAGTTCAGCGCCTTCTCGTGCTCAGCCTTGGCCAGGATCAGGCCGCCACGTGGGCCGCGCAAGGTTTTGTGGGTAGTGGTGGTGACGAAGTCCGCGATACCGACCGGGCTGGGGTACACACCCGCCGCGATCAGACCGGCGTAGTGCGCCATGTCCACGAACAAATACGCGCCCACGCTATCGGCGATCGCGCGGAAGCGTTTCCAGTCGATCACCAGTGCATAAGCCGATGCACCCGCGACGATCATCTTGGGCCTGTGTTCATTCGCCAGCTTTTGCACCTGGTCGTAGTCGATCTCTTCCTTGTCGTTCAAGCCGTACTGGATGGCGTTGTACAACTTGCCGCTGATGTTCACCGATGCGCCATGGGTCAAGTGACCACCATGTGCCAAGCTCATACCCAAAATCGTGTCGCCGGGTTTGAGCACCGACACATACACCGCCTGGTTCGCCTGCGAACCGGAATGCGGCTGTACGTTGGCGTATTCCGCACCGAACAAAGCCTTGGCGCGGTCGATGGCCAATTGTTCGGCCACGTCCACGTATTCGCAGCCGCCGTAGTAACGCTTGCCTGGATAACCTTCGGCATACTTGTTGGTCAGCTTGCTGCCCTGTGCTTCCATCACCGCCGGGCTGGTGTAGTTTTCCGAGGCGATCAGTTCGATGTGCTCTTCCTGACGGCGATTCTCGTTTTCGATGGCGGCCCACAGTTCGGGGTCGGTATGCGCGATGGTGTTTTTACTGGAGAACATGGTGAAGATTCCTAAAGTATAGTAAGCGTGAAAGGCGCGAATTCTATCACGAGCCGACCCACAAAAAACCCCCGCCGCATCGTCTGCGGGCGGGGGCGGGAAGTTAGCCCAGGCTAATGCTGCCAGCTGGTGAAAGGCACGGGATCACACCAGACACCGAAGCGGCTCGTATCATCAAGCAGACGTAAGCGTATGTAGTAATCGCCTGCGGGTAAGGTCGGCAACACCCAGTAGTTGCCACGCAAAGTCACGCTTTGCACATATCGGGAAAAATGGATGTCCTGAGCGATCTGCAACTCGTAGTGGTAGCCCTGCACATCGCGCCATCCGGTGAGCAAAGATTGGCCGCTATTGATGGGTACAGAAGGTGTAACAACCGGGAAGTCGGCCGGCGGCGCAGGGGGTGGAGGGGGTGGCGGCGGTGGGGGCGGTGGGGGCGGCACTTTAACGGTCAGCGCAATCAGTGCCGGCATCCCTTGCAGACCGTGCGCATCGACCGCACGCAAGCGCAACCAATATGAGCCCTCGCTCAGCCCCTTGATGGAGATGCTCGCACCATCCCCATATACCGGCGCGACTAGCTGAGTGAATGTTTCATCCTTGGCCAGTTCACCACTATAGTTCTTCGCACCCGTCATAGCGGGCATCACGAAACTCAGTCCATCCGGCGCAAACGTAGCCGGCAATTCGGGGAAGACTGGCGCGGCCAGCAGTGGGATCACCGTAGGCGCATGCACTCCATCGGCCACCGAGCCCTGACCGCCGGCCAAGGCGATAGAGGACTTCCCTGCATCGAAACCAACCAATCCGTTTTCGATCTCCGCCAGGGTATTCTCACCTTCCTGCCCGACGCGGAAGTGAGTGCCGCGTACGCCTATCGTGCCATGTAGTGCCTGGATACGTAGCGGCGCCTGGCCCTCTGGATACTTCTTCTTCAGCGCATCCAGCCGACCTGTTACCAAACGAAATACCGCACTAAAGAAATCGCCCCGCTCCTTCTTCTGCAATTCTTTAGCCTGCAACTCACTCTTTTCCGACAGGTTCAAAGTTGAGCCATCCGGCAGATGCATGCTGGTGGATGCACCGTTGGCGGTCTCTAGCTTGTCACCCGTGGCGACTGCATCGCCCACCTGGGCGAGTTTGCCATTCAATCTAACTTCGCCGACCACCGCCTCGATACGCGCTTGGGCGAGATGATTCTTCATCCAGGCTAATGGGATGCTCAACGTCTGCCCGGGATGGACCAGATTAGGGTCCTTCAGTTTGTTGTAGCGCGCCACATCGGCCCAGCGCGCTGGACTATCGAGCAACTCAGCGGACACATGCCCGAGATTGTCGCCGGACTGAATCTGATAGACGAAGTCACCCGTGTTAGTTTCAGCCTGAACATTCGCCAATGGACTCACAAGGCAAAAAACCAACAGATACGCTTGCATTTTCATTCTCATTGTTTCACTCCTGTCGTTATTTTTCTGTCATTGCTTTGGATGAGACATGGGGGATGGCAGGCAAAGACTGCTAGCTGCCCGCCACCGTCATTCCATCCACCAAGATCGACCCACATTGGCGCGAGCCCTGCACCAGCACATCGTTCCCTACTGCGACGATGTTGCGATACATATCCTTCAGATTCCCCGCGATGGTAATCTCTTCCACGGGATACTGTATCTCACCGTTCTCGACCCAGAAACCCGCCGCGCCGCGCGAATAATCACCCGTCACACTGTTCACCCCGCTGCCCAATAGTTCGGTGACCAGAAGTCCGCGCGACATGGTGCGCAGCAGACTGGCGAAGTCTTGTTCACCCGATTGCAGGATCAAATTGTGGTTACCACCCGCATTGCCAGTGGAACGCAGACCGAGCTTGCGCGCCGAATAACTGCCCAGGAAATAATCCTTCAACACGCCGTCTTCGACGATGGTACGGGTATGCGTCTGCACGCCCTCATCATCGAAGGGACTGGATGCCAGACCTTTACGGATGTCCGGTACATCGCGGATATTGATATGGGGTGCGAAGATCTGCTGATCCTTCTGATCCAGCAGGAATGAGGACTTGCGATACAGGCTGCCGCCGCTCACTGCGCTCACGAAGTGACCGAGCAAGCCCGCGGCGATGGGTGCCTCGAACAGCACCGGCACCTGCATGGTGGCTATCTGCCTGGCGTTCAGGCGGCGCACGCTGCGTTCCGCGGCGATGCGTCCGACCTGTTCGGCAGAGAGCAGATCATGGGCATCACGTGCCACCGTGTACCAATAGTCGCGCTCCATCATGTCGTCCTTGCCGGCGATCACCGCACAACTGAGGCTGTGTCGAGAAGTCGGGAAGCCACCCATGAAGCCCAGACTGTTCGCCGAAACGAACAAGGCCTCGTGCACGTTCACCGTCGCGCCCTCCGAGTTGCTGATGCGCTTGTCCGCATCCAGAGCGGCACGCTCGCATTGTTGGGTCAGCGCGATGGCATCCTCCACCGGCAACTCCCAAGGGTAATAAAGATCCAGATCGGCACTGCCGTGTGCCAGCATGTCCTCGTCCGGCAGGCCCGAGCATTCATCCTTGGCGGTGTAGCGCGCGATGGACATGGCCGCATCGACAGTATCCCGTATGGCCTGCTTGCCGAAGTCGGAAGTGCTGGCATTGCCGCGTTGCTTGCCAAGATAGACCGTGATGCCCAGACCCTTGTCGCGGTTGTACTCTATGGTCTCGACTTCGCCATGACGAACGGTCACCGCCTGCCCGAAACCGACCGACACATCGACCGAAGAAGCCGATGCGCCGCGCTGCTGGGCATAGGCCAGCATGTCGCGGGCGATGTCACGCAACTGATCGGAAGTATGTGAAAAACGTGGTGCGGGAGCGACTATTGCATTCATGTAGTAAACGGCAAATTTGTGAAAGGCGTTATCATAGCAGCATCAATACGCCACAAACCTCAAAAATGAATCCGCAAAATCCAGCAAAAGACCCCCTACACCCGGCCGAACCAGACGAAGACTTCGACGCGAGCGTCGAGGCGTTCGACGACGATGAAGATGAAGACGACCAGCCTTATATCGAATCCGAGCAAGAGGGTGACGCTCCTGCCCCCGCCCGCAGACCCACCGCGCCAACCACGCGTGGTCGCGGCTTGCGCAGTCAGTCCACCACTGACTTTGAAGAGGAAGAGGACACCGGCCCAAGCAAGACCAAGATCAAGAAGCAGATGCACGAGCTGCGCGATCTGGGCAAAGAACTGACCGAGCTGAGCAAAGACCAGGTCGCGCAATTGGATCTTCCGGAAATATTGAGTGATGCGATACGCGCAATGCGCAACATCAATTCCTTCGGCGCGCAGCGTCGCCAGATCCAGTACATCGGCAAGCTGATGCGCAACGTCGATCCCGCGCCCATCATCGCCAAACTGGATGCATGGAAAGGCAAGTCGCAGGGCCACACCGCTTATATGCACCAACTGGAACGCTGGCGTGACCGCCTGCTGGAAAGCGATAGCGCGTTGACCGAGTTGCTGGCGGCCTACCCGCAAGCCGATGCACAGCGCCTGCGCAGCCTGATACGCAACGCGCAGAAGGAAAAAGAACTGCAAAAACCGCCCAAAAACTACCGTGAGATATTTCAGGTATTGCGCGAAATCCTCCCCGAGCAAGTTTGAGCATGTCGGCACTCCTGACACACATCGCCCTAGATGCGGGCAAGAACCCGCAACACAGCCTCATCTGGTTACATGGTTTGGGTGCCGACGGACACGACTTCGTGCCCATGGTCGATGAACTCAAACTGCCTGTCGCGATACGCTATGTCTTTCCCCATGCACCCAAGATCCCTGTCACCATCAACGGCGGTTTCGTGATGCGCGCCTGGTATGACATCGCAGCAGCCGACATAGATGCACTGCAAGACGAAGTCGGCATACGTCGCTCACATGATGCGATCTGCGCCCTCATCGCACAGGAGAATGCGCGCGGCATCCCCAACGCGCGCATCTTCCTGGCGGGTTTCTCACAAGGTGGCGCGATTGCGCTGCATACCGCGCTGCGCATGCATGAACCGTTGGCTGGGCTACTGGCGCTATCGACCTATCTGCCGCTGGCAGAACTGGCCGCACAGGAAACCATCAACTGCACGACCCCCATCTTCATGGCACATGGTCGCAATGACCCTGTGGTCCCCAATGCGTTGGGCATCGCATCCAGAGACAGACTGCTGGAACTAGGATGTAACGTGGAATGGCATGACTACAACATGCAACACAGCGTGTGCGCGGATGAGATCCGGGATATTCAGGACTGGCTGACGGCCAAGGTGAAAGGTGAAAGGTGAAAGGTTACTTTTTCGTTTCACTTTTCACAGCGCCACCTTCACGTTTCACACGTTTCCTGCCTACTCTTGAGCTTCTTCACGTTCGATAAGACGGAACTCGATCAGATCACAATCGAGGTTTTTCTGCTTCAAGGAATGGGGGATCAACAGATAGCTTTTGCCATTCAATTCGGTTTTCAGGCTACAGTTAGGCACATAGTTACTCATCAACAGCTGCACCTTGCCTGCCTCTTCTTCCCCTATCTTGGCAGACAGCCACAAAGCTTTCTGTCCATCCACAAAAGAGGTACTACCCCCGCCGCTTTGCAGCAATGACACGACGGCGATCTGGTTGCTAATAATCTCCGCGCCCACATGCAAATGATCCGCATCGTCACGCATTAGACGACGTATCACCGCCGCCCCCCAATGTGGCATCCCCTCAGCTCTTATTGCCAACAACTGCCCGATACGCACGTCATCGTTACCGTGCTGCGGAAGTACCGAATGAAAACCCGTGGTACTGATGTCCTCGAGTCGCCATTCGATGACTTGATCGGCATTGAAATCCAAGCCCACATCCGTGACCTCCAGCGTCTGGTAAAATCCGCTCGCTACTCGCGCATTGATCCGTATGTCACGCCGTATCGACTTGCGTTGCGGCAATGCCGTCACAAATTTCAACAGATAACTGGCGGCCTCTTTGACGAGTTCCGGCTCGTAGTCAACGCCCAGGATCAGATCATCAGGGATGATGCCTTTATTCAACACCGTGATCAGGTTCTCCAGTTTTGCCGACATCCCTTGCATCGTGACAAAACGCATATGCGGATGCACGGTTGCGTCGATATTGACACGGCGTGGCAGATTGGGCGCATTGAGATCGAAACCGAACAAGCTGTGCTCGCTAGGATTGGGACAGATGTCCACACACTGGCAATATTGATTGATGATGCGATCAGTCAGATGCATCGCCAGGGGACTCAGTGAACTCACCCCACAGCCATACCAGGCCAACAGATGAGCGATCTCGGATTTCACGCTGGTCTGGCGAGTCATGGCCGGATACAGCATCACTGGGCTAGCGAAAAATTCATGGCGCTCGGCGAATTTGTATATCTGCCCCAGCTGTGACCACACCTTGCAGTCTATAGGCCCATAATGTAGACAGGCGAATTTAAGATTGGAGCTCATCGTGGCGACGATGCGCGCCATCAACAAAGACAACGATGGCTTGATACTGGAGCTCCCCTTGTCACCCTCCTGATAGCGGTTGTAGACCATGGAGTACGCGGCGAACAGCTGTCGATACCAACTCCCCAGCACCAACCAGAGACGATTCTCTTGGAAGCGCGGCATCTCATGGGGGGAGAAGTAGTCGCTGGAAAGCTTGCGTACGTAGGCGTACGCAGCCTCATCCAACAGACGGATCAGGGTGAACTGATAGTCGAGCTTGAATTCGGCATTGCTCGTCACCGACTCCATCCAATCAGTCAGCTCCATCAGGGCCTTGATGGGGTCGTGTTTCGGCAAGTCGTTCAGCAACGCCTGTGCGGATTTGATATCCGCCATCGGATGATCGGCTTTCTTCCCGAGTAATCTTGCTAACATGTCCCGTCCCAGTTCTTTGATATAAGTGACATTTATATCGCTATTGGCGAATATAACCACAAAACCATGCCCATGAACACTACAACGAAGGTCTAGATAATTGCTGACTTGGTTAGACACTGACAGCCACTTCCCCGATGTGGCTAAAGCCTTGCGCGAACCTAACGGCTTGTTGGCTGCGGGTGCGGAGCTATCGCCCGAGCGCCTCTTGGCCGCCTATCGTGCCGGGATATTTCCCTGGTTCAGCCCGGGCGATCCGATCCTTTGGTGGAGCCCGGATCCGCGCATGGTGCTCATACCCGAGCACTTCAAACTGTCCCGCTCGCTGGCCAAGACCCTGCGCAACACCCGCTACGAGGTGCGCTTCGACCATGCCTACGAACAAGTGATGCGCGCTTGCGCCGCACCGCGCGAGGCAGACGGTGGCACCTGGATCAGCGCCGAAATGATCGCGGCCTACTGCGAATTACACCGGCGGGGCTATGCACATTCAGTGGAAGTCTGGCGGGAGGGTGAGCTGGTCGGCGGCCTATACGGCGTGGCGCTGGGTCGGATGTTCTTCGGCGAATCAATGTTCAGTGCGATACCGAACGGTTCCAAGATCGCGCTGGCGTATCTCTCCAGACAATTGTCACGCTGGCAATTCGGCATGATAGATTGCCAGATGCACACTCCGCATCTCGCCAGCCTAGGCGCGCAACTGATGGCGCGCGATGAGTTCATTTCAAACCTGCAAGACTTGGTAAACTGTGCACCTATCACGCACTGGCGCTTCGATCCCAATCTATTTACATGAGCCAACTGAACGACATCCCCCTGACCACGCTGCATTTCTACATGACCGCGCCCTATCCGTGCAGCTATCTGCCCGACTTGCAGGCGCGCTCACAGGTCGCATCGCCCAGCATGCTGATCACAGCGGGCGTCTACTCAGAACTGGTACAGCACGGCTTTCGACGCAGTGGCACGTACACTTATCGTCCCCGCTGCGACACCTGTCAGGCCTGCGTACCACTGCGCGTCCTGGCCAAATCCTTTACCCCTACTCGCTCGCAGCGGCGTACCTTAATCAAACATGGCGAACTGCAGATCTCCTTACATGAGCTGCAGGACAAGCTCGAGTATTTCCAGCTATACCGACGCTACCAGACGGCCCGGCACAAAGATGGCGGCATGGATAACGACGACCATGAGTCTTACCGCAACTTCCTACTGCAGAGCCATGTCGACACACTGCTGGTAGAATTCAGGGAGCAAGGCATCTTGCGCATGGTCAGTGTGATAGATGTGCTGGCTGACGGACTCTCTTCGGTCTACACCTTCTTTGAACCGGACCTGCCCCAAAGCAGTTTCGGCATCTATAACGTGTTATGGCAGATCGATCTGTGCCGAGAGCTGGGACTTGAACATGTCTATCTGGGTTATTGGATCAAGGACAGCCAAAAAATGTCGTACAAGACGCGCTACCAGCCTGCCGAAGGCCTGATCAACGGCGTGTGGCAACCACTCACAAGCGGCGCCCAGCTGTAAAGCTGAGTGCCATAGAACAGAAAGTACATCACGATGAAGACACGTTTAGGCATCTACATATTTCTCTTGCTGGCATTCCCGCTGGCCGGCCTGTATCTGAGCGGCACGGAGTGGAGCGAACTGGAGATGCGCGTGCTGCAGGGTGACCCGAACATCGTCAATCCACCTGCCACCCTGTTGACCACACTGATGATGGCGGGCTATCTCGTGTTCATCAATCATATGAACAAACTGGTGAACGGCAACCAACCCTTCAAAGGGCAGATGAACTACGTGCTTGCTGTAGCCGGTGGGGGGGCCATCCTGGTTTGGCTGCTGGTGTATATCAATCTCTATGTCGCCAGCTGGGCCAGCCAATCCGGCAATCCGGTGATGCAAGGCCTGCTCTATACCCCGCTGTTTGCGATGCTCGCACCCGCAGTGCTGTTCACCCGCGCCTTCATCGCCGCGCTGCCCAATGTCCTGAGAGTAACCAGCAGCCACCATACCTTCACCCCACCGTCTGCAGACAAACTAGCGTTCGGACTACTCGGCCTGGGTACGCTGTTCCTGCTTGGCGCTGCCGCCGTGCCGGCTTCCTATGCCTTGCTGATCTGGTCTGCACCGCTGCTGTTATTGATGGGGCTGCAGTTGCTGTGGAACGAAAGCACCGTCTTCTCCGGCCTCAAGACCGGTGACAACGGCCGCTTGATCTGCGCCGCGCTGGCCGGTGTCGTGGTTGGCAACTTCGCCTTGTTCGCCTATCACAGCAACGGCGGCCTGACCCTGCTGGAATCCACCTGGACAGCGCAGTTTGGCATGTTGCTCTTCGGCTTATTGAGTATGCAACTGGCCGATGTGCTGGCCGAGAACTGGCGCGGCAAGAAGCGCAGCGACTTGTACCCCAAAAAGAAATTCCCCATCCCTGTGGTGGTCAAGAAGAACTGAATCCGAACTCGCCGGCTACTAGCGCCGGCTTTCCTGGAAAGCCATCATGTATCCACTGCTGCGTCCCACGCTATTCCAACTCAGCCCAGAGACCGCCCACCATTTGACCTTGCGCGGACTGAGCGCCGCACATACATTGGGTCTGAGCAGCTTGTTCGCGCCGCATATCCCAGCCGATCCGCGCACCGTGATGGGCTTGACCTTCCCCAATCCGGTCGGACTGGCCGCAGGTCTGGATAAGAACGGCGACTGCATCAACGGCCTAGCCGCACTGGGTTTCGGCAGCATAGAGATAGGCACCATCACCCCCTTGGCCCAGCCCGGCAACTCGCGTCCGCGCTTGTTCCGTCTGCCTGCCGCGAACGCCATCATCAACCGCATGGGCTTCAACAATGATGGCGTGGACACGCTCATCGCCAACGTGCAGGCCGCAAAGTTCAAAGGCATACTCGGCATCAACATCGGCAAGAACGCGGTCACGCCAATAGAGAACGCCGCCGACGACTATCTGACCTGTCTGCGCAAAGTGTATGCCCACGCCAGCTATGTCACCGTCAATATCTCGTCGCCCAACACCAAGAACCTGCGCCAGTTGCAGAACGACGAGGCGTTGGACAAATTGCTCGCGCTGCTCAAGGCAGAACAAGGTCTGCTTGCCGACCAGCACGGCCGCTACGTCCCTATCGCACTGAAGATCGCGCCGGACATGGAGGCCGAGCAGATCGCGCAAATCGCGCGCCTGTTGATGCAACACCAGATCGACGGGGTGATCGCCACCAACACCACGCTGGCGCGTGACGCGGTCGCCCATCTGCCGCACGGCGAGGAGGCCGGTGGACTGAGCGGTGCGCCGGTGCGCGACAAGTCCACCGCCGTGATACGCGGATTGGCGACCCACTTGCAGGGTGCGCTGCCCATCATAGGCGTGGGCGGCATACTCAGTGGCGCGGATGCGGCAGAGAAAATCAAGGCAGGTGCGAGTCTGGTACAGATTTACAGCGGCCTGATCTATCGCGGCCCGGCGCTGGTTCCTGAATGCTGCAAGGCACTGCGCGAACTGGACTGAGTCCATACGTGGCACGCACCTACACCCATTGTCCCAAGTGCGGGCATCAGCTGCCGCAAGCGATGCCGGACAGCGCATCGTGCCCGGCATGCGGAATCTACTTTTTCAAATACCAAACTGATGTAGTGCCAGACATAACGATAGCGAACGATGAAGCGAGTCTATCTGCCGACGCGGGTCGGATGGGCTATCTACTCACCCCCTTGGCTGCGCTGGACGCGGTCTCTTACTACGCACGCTGCGGCGCTTTGCTGTTGCTAGCCATCTGGAGCTACACCCTGTTCGGCTACGACTACCGCGACGGTGAGTTCGGCAGCTCTTTCATGCATCTCATCCTCTTGCCCATACACGAGGCCGGACATGTGCTGCTCATGCCGTTCGGCGAATTCATGACCATACTGGGCGGCAGCCTGTTCCAACTCGCGCTGCCTTTGGCGATAGGCGTTGGCTTCTTGTATAAGAACCGCGACAACTACGCAGCCGCCTTATGCCTGTGGTGGACCAGTGTCAGCCTCATCGACCTGTCGCCCTATATTTACGACTCGTTGCACCCGCAACTGATCCTGCTGGGCGGACATACTGGCGAGGACGGACCGCATGACTGGATCTATCTGCTCGACCGTCTCGGCCAACTACCGCACGCACAGGGCTGGGGGACTTTCGCCCACAGTTGGGGCGGACTCGTTATGCTGCTTGCCCTTATCTGGGCAGCTGTCATGCTCTATCGCCAACCGATCCGTCACTAAAGCATACATGCCATGCTCGCACTCCCAACGACTCGTCCGCCTGCGCTGGAGTGCCTTCATCGTCGTCGGCAACGCCATCATGCCGGGTTTCGCCGTAATGGGCTGGGTCGCGGTGCGGTTCATACGCGAGACCAACTGCCGCTATATCCACGCCGATTAATAATTGCGATAGAGACTTTTCAGGCGTAGAGTGCCGCACCGTTTTTTCACAAGCAAGCTGTAAACATGAGTGACGCAAAAACGAAGCAAAGACTCTCCACATTGGTACTAGGCGCGATTGGTGTGGTGTTCGGTGACATCGGCACCAGTCCGCTGTACGCGTTGAAAGAGACCTTCGCCGGCGCGCATCCACTGCCGGTCGTACAAGCCAACATCCTCGGTGTACTCTCGGTGATGTTCTGGACCATCATGCTGCTGATCTCAGTGAAGTACGTGCTAATCGTGATGCGCGCCGACAACCGTGGCGAAGGCGGCGCACTGGCCTTGCTGGCGCTGGTCGGCAACCTCACCAAGAACAGCCCCAAGACCAAATGGTTCATCACCGCATTGGGCATCATCGCCGCCGCGCTGTTCTACGGCGACGGCATGATCACTCCGGCCATCTCGGTGCTCTCGGCGGTGGAAGGGATGGAAGTCGTCGATGCGCATTTCAAGACCTATGTCATCCCCCTCACCGTCATCGTCATCACCTTGCTATTTTGGATACAAAAGCGCGGCACCAACGTGGTCGGCTTGGCCTTCGGTCCCATCATGGTGGTGTGGTTCTGCTGTCTCGCCGTCTTCGGTGCGATGTCCATCGCACACTCTCCGCAAGTGTTGATGGCACTCAGTCCTATGTATGCCTATCGTTTTCTCAGTACTGACTGGCTGGTGTCTTTCCTAGCTCTGGGCGGCATCGTACTGGCCATCACCGGCGGTGAAGCCCTTTACGCCGACATGGGACACTTCGGCAGAACCCCTATACGTCTGGGTTGGTTCACCTTCGTGTTGCCCGCGCTGGTGCTGAATTATTTCGGGCAGGGCGCGCTGTTGTTGCAGAATCCTGCCGCCATCGAGAATCCCTTCTATCTGCTCGCGCCAGCTTGGGCACTCGTGCCCATGGTATTCCTTGCCACGGCGGCCACGGTGATTGCCTCACAAGCGGTAATCTCTGGCGCTTTCTCGGTCGCCCATCAATCGGTACAGATGGGTTTCCTGCCGCGCATGCCCATCATCCAGACCTCTGGCCTGGCACGGGGACAGATCTATGTGCCGCTCACCAACTGGACGCTGTATCTGGCCGTGGTGTATCTGGTGTTCACTTTCCAGAGCTCCAGCAATCTCGCCGCCGCCTACGGCATCGCGGTCACTGGCACAATGTCCATCACTACCGTACTCATCGGCTACGTGATGATACTGGGCTGGCGTTGGCCGCTCCTCAAGGCTCTGCCGTTGATCGGCACACTGCTCGCCATCGACCTCACCTACTTTGCCGCGAACGCCATCAAGATTCCGCAAGGCGGCTGGTTTCCAATCGGCATCGCCGTACTATCTTTCACTGTGCTCACCACCTGGCGGCGCGGCAGGCAGCTTTTGCTGGACCAAGTGAAACGGCTAAGCATCCCCATCGAAGTGGTCATAGATGGCACGATAGAGACACCCCGAGTGAGCGGCACGGCCGTGTTCATGGTCAGTGAACTGGAAGGTGCGCCCTCCGCGCTGATGCACAATCTCAAACACAATCAGGTGCTGCACGAACGCAACATCCTGCTCACCGTCATCGTCGAGGACAAACCCTATGTGACCACGGGAAACCGTCTGCTCATAAAAAACCTGAATCACGATTTTTATCGCGTCAAATTATTCTATGGCTTCATGGAGACACCCGACATCCCCGCAGCGCTGGCGCTTTGCGAAAAGGAAGGACTGCCGTTCGACATGATGGAGACCTCGTTCTTCATCTCGCGCGCCATGATCGTTCTCGGCAACAAGACCGCTATGGCAAGATGGCGCGGCCGTCTATTTTTAGCCTTGTCCAAGAATGCGATGAACGCGGCGGACTTCTTCAAGATACCTGCCAACCGGGTCATTGAGATGGGCACGCGCATCGAGATTTAATAGCGCTTGCATGCATACGCTTGACATATAGTTCTAGCTAGAATTAATATGGTTCTAACTAGAACCAACTGCAGTGCTGCCATGCTAAGCAAGAAATTCCTCCCCTTGTTGCGCGAACTCTCCGACACCTTTCAGGCGTTCGAGACGTATTCGGCCACGCATATCCGTGCCATTGGTCTGACCCCGCCGCAATTCGACATCATCGCCACGCTGGGCAACACAGCGGGCATGTCGCCCAAGGAGTTGGGCGAAAAGACACTCATCACCAAAGGCACGCTGACTGGCGTGGTGGACAGGCTGATAGACAAGGGTCTGGTGTCACGTAGCGCATCAGCCAGCGATGGACGCTGCCTGCATATCCAACTGACCAAATCAGGTGAGCGCCTATTCACGCGCATCTTCCCCGAGCATTTGGCACATCTACAGCCGGTATTCGAAAGACTCAGTGAAGCCGAGATTGACGCGTTGACCGCGAATCTGGGCATACTGCGCAACGCCTTCGACCCAAGCCGCGACAGACAGGAATAAACCGCCATCATGACAACACGCTATACCGGCACCGCTATCGTATTGCACTGGCTGACCGCCTTATTGATCCTGTGTACCATACCGCTGGGTATGATTATGTCCGACCTGAAACTGTCGCCGCTGAAATTGCAGTTGTACAGCTACCACAAGTGGATAGGCGTGACGGTGCTGCTGTTGGTGGTGTTGCGACTGGCGTGGCGCATAGGCCACAAACCACCCGCCCTGCAGGACGGCATGCCATTGTGGCAACAACGTGCCGCGCACGCCGTCCACCATCTGCTCTACCTGCTGATGCTATGCCTCCCCGTAAGCGGCTGGCTGATGAGTTCTGCCAAGGGCGTGCCGGTGGTCTATCTGGGCTTGCTGCAACTGCCCGATCTGGTGAGCAAGGACAAAGCCTTGGGCAAGGTGTTGGAGACCACGCATGAGCTGCTGAGTTATACCCTGCTGCTGCTTTTGGCCCTGCATCTGGCCGCCGTCATCAAACATCACTTCATCGACCGCGACGACACCTTGTCGCGCATGCTGCCCCTGCTAAAGAGGAAATCGCTATGAGCATCAGCAAATACCTGGTCCTCGCAACACTGCTCTGCAGTGCTCAGGCACTGGCGACGGAATTCAGCGCAGTGCAACTGTCCAAAAGCAGCATGGTATTCGGCTACAAGCAGATGAACGTGCCGCTCAAAGGCTCGTTCGCAAAGTTCATCATCACCGCGCGCTTCGATCCCGCCAAACCAGCGGTTAGCTTGGCGAAGATAGACATAGACCTGTCCAGCATAGACACCGGCAACAGTGATGCCGACGAAGAGGTGTTGGGCAAACTATGGTTCGACACCCAACATTATCCGCAAGCACATTTCGTCTCCAGCGGCATCAAGGCGCTGGGCGGAGACCGCTACCAAGCGCTGGGCAAACTCACCATCAAAGGCAAGACCTTGGACGTGTCTGCCCCCTTCACCTTCAAGCAGCAAGGTGACTCCGCATCCTTTGATGGCGCACTAACGATAAACCGTCTCGATTACGCCATCGGCGAGGGACTATGGGCCGACCTCGGCACGGTCGCCAATGAAGTCAGCATCACTTTCCATTTTGTAGCCAGCAGCAAGTAGCAATCCCAACCCACCATCACTAACAGGAGTATCACCATGAAAAGACTCGTCGTCGTCCTCACCCTCGCTGCCGCATTCGCCTCCACCGCTTATGCCACACCCGAGACCTACACACTGGATCATAACCACACCCTGCCGCGCTTCGAGTACAGCCACTTGGGCTACTCCATGCAGCTGAGCCGCTTCGACAAGACCGACGGAAAGATCGTGCTGGACCGCGCCGCCCATACCGGCTCGGCGGACATCACCATCGATGCCACCTCGGTGAATACCGGCTCGACCTTGTTCAACGGCCATATCCAGGGCGAAGGTCTGCTCGACACCGCCAAGTTCCCTACCATCACTTTCAAGTCCAATGACTTCAAGTTCGACGGCGACAAGCTGGTGGCAGTCAACGGTGACCTGACCATCAAAGGCATCACCAGGCCTGTCACCCTCGCCGTCAATTCTTTCTTGTGCATGCCTCATCCCATGTTGAAGAAGGAAGCCTGTGGTGTGACTGCCACCACCACCATCAAGCGCACCGAATTCAATGCCGGCAAATACGCGCCCTATGTTAGCGATGAAGTGGTGCTGACCATACCGGTCGAAGCCATCAAGGAATAAAGCTAGCAGCGGTAACGACAACGGCCTCTCCAGAACATGGAGAGGCTGGTCAATTGTTTAACGTTACGTCGAGTTCTGCGTTGATATTCGGGGTCGTCTCAGCAAGATGTCCAAAACATAAAACCATACGTCAATCCGGGTCTAATTGTTAGCCGCATTTTCCAACCAAGTTTTTTCATGTATTACTTTTATCTTTTTCAAAATAATATAGACTCTCTCGGCTCATGCTTGAGAGTGGCACTGTCTTAATGAAGGTTATTAGATGTTAACTATTCGATAATCGAAGAAGTTTCATTTATTCTGTAAACATCAAATAAGGAGGAAGTCATGTCTGAATTGATTGCCAGTAAGATACAAAGCAATCCGAAGTACCTTCAATTAGTCAGCAAGCGAGATACGCTTTCTTGGACGCTGTCAGCAATTGTGTGTGTGATGTATTTTGGTTTCACTTTGATGATTGCGTTTACCCCAGGAGTCCTTACCCAGCCCATTGCTGCCGATAGTGTGATTCCAGTTGGCATGCTCGTTGGCGTTGGTGTGATATTGGTATCTTGTCTTTTAACAGGTGTTTATGTTTATAAGGCAAACACAGAGTTCGATCCTATCGTCAACGAAATTGTTCGCGAGGCCTCCAAATGAAAATATTTAAAAAAATTACTTTGGCAGCCATGGCGTTCATTTCGCTAATGGCAGCGAATCTGTCCAGCGCTGCCGATGTGGCTGTTTCTGCTGTCGCACCTGCGGCGGGCGTGGTGACTGCAGCTGTCGTTGCACCAGCGGAAGTGCCGCTTAATTGGCACGCTATCATAATGTTCCTGCTCTTCGTTGCCGTTACGCTGGTCATCACCTATTGGGCCGCGACCCGAACCAAGACGGCGACCGACTTTTATGCCGCCGGACGTGGCATCACCGGTTTGCAAAACGGTATGGCCATTGCAGGTGACTACATGTCGGCAGCCTCGTTCCTGGGTATCGCCGCATTGGTCTACATGAACGGCTTCTATGGTCTGATCTTTTCAGTGGGTTGGCTGGTCGGCTGGCCGATCATCCTGTTCCTTATCGCGGAACGTCTGCGCAACCTCGGCAAATACACCTACGGCGACGTAGTCTCGTTCCGCCTCAGTCAGGGTCCGGTTCGCACCATGGCTGCAATCAGTTCGCTGATCGTCGTCATCTGGTATCTGATCGGTCAGGCGGTAGGTGCTGGGCAGCTGCTGCACACATTGGTGCCGCAGATGTCCTACCAGCTATCTATCATCATCGTCGGCGTGCTGATCATCACTTACGTCACCTTCGGCGGCATGAAGGCTACGACTTGGGTACAGATCATCAAGGCCGGCCTGCTGCTGGGTGGTGCCACGCTGATGGCAATCGGTGTGATGTCGCACGAAGGTTTCAGTTTTGCGAAACTGTTTAATGACGCTGTCGCCGCACATCCCAAGCACATGGAGATCATGCAATCCGTGGTAAAAATCGGTGATAAAGCCAATCCTATCGAATCCATTTCACTGGGCTTGACGCTGATGCTGGGTACCGCAGGATTGCCGCATATCCTGATGCGCTTCTTCACCGTCACAGACTCCAAGGCTGCACGCAAGTCGGTGCTCTACGGCACCTGCTTCATTGGCTTCTTTTACATCCTGACTTTCATCATCGGTTTCGGCGCCATAGTTCTGGTGGCCAACAATCCTGCGTATGTAGCTGACCTCAGCAAGAGCGTCCTCGCTCTAAAGGGTGGCGGTAACATGCCGGCGGTTTATCTGTCGCATGCGATTGGTGGTGACCTGTTCCTTGGTTTCATCGCTGCGGTCGCCTTTGCTACCATCCTTGCGGTAGTGTCTGGTTTGACTCTGGCTGGCGCCTCCGCTTTGTCACACGATATCTATGCGCGAGTGATCATGAAGGGCACTGCAACCGAAAAGCAGGAAGTATGGGTATCGAAGATGAGTGTGATCGGACTAGGTATCCTGGCCATCTTCCTCGGTATTGCCTTTGAGAAACAGAACGTCGCATACATCGTGGCACTGACCTTCTCGATTGCTGCTTGCACCAACTTCCCAATCCTAGTCCTGTCGATATTCTGGCGCGGGTTAACGACACGTGGTGCTGTACTCGGTGGTTATACGGGGATATTCGGTTCTATCGGACTGCTGATCATCGGCCCGACGGTCTGGACCAAGGTCCTAGCAATGGGCCCTGCCATCTTCCCTTACGACTTCCCGACCTTCGTCGTCTTGCCTTCGGTATTGATCGTTGCATATATCGCTTCGGTAACCGACAAGAGCGAAAGCGGTAAGAAAGAGCGTGCCGCGTATGACGCACAGATGGTTCGTGCTGAAACCGGTTTGGGTTCAGAAGTGGGTGCAGTCTCTCACTAAGGCAGCAGTACTTTTTATCTAAAAAGGCCGTCGGAGAATATCCGGCGGCCTTTTTTTATCTTTCCTGAATGTGCAATGTGAGTTCGTCAGTAAGCGGTGTAGCGCAAACCCGAAAAAATCAAACGATGCCCCGAGCGTGATGATATTCACGTTCCAGTTTGCGCAAGCCATCGTAATTCCATGTCTTATGGAATTTCCTTCCCTGTGTGATTGCTATCAACAACAATTGCGCTGTCGCCTGAGCATCAGCCACTGCATTGTGGCGATCATCATTGTGAATATCGAAATAGCTCAACCAGTCGTCCAGTCCCCGGTGACTTCGCTGCAAATCGGGATACAGAGTCGGCATGACATAGGCCATATCCAGCCAAGGGTGCTTGAAATTGAATCCCAGATATAGACGCAATGCTCGCCGTATCATGGTCTCATCGAAGGCAACATGGAAAGCCACCAACGGTGATTTGCCCAGATATTCGAGGAACGCCAATAATGCATCAGCAGGCAAAACACCATCGCGCTGTACTGAACCGGAAATGCCATGTATCAGGATGTTTTCCTTGCGACTGCTCTCGCGTTGTTGCAACACTATCGAGAAACTGTCTCTCAATGCAATCCGCCCGTTCACTACCGCCACCGCACCGATGGAAATGAGCGTATCCGTCATAAGATTCAGTCCGGTAGTTTCAACATCCACAACGACAAAGCGTGTCTGCTCGAACGCCGCCGTACACTCCACCACAGGCAATCTTTGCCAGGACTGCAGTCGCTCCGACTGTTGTTCACTCAAACGTTGTTTGGGCGCCAACCAACGACGTATAAGATTCTTCATAGCTGGTAGTTCAGTGACAATCTGGATTGCACTTTGCGCGCCTGGCGGAAAGCCTCCTTCAAAATGCGTCGATCCAGTTCATTCAGCAATGCCGGATCGATCAGATTATTGAGTGCATGCCTATCCATTCCGCCCTTTTTCACACTCAACTGATAGTGGTGACGCAGGCGCAACATCTGAATGAACAGAAAGGCGTTAATCCAGCCATCAACTTCAGTATCGGGGATATGCATCGCGGCAGCACTAAGACGTAAACGCTGTAGGGTGCTGGTGGCTGTCACACCTACCGCCAGGCTAAAGATGCGTGCCGCATCGACAAACGGGGTAATGCCATTTAACTTGAGGTCCAGTGTGTTCTCTTTGCCTAATACGAAATCACGGACAACACCAAGCGGTGGTCGATTACGCATCGCGTTTTCAGCCATCTGGTGCTGAAAACTTGTGTTGTTGCGGGCAACCCCGCAGAGCCATAGACGCAATTCCTCGGCGAGTGTATGCGCACCGAAAAGCGACCTGAAGTCGAAGAATATAGAAGCGTGCAACAACGCTTCCGGCGTGCCGTGTATGACCCAGTTCAAGAATATTTGTTTCCACTCCGCCAATGACAGACACCATTTTGGATTGCTCGCCATGATCCCGCCTTTGCACAGCGGAAAACCACACTGAGCCAAAGTCTCATTGATACGCTTGGCCACCGGCAGCAGTATTGCCCGCACCTGATCGGCGTCCATACCTTGCGGCACGGCAAAGATGATGGCGTTGTCCTGATCGGTGTTCAGCGTCTGTTCGAAGCGCCCCTCCGAACCCAAGGCCATCCAGCACAATCCGTCATGCCATGGCGAACTCAGCAAACCACCCGCCGCGAACTCCAGCTCGACCACGCGCTCGGTGAGCAGGTCATTGAAAGCGGAGATGAACTGGGTCAGTTGTTCCGGCGCCACACCTTGCGCCATCATGTTGTGCGCCATGCTGCGGATGTCGGCCGCGGCCTGTTGCAACTCTTCCAGATTCTGCGCATGGCGTATGGTGGAGCCGACCTGACGCAATCCGACACGCTGCAAGGCGAACAGATCCTTCTCCGAAACCAGTCCGACCAGTCGCTCATTCTCCACCACCAGTACATGGCGAAAGCCATGCTTGGCCATCAGCATGGCCGCCTCATGTGCCAATGCTTGTGGCGACAGAGAGCTGAGCGTGGTGGTCATCACATCGATCACCGGTGTACTCAACTCGATACGCGGCAAAGCGATACGTTCCAGTACATCGGGCAGGGTCAGTATGCCTAAGGGACGCCCGACCTCATCGACCGCGATCATCGAACCGACCCGCGCGCTATGCATCGTCGCCAACACCTCCCCCACACTGGTCTGCGGCGGACACGTGACAGGGGCGCGGCGGATAATGCTCGACAAGGGACTGGTCAGCGATTGTTGCTCAGCACCTGCCTGGGTGTACTGCGCCTGTATGACTTGCTTGGAATGCTCGAGTAGATTGGCGATGCGGCGTGTACAAAAATCGCGGAACGGCGCACTCCTCCCCAGCAGCGTATGAAAATCCGCGACGGGTAGTTCGTAGCAAAAAGTATCCTTGCCGGCCCGATAGACACTGGCTACCGCACGATGTGCCAACAGCGCGCCGAGCGGAAAGCTTTCGCCTTCCACCAACTCCATCCAGGTATCCGACTCTGTCGCATCGGCGACACGCTGCTCGGCCAGCACCAAGCCTTGCTTGATGACCAGAAAGCGATCCACCACCCCTTGCTCGGGCGAGACGATGATTTCCTCCTTGGCGTAATAGCCCAGACTCATGCGCTCCAACATCCAGCTCAGGTCGGCGCGCTCCATGTGATCGAAAGGCGCGTGGCGTACAAGTTGGTCTAGCTGGGAGGGATGGATCGCACTCAAGACTGCACCTCTTCAAATATCGTTTAGCTGCTTAACGGAACTGCCATTCCTGCAGATATTTCTCCAGCCAAAACAAGCCCACGATGGTCTTGCTTTCGTTGATCTTGCCCAGTCGTATCCACTCTATCGCGTCTCTCAAAGATAGTTCGAACACCTCAAGAAATTCGCCCTCATCCAGTTTGGCTTGTCTTAGTGTCAGACCACGCGCCAGAAAATATTCCATGCGCTCATCCGCGTAGCCGATGCACGGCCAAGCTGTAGTGAGGTGTATCCATTCACGCGCCACATAACCGGTCTCTTCCAATAATTCGCGCTGCGCGCACAACAGGATGTCTTCGCCGGCATCGATCTTGCCCGCTGGTAGTTCGATAAATTCGCGCTGCGACGGGTAACGATATTGCCGCTCCATCACCAGATTGCCATTGTCCAGCAAAGCCAGCACTGCGACCGCACCGGGATGCTTAATATATTCGCGTGTGCTTACCGTACCATCCGGCAGGTGCACGCTGTCCTTGTGCACCTGTATGAATCCACCGTCATACATCAGCGCACCGTCTATGCGTGTCTCTTTAAGGTCCATACAGTTTTCTCTCCACTAATGGTTCTATCCGCGCAATACACGACAGACTTAACGCCTCAGGGTGTTTACTGCCTGTGTGGACTGCGCGAAAAGTGTCATGCGATGATCAGGTCTTCTTCACCACCTGCATGGCGGTGGCGACCAGACCCGCGATATCTGCGGCATTGCCGGGAATGATCATGGTGTTGCCTTGTTTAGCGATATTGCCGAAAGCATCGACGAAACGTTCCGCGACCTTGAGGTTGACGGCGATCATGCCGCCCTCGCTCTGTATCGCTTCCGCGACCACGCGTATCGATTCGGCCGTGGCCTTGGCCACCAGCAGGATGGCCTCTGCCTCGCCTTGCGCGTTGTTGATAGCCGCTTGGCGCGTACCTTCCGACTCGCGTATCGAGGCGGTCATCAGGCCTTCAGCGAGGTTGATCTCTTCCTGCTTCTTGCCTTCAGACTGCGCAATCAGGGCGCGCTTCTCACGTTCTGCGGTGATCTGTTTCTGCATGGACGCGAGCACTTGCTGCGGTGGGGTGATGTCCTTGATCTCGTAACGCAACACCTTCACACCCCAATTAGGACTGGCCTCATCCAGCGCGAACACCACGGTACGGTTGATGGCATCTCTATCCTCCAACAACTTGTCCAGATCACGTTTACCACATTCAGAACGCAACGCGGTCTGCGCCAGCATGGTGATCGCGGCAAGATAATTCGAAGTACCGTAACTGGCGCGTGCGGCATCGGTCACCTGGTAGTACAGCACGCCATCCACTTGCACCTGGGTGTTGTCGCGGGTGATACAGACTTGCGGTGCGATGTCGATAGGAAACTCGGTGAGTCTGTGCTTGTAGGCGACCCGGTCCATAAAGGGAATGACGATACTCAGACCGGGCTCCAGCGAGCGGTTGTATTTGCCGAAACGTTCTATCACCCAGGCGTTTTGTTGCGGGACGATCTTGATGGTTTGAAAGGCCAGAAACACCGCGAACACGACCAGACCTATGACTATGCTATCCATGACTACTCCTTACTCAATGATCAACAAAGAACCCACTATCGCTTTGATACGCCATACTTCCCTTGCACTATCGCTGGTCGCCTGTTCCGCCAATTTGGCATCCCATTCTGCGCCGCGATAATGCACGCGTGCATGGCGCGCATCCGTCCAGGCAGCGATACGTACAGTCTGACCGATGTCATAGGCAAAATTGCTCTGCGCCGACTGTGTCGCTTTGCGTTTCCAAAAATACAATGCCACCACACTCGCGGTACACAACAGCGCAGCGATCAATGCCTGACCGTTCTCCGCCACACCCAGATAAGCCGCGATACCCGCAGCGCATAGTCCTGTCGCCACCGCCAACAGATAGAACGTACCGCTGAACATCTCGGCGACCACCAAGCCTATGGCAGCCAACCACCATATCCAATAAGTTTCCATCACTCCCTCCCTACGTTCACGCGGATCATTCTGACACGTTTGTGTTACACCAACAAAAACTCCCGCGCTTGGCGGGAGTCCTAATCGACAGCAACAAAAAATCACGAATGGATCTTGTAGATATTGCCCGTCTCCAGTGGGCGAAAAGATTCCCCGTTGGTGTTCAAGCGGAAGGTCTTGATTTGCATGCCGCGCTTGAGTGTCAGCACCTCTTCCGCAGCGAATGCGAATTTTTCCGCGACCCGCTTGTGGGTCATATGGTCCACCAGAATCTGGCCTGCGCTAGCCTGATCCACCAGCCGGCTGGCGCGATTGACGGTGTCACCCCAAATGTCGTAGGTCAGACGTATCCGCCCTATCACCCCCGCCGCAATGGGGCCGGTCGCGATGCCGATATGTATATCCAGCGCATTGCCATGGAACTGACCACGGGTCTGCTCACGCAAATAGCGGTGGAATTCTTCTGCGGCTTTTACCGTGGATTCGACGTAGTCACCCTGTTCGCTGTTGACCAGACCGCCCACTGCCAGATAGGCATCGCCTATGGTTTTGATCTTCTCCAAGCCGTACTTATCGGCGATATCGTCAAACCCTGAAAACAACTGATTAAGCAGCCGTACGATCTGTTTCGGTGACATGGTATCGGCCAACTTCGTGAAGCCGACGATGTCAGCGAACATCACCGTCACATCCGAGTGTCCATCCGCGATCATTTTGCTGCCGTCCAGCATACGCGTGGCGATGCGGGCCGGTAACACACTGCTTAGCAGCGCATCTTTGCGAGCCAGATCGGAGTTGAGTCGCAGTTGCTTATCCTGGAGATTGAAATACTGCTGCTTGCGTAGCTGGTTGATCTCGCTTCTATGACGCAGGGAATAATACAGGGCAAAGGTGAGCAAACCCGTGAACATCGCGATATTGATCGGCAGCATGTGCTCGACGATGATGTCGGTCGCATATTGGGATTGCTTACCCAGAAGGGGCATCAGCGCGAATGCCAACAACACCACAATCACATACGCTGCCAGCCAATACAGCGAATCCCGGTCTTCACGCGCGGCAATCATCGAAACGGAGACGGGGGCCAGAAACGACCACAATATGACGGCACTGACATTGCCACTTTCCATGCTCAGTTGCGCCACTAGGGGCACGAGCAACATGAATGCCAGTTGGCTATTGCGCAAAGTGGGGAAGCTTTTGGTGTAGGCGTAATAAGCAAAACCCAGCAGGGAGAATACTTGGCAGACCAGTATCCCTGACCAGGGAAACTCGACTGCCAGCTCACGACTTGCCAGCAGCCAACCCCACACCGAGATGCTCATCGCAACAGAGCAGGCGGTTATTACGACCAAGCGGTAACGCTGTACCGCTTCTGGTGTCAACGATTCCGGTTTGTGCGTGTTATGTCCTGCAGGGTTCATTCAGCACACCAGTAGAGAGTCTAATGCAGTAGCAAGGACTGCTGCACTGAGACGGCACAGATAGACATCAACATGCCCGGCATCATGCCCAGGAACAGCACACCCAGACCATTGAAGCTGATCAGGAATGCAGTATCTGTTGAAACATTGATAGGCTCGTGACTCACTGGTGCATCGAAGTACATCAGCTTGACTATACGCAGGTAATAGAACGCACCGATCAGAGAGAACATCACGGCCACCACGGCCAACCAGGTGTGGCCGGTCTGCACGATGGCGTTCAGCACCGAGAACTTGGCATAGAAACCCACTGTAGGGGGTACACCCGCCATGGAGAACATCAGCAACAGCATCATGAACGCCAACCAGGGGCTACGTTGATTCAAGCCCTTGAAGTCGTCTAGCGTATCGGCCTCGAAGCCGGTGCGCGACAACAGCATGATCATTCCGAACGCACCCAGCGACATCAGCACATAGACCACCGCGTAGAACATCGACGAACCATAGCCTTCGATACCGCCGCCGATAAAGCCTAGCAACAGGAAGCCCATGTGCGAGATGGTCGAGTAAGCGAACATGCGTTTCAGATTGGTCTGCGCGATCGCGCTCAAGTTACCCAGCGCCATGGAAGCGACGGCCATGATGATGAGCATGCTGGACCAATCATGCATCAGCGGCTGCAGACCCTCGACCAGGATACGCGCGGTGAAGGCGAACGCTGCCAGTTTGGGCGCGCTACCGATCAACATGGTCATCGCGGTCGGAGCGCCGTGATAGACATCCGGTATCCACATATGGAAAGGCACGACACCCAGTTTGAAGGCGAGGCCGGACACGATGAACACCAGACCGAACACCAGCAACGACTTGTTCGGCACGCCATGTTTGATCGCGTCAGAGATAACGCCAAGGTCCAGAGAGCCGGTCGCACCGTACAACATCGACATACCGTACAGCAACAGACCGGATGCCAATGCGCCCAGGATGAAATACTTCATCGCCGCTTCAGTCGCGGTGGCTGAGTCACGTTGCAACGCGACCATCGCGTACAGGGCCAACGACAGCAACTCCAGCCCCAGATACAAGGTGACGAAATTGTTCGCCGAGATCATCACGTTCATGCCCAGCAAGGAGAACAAGGCCAGCACCATGAACTCACCGGTGAACAAGCCGCGCAGCATCAGATATTGGCGCGAATAGACCAGCATCATGGCGACCGCCAGATAGGTCAGCAGCTTGAGCACATCGGACATCAGATCGTCCACGAACATGTGGTGGAATGCATAAACCACCCCATCGGTATGCGTGCCTACTGTGATCAACGAGCAACCCAGCAGGGTCACCTGCACCAGCAGATAGGTATATATCTTGTTGCTCTCGCTCAGCAGCAGATCAACGATCAGGATCACGCACAACATCCCCAGCAGGAAAATCTCCGCTGCTGCGGGCATCAAATTAGCCATCAAATTCATATTCACCTCTTAACCTGCGCTTGGCTTACAACTTGGAATGAGTCATGTGTATCAGCAGGTCATTCACTGATACATGCAATATCTCACCGAACGGCAAGGGATAGACGCCCATGCCCAACACGAACAATGCGAGGATCGCGAAGATCAACTTCTCGCGCCCGTTGATATCGGTCAGTTCGGCGACATGATGATTCGCCACCGCACCGAAGATCACGCGCTTGTACATCCACAACGTGTAGGCCGCGCCGAAGATCAACGTGCTGGCAGCCGCGAAGGCGTACCAGAAGTTGACCTTGACCGCGCCCATGATGACCATGAACTCACCGACGAAGGCACTGGTGCCGGGCAAGCCGCTGTTGGCCATGGCGAACAACATGAAGAACGCCGCAAACACCGGCATCTTGTTGGCCACACCGCCGTATGCGGAGATTTCGCGGGAATGTACACGGTCATACAACACACCGATACACAGGAACAGCGCACCGGCAACGAAGCCGTGCGACAACATCTGCATCAACGCACCTTCCATACCGTAGGCGTTGAAAATGAAGAAACCCAAAGTCACAAAACCCATGTGCGAGATAGAAGAGTAAGCCACTAGCTTCTTCATGTCGGATTGCTTCAGTGCCACCAGGCCGATGTATACGATGGCGATCAAAGACAGTGCGATCATCACACCGGCCAGTTTGTGACTGGCATCGGGTGTGATAGGCATGGAGAAGCGTAGGAAGCCGTAAGCACCCACCTTCAGCATGATCGCCGCCAGCACCACGGAGCCGCCGGTAGGCGCTTCCACGTGGGCATCAGGCAACCAGGTATGTACCGGGAACATCGGCACCTTCACCGCGAAGGCGAAAAAGAACGCGATGAAGATCAATATCTGCGCCTGCATGGGAATATGACCCAGCTGCTGGAAGTCCAGGATGCTGAAACTACCGCCGCTCAGGTTATACAGATAAATCAGCGAAACCAGCATCAACAGGGAGCCGAGCAAGGTGTAGAGGAAGAACTTCATCGCCGCATAGACGCGATTCGGGCCACCCCACACACCAATGATGATAAACATCGGGATCAGCATCGCTTCCCAGAACACGTAGAACAGGATGGAGTCCAGAGCGGCGAACACGCCGTTGACGATACCGGACATGATCAGGAACGCGGCCATATATTGCGCGACGCGCTTTTCGATCACCTTCCAACCTGCGATCACCACGATAGGAGTGAAGAAACTGTTGAGCAGGATGAACAACATAGAGATGCCGTCCACACCCAGATGGTAATGGATGTTGAAACGGTTGATCCAGTTGTGCATCTCCTCGAACTGCATGTTGCTGGTGGTGATGTCGAAGCCGGTATACAGCGGCAGCGTCACCAGGAAGCCGAGCACCGCACCAACCAATGCCAGGATGCGCGCCAGCGGTGCGTTCTTATCGTTGCCTGTTGCCAGCACCAATACGCCAAAGACGATAGGTAGCCAGATGGCGACACTAATGACGGGTAATCCAAAAATCATGCTGATATTCCTTCACTTAAAAGTAGGCCGGGTGTTTCCCGACACGCTTGCATGCAGAATCTTTCTGCCCTGCAAGCCAGCTTATAACCTGCAACTAGAACCAGTTTCGTATGGTCAACAATACGAACACACCGGTGATCATGGTGAACGCGTAATGGTAGATGTAACCGGACTGGAAGCGACGCACGATGCCGGAGATCTTGCCTACCAGACTCGCCGAACCATTCACCAGCAGACCATCGATCAACACCTTGTCGCCGAAACGTGACAGGAAGGTACTCGCGCCGCGTGCACCGCCCGCAAAGAACCAGTCGTTGAAACGGTCGAAGTAGTATTTGTTATCCAGCACGGTGTAGACCCACTGGAAGCGCTTCTGGATGGCAGCCGGGATGTCCGGACGCTTCATATAGAAGAACCATGAGGAAGCCACACCCGCCATCGCCAGGAAGAACGGCAGGCTCAGCAGAGAGTGGAATGCCATGTCGAACGCGCCGTGGAACTCGGCGTGCATCTCCTGTAAGGCCTCATGATGTTCGGAGATATAGATGGCTTCCTTGAAGTAGTTGCCGAACAGCATAGGTTCTACCGCAATGTAACCGATGATCACCGACGGGATGGCCAGCAACACCAGGGGCAACCAGACCACCCAAGGTGTCTCGTGCGGCTTCTGGCCGGGTGCCAGTCCGTGATGATGATCAGACGACACTTCTTCATCATCATGGTCGCCCACGTGCTCACCATGCTCGTCCGCATGAGCCGCATCCGCGTGAGCGGGGGCATGCGCGGCATCGGCATGTGCGTCATGCGCATGTGCCTTGCCGAATCGCTCTTCACCGTGGAACACCAGGAAGTACATACGGAAAGAGTAGAAGGCGGTGATGAACACACCTGCCACCACGGCAAAGTAGGCAAAGCCGGAACCGGGTATGTGTGAGTACTCTACGGCCTCGATGATACTGTCCTTGGAGTAGAAGCCGGAGAAGAACGGCGTGCCGATCAGGGCCAGCGAACCGATCAATGAAGTGATCCAAGTGATAGGCATGTACTTGCGCAGACCACCCATGTTGCGGATGTCCTGATCGTGATGCATACCGATGATGACGCTACCCGCGCCCAGAAACAGCAAGGCTTTGAAGAAAGCGTGGGTCATCAGATGGAAGATTGCTACCGAGTACGCCGACGCGCCCAGCGCGACCGTCATATAACCCAGCTGCGACAGCGTCGAGTAAGCGATGACACGCTTGATGTCGTTCTGGATGACACCCAGAAAACCCATGAACAGCGCGGTAATCGCACCGATGATCATGACAAAGGACAGCGCAGTCTCGGACAGCTCGAACATGGGCGACATGCGCGCCACCATGAAGATACCGGCAGTCACCATAGTCGCCGCGTGGATCAAGGCCGAGATTGGCGTCGGGCCTTCCATCGAATCGGGCAGCCAGACATGCAAGGGGAACTGCGCAGACTTACCCATCGCGCCGATGAACAGCAGGATACAGGTCGCGGTGAGCAGGTTGACATGCATACCACCGATAGGCGCGACATCATTGGCATGTGAGGCCACATTGGCGAACACATCCGCGTAGTTCAATGTGCCGAACACCATCAGTACCAGACCGATACCGAGGATGAAACCGAAGTCGCCGACGCGGTTCACCAGAAAAGCTTTGAGGTTGGCGTAAATGGCAGTAGGACGCTTGAACCAGAAACCGATCAGCAGATAGGACACCAGGCCCACGGCTTCCCAACCGAAGAACAGTTGCATGAAGTTGTTAGCCATCACCAGCATCAGCATGGAGAAGGTGAACAGTGAGATGTAGCTGAAGAAACGCTGGTAGCCGTCATCCTCTTCCATGTAACCGATGGTGTAGATATGTACCATCAATGAGACGGAGGTCACCACCAGCATCATCACCGCGGTGAGTCGGTCGATCAGGAAACCTACATAGAAGGCCGTACCGCCGGAAGTGAACCAGGTATAGACCGGGCCATCGAAACTATGTCCGTTCAGGACATCGAGGAATATCTTCACCGCCGCGTACAAAGAAAGACCCACCATTGCGATGGTGATACGGTGCGACATCTTGCGCCCCAGCCATTTACCAAACAGGCCCGCAGCGATCGCGCCCAACAACGGCGCCAGCGGAACAATCAAATATAGAGTTTGGATATCCATCACATCAACCTTTCAAGCTGCCGAGATCATCGACGTTAATGGTGCGCAGATTACGGAACAGAACCACCAGTATCGCCAGGCCTATCGCCGCTTCGGCAGCAGCCACCGTCAGGATGAAGAACACGAACACCTGACCTGCCGTGTCGTTCAGATAATGCGAGAACGCGACGAAGTTGGTGTTCACAGCGAGCAACATCAACTCGATAGACATCAACAGCACGATGACATTCTTGCGGTTGAGGAAGATACCGACGACGCTGATGGCGAACAGCACCGCGCTCAATACTAGATAATGTGACAGGGTCAACATGCGATTTTCTCTCCCCTAGGATTTTAGTTATTAGCTTATTAGATTGCCGTATCGGTTTTGCCGTCTTGCATCTGTTTGACGATGCGCACGCGGTCGGAGGCTTTTACTTGCACCTGATCGGCAACCACCTGTGATTTAACACCGACGCGTCGACGCAAGGTCAGCGCGATCGCTGCGACCATCGCCAGCAGCAACAGCACCGCAGCCAGTTCGAACGGATAAACATATTCGGTATAGAGCAGACGTCCCAGTTCTTTGGTGTTGCTGTAGTTGGCCGGATGCACGACGTTACCCACCGTATCGGAAGTCTGGCGCGCGCCCAGCACATAGATCATCTCGAACACCATCAGTCCGGCCAGACCGGCCCCGAACGGGAACCAGCGCCAGAAGCCCTCGCGCAATCGCACCAGATTGATATCCAGCATCATCACCACGAACAGGAACAGCACCATCACCGCACCAACATAGACCAGCACCAGCACGATGGCCAAAAACTCTGCCTCCAGCAACATCCAGATACCGGCGGAGCTACAGAACGCCAACACCAGAAACAAGGCAGCGTTGACCGGATTGCGCGCGGTGATCACACCCATCCCGGCGAACACGGTCAGCGCCGCGAATACATAAAAGACCACATCCAAAAAATTCATCTATCTATCCTCTTCAAAGTCTGGTGAGTGGCAAGTGGAGAGTGGAAAATTCGATTTGCTTCTCCCACTTCCCACTCACGACCATCCGCTTCCTATCGATATTTCGCGTCAGCTTCGCGATCCTTGGCGATCTGTGCTTCATATTTGTCACCCACCGCCAACAACATAGGCTTGGTGTAATACAAATCACCCTTCTTCTCGCCGTGATATTCAAAGATGCGAGTCTCGACGATGGCATCTACTGGACAGGATTCTTCGCAGAAACCGCAGAAGATGCACTTGGTCAGGTCGATGTCGTATTGCGTGGTGCGACGTGTACCGTCTTCGCGCTCCGCCACTTCGATCTTGATCGCCAGTGCCGGACAGACCGCTTCGCACAACTTGCAACCGATGCAACGTTCCTCACCGTTAGCGTAGCGACGTTGCGCATGCAGGCCACGGAAACGACCACTTTGCGGTGTTTTCTCTTCCGGGAACTGCACAGTGATCTTGCGCGCGAACATATAGCGTCCGGTCAGCGCGAGTCCCTTGAGCAGCTCGAACAGCAGGAAGGTCTTGAAGTAGTATTTGATTTTTTCCATATTCATCTCCGGCGCTTACCAGACCCACAACGGGGTCTGCATCCACGCACCAACGACCACAACCCAGATTATTGCCAACGGGATAAACACCTTCCAACCCAAGCGCATCAATTGGTCATAGCGGTAGCGTGGGAAGGTCGCGCGGAACCACAAGAACAAGAACAGCACGAAGGCCACTTTGGCGAACAGCCATACGATGCTGTCGGGCAGGAAAGGCACAGGTGACAACCAGCCACCCATGAACATGATGGAGGTCAGGAACGCGATTAGGATCATGTTGGCGTATTCGGCCAGGAAGAACAGCGCGAAGGTCATACCAGAGTATTCAACGTGGAAACCGGCCACGATCTCGGACTCGCCTTCTGCCACGTCGAACGGTGCGCGGTTGGCTTCAGCCACACCCGAGATCAGGTAGACGATGAACATCGGGAACAGCGGCACTATGTACCAGTTGAGCAAGCCATACTGACCCTTCTGACCGTTGACGATCTCACCCAGATTCAAGCTCTGCGACGCCATCAACACACACACCAGCGCGAAACCCATCGCAATCTCGTAAGAGACGATCTGCGCGGCGGAACGCAAGCAACCGAGGAAGGCGTATTTGGAGTTGGATGCCCAACCCGCGATGATCACGCCGTACACGCCCAACGAGGTCATCGCCAGAATGTAGAGCAGGCCCGCATTGACATTGGCCAATACCAGTTCCGCGTTGAACGGTATCACCGCCCAGGCCGCCAGTGCCGGCATCAGCGCCATGATAGGGCCGAGGATGAACAAGAACTTATTCGAACCGGTCGGAATGATGATCTCTTTCATCAGCAACTTCAGACCATCGGCCAGCGGTTGCAACAGACCAAAGTAACCTACGCGGTTAGGGCCGATACGGATCTGCATCCAGCCGATGACCTTGCGTTCAGCCAGCGTCAGGTAAGCCACCGCACCCATCAGGGGACCGACGATGACCATGATCTTGACCAGCGTCCATACCGGCAACCAGAACGCTCCCAGAAGATTCTGTCCGGCTTGTTCCAAACTGAGTAGCAAATCCATCATGCACGCTCCACGCTGATTGTTCCGAACATCGCACCCAAAGCCGCAGTGGCGGCATGGCCGGCTGCGATACGTGCCGTATTGGCAGGTTGCTGGTCGTTGGCTCGCACTTGCAAGCGCACACTACCCTTGCCTTGTGTGACAGTTACGCTATCGCCCGCACTCACACCCAGCTTGGCCAACGCACTGCTGTGCATCGTCACAACCGGGGTAGCCGCATCGTGTGTCTTCTGCAATGAGGTGGCGCGACGTACCACGGCATCGGCACTGTAGATAGGCACATCGCTGACGCGTTGCAGACCATCGATCTTGGCGGCCTCGACCTTGTGCAGTGTTAGGCCGGACACGGCGTTATTCATACGAGCAGCACTGAAACCGGCCAGCACTTCATCCCGCACTGCCTCGCTGCTGTCGTAGTCGAAACCGGCTACATCCATCAGGTTGCCCAATACGCGCAACACCTTCCAGGCTGGACGGGCTTCACCCAATGGCTTGACCGCGCCCTTGAAGCTTTGCGCGCGTCCTTCGGTACTGACGAATGTGCCGGAAGTCTCGGTAAACGGTGTGATAGGAAACATCACATCCGCATACAGACTGGCATGATGTTTGTAAGCGCTCAGCGCCACCACCATGTCGGCGGACTGCATCGCAGCCATCGCTTGCTGCGCATCATGGGTATCCAATTCGGCTTCCACATTCAGCAACAGATACGCTTTGCGTGGCGATGCCAGCATCTGCGCGGCATTCATGCCGTGCGCAGCGTGTGCGAACGGTACCGCGCCGGCGATGTGGCCACCGGTGCTGTTGGCTGCTTCGCCGAGGTAACCGAAGCTTGCGCCGCATAATTTTGCGATCTCAGTAGCGATCAATGTCAACTGACTGGCTTGCGGATGTTGCTGCGCATAGTTACCCAGCAGGACTGCGCCATGTTCGCCGGTACTAAGGTTGAGCGCGATGGCACGTGCGGCATCGGACACGGTCACGGCTGCGACTGCGGCTTGCACGTCGCCAGCCAGTGTTGCCTGTTTGATTTCTGCCAGCGCCTTGAGTACACCGGCCAGCTCTGCCACCAGATCGCCAGGGGCGACGATGGACTGACTGTTCACGTTCATCAACAGCTCTTCCGCAGCCGAATGGATGACGCTGGCGCGTGCGCCCTTCTTGACAGCGGCGCGGATACGTTGCGCCAACAGCGGATGATCCTTGCGCAAAAAGCTGCCCACTATCAGGAAGCGGTCACGGGTGTTGAGGTCGGCGACCTGCATACCCAACCAGGGTGCACCGGCCTGATGGCCGTCAGTGCTGAAGTCAGATTGACGCAGACGGAAATCGATGTTGTCGCTGCCCATGCCACGCATCAGTTTCTGCAGCAGGGCCAGTTCTTCCAGCGTACTGTGCGGAGTCGCCAAAGCACCCAGATGTTCCGCTCCGGCGCCCTTGATCTGACGCAGACCGTTCGCCACATATTCCAGCGCGGCCTGCCATTCCACCTCTATCCATTTACCATCCTGCTTGAGCATGGGCTTGGTGAGACGTTCCGGCGAGTTCAGACCCTCGTAGCTGAAGCGATCCTTGTCGGACAACCAGCATTCATTGATCTCTTCGTTCTCAATAGGCACCACGCGGGCGACCTTGTTGTCTTTGGTATGCAGGGCCAGATTGGACCCCAGACCGTCATGGGGACTGACCGACTTGCGGCGAGACAACTCCCAGCTGCGTGCGGTGTAGCGGAAAGGCTTGCTGGTCAATGCGCCGACCGGGCACAGATCTATCATATTGCCGGACAGCTCGGAATCGACCGTGCTGTTCACAAAACTCATGATCTCCGCGTTCTCGCCACGGAAGGCCATACCCAGCTCCATGATGCCGGCGACTTCCTGTCCGAAACGTACACAGCGAGTGCAATGGATGCAACGCGACATCTCTTCCGTAGACACCAACTCACCGATGGATTTATGCATCACTATGCGCTTGTCTTCCTGATAACGAGACTCGCCACCGCCATAGCCAACCGCCAAGTCTTGCAACTGACATTCACCACCCTGATCGCAGATCGGGCAATCCAGCGGATGGTTGATGAGCAGGAATTCCATCACACCCTTCTGTGCCTTGACGGCCATCTCGGAATGCGTATACACCTTCATACCTTCGGTAGCCGGTGTCGCACAAGCCGGCAAAGGCTTGGGGGCTTTCTCGACTTCGACCAGGCACATGCGACAGCTGGCCGCGATGGAAAGTTTCTTGTGGTAGCAAAAGTGGGGAATATACACGCCGGCTTGCTGCGCGGCTTCTATCACCATCGAGCCTTTAGGGGTCTCGATCTGTTTGCCGTCAATTTCGATTTTAATCATGTCTGTTCACCCGTCGGCTACACCAAGCAGCGCTTGTGTTCGATGTGATATTCAAATTCGTCGCGGAAGTTCTTCAGCATGCCTTGGACCGGCCATACCGCCGCCTCGCCCAATGCACAGATGGTACGACCCGCGATGTTCTCACCCACACTTAACAGCAGATCTAGGTCTTCCTTACGACCTTCACCGTGTTCGATGCGGTGCACGATGCGGTACAACCAACCCGTTCCTTCACGGCAAGGCGTGCACTGACCGCAGGATTCTTCGTAGTAGAAGTAGGACAGACGCTCCAACGCGCGCACCATGCACACCGTCTCGTCCATCACGATGACCGCACCGCTACCCAGACCGGAACCGGCACCGGAGATTGAGTCATAGTCCATGGTCAGATCCATCATCACCTCGCCCTTGAGCACAGGCATGGATGATCCGCCGGGGATGACCGCTTTCAGCTTGTGACCGTTGCGCACCCCGCCTGCCATCTTCAACAACTCGGCGAACGGTGTGCCCATCGGCACTTCGAAGTTGCCCGGATTGTTCACATGACCGGACACCGAAAACAACTTGGTTCCGCCGTTGTTCGGCTTACCCAGTTCCAAAAATGCTTTTCCGCCGTTATTGATGATGTACGGGATGCTGGCAAAGGTCTCGGTGTTGTTGATGGTGGTCGGTTTGCCATAGAGACCGAAGCTGGCCGGGAAAGGCGGCTTGAAGCGCGGCTGACCTTTCTTACCCTCGATAGACTCGAGCAAGGCAGTCTCTTCACCGCAAATATAGGCGCCGTAGCCCAGATGGTTATGCAACTCGAAATCAAAGCCCATACCCATGATGTCTTTGCCCATGAAACCCGCTTTGCGCGCCTCTTCACCTGCGGCTTCCATGCGCTCATAGGCTTCGAATATCTCGCCATGCACATAGTTGTATCCGACTTTCACGCCCATGGCGTAGGCGGCGATGGCCATGCCTTCGATGAGCAGATGCGGGTTGTAACGCAGGATGTCCCAATCCTTGCAAGTGCCGGGCTCCCCCTCGTCGGAATTGCACACGATATACTTATCGCCCGCGAATCCGCGCGGCATAAAGCTCCACTTCAAACCGGTAGGGAAACCCGCACCACCGCGACCACGCAAGGCCGAAAGCTTGACATCGGCGATGATGGATTCGGGTGATATCTTTTCGGTGAGGACTTTGCGCAGTGCCTGATAACCGCCGACCTTCAGGTAATTCTCTAGTGTCCACGGCTGGTCGAAATCCATCGTGGTTTGTGTGACCGGACCTCTCATGATTTATCCAATTCAGACAACAATGCATCGATCTTCTGCGGGGTCATGCGACCGCATATTTTCTTATTGCTGACGGTGAGCAGCGGCGCATCGATACACGCGCCCATGCACTCACCCTCGCGCAGCCCGAATTTCCCGTCGGCAGTGACTTCACCTATGCCTATACCCAGCTTGCCCTCGATGTATTTCACCGTATCCAGCGCGCCACAAAGGGTGCAGGACAGGTTGGTACACACTGTCAAAGTGTGTTTACCCATGGGCTTGAGGTTGTACATATGATAGAAGGTCGCGACTTCATATACGGCCATATGTGGCATGCCGAGATAGGCGGCGACATCGGTCATGTCTTCGTTGGATATCCAGCCTTTTTCGTCCTGTACGAAACGCAATGCCGCCATCACAGCAGATTGCTTCTGATCAGCCGGATACTTAACCAGTTCACGGTTGATTTGATCTTGTATATGTGCGGATAACATTAGCGGTCTATCTCTCCGAAAACTATGTCTTGCGTACCAATGATGGTGACCACGTCGGCAATCATGTGACCGCGCGCCATCTCATCCAAGGCAGCCAAATGCACGAAGCCCGGCGCGCGAATCTTCATGCGGTAGGGTTTATTGGCCCCATCTGAAACCAGATAGATACCGAACTCCCCCTTGGGATGCTCCACCGCCGCATAAGCCTCGCCTGCAGGCACATGCATGCCCTCGGTGAACAACTTGAAGTGGTGGATCAACTCTTCCATGTTCTCCTTCATCGCCACGCGACTAGGAGGAGCAAACTTGTGATTGCTGGTGATGACTGGGCCTGGGTTAGCCTTCAGCCAAGCCACGCACTGCTCGATGATACGGTTGGATTGACGCATCTCTTCCACACGCACCAGATAGCGGTCGTATGAATCGCCAGTCTTGCCGACGGGGATATCGAAATCGAGACGGTCATAGACTTCGTAAGGCTGCTTCTTACGCAGATCCCATTCGATGCCGGAACCGCGCAACATCGGCCCCGTGAAGCCCAGCGCCAGCGCGCGTTCCGGTGTGACCACGCCGATACCCACAGTACGCTGTTTCCAGATACGGTTATCGGTTAGCAGCGTCTCGTACTCATCTATGCACTTTGGGAAACGCTTGGTGAAATCTTCGATGAAGTCCAGCACCGAACCCTGGCGGTTCTCGTTCATCTTTTCTACCGCAGCGGCATTATGGATCTTGGACGCCTCGTATTGCGGCATGCGATCCGGCAAATCGCGGTATACGCCACCGGGGCGATAGTAGGCGGCATGCAGACGGGCACCGGAAGCAGCCTCGTACACATCCATCAGATCCTCGCGCTCGCGGAAGCAATACAGGAACATGGTCATCGCGCCGATGTCCAGACCGTGCGCGCCCAGCCACAACAGGTGGTTCAGCACACGGGTGATCTCGTCGAACATCACACGCAGGTACTGCGCGCGCAGCGGCACTTCGATACCTGCCAACTTCTCGATCGCCATGACATAGGCGTGCTCGTTGCACATCATCGACACGTAATCGAGACGATCCATATAGGGGACCGATTGCAAGAAGGTCTTGTGTTCTGCGAGTTTTTCAGTGCCACGATGCAACAGACCGATATGCGGGTCGGCGCGCTCGATTACCTCACCATCCAACTCCAGCACCAGACGCAGCACGCCGTGCGCAGCCGGATGCTGAGGACCAAAGTTCATAGTGTAATTCTTGATTTCTGGCATGGCGTTATCCTCTCACCGAACCGTACAGCTCATCACGCACGATACGCGGGGTCACTTCGCGCGGATCGATAGAGACCGGCTGATAGACCACACGCTGTTGGGCCGGGTCATATTTCATCTCAACATGACCGGACAATGGGAAATCCTTACGGAACGGACTCCCGACGAAACCATAGTCGGTGAGCAGGCGACGCAGATCGGGATGGCCGGTGAAGACGATACCGAACAGATCAAAGGCCTCGCGCTCGAACCAGTTGGCACACGACCACACGCCCGTGACGGAGGGCAGCACCGGGAAAGCATCCTCTTCGGCGAACACGCGTACGCGCAGTCGCTGGTTGTTTTTCACCGACATCAGGTGATAGACCACCGCGAAGCGCTTACCCTCCCACGCGCCATCGCCATATTCCGAGTAGTCCATGCCGCACAGATCTATCATCTGCTCAAAGCGCACGGAATCATTGTCGCGCAACGTGGACATCACCGACAATAAGTCGGATGCATGTGCCACCACGGTCAATTCTTGCAGTTTTTCTTGGACGCTCACCAACTTGTCGCCGAACAAACCGGTCAAGTGGTCGCGCAATGTGATCAAGTCAGCAGCCATATTTCACCCTAGCGCGCAATGGTATTGGTACGTTTGATTTTGTTTTGCAACTGGATGATGCCGTACAACAAGGCTTCAGCAGTCGGAGGACAGCCGGGGACATAGATATCCACCGGCACGATACGATCACAACCACGCACCACGGAATATGAATAGTGATAGTAACCACCACCGTTCGCACAAGACCCCATGGAAATGACCCAACGCGGCTCAGCCATCTGGTCGTACACTTTGCGCAGGGCCGGCGCCATCTTGTTGCACAGCGTACCCGCCACAATCATCACATCAGACTGACGCGGACTGGGACGGAACACCACGCCGAAGCGATCCAGATCATAGCGCGAGGCACCCGCCTGCATCATCTCCACCGCACAACACGCCAGACCGAAGGTCATGGGCCACAAAGAGCCCGTGCGCGTGTAATTGATGATGGTATCCAGCGTCGTTGTGACGACACCCTTTTCCAATACGCCTTCTATTCCCATTCCAGTGCCCCTTTCATCCATTCATAGACAAAGCCGACCACTAGGATTGCCAAGAATACCATCATGGAAATAAAGCCGAACATGCCGATTTCCTTGAGCACGATGGCCCATGGAAAGAGGAATGCAATTTCAAGATCAAACAGGATAAACAGAATAGCGACCAGATAGTAACGCACGTCAAACTTCATACGCGCATCTTCGAAGGCTTCGAAACCGCACTCATAGGGAGACAGCTTTTTACTATCGGGACGATTGGGTGCCAGCAGCCTGCCAAGTATCACAGGAACAACACCGATGGCCAAACCGACGCAGATAAACAACAGCACCGGAAAATAGTTTTCCAACATTGAGCTTCCTCCTCTGCATAGACTCCCGAGTCACCCCAAGGTCCATTTTATCGTTTTATATTTACCGGCACGGACACGTACCGGCAGTATTTGGTGCGGATGGGGAGACTCGAACTCCCACGCCCTTGCGGGCACAAGCACCTCAAGCTTGCGTGTCTACCAATTCCACCACAACCGCGAATTACTATTTAGGGATATCTTTGGACTTCGAAGTATCCACAGGCGCGACAGGGGCAGATTGAGCCTCCGACGCATTCAACTTATCCATCACACCATTCTGCTGCACAGGATGAGCATAAATGTAAGTCAGCGTCAGACTTGTAATAAAGAATACGGTTGCCGCCACCGCAGTACTGCGGCTTAGGAAGTTCGCCGAACCACTGGAACCAAACAGACTACCCGCAGAACCGGTGCCGAAAGCAGCCCCCATATCAGCACCCTTGCCATGTTGAACCAGAACCAAACCGATCAATACCACGGCGGTCAACACATGCACTACCCAAACCAATGTTTCCACACTTCACCCCAAAACTATCAAATTATTTTTGCGCTGCGCGACAGATTGCCACGAAATCTTCAGCCACCAACGATGCCCCACCGATCAAGCCACCATCGATATCCGCCATACTAAACAGTGCATCCGCATTCGACGCCTTCACACTGCCGCCATAGAGTATACACAATCCCTGCGCCACTCCAGCATCATGCGCCGCAACACGGGCGCGTATAAACGCATGCACCGCCTGAGCCTGCTCAGGACTTGCCGTCTTGCCCGTTCCTATCGCCCATACCGGCTCATAGGCAATGACCGCATTCTTCAGCGCCAACACGCCAGCACGTTTCAACACTGCATCCAACTGCGTCGCCACCACCTGCTCGGTCACACCGGATTCACGCTCGACCAAAGTCTCGCCCACACAGAATATCGGGGTCATACCGGCCTTCTGTGTCGCATCGAATTTGGATGAAGCGATCTCATTGCTCTCATGAAACAAGCCACGACGCTCGGAGTGCCCGATAATCACATAGTTGCAACCGAAATCAGCCAACATACCCGGCGCGACCGCACCCGTGAAAGCCCCCTCTTCATGTTGACTCAGATTCTGCGCACCCCAAGCCACATTACTACCTTGCAGCATCAATTGCGCCTGCGCCAGATAGGGATAAGGGACGCACACCGCATAGTCGGCGCCCTTCAATTCACGCACACCATCCAAAACGCCTTGCAGCAACGCTTGATTGCTGGCCAAACGGCCAAACATCTTCCAATTTCCAACCACTAATTTGCGTCGCATGGTATTCGATCCGCTATGCACTAAAGCGCGCAATCCTACCCGCGAACACGCTCACGGTCAATGAATCGGACAAAGAAAAAACACAACAAGCCACCCCTCAGGCCGCCTGCACCGGGATTTTATCGCGTTGCGCGACGATACAATTATGCTCATCCACATAGACCAGGCTCGGATGAAACTTCTGCAACTCCAGCTCCGTGTACATGGCGTAGGTCGCGATGATCAGGATGTCACCGGGATTGGCCTTATGCGCTGCCGCACCATTCACCGATATGACACCCGAACCGCGCTGGGCGCGTATCGCATAGGTAGTGAAGCGCTCACCGTTCGTCACGTTGTAGATATCGATCTGCTGATATTCCCGTATATCGGCGGCATCAAGCAAATCATCGTCTATCGCGCAAGAGCCTTCATAGTGCAACTCTGCGTGCGTGACATGCACACGGTGCAACTTGGCTTTAAGCATGATACGTTGCATAAGAGACCTCCAATTCAAACAGGGCGCGGATTATATATAACTCAATGGGCAAGACAAACTTCAATATTATCCAACAGGCGAGTGCTGCCCAATCTTGCGGCAGCCAGCACCACCATATCCGCGTCCTCAGCCCGCGCCAACTTCAAGCCGGATCGCTCACGCAGCGAAATATATTCGACCGACCAACCCCTGCTAACCAGACGCTCAGTGGCCGCGCGCTGTAGCTCCAACCAGTCCGACGCCCCTTCCAGCAAGGCTAGCCGCAACTCTTGCAGCAAGATATTCAGCTGCACGGCCTCCTGACGCTCGGCCTCGTTCAGATATTGATTACGCGAACTCAACGCCAAACCATCTGCAGCGCGCACCGTCTCCCCGCCCACGATACGCACCGGCAGATTGAGCTGCGCCACCATCTGGCGAATGATGTGCAACTGCTGATAATCCTTCTTGCCAAACAAGGCGACTTGCGGCCGCACGATGTTCAATAATTTCAACACCACGGTCGCCATACCGCGAAAATGTCCCGGGCGCGTCACACCGCAAAGCTCGTTCGCGATCACAGGCAACTCAATGTAGATATCTTGCGGCTGGGGATACATCTCATTGACCGTGGGCGCGAACACCACATCGACCAGTCCGCGCATCTTGTCGCAGTCCGCCTCCAGCGTGCGCGGATAACGGTCGAAATCCTCATTGGGCCCAAACTGCAATGGATTGACGAAGATACTCGCCACCACACAATCGCCCTGCTGGCGCGCCTGACGCATCAAATCCAAATGCCCCTCATGCAAATTACCCATGGTCGGCACGAAAACGACACTGGCTTGCGCTGCCAAAGAATCACGTAACAGCTGTATGGAATTAAATACTTGCATCGGCCTCTCCATAACCAAAGACTCGAAACGATAAGGTTTCGAGTCTTTGCTTACTTCCCTAAATTCCACGAATCTCGCAATACCAGCGCAATTGGATCGCGCAGCAAACTTTGCGAGACTACAACTCAGTGCAGATGACCGCCCTCGTCATGCACATGTCCGTGTTGCAATTCTTCCTCAGTCGCGGCGCGCACACCGGTCACCTCGCAATTAAAGGTCAGAGTCTTGCCTGCCAGCGGATGATTGCCATCCACGGTCACTTCATCGTCAGTCACTTCGACCACGGTATACAGAATAAAGTCTTCGTCATCAGATTCTTCCGGCGCGCCTTCGAACTGCATGCCGACGGCGACATCTTTCGGGAAAGAGCTACGCGCTTCGACTTCGACCATCTCGTGCTCATATTCACCAAAAGCATCATCCGGCCGCAGGGTCACACTAACCTTCTCTCCTACCGCTTTGCCGTGCAAAGCCTCTTCGACCAGCGGGAAGATGCCATCGTATCCGCCGTGCAGATAACTGATCGGATCTTCGACCTTTTCGACCAGACCACCATCCACATCCAGCAACTCATAGCGCAAAGAGACTACCGAATCTTTAACGATCTTCATTTCATTTCCTTTAGTAAATTCAAAATCTCTTGTGCATGCCCATGCGCTTGCACACCGTAGGCCACATGGCGCAATTTGCCATTTTTATCGATAACAAAAGTGGAGCGCTTGATGGATAGCTTCTTATGTCCATCCACTTCTTTTTCATACATCACCCCATAGCGCTTACATACCCGCGCATCGGGATCGGACAACAACCACACCGACAAGCCATATTTGTCGCGAAACGTCGCATGACTCAGGCAGTCATCTCGACTCACCCCGACGACGATGGCATCCAATCGGGCGAACTCTTCCTCTAGCTCGCTGAATTCATTGGCTTCCAAAGTACAACCCGGGGTGTCGTCACGTGGGTAAAAATACAACACCACATGATGTTTGCCATGCTGAGCAGTCAGCGCGAAAGTCTGCATATCCGCGTCCGGCAACTCAAAATGGGGTGCTTCTACTCCTGCAACAAGCGGCTCGGATGTCATAGTCGGTTCTCCCTGAGCAGCATTGTAAATGCTTTTGCAGAACCTCAATAAAATTTTTCAACCACACCGACTTAATTTGCCGCAGCTATAATCGGCAGCATGAAGAACATACAAACACTACTAGGCGGACTGAGCATAGACGAATTTCTGCGCGATTACTGGCAGAAAAAACCGCTGCTGATACGCCAAGCCCTCCCTGGATTCTCTGGCCTGTTAGACCCGCAAGAATTGATTGCACTCGCCTGCACCGATGATGCGCAAGCACGTCTGGTCACACAACAACGCGGGGAATTCGCCCTCCACCAGCCCCCATTCGATCCCGATGACTTTACCCAACTCGGCAAAGCGAAATGGACGGTGTTGGTGCAGGGCGTCAACCATCACTCCGCAGCGGGCGCCGCACTGCTTAAACACTTCGATTTCATCCCCCACGCCAGACTGGATGACTTAATGGTCAGCTACGCACCCAAAGGCGGTGGAGTCGGGCCGCATTTCGATTCCTATGACGTATTCCTATTGCAAGGACTCGGCCATCGCCGCTGGCAGATCTCCACCCAAGCCGATCACACCCTGATAGCAGGCGCACCATTGCGCATTCTGAGCGACTTCAAGGTAGAACAGGAATGGGTATTGGAGGCTGGGGACATGCTGTATCTCCCCCCGCACTGCGCCCACAACGGTATTGCGGAGGACGATTGCATGACCTACTCGATAGGTTTCCGCACACCGGCCTATCAGGAACTCGCGGAACAGTTCCTAGTGTATCTCCAGGATCGCATCTGCGTCGAGGGTATGTACGCCGACCCAGAACTGCAGACTCAAAAACATCCTTCCGAAATCAGCGCCGCGATGGTGAAACAGGTGGCGGGCGCGATCAACCAGGTACGCTGGGACAAAGAAGATATCGCCAACTTCCTGGGCTGCTATTTGAGCGAACCCAAACCGCACATCTACTTCGACCCTCCCGCACGCCCCATGAGTTTAGAAAAATTCCAACTCGCCGCCCAGCAATACGGGGTGGTGTTGGATCTGAAATGCCAGATGTTATGTCACGCGAATACCGTCTTCATGAATGGTGAGGCGCAGACTTTTGATGCACACTTATACAGCCAGTTACGAGAACTGGCCGACCATCGCACACTGCCTGCCGTCACCGAGATTCGCGCCGAAATTTACCCTATAATCCACCAGTGGTATCTGGACGGCTATCTTGTTGCGGGGAAAAAACAGCGGGGGTAATCATGACTGAACCGACTTTGCAGCACACCAAACTTGACGGCGTCATCGACTACAGAGAGGCGCTGGACGAGTTGTGCGGGCTCGCACAACACAACCTCTACCTGTTTGAGAAGAACTACGACGGCTTGGGTTACAACTCGGAAGCCCGTTACGAGACTCTGCGCCACTTTCTGCTCACCAATCCCAGCAACCGGCTTTACGTATTGGCACATGACGTGCATTACCTCTCTACCCAATGCGCCCGCATGACCATGTTGCTCAGGCAGTTCGGTCATAGCATGCACATCTACCAGACCCCGAAGCATCTGCTGCACATCACCGAACCTTTCGCCGTGGCCGACGACAGCCATTACGTCAGGCGTTTCCACTTCGATGATCCACGCGGCATATACGCGCAGAACGATCCCGAGCAAGCAAGAGCTCTAAAATCGCACTTTCTGGAGATGTGGGCGAGTTCTCATCCCGCGGCCGCCGCAACGACCCTAGGCCTATAATCAACCTTCACCTACCACAATCCTGACTTTTTTACCATAGAGCTCGCCCGACTCAACAGGGTTAAATGAAAATAAATATAGTTTAAAACCCACTGGATTTTCCAAAAGCCGCTGGTAGAATGCGCCCACTTTGATTTTGGGCTAGCCGCATCACCCTTGATCGAGCGAAAATTATCTATACTTTATCTACACTTAAACTGGAAAATTAAAAATGAAACTATCCGCTCTCGTTGTTGCTCTGCTGGCTTTGACTTTGACTGCATGTGGCGAAAAAGCTGCTGAAGTTGCTAATACAACTGCTGCTGTAGCTGTAGCTGCTTCTGCTGTTGCTGACGCTGCTTCTGCTGTAACTGGCGCATCTGCTGTTGTTGCCGCTGCTTCTGAAGTTACTGCTGCCGCATCTAGCGTTGCAGATACTGCAAAGTCTGCTGCTGACGCAATGAAGAAATAAGTCTTACCGACTTATTGCTGCAAAAAAAGCCGGCTCGCGTCGGCTTTTTTTATGTCTGGAGCACACTGGCTAGCCCGAGGATCCCTCAATCGATCTGGCGCCAGTCGAATCCATCGTGTTGCGTCGCAACACCTATCCACGCCGCCTCGCAGCCCAATACCGCGCTCAACGCCGACACGGCCAACGCTGGCGTGTTGTTCTTGTGACTCAAGTGCGCAGCGATCAGATGCTGTAATCGACTGGCATCCAAATTGGCCAATATCTCGGCCGACTGCTGGTTGTTCAAATGCCCGTAACGCCCGCCTACACGCTGTTTCAAGCTATAAGGATATTCACCGTTGGCCAACAATTCACTATCGTGATTGCACTCCAACACCAAGGCATCACAGGCACTCAGGGTCGCCTCGATATGCGGCGTGCTGTACCCCGCATCGGTCAGCACGCCCAAACGCCGCGCGCCGTCACTGAACACATATTGCACCGGTTCGGCAGCATCGTGCGGCACCGGATAGGGCTGCACTTGAATAGCACCAATCACGAAGGGAGCATGCGCATCGATCTCATTTAACTTGGGGGTATGAGCGAAGGCCTTGGCCTGTACGCGCAGAGTGCCGTGAGTTAACCACACGGCTATATCAAAACGGCGTGCCAGCTTAGCCACGCCCGAAATGTGATCACCATGTTCATGGGTGACGACGACACCGCTCAATTGCTCGGGCGACACGCCCAGCCTTGCCAAACGCGTGATAGTGTCGCGCAACCCAAACCCACAGTCCATCAGGATCCTGGTATCTCCCACCTCAACCAGCAGCCCATTCCCTTCGCTGCCGCTACCTAGCGAGGCGAAACGCATACACTCAGGGACGGATGTGCTTGTATAGCCCGTCCAGTATCACTTTGCTCGATGCATCGCTAATGCCGTCTGCAGCAGTCACCGTCACAACGGAAGTCATGCCGTTGTCCTTCACCAGCACACGATAACTGACCGGACTAGCCCCCGCCTCCTGGGGCAGATTCAAGCTGCCGCCCGGTGGAATCGGCTTCAGGTAATAGATACCTTTGCTGCGATCCTTGTCTTCTTCTGCCAGCTTGAGACTTTCGATGGCCAGACCTACCCTGCGCCAACTCTTATCGAAGGCATCCCCAATCAAAATACTGTTCACCCCGGACTCTTCGACCCGCATGGACACATCGGATAACTCCACACCAGCAGCGGTCTGATTGCTCGCAACAACTTGGCTGGCAGCCAGTTGTGGCACTTGATAGGTATCCACGGTCACGGGACGCGTCAGATCTGGCGGCACGTCCAAAGCCGGCATCTGCTTAGCATCCGGACTGTAATCGATATTTTTTTCGGCGAGCAGACCACATCCCGCCACTGAGGCCAGCAACACACTCGCGATACCAACATGCAAAACCTTCATCCCGCCTCCTGACTGATTATTGTGTGATGACGCCAGCCTGCAGCATCGCTTGTTCAACGAGCACATAGGCCGAAGGTGACAAGGGTGTGAGTGGCAAACGCAAAGTATTCTGCATATGCCCCATACGCGCGACCGCCCATTTGACCGGGATAGGATTCGCTTCGACAAACAGATGCCTGTGCAGTCCCAACAGCTTGAAGTTGATCTCTCTGGCTTTGGCGAGTTCACCCCGCAACGCCGCCTCGCACATCTCATGCATCAACTTCGGCGCGACGTTAGCCGTCACCGAGATCGAGCCGTGCGCCCCTAGCAACATGAGCGCCAACGTACTGGCATCGTCACCACTGTAGATCGCGAAGTCCTTGGGTGCACGTGCCAGCAGATCACTGCCACGCTCGATATTACCGGTCGCATCCTTGATGCCGACGATATTGGCTATCTGCGCCAGACGCAACACCGTGTCGTTGCTCATATCCGCCACCGTGCGGCCCGGCACGTTGTACAGGATGTGCGGCATATCGACCGCTTCGGCGATGGCCTTGAAGTGCTGGTACAGACCTTCTTGTGTCGGCTTGTTGTAATAAGGCACAACGGTCAGTGAAGCATCCGCGCCGGCTTTCTTGGAGAACGAAGCCAGCTCTATCGCTTCCTTGGTCGAGTTCGCACCCGTCCCGGCGATGATAGGAATACGTTTGGCCGCATGCTTGACCGCTTCGGCGATCAACAGCTCGTGTTCTGCCACATCGACAGTAGGTGACTCGCCGGTGGTACCGACCACCACGATGCCATCAGTGCCTTGCGCGACGTGGAAATCGATAAGCCCTTTGAACGCCGGCAGATCCAGACTGCCGTCTTCCAACATAGGAGTGACGATTGCAACAATACTGCCCTTGATCATGTTCATCTTCGCTTGAATCGAAAGCGCGCATTCTAACCTATCGGGCATGGCAAATACACAGCGCACGATGAGGTGTATTCGTTAACGACCCTGCACGCAGCCAAGGCTTACGCGACAACTAGGGCAAGGCTGTGGAATAATGCGGCCACTCACGAACCTGCCCGCTGTCATGCCTGCCAACACCCTAGCTTCGTTGCTTACCGGAGAATCCGCCATCATCGTTTCGATCCACGCCGAAGAAGCGCTGCATCAGCGCCTGCTCGCACTGGGCTTCCGTGCCGGAAAGCGCATCGAGCTGATACGCAAAGCCAGCTTCTCCGGGCCCTTGCAAGTTCGCATCGGCACCACAGACATCATGCTGCGCCGCGCCGAAGCACTAAAGATCAAGGTAAGCAAACCATGACCGCCACCCAACTAGCGCTTGGAACAACGAGGTTTGCACCATGAAGCGCATCGCACTGATAGGCATGCCCAACACAGGCAAGTCCACCCTGTTCAACCGCATGACCGGCGGGTCGGCACGGGTGGGGAACTGGCCGGGCATCACCGTGGAACTGCTCAGCGGTAAGATATTATTGGGCGGCGACATGGTCGAGATCATCGACCTGCCCGGTATCTACGACCTGCACGGCTATTCCGACGATGAGCAAGTAGTACGCCACTTCCTGCATGACAATGTGCCCGACCTCGCGCTGGTGATACTCAATGCCACACAGATCGAGCGCCAGATGAGTCTGCTGTTGCAACTGAAGCAACTCAATATGAACGTGGTGGTGCTGCTCAATATGTCGGACGAAGCCAAGAAATTCGGCATCACGATAGACTGCGCGAAGATGACAGAGATGCTGGGTCTGCCCATCTTTCTGCTCACCGGCAAATATGGCATGGGCTATCAAGAAGCCATGCACGCCATCACCAACGCACTGCGCTACCGCACCCCGGGCATGGCGGAAGAATTGCGCAGCCAGTTGGAACAGGACGAACACATCGAGCGCGAGATGGCGCGATTGATGAAGCACGCCGTGCAGGTGCCGGCCCGCCTGCCGGACAATCTCACCGAGAGACTAGACCAAGTGATGTTGCATCCGCTGCTGGGATTGCCCATCTTCTTCGCCATCATGTATCTGCTGTTCCAGGGCATCTTCCTGCTCGGACTTCCCTTGCAAACCGGCATCGCGGAACTGTTCGGCTGGTTGCATGACGTTGTTCTGTCCCCGGCACTGTCGGGACTTCCCGCGCCGCTACAGGGTCTGCTATTGGATGGCATCTACAACGGTGTAGCCACGGTCGCAGCCTTCGTACCCATCATCGTGCTGTTCTTCCTGTTCATGGCCATCATAGAAGACAGCGGTTACCTGTCGCGCGCCGCCTTTTTGATGGACGCGCTGATGGCCAGACTGGGACTGGATGGGCGAGGCTTCGTCATGTTGCTGATGGGCTTCGGCTGTAACGTGCCAGCACTGATGGGCACGCGCGTGATGCGTTCGCGTGCCATGCGCCTACTCACCATGCTGGTCATTCCCTTCTCACTGTGTTCGGCTCGCTTGCAAGTGTTCGTGTTCATCACCGCCGCGTTGTTCTCGCCCCATGCCGCACCGCTGGTGCTGTTCAGCCTGTATCTGTTCAGCTTCGGCGCGGCCATCCTCACCGCACTGCTGTTCAAGAACAAGTTCAAGAACAGCGAACCCTTCGTGCTGGAACTGCCGCCCTACCGCTTCCCTACCCTGCGCCAGATGTGGCTGCGCGGCTGGCACGAGGTCACGCACTTTTTACGCCGCGCCACCCAGTTCATTATCGCCGGAGTGGTACTTGTATGGCTGCTCACGCATATCCCGTTTTCTGCGGCGCCCGCCAGCAGCGACACCCTGTCCGGCATGATAGGTAACTGGCTGCATCCGCTGTTCGCCCCCGTTGGCATTACCCCCGAACTTACCATCGCCCTGATCTTCGGTTTCGTCGCCAAAGAGATCGTCATCGGCTCGCTCGCCGTCATCTACGGCCTGTCCGGTGAAGCGCTTGGCGTCGCATTGGCGCACCAACTGGACTGGGTGCAAGCCTACAGCTTCATGCTGTTCACGCTCATCTACACACCTTGCTTGTCCACCATCGCGACGCTCAAGAGCGAATCCAAGGACAACGCCTTCATGCTCTTCTCCCTCTTCTGGTCACTGGGTTTGGCATGGCTGGTGAGCTTTATTTTCTATCAGGGTGCCAGGGCGCTGGGGTACTGACGCTTCGCAACTCAACAGAGTCAGCGTACTGCCACTCTGCCCGCGCCTTCCTTCATCGACCCGATCACAGCAGCCTGCTTGAAACCTGCCGCAGCGAAGGCAGCCAACACCTCATCCGCGACATCAGGCGCGACCGAGACCAACAGCCCACCGCTGGTCTGCGCATCCGCTAAAAGACGCTGTTGCCAGACTGGTACTCCCGCCGCGAAATCGACTTCGTGTCCATAGCTGGCCAGATTGCGCTCTATCGCGCCGGGACCTATACCTCGTTGCGCAAGGGGTAAAGCTTCCGACAGCACCGGGACATTGCTGAATTCCACGTCTGCCGTCAGCCCCGCACCGCGACACATCTCCAGCAGATGACCGAGCAGACCAAAGCCCGTCACATCGGTGAGCGCGTGTACGGCCGTCATCGCCGCTAGCTCGCTGCCGACCTTGTTGAGTTGCGTGGTGGTGGCGATGAGTTGCGCGTAACCCGCCTCGCCCAGTATTTCCTTTTTCAACGCGGCAGCCAACACCCCGACGCCCAGCCCTTTGCCCAAGATCAGCACATCGCCCGCGCGTGCCGCACTGTTCTTCTTCACTTGGTCGGGATGAACGATACCCAGAGCCACCAAACCGTAGATGGGTTCAGGTGCATCGATGGAATGTCCACCGGCGATGGGTATGCCCGCATCGCGGCATACCGCTTCACCACCTTGCAGGATGGCCCGTATCGCTTCCACCGACATCTTGTTGATGGGCATACCGACGATGGCCAGCGCCATGATGGGCGTGCCGCCCATGGCATACACATCGGACAGCGCATTCGTCGCGGCGATACGCCCGAAGTCAAAACCGTCATCGACGATGGGCATAAAGAAATCGGTGGTGGCGATGATGGCCTGAGTGTCGTTCAAACGGTAGACCGCCGCGTCGTCACTGCTCTCGGTGCCAACCAATAGGTCGGGGAAAGGCAGACGTTTCTGCGCCTCACCCAATATCTCGTGCAATAAAGCCGGAGAGATTTTGCAGCCGCATCCGCCACCGTGCGACAATCGGGTCAATTTAATCTGTTCCATGTTTACTTCCTTTGCGTTTGAATGCTTCTAAAAATACATAGTTCGCCCAAATGCAAGGCGCGGGGAAAATTTCGCAGCGCAGCATATGGATGATATGTAAGCCAGAAATTTTTTCAGCAACGCCGCAGTCGGGATGAAATATGGATTTTGAGAGGCATTCATGTTATTCAGAACCGCGAACTTATCACAGCTTACCGAATTCGATGAAATCATCGATGTGCGCACTCCGGCGGAATTCGCCGAAGACCATATCCCCGGTGCCATCAACTGCCCGGTGTTCTCCAACGAGGAGCGCATCACCGTCGGCACCTTATACAAACAAGTCTCGCCTTTCGCTGCGCGCAAAGTAGGCGCGGCACTGGTGGCGAAGAATATTGCCCATCATCTGGAGACACGCTTTCACGACCATCCAAAACCCTGGAAGCCGCTCATCTACTGCTGGCGCGGCGGACAACGCAGCGGCGCGATGAGCATCATCCTCGCGCAAGTGGGTTGGGCGGCACACAAACTGGAAGGCGGCTATAAAGCCTATCGCCGTGAAGTGCTGGAAAAGTTGGATACGCTCCCTGCCCAGTTCGATTACCGCGTCATCTGCGGCGCGACCGGCTCGGGCAAGAGCCGCCTGCTCGCCGCACTGACCGAGGCCGGTGCACAAGTGCTGGATCTGGAAGGACTGGCGCAGCATCGCGGCTCGGTGCTGGGTGGTCTGCCGGCACAGCCGCAACCTGCGCAAAAATGGTTCGAGACGCAGTTGGTGCAAACCCTGCAGAGTTTCGATATCACACGTCCGGTGTACGTCGAAGCCGAGAGCAACAAGATAGGTCGCATCGCATTACCGGGTTCCTTGCACAAAGCAATGCATACCAGCCGCTGCGTGATGCTGGACACCGTCCCGGATGCGCGCCTCGCCCTGCTATTGGAGGACTACCGCCATCTCATCGAAGCGCCGGAACGGCTCATCCTGCTGTTACAAGTGCTGCATCAATTCCAGGGACAGCAACGCATCGAGCACTGGATCGACCTGATCCAGGCAAAGCAGTTCGATACATTGGTGCAAGAATTGTTGGAGTTCCACTATGACCCCAGCTATCTGCGCGCGCTGGGCAAGCACTACACGCGCTTGGACGATGCGCAACATCTGGCGCTGGACGACCTGTCAAAAGAGGCGCTATTGAACGTCGCTATCGCACTGCAAAATAACCCTTAAAAAATGGCGCAAAATCCACACCACATCGTGACGTTCGTATTAAGATGCGAACGCCACAACACTAAGGAGAACGATCATGGCTAAAGGACAACAGCGCAAGAACAAAGAAGAGAAGAAACCCAAGAAGGCTCCCCCCCCCAAAGTCTGAACAAACTATTCGCGGCAGGAAGGTTTAGAGCCGAGATAAAGTGCAGTACCCAAAGCTGGCGAGTGACATTCGCTGGCTTTCTTTTCATCAGCTTTCTTTTCGTCTGCTTTCTTCCCTGCCGCCGGCTGCGGACCTGCAGTCGGCACCGGATTATTGATGGTGAACTGGAATACCTTACCTTCGGAGCTCACCACGAGTTGCAGAGGGTAGAGCGGATTGCTACTGTGAAACACCAGTCCGCCGATCTGTATGCCGCTGGCGGGTATCTTGAAGTGTCTACTTAACCAAAAGGCCTTATCCCACTCCAGTTGCTCCCGTATCGCACTCGCGCTGCTCTTGTCGATATGAGCCCCTTTACGCTTGGACTTTGCGATCAAAGCTGAGGCGACCCTGCCAAAATTATGCTTCGAATAAACCGGGATGTTGACGCCCGTGGCATCCGACAACACTACCGTGGGCGTGACAGTGACGCTGGTTTCTTTCATGTTCCTGAACACCAGAGAGAGTTGCAGCAGATCTTCTGTTCTACCAGACAAGGTCTTCATACTGTAACTGACCCGCAAGCCATCCTTATCGATACCCTCATTCAGCACGATCACGCGCTGCTCATTGAGCGTATGCTCATTCACGCCACTTGCAGGAGTACCCTTAGAGTCGGGCGCGACTTTAGCCGGGGCAGACTGAGCGGCACGATTTGCCGGTGTGATCAAGTTGCAAGCGCATAGGAAAAACACCTGCGTTCCCAGAATAGCGAATCTTAATGTATTGCTTATGCCGGCTGTATTCATGTGATGTCGTTCCAGATATGCCTTAGTCGAGTTCAGAATTCTACTCAATATCCAGTATGGGGAAGTAAAAAACTTGTACGGCCGTAAGAGGGCCCGCACACACTATGCGCCCCACTACCGCACCGCAACTGCCTGCGCCCTGTAGCGTGCACACCTTCGTCATTGTTGTCTTCGCCCGGCATAAATCTCGACAGCGGGTAGAATACAGACGCCTTACCCAGTCCAGATGCGGTAATGGTCACGGCGCGACATCATCCATCCGCATCTGTGCTTTTCAACGCTTAAGGATAGATCATGAAACGATATAGACCATGGCTGCTGCTAGGCATCGTTACCAGCAGTATAGGGATATGGCCTGCAGCAAATGTCTGGGCGGCGGACGACAGCTATGCTTGCGCGATGCTGCACAAGGCCGATGTGCAGGCGGCGTTCGCCCCCCGCGAATTCGACGCCGGCAAACCCGGCCTCACCCTGAAGAGCACCAGTACACGCGCAGCCGTCTCCAGTTGCACCTATACCTCTCGTGGCGCGCAAGTGCGGGACACGGTGACTGTGACTTTAAACGTGCGGCGTGCACCCAGCGATGAAACCGGCATCACCTCCGATGCGGCCAAGGCTGGTGCGATACAACTCAAAGCGTCGCCGATAGCGGTTGATGGACTGGGTAAGACCGCCTACTGGGTAAACATGGGCAGCAGCATCCAGCTCAATGTTTTTCAAGATAAACGTGTATGGCTGGTATTCGGCAGCAGAGCCAAGATGCTGGATGACGCGGTCGTACTCGAGAAACTGACGCAACTCGCCAAAGCCACTCTGGCACGCTAGTTCGGTTGATGTGCAGGGCAATGGTTCGTCTCTCGCATTCCCTGTGATAAGTTAAAATGCATCCCTGCAGTGCCGGCACCCCCGCATGAATCACCCGCAAACCGAATGGCAGTTTTAGTTGATAAGGAGAGTAACAATGGATTTTGTCTCATGGTCAGTGTTTGGCATCTTGTGCATGCTCGCCGAGTTTGCCATTGGCAGCTTTTATCTGCTGGCGATCGGTCTCGCTTTCGCCTACCCCGCTATTGCTGATTATCTCGGCGCGTCTGTCGAAATCCAGATTGCGGTGCTGTGTGGCGGCGCCCTCGTACACGCACTGCTCGTGATGTTCATACGCAAACGCAGACCAGCCTCCCCGACTTCCAAACAGCCTTCCGATATTGGCCAGCGCGTAGAGGTAATCGAGTGGATGGACGAAAGCTCCGCCAGAGTAAAGTATCGCGGCAGAAATTGGGAAGCCGACAAGGTCCGCTCCGAAATGCCCGACGCCGCATTCGGCATCATCCATGCCATGCACGGCAGCCGCATCATCATATCCACCGAAACGACGCCTCCTCCTAGCGTCTGATATCAACGCTCGCTGCGCGCCAGCGATCACAGCTATAACTGCCGCCTTCCACGGGCGCAGTATCGATATGGCCTTGGGGGATATAGCTACTGACAAGCTCTCCTGCCCGGCGCATAATCCTTGCGTCAAGTTTGCCAACGTAGATGTCTCGTACCAAGATAGGTTTGCTGCTTGCCTAAGGATGAAATGCATCAATCGATCATTGTTCTGAGCTTACTTCTGGAGCAGACATGAATGCCGAAGCACCCACATTTCCCAAGCTCACACTAGCCATCGAACAGACGGGAGCGAGCTTTCCGGTGATGTTGCTAGAAAAACACCAACGCATCCTGAACAAGATAGAACTGCTGTGGGGCAGCAGAGAGACCATCAAATATCTGAACTCCTTATTGCTTGAGGATCGCGAAGGGCGAGAAGGTTTCCCGATAGATGTTCTGCGTGAAATCGTCATGATCAAGCAAGTGCACGATACGCTCTTCCCTTTGCTCGACACCAACCCCTTAGATCCTTTCACCACGGCCCGCATCCTTCCCTTCACGCAGGCTGCATCAGCAAACGGAACTAACGGTTATGCAACGCCGCATTCCGCCTCACAACAACCTGAATACAACGCATCAACACGTCCCCTAGTCGCACAAGCACCCCAGAAGAAGATCGAGACACGTATCCCTTGGCCCAAGACCATAACGCAGCATGAGCTGCTCGAACAGATCAAATTGCTACAAAATGGCGAAGCGCATATCTACGAGCAGCAAGGCAAGTTATTGGGCGACATCCTCGTTCAATACCATCTCATCAATGAGAAGCATCTGACCCTGCTGAGTCAGATGAAAAACAAGCTGCAACACCAATCCATCGGACAAGTGCTGGTCGATATGGGGATCATCAGCAAAGATGACCTGACCTGCGCCCTGTGTGTGCAGGCAGGCGTTATCATGGTGGACATAACGAATTTTGTGATCGGTTCGGACACCGAAAGGATCGTTTCTTTCGAGACCGTGCAGGGCAAGCAGGCGCTGCCGATCGGCGTCTATAACAACTCGCTCTATCTGGCTGTCTCCGATCCTTTTTCATCACAGGAGAAATCGTTCTTCACCATGCTGACCGGGTTGCGCACCGAGCTGGTCTATGCGCCCCGCAACGAGATCATCAACCGTATCAACAAGCATGGTCTGCCCAAAAACAAGAGCGAAGGGCAGGAAGCGTTCCGCAACCTCGCCAAGAAGACGCTCGAAAGTACGCCTCGCTTCCTGGTTGCCAATGAGCCCGTCAACGAGGAGATCACCGAGAACGATTCCGCCATCATCAACCTGGTGAATCAGATCATCCTGAATGCCATAGAAGAAGAAGCATCCGATATCCACATCGAGTTGTTTGAGGGCAGCACCGAATCCGACATCCGTTTTCGCCGTGATGGACACATGGAACATTTTTCGGAGTTCCCGGGCGCCTATCACCGCGCGGTGATATCGCGCATCAAGATCATGGCGGAATTGGACATCGCGGAGAAACGCCACCCTCAGGACGGCAAGATTACCTTCCCCTTGCGTGATGGCAGACGAGTGGATCTGCGTGTCGCGACCCTGCCCACCATACACGGGAATGAATTCATCACCATCCGCGTCCTGCCCTCGGGCGAACCCTTGCCGCTGGCAAAGCTGGGCATGTCGGAACGGGACATGGATACGTTTCGCGAACTGTTCCAGCGTCCTTATGGGCTGATACTGGTGTGCGGTCCGACTGGCAGCGGGAAAACCACCACATTGCATTCCGTACTAAAGGAACTGAACACCGTCAATCGCAAGATATGGACGGCGGAAGACCCGGTGGAGATCGTGCAACCCCATCTCTGCCAGGTGCAGATCAACAGCAAGATAGGCCTGACCTTCGCCGACATATTGCGTTCTTTCCTGCGTGCCGACCCCGACATCATCATGATAGGCGAGATGCGCGACAAGGAAACGGCCAGCATCGCGCTCGAAGCTTCCATGACCGGGCACTTGGTGCTCTCGACCCTGCACACCAATTCCGCATCGGAGACCGTGGCGCGCTTGGTCGATCTGGGTATCGATCCATTCAATCTTTCCGATGCCTTGCTTGCCATCGTCGCCCAACGACTGGCACGCGTGCTCTGCCCCGCCTGCTCCCGACCAGAAGAGTTATCCCTGCGTGAACTCGAGGACCTTGCCGTCGAATATCATCTTTCCGCCCACCTCAACCCACCCTCGCTAAGCGAACGTGAAGCAATCATTCGCCGCTGGCGTGACCTATTCAGCCAGGATGGCAGGCTGTATCTCAAACAGGCAACGGGCTGCAAAGCCTGTAATGGCGGATACAAAGGACGCATTGGGTTATATGAACTACTACGTGCCACACCGACCTTGCGCCACATGGTGCGTCAACATTCTGGTGCAGCGGAGTATCTGAAGATTGGTATCGACGAAGGCATGCGCACACTCAAACAGGACGGCATAGAGAAAGTATTGAGCGGCATCACCGACATGGCACAAGTTCACAGCGCCTGTATCTAGATACATTCAAATAGTAAAGCCCGGCATGCCGAGCTTTACTATTTGCGCTACCAACAGAATCGCGTCACCTCAAGAAACATCGACACGGGTCACTTCCCCCTCTATCACCACCCCTTTGACCACATCATCCCCGCGCAGCCCCCCGTGCGCCGCAGCAGGCGCAAAGTCGCGCATCTGTTTGCGCAACACGCGTGTCTTCCACCACAGATACAACCAAGCCAAGCTGCCACCGAGCAGGACCACCACCAACATCACGGCCGAGAACATCAGCACCAAAGTCACCAGCCCCGCCGTCGCGATGATGACCAATAGTTTGCGCAACGGGCTGAGTCTGGTCGAAGGCGTAGAGATGAATTTGATCTGCATAGTGTGTGTTGTTCCTCTGGACACCTTGATTGTAATGGGTTCTGCTTAAGCGGGCCGCACTTACTTTTCAAACCCGCGTTTTCAACTAAAGTTAGCGACACCTGTCTCGCGATATGGGTAGCTATGTTCTAATCCGAGCATCTGTAACTGACCGCCTTATGCACCGCATCATGCCCGCTACCAACACCCCAAAGACCGCCCCGAGCAAAGCTGAGATGGCACTCATGCCGCCCTTCGTCGGCCTCACGCTAGAACAAATCCATGTGCCGACCACCGAGGTTGCGTTCGCTTCCGCCACCGCGGAGATCATGGCCGCCGGCTTGGTGGGTTTCGACACCGAATCCAAACCGACCTTCGTCACCGGCGATGTCAGCACCGGCCCGCATCTCGTACAGTTCGCCGTGCACGACAAGGCTTATCTGTTCCAGATGCACCGTAGCGAGGGTCATCCCTACCTGATCGAATTGCTGCGATCGAAAAAATTGCTCAAGGTAGGCTTCGGCCTGCAGTCGGACAGCAAACATATCCACGCCAAACTGGGTGTGCAGTTGGGCGCACTGCTCGACCTCAACCGGGTGTTCAGCGGGGATGGCTACCTCAAGGAGATGGGCGTGCGCGCGGCGGTGGCCTTGTTGTTCGGGCAGCGCTTCGCCAAGTCGCGCAAGGTCACCACCTCGAATTGGTCGCAACATGAACTCAGCGCAGCGCAGCTGCTCTACGCGGCCAACGATGCCTACGCGGCACTCAAAGTGTTAGAGGCACTAGACCTGCCACGCGCTTCGCTGCCCATCATAGCTAAGCTTGATTGATCAGGTACGCCTTCAAGCAGCACCTTGATATTTACCGGCATACGCGTCACGATACCGAAGCAAGCTGGCAACCAGATTCATCATGTGTCGTTTTATTTTGTGTGACCCGCGTAATCAAGGAGAACTAGTATGAAAAATATCACGCTACCATTCGCCGCAACACTGCTACTGCTCGGTTCATTCGCACACGCCGAAGAAAGACGCGGCAGCGATCTCACCTACTGCCTGGCCCTGCCCACCGCGCAACTGGTCGCCAAATGTGCGGGCGAACACTCCGGCGGCAACAAGGGTGCGACCATGTCACCCGCCCAAGTCGATAAATTATTGGCCACGCTCCCGACTCCCGCACCCGCCACTGAAAAGATGCCTGCCGAGACTAAGCCCGTGGAAACCAAGCCCGAAGAGATAAAACCAGAAGAGAAGACAGAGATACCGGCGCAGCAATGAGTTAGCTGCCGGCCAGCTAGCTCCGCACCTCGAAGCCCGTATAACGGCCCTCACCGGGTGCAGTGTCCACACGTTCCACCTGTGCCAGGGGCGGCCCGCGATGCGCCCAACTCAGCAGCGCATCCACTGCTCCAGCCTCGCCCTGCACCATAGCCTCCACCGCGCCATCGCTGCGATTACGCACCCAGCCGCGCACTCCCAGACATAGCGCCTCGCGGCGCATCGAGTCGCGATACCACACACCCTGCACACGGCCATGCATCACCAGATGTAGCGTCTTCGTCTCCATCTTCATTCTCCCTGTAGCGTCACCACGATGCGCCGACTGCCGCCGTGGTTGCGATGCTCGCACAGATAGATGCCCTGCCAGGTGCCCAGCCGCAACTGCCCCTTGCTGATGGGAATATTCAGACTGGCACCCAGCAAGCTCGCCTTGATATGTGCGGGAAGATCGTCCGAGCCTTCATCCTGATGCCGATAGTAGGGTTCATCCTCGGGCACGGCCCGGTTGAACCAGCTTTCGAAATCCTGCCGCACCGTGGGGTCGGCGTTCTCATTGAGAGTGAGCGCAGCCGATGTATGCAGAATGAACACATTCATCATGCCGATATTGAAGTCGCGCAATTCCGGTAACCCGCGCAACACCTCGGCGGTGATCAGATGGAAGCCGCGTGGTCTGGCACTCAGCTGTATCTCTTTTTGCAACCACATAAAAGTGCCGCCCCGATTAAAAGTAGGCCATCGACTGAATCTATTTATAGCGATAACTCAGCGCGATGAAAGCCTCGTCCTGTTGCTTGGTATTCACCAAAGGGCTGTGCGTAATGCCCGATCCCAACCATCGCCGCATCACATAGAAGTTCGCATTCCAATCGCCCTCTACCGGCACGTCCAGAACCATGCCCAGCATAGGCGTGGTCGTGGCCGCCGGCGTATACACCGGATAGCGACTCCTGCCCGCCTCGGTCGGCGTCACTCCATAGAAGTAACGCGTGTATTCGGCAGAAAAATGCTCGATGCCCAGCATGGGATAGATGACGTTGTCGCCCATGTCGAACTCTCCGGCATAGATCATTTCGTATAGCTTGCCGTGCGAACGGTTGGTATCGTAAAAGGCATTGATAAAGAACCCGCCTATGGGTGTCTCTTGGAAAGTCCCTATGCCCAGCGGATGAGAGCTCTTGCGCGATTCTATCCCAGACAGGATAGGTTTTTTGTCCGTCCGATAACCATCCAGATTGATGCGTCCGGCGATCTCGAGATAGCCATAACCCATCGGCAGCGTCTTGATGCCGATGGTATCGAAGCGCGCAAAGAAACGGCCATAATCGAAATAACCATAGGGAACGATAATCGTCGTGTTGCCATCTCCCCGGACCGGATTGCTACTCATATAAAAGGCCGCCCCCACATCCCCCGTGATGCGCTCGGGCAACGCTTCCTCGGCCAGCGCAAGGACTGAGAAGAGCATGCTGCTGATAGCAAGTGCGCCAGATAAAGCGGGTAATAACTTCATGGTCGTAATCATTTCATGGGGTCTATGGGTGCGATTCTAAACTAGAGAAGCCCTGATTAAGTCCTCCATTACCCGCAAACCGCTCACATACCGGCTACGCTACAAGTTCGGTCGCCGCTCAAGGAGAGAATGGCAAAGTTATCGCGTAAGATGGCGCCGCTGTATCGCTCATCACTGTGTCACGACTCACACCATGTCCATATCCTCACCCCGCGACCGTTGGCTGTTGCCGCTCGGCCTGTTCATCCTCTCTGTCACCTGGGGCTACACCTGGGTGATCGCCAAGCAAGCGCTGACCTATGCGCCACCGTTCGCCTTCGCGGCAGAGCGATGCGTGGGCGGGGCGCTGGCCTTGTTCATCGCACTCAAGCTGATGGGCAAGCCGCTCAAGCTGGTCGCACCCGGCGCCACGCTCGCCATTGGTCTGGCGCAGGTGACCGGCTTCATGGCGTTATCAACTTGGGCGCTGGTGGAAGGCGGGCCGGGCAAGACCGCGGTACTGATCTTCACTATGCCCATCTGGACACTGCTGCTCGCATGGCCCCTTCTGGGCGAGCGCATCAAAGGCACGCAATGGCTAGCCGCGATCTGCACCTTGGGTGGTCTGCTACTCATCATCGAACCGTGGAATATGCACACCAGTTTGTTCAGTAAATTCCTCGGCGTGCTGGCCGCACTGTGCTGGGCCATCGGCACTGTGCTGGTGAAGCGTTTACGCGCCAAACAGAAAGTCGACCTGCTCTCACTCACCACTTGGCAGATGCTGTTCGGCGCGGTGCCGCTGGTGTTGCTCGCGACGGTCGTGCCGGAACATGCCACCGACTGGTCGCCGACCTACATCGGCATTTTGGTGTTTATGTCAGTCATCAGCACCGCGCTGTGCTGGTGGCTATGGATCAGCCTGCTCGACCGCGTGCCCGCATGGGAGGCCAGCCTGTCCGTGCTCGGCACGCCAGTGGTCGCCCTCATCTCAGGCCGCATGATGTTGGGAGAAGATTTCCGTGTCAGCGAGATCACCGGCATAGCCCTGATAGGCACAGGACTAGCGCTGCTATCGCTGATAGGTTGGCTAGCCAGCAAGCGCAGTGGCTTGGCGCGAACGACACGGCCCGAACAACCCTAGCTCGGGCGAGCCACTTCCGATTCGGCCTCATCATCTCCCGATAATTATCGGTTGCTCCTCCTACAGGGAAGGAATATTGTCCTAAACAGACTTTGCAGTACTTCGACTTTCTTGAACCAAACCTGCTTCATTCGTGCTGGAGATTTTGCCTATCAACTTGTGAATAAAACATAAGGAGCCAGAGATCAAATGAACACATACACAATCCTGAAAACAGCCCTCACTGCTTTTGCCTTGCTGCTGAGCGCTGCCAACTATGCTCAAGCGGCCATTACGCCGGACAGTGCCAACCAAAACAAATTCAAAAACAGGTCTGGCATCGTCGGTCCGTCAGACAGCAAGCGCCCCCAAGCGGCCCCCAATACTCGGGCTGGTGCAAGGACGCCATCGGGTGATCGCAATGGCAAGGGTAGCCGTTCGATGGATAAAGCCAGTGGCAACAGAATGGATCGCGGCATGAGCAATGTCCCCGGCAAATTCGAAAAACCAGCTCAGGGCGCGGGCAGCCGACAGGGTGGCAGGTCACAACCCGGCGGCATGGCCGCACCGGGCCGGCGTGGCGATAGCAACAGACGTGGCGGTGACAGTGGCATGAATATGCCCGGACGGAATGGCGGCGACAGTAACCGGGGCGGCAGCAGCGGTGGACTGAACATGCCCGGCCAGAGAGGGGATAGCAACCGGCATAGCGGCGGCATGCGCGGGCGCGATGGAGGCGGCGACAATCGCGGCGGCGGCATGGGTATGCCCGGCCAGCGTGGCGGCGATAGCGGCCGAGGCAACGGTATGCCCGGACGCAATGGTGGCGAAACCATGGAAGGGGGCGGCGGCAAACCGGGCGGCTTCTTTATGGGTGGCCCACAAGCCGTGCCTAGCAGCTCAGACAAAGGCGATAAGAAACCCGGCACAAGTGGCGGTAAACCCGAAGGAGGAAGCAAGCCCGACGGATTCAAACCAGACAAGGGCGGAAGCAAGCCTGATGGTGGAGCCAAACCAGATGGCGGCAAACCCGATAAAGGTGGCAGCAAACCAGATGGTAGCAAGCCCGACAAAGGTGGGAGTAAACCCGACGGAGGCGCCAAACCGGACGGTAGCAAGCCCGATAAAGGTGGCAGCAAACCGGATAAGGAACCCGGCGGCAAGCCTGACAAGAAATCGTCTGCTGCGCCGAATGAGAGCGGCTCGGGAAGGTCTGGCGGCGCTCAGTCCAGCGGTCCGGTAGGCGGCAGCATCGTCAGCCCCGGTCGGGGTGACACTGGCGGCACCAACAACAGCGGCAGTCGCTTGCGTCAAGGCAACAATCCTGTGACCAACCCGACCAACTCACCTATGGGTCGTAGCGGACAGGCACCCGGCGGCATGGGGCGAATCGGACAACCGGGACAGGGTTCACCTGAGCGTCCCTAAGAAATGACAGCCAGATCCCAACGGATCTGACTTTTTGTCGGGCAGCATGGGCAAGTTACGTTGGCCAAGGCAACACTGAGCAAGTCTTTTTGGCATTCCCGCGAAGGCGGGAACGACGGATAAACAAGAGGTTGTTTAAATTTGGTTCAGATAGGAGAGTCGATCATGAAAAACAGATTTTTATTAGCGGTCGCAATATTCGTCAGCCTCTCAGCTTTTACAGCGATGGCCGAAGCGAAGAAGTTTTCTTCGACGCCAGCGGGCACCAAGGTCGCCAGTAGCGAACAACTGGATATTTACGTTGCACTGAAAAAATCAAAGCCGTGGGCGGCATCGGGATTGATGCTGAATATTTACCAATCCACCATCATTGTTCACCACACCAAAAAGCACGGACGCCAGCGCAAAGGCGGTCGCTTGGAAGCCATAGATGCCGATTTACTGGATGCATCAATGTGGCAGGTCGGAGACTTTAACGGCGATGGCTATGATGAGTATCGCTTTGTCGCAGGCATGAGCAAAGAGGGCTGCAAGACATGGAACACCTGGCTCTGGCTACCCGATAAAGAGCGCTTCACCTTTGGCGCAAAGATAAACTATCTGACCGACGCGCAAGGCAATGAGGTCAAAACCTGCGTCAAGAAATTCAAAGGGCGAAATAAATAAAGAAATCTCTGATTAAGTCCCCCGTTCGTGGTGAGCTTGTACTCATTCATGATGAGCTTGTCCCCCGTTCGTGGTGAGCTTGTCGAACCATGGGCAGGGACTTATTCAGACCCCTCTAAAGTTGCTGGTGTGACAGTCTGCGCGTGCAGTCTCATTCCTAAAACGCAGAACCGACGCACACAAACTAGCACCGCATAACCTACATCTCACCCATCGCCTTGCGCCAACTGCGCAGCGGCACATGTGTCTGCAAACGGCGCAGCGCATGAGCGACAAGTTCACCGTCTATCTCGTGACCGGCGACTTCAACAGTATCCAGCGTCACATCCCCATCCAGTGATTGAAGACGCGCGACCGCTTCGTGTACATGCGTGACCGGGATCACCTTATCGCGCTCGCCATGCAGCAAATGCAAAGTCGTCAACTCGGGCGCACGATCTGGCAAGCGTGCGAAGCGTCCTGCGAACGCCAACACTCGCCCCACCTCGCCGTCATGCGCGACGCTGAACTCCAGCGCCATGATCGCCCCCTGCGAAAAACCCACCAGTGCCGTGTTCGTGTTCAACACCCCGAAACGTTCCTGAGTATGCCGCACCAGCGCATGCAAACGCGTCATCGCCTCGGCTATCCGCGCCAGACGATTCTCATCACTCACACCGTTGATAGAGAACCATTGCCGCCCCTGACCACCGCCATCGTAAGGATGCGACCCCGCCGGCAAAAAGAACGCCGCAGCGGGAAACACCTGTTGCAGATATTCCGCCAGCGGTAACAGATCAGACGGTTGTGAACCTACGCCATGCAACATGATAAAAAGCAGCTGCGCCTGCGGTGCATCGGGTAACAAATCGATACCCGGAAAATTCTGTTCGTTCATCTTTTTCTCCAGCAATTCAATATGGGCGGGAGTATGACGGATAAAGCGGCAACGAGACATGCGATGCACATCCAAGGAAATACAACCACCCCCCGTTCGTCCTGATAACCAATCACTTGATAACTTGTTACCTTAGTGAGATGGCTAGTTGTTTCATCAGCCTGTCGAAGGGTCTTCACGAACGGGGGGGCTGAACCAGCGCCTCGCTAAGAAAATCCCCGGGCAAGACAAGATAATCAACTTCCGCATTGACACCCTTAGCCACACTATCCTACAGTTCGCGGCACTTGCATTTCTACTAGACGCACACCGCACCGCAAGTAGGCGCGAGGCTCATAGCAGAAACCCCAGACTGCGGAAGGGTGGCGGCAATGCCGCCGGGCACCCACCTGCGTACTCCTTGCGGATGACAGGAGCTGGCGCAAGCACATGCACCATATCGCCAGTATCACTTGTTCAACTGAAGGGAAGCACTTGAACTATTACACTCCGATCACGCATCGCTCAGCCCCTCTCTGTCACAGCCCCTCACTTGCGTGCGCACGAGTCAAAGCATGAGCCAGAACCCCCTTTCCGCCCGCGAACCGTATAACCACGTCGCCAGCGCCGGTTCGGGGAACATGGCTGGAAACGCTGCCAAGGTGAACTGGATTGCTATGCTACCGACTTCATGATTTATCTAAATTGCATCGATTTAATCTCAACAATATTAGAGGAACAGAAATGAACAGCGCCAAAATACATAAACTGAGAATCGCAGTTGCAGATGAAGACGACTTAAGGGGGCTGCATCACAATAGCTTTAACGGCATAGCCCCTTCCCATCCACCCCATTTTCCCCTACCATACAACTTGAAGTTTCCACTTTCAAATTGTAAGCATGCTGAATCGATCCTCATTCTCAACCGCATTGCGCTTGGCGCAGGGTTTTCCCGTGCTGGCGATCACGGGGCCGCGCCAGTCAGGCAAGACGACATTGGCGCGCACGCTGTTTTCCGATAAACCTTATGTGTCACTGGAAGACCCGGATGAGCGTTCATTTGCCGATGCCGACCCGCGCGGTTTTCTGGCGCGGTTTCCGCAGGGAGCGATTCTGGATGAGGTGCAGCGTTGCCCGGATTTGTTTTCTTATCTGCAAGGCGTGGTGGATACGCGAAAACGGATGGGCGAGTTTATTCTCACGGGGTCGCAGCAGTTTGGCTTGATGTCCAACATCAGCCAGTCGCTGGCGGGACGGGCGGGGTTGTTGCAGTTGCTGCCGTTTTCGTTGGCCGAGTTGAGGGAAGGCGGCTTGCTACCCGCCACGCTGGATGAAACGATGGTGCGGGGGTGCTATCCGCCGTTGTACGACCGCCCCGTTGCATCCGGCGACTGGTTATCCAACTATGTGTCCACTTATCTGGAACGAGATGTGCGACAGTTGTTGGCGGTGCGCGATCTGTCGCTGTTCCAGCGTTTCCTCAAGATGTGCGCCGCACGCTCGGGGCAGTTGCTCAATCTTTCCGCGCTGGCGGCGGATTGCGGCATTTCTCATGTGACGGCGCGGGAATGGCTGACGGTGCTGGAGGCGAGTTATATCGTTTATCTGTTGCGCCCCCATCATCAAAATTTCGGCAAGCGGCTGGTGAAGATGCCCAAGCTGTATTTTCTCGATACCGGTTTGATGGCTTATTTGTTGGGCGTACGCGATGCAAATACGCTTTCCACCCATGCCTCTCGCGGCGCGCTATTCGAAACGCTGGTGGTGTCGGAATGGGTAAAGCGCCAGTTCAATGCCGGTCAGGTTGCTGAGCTGTATTTTTGGCGAGACAACGTGGGGCACGAGGTTGATCTGCTGATCCCGCAGGGCAACCAGTTCATGCCCGTGGAAATCAAATCCGGCACCACTTTCAGCAGCGACTGGACGGCAGCGTTGCGCAAGTTGTCGGCATTGTTCGGCGATGCGGCACTACCGCCGGGGATTGTTTATGGTGGCGAAGGTCAGTATGAACGCGACGGGTGTCGCGTTGTCGGCTGGCAGGCACTGGCGCATTCATTGGAATCCGCAGCGCAATAGCTGTGCAGCAAGTTTAAAAAACTTTAATAACTCCATCCCATGGCCACCCTGATCCCCTCCCTTGGCTCCGCCCGCTTCGATGCACGCGGCGAGTTGCGTCTTGCCGAACGCCTGAAGGATTGCCTCGAAGACAACGTCTGGGTGTGGCACAACATCCCGGTCGTAATGAGTAAATGGGGTCAGACTCGAAATACTACTTAAGTAGCTACTCACCAGAGAGGCTGATTCGAATCTCATCTCGGTTCGACCACCCCGCCCACTCATCCCCTCACATGAAATTCCGCGTGTGCAACGACGATAGTCGATGCGCGGTCTTTGCGTCAAAGCCTAGCCGTAGCAAGCGTGCGAGGCGACCTTCGGCCATGTCGGTCATCAGCGTTTGTACGCGGGCGTAACCGGCAGCGATAGCACTTGGCGTGAACGCTCCGGCAGCCAGCAGGATCAAGGCATCGAACACTTCTTCGTTGAGTCCGGAGGTGCCGGATAACGCGTCGTTGCGTGATTCCACGGCATGGGCAAGTTGGGTACGCAAGGCAGGCTCTATCTCTAATCTGCGCAGCAGATGCGACATACCAAAGGCGACATGGCGGCCTTCATCGATGGCGGCCAGGCGGGCGAGCTGGCGCGTGACGGGGTCGGGTGCGTGGGCGTGCAGGAAGTTGAGCAAGCTGACGAACGTCCCTTCGCCGAGCACCGAGAGCAGGAATCCGGCCACCGAGAAATCGGGTTCATCGAGCAGCGTCTTGAGCGAAGCTTGGCCGCCCGCCGTGGAGAGCGCGGGTTCGCGTCCACGCAGACGCAGACGGCGGGTGAACACGTCGATGTGGCGCGCTTCGTCAGCCACCTGGATGGCCAATATGGCCTGCACTTCACGGAAATGCGGATGCATCTGACCCAGAAAACGCGCGGGGACGACCAACGCGGCGTTCTCGTTCTCGATCATGTAGGTCATGACTTGCGCGACGGCATCTTCCACCTCATCGGGTAACTCGAAAGCGACGTTCCAATCGATGGCCTGATCCGCGTTCCATTGCGCGGCGACGGCCTGGGCATACAGCTCGGCGGCATTGTCCGCCCACACTTCATTTTTTTTATTCAGACGAAAAGCGTATTCAGGTGCCCCTGCTTCCACGGTCGCGCCGCGCGCGGCCAGCCCATAACAAGGCAGGGCATGTTCATGCACGGCACCGGCTTGTTTGGGGTTGGCATGGCCGGTTTGCGTCGCGCCGCGCCAGCGTCCCGCATGGATGTCGCTACGGGTGATCTGCGCTTTGCCATCGATGAAGGTGAGCGGATGGCCTTGTGCGCGACACCATGCGGCAAGCTGTGCATCCCATCCGGGTGCGCTGCCGGTGACTTGTATCGCACCGCCGACCGGCACGCCTGCCAAGCCATGCTTGATGAGCAGATGCGCGCCGGCATCCAGCCCCAGATCCTCAATATCGATAATCACGGACAAGGATGTCTCCTTTGGCGTCATAGAATTGTTCATCGTCCACCGCACGTTCCAGCAGGGCATAACCACTGGTGCGCCCTGCGCGCCATGCCTTGAGTCCTTCCAGCTCCAACAGCGGACGCACTTGGGGATTGTCCCACGCCATGCCCATCAGCAATTCGACGAAACGTGTCACTTGCGCCTCGGGAGCGTTTGGGCTGGTGGTGAAGTTGCAATGGTCATATGCGCCGGTACGCGCCATGATGCGGGTCTTGCCCGCTGGCAACACACCCTCACGCGAGAAGGCAAGATGGTTGCCGTCTATCATCCACGCCGCATCGATCTCGCCCGCCATCAGCGACATCGCCGCATCGCGTTCGCCGCCGATGTGGTCGCCGTGTTTGCCGCCCAGCACATCGAAGCGTCGCGCGGTGTAATCGCGTCCAGCGACCAGCCCTTGCGCGCGCATATGATCGAGCGGGATGAGGTTGGCCTGTGGCGAGTCAATCGCGCCGAAGCCGACCGTCTTACCGCGCAGCGCGGATAGCTCACTGATGGCGGAATCGTTGCGCACCACCAACACCGAGGTCAGGTCGCAGTCAGTGTCGCGCATGGCGACGGCGTGCACGTTCTGGCCGCGTGCGCGTGCCATGCGATCCGCCCTCACCCATGCCAGCGGCGAGTTCCAGGCGATGTCTATAGTATTTTTTCCGGGCGTGCCGTTGAACTGCGCTTCGACCTGGCATTCGTAATTCGAATAGAGGATGTAGTCGAACTCGAAATCGTGACGGCGGAAATATTCTTTGAAGCCTTCCCAGATGGTCACTACTTTAGGGGCGTAGGCGACTGCCCCCATCATCAATGGTCGTGTCATGTGCTCTCTCCTTAACCGAACACGGGCAAGCCGCAAACGGCCTTGCCGATGAAATCGTAAAGCACGTCCGAGGTCGGTGCCATGATGGATGCCGCACGTGCATCGCGGAAGCAACGCTCCACGCCCACGTCCTTACGGAACGCTGCACCACCGCAGACGCGCATGGCGATATCGGTCACTTCCAATGCCGATTCGGCCGCTGCCGCTTTGACTTCCATGACGCGCAACATCGCATCGGCACGACCCGCTGCCAAGGCCGCCAAGGTGTCGTCGCGCAACATACGCGCCATGTCGGCACGAATCTTGGCACGCGCGATGTAGGCGCGGATGGTGGGCAGGTCGGCCAGTGTGCTGTTCATATGTTCAAATTTATTGCCGCTCGCATGCGCGATGGAACGGTTGATCGCTGTCTCCATGATGCCGATGGAGTTGGAGGCGATGAGGGTGGAGAACACCGGCAGCACGATGCCTATCATGACATCGAAACCGCCACCGTCCGTGCCCAACAAAGCGGACTGCGGCAGACGCATGGCTTTGCACACCAAGGGCGCAGAGGCGTTGCCGCGCAGTCCCATACCATCGAAAGCATTGAGCTGGGTGAGCCCTGCGGTCTTGCTGTCGACCAACCACAGGCTGCTTGCGCCTGTCGCTTGTGCCGGACGCGATGACCAGATGTAGGAATCTGCTTCCAGCGCCGAAGTCACCATGGTCTTTGCGCCATCGAGCAGATAGCTGTCGCCATCGGGCACAGCTGTGCCGAGCGGTGCCCAGAAGTGACTGCGTGAACCCGCTTCGGACCATGCCAAGGTGGAAAGATGACGACCCGCCGCGATCTCGCGGCGCAACAAGTCAGCACCCAATTTCTCGATGACTGCCGTCGCGCTGTAATGCATGGTCACCACCATGGCGGTGGAAGGACAGACTTGCCCGATGCGCTCGACGACATGTGCCGCTTCGGTCAAACCCAGCCCCATCCCGCCGACTTCCTTGGCGCTGGTCAGACCGAGCAGCCCTACCGCGCCGAGTGCACGGATGGCGTCACGCGGGAATGTGCCCTCGCGATCGACCGCAATGGCGGCGGGTTCGATGATGTCTTGGATGATGGTGTCGAGTTTTGCAAGATATGTCATGGCTGCCTTTATGAAAATAAATTAAGCGCGACCAGAGCGGGCAAGAGTAAGACAGATATGACGATATTCCGCACGTCTTTAACGAGCGGGAAAAGCTACACACTCGAATGATCGAGCGGGACGCACCTCATAGGATCTGCTGACCTGCACGCTGGCAGCGCGTTGATACGGTACTTTCTATCGCACCCGGGTCAGGTCGGTCACACACAGGCCGGCTGACCTGATACACAGCTAAAGTGCACAGCGTTACGGCGAACCAAAAAGACACGGGGGCGAAAGCGGCGCGCAGTTTAACAGAATGGAGGCCGGCTAATGGATTTACAGCATCGAGTCCTACAAGGCTGATCGCACCACACCCAAAGTTCGCTAGGTGATGAGCGTCAGTTTCTACCGGATATTTCACGTCCGCCGCCCGCCCGCGTTGGCATCCCGAATGAGTGTAGAGTGGCTGACAGGCGCAAGTCTGTACTCTGCCCATTTACCTCACTGAATGAAGGAGCCATCATGACCCAGTTCATCACAACCCCGACGTTTCTGTTTCGCCTGCTGCGCGCCTGCGCTGCCTGCATGGTCGTAGTAGCGGTTTTACCTTCTGCAATAGCGGCCACCAACTCCGACGCTTGCGCGCTGCTCAAGCCCGGCGACGTGACCGCGCTACTCGGCGGAACGCCGACCGCCAGTTCCAACGTGACTGCCTGCCGCTGGACAAGTACAGGCAGCAACAAAAAACTCATCGTCGCAAAGATCAACATGAAAACGCCGGGCAAGATCGATATGGCCTATGCGGGAGCCAGACAGAACGCCGCTCAGGTAGGCAAAGTCAGCGATGAGTCCGGCTTGGGTGACAAAGCGTTTTCCGTCGTCGGGAAGAGTGGATTCATTTCGCTGATGATCATCAAGCAAGGCCGCATGCTGCAGTTGCAATATATGACAGAACAAAGCGGCTCAGCCAAAGATCTAGGTGCACTTCGGACTGTGGCGAAAAAAGCAGTCGAGTCGTTTTGATACGCGAAATTCGCGCCCATACGCTCCAGTAAAAGCCCGGTAGTCCGGGCTTTTTCACGTCCATCCCCATAGCCAGACTTGAATGCTGACGAGGTTGCGATGATTCGCGCTATGAACGTGGTACACAAATGATAGTTTTCGTTCGATCACTCGTACAGTCGCGCTAAACTGAGCCATGAATTGCCAGCCATCGTGGTGAGTTTGAATGGATAAGCACATCTCCGTCACGGGGCTATGCATGAGGAACACAAATGTCTGACATAAGTAATGAACATCGCCTCGGGCGGATCCTGAAATATTTGGCAACATTGCTGGTTGTGGTGCTGCTTGCTTACGCCGCCTTCCTGGTCTCGCAGTCCTGGCGAGTGGCAAGGTCCGCGCAGGCCAGCCAAGGGGCGCTGATTGCCACGCTGAGCGAAAACTCGATTGATATTTACCTTACCGAACTGAAGAGCGGCATGCAGAATCTGGGGGCGGAGTTGGACGTAACGCACCAGCAGCCTGATCTGGACCGTGCCTATGCGCTGGTCAGCCGCTTCCAGGGTCTGCACACCGAGTTGCTAAATGTCATGCTGATCCGCGGCGATGGTCAGATATTGCTGACCGGGACAACGCCTAACGGGCCGGATCTGCCCACGCTCGCCGATGTCCCCGCATTCGAGAAGATACGCGACGAACTACTACAAGGTCCGTCCTTCGCTATTGGCCGACCGTTGCGAGGACAGATAGACGAAAGCTGGGTCGTTCCTGCTCGTTATGCCGTTACTGACCCTGCGGGCAAGCTGGCCTACATCATCAGCGCCAACTTGCCGGTGGATATGTTGCAACGCTACTGGATAGATTCGATCACCCCCGGGATCAGCGCGCTGGGGCTGGTGCGCGATGATGGATATCTGGTGAGCCGCTATCCAGAACCGGATGCCGATAGTATGGACCAGCTGTATGGCAGGCCAGCCGAGGGCGCGATGGCCGAATATCTGCGCGCCAACACGCTCCCGCAACAGGGGCAGATCGAGATACGCAACAGCGACGGCAAGACCACCGGGCTACGGGTGATGCGCCACCTGCAACACTATCCGCTCACGCTGTTTGTCGAGATGCCAGCGACAAAATCCAAGACTGCATGGTGGCACGATATGCCTGCGCCCTATGTGCTGATGACATTGGTGCTGGTGTGCATCTTCATTTTTTATAGCCTGACGCGCCGCCGCACATGGTCTATGCAGAAACGCCGCGAAGAACTGCGCCACCACTACGAACGCGCCCTGCAAGAACGCAGCCCGAACGAGATATTCATGTTCGATACCGGCACCTTGCAACTCGGCTTTGCCAACGATCAAGCGCTGGGAAATCTGGGCTACACTCTGGAGCAATTGCAACAGAAAACCCTACTTGAATTGCATCCAGAATCGGGCATCGAAGCGATAGGCGCGATGCTCGAACAGTTGCGTAGCGGCGAGCAGGAGTCGATCACCTATCAGACCATCCAAATGCGCGCGAATGGCAACAGCTATCCGGTAGAGGTCACCCTGCAATTGATCAAGGCAGAAGACGGTGCTGAAGAATTACTCGCCATCGCCCACGACATCACCTCGCTCAAACAGGCCGAGGAGAATATCCGGAAGTTCAACGTCCCCAGTGACCGGCGCGCTGGCAGGGTCAAATAAGCGATGAAAAGCGTATTCGAAGCCTCCACCGGGCTGGACGCTCACATGATCCTGAACCTGCTCGAACAGCGCGGCATTTCAGGTCGCATCGAGGGGGAGTATCTGCAAGGCGGCATCGGCGAACTTTCCGCGATGGGCTTTGTGCGCGTACTGGTTGCTGAAGAAGCTTATGCCGAGGCCAGGCAGATAATCAGCGAGTGGGAATCGATACAACCGCCCGATGAAAGAAGCAAGCCGGAAACAAGCACTTCGATAGTTTCACGTACTTTCATTGCAGGGGTCTTCGTTGGTGCGCTGCTCATGTATTGGCTATTGAGCGTGTTTTCGGCTTCAGGGGCTGCGTAGCCAACCGACGCTTGGGTTAGAATCAAAAGCGACCCGCACACTTTTCCAACTTATCCTGCTTCCCGCTTTTCACTCTCCGATGCGTATCTCCCAACTCATTCAACGCCTGCAAGAACTCGGCGCCAAACCCTGCCACGCAGATCGATTGCTGCGCGCTTGGTCGCAGGTTTGCTCGTACGACAGGAAAAACAGCCCTGCGGAGACTTTCTTTCCACTGGCGATGCGCCACGAGTTGCCTGCCATCGAAGCGGAATTGGCTGGGCTGGCGCGGTTGCATGGCGAGTACCCCGCCGATGAGGAAGTGGCACGTCTGCTGGTCGAGTTGAATGACGGCCAGATGGTGGAGAGCGTGTTGTTGCCGCGTGGCGGGCTGTGTGTCTCGACACAGGTGGGTTGTGCGGTGGGCTGTGTGTTCTGCATGAGCAGCCGCGCGGGACTGATACGCCAACTCGGCAGCGCCGAGATCGTCGCGCAGGTGGTGCTGGCACGACAACGCCGTGCGGTGAGCAAGGTGGTATTCATGGGCATGGGCGAGCCGGCGCACAATCTGGACAACGTGCTGGAGGCGATCGAGCTGCTGGGCACGCAAGGCAACATCGGGCACAAGAGTCTGGTGTTCTCGACGGTGGGAGATGCGCGGGTGTTCGAGCGACTGATGGAGGGTCTTGATGGCCTTCCTCCCCCTTGCAAGGGGAGGACTGAGGTGGGGGTAGATGCTTTGTGTGGTTCGGAAATTTCTACCCCCATCCTAACCTTCCCCCTAGAAGGGGGAAGGAACCAAGACACAAAGCACGCGCATATCGTTCGCCCCGCACTCGCGCTTTCGCTGCACAGCACCGATGCGGCACTACGCGCCCAGCTGTTGCCACGCGCACCCGAGATGAGCATAGAAGAATTGGTGGAGCGCGCCGAGGTGTATGCACGCGCTACGTCTTACCCGGTGCAATACCAATGGACTTTGCTGGAAGGCATCAACGACAGCGACGCGGAGCTAGAAGGCATCAAGCGTCTGCTCGCTGGCAAGTATGCGGTGATGAACTTCATCCCTTTCAACGAGGTGGACGGCCTGGACTATCGCCGTCCTAACCCCGAACGCATCGCCGCGATGGTGAATGCGCTGCGCCAACATGGCATCCTCGCCAAGGTACGCGACTCGGCGGGCCAAGAGATAGAAGGCGCGTGCGGGCAGTTGCGAGCGAGAGCAGTCCAAGAGCGGCGCAGCAAAAAGATATCATTCGAGACCAAGAATTAAGCCCCTCCCTCTGCATTGGGGAGGGGACAAAACCCGCTGTCTAGTGTTGTCGGATGAACCGGTGAGTCATTAAGATGCAGCTTCAGGTGCTACATCAAGATGGAGATAGCAGATGCCGAACAGAAGGATAGCTGAGCTAACCACTGACCGAGCAAGAGCGCTGCGCAGCAATATGACGGATGCGGAGCGTTTGCTTTGGCACGCATTGCGCAACAGGCAGATCAATCATCACCGCTTCCGTCGTCAGCATCCCATAGGTGACTACATCACCGATTTTGCCTGCGTCGAACAGAAACTTGTGGTCGAACTGGATGGAGGACAACACCAAGAGCAAGTGGCATATGACGATCAGCGCAGTGAGTTTTTGCGTTCACACGGTTGGCGCGTGCTGCGATTTTGGAATAATGAAGTGCTGAAAAATCTTGATGGCGTATTGGCTGTCATTGCAGATAACTCAGTGGCTTTACCCCCCACTCTTAACGTGAGTTGTTGACAACTTGCTGCCTAACAACCACGGACATACTCCTTGCTGGCAGCCCCCCTAAAATGGGGAGGGTGTAACTGCGTCTATTCCTTCCCCCTCGCAGGGGGAAGGTTAGGATGGGGGTGGAAAGTGATCTCGAAGACTGCTCTCTTAAACCACTCTCATTACTTCTTCCGCACCCCGTTATAATCCGTTCTTTCGACGTTACAGGATTCCTATCGTGTCTGATCGCTTAGCCGTGTTACCGCAATATATGATGCCCAAGCAGTTGCTGACTGTGTTGGCGGGCAAGTTTGCCAACGCCCGTCTGGGGGGACTGACCACTGCAGTGATACGCCGCTTCGTGGCGCGTTACGGGGTGAACATGCAGGAGGCGGCCAACCCTGACATCGCCAGTTATGCGAGTTTCAACGAGTTCTTCACGCGCCCCTTGCGCGAGGGAGCACGTCCCTTTGCGCAAGCCGAATTCATCTGCCCGGTGGATGGCGCGATCAGTCAGTTCGGCCCTATCGAACGCGACAACATCTTTCAGGCCAAGGGCCACAGCTACACCACGACTGCGCTGGTGGGCGGTGATGCCGAGCTGGCGGCGCAGTTCGAAGACGGCAGTTTCGCTACCTTGTATCTCAGCCCCAAGGACTATCACCGCATCCACATGCCTTGCGCGGGACGCTTAAGGCGCATGATTCATGTACCGGGCGAACTGTTCTCGGTGAACCCGACCACCGCGCGCGGCGTGCCCGGTCTGTTCGCGCGCAACGAGCGCGTAGTGTGTGTATTCGATACCGAGTCCGGCCCCTTTGTACTAACACTGGTGGGCGCGACCATCGTCGGCAGCATGGCCACGGTGTGGCATGGCATGGTCAACCCGCCGCGTCCCGGCAAGGTGCGCGAGTGGCATTACGACGGCAAAGAGATTGCTCTAGAGAAAGGCCAGGAGATGGGCCGCTTCCTGCTCGGCTCCACGGTGGTGATGCTGTTCCCCAAAGACACGCTGAGCTTCAATCCGGAATGGCAAGCGACCAAGCCGATACGTTTGGGTGAAGCGATGGGCAACAAGCCCGTCTGAATCACGACCTCATCTGCACATCCAGTCCAAGCACGGCAGCTGGATGGCGCTGCCACAGCCAAAAACACAGTTAGACATTCGTCAACGTTGGGCGTAGCATGATTTCGCAACATTTCTTCAATCACTATAAGGAGTTGAGTCATGCCCAAGTCACAGCATTCCGATAGAGACACGAAAAAGAAACCCTTGATGACGCCGAAAGAGAAGAAGCATGCCAAGCAGGTGAAGAAGCACAGTCACGATGCCCAGCCTCTGATCACACCGGTCACCACACATTGAGTGCTAGCGTTTAGTTGCTATCAAACCCAGTATTGAAAAAGCCCGGCACGCCGGGCTTTTTCTTTCATCCTTCGACAAGCTGAACGTGTGCTGTTGGGGCGTATCCCCCTTACAGCCACAGTAGCAATTACTTGTCGAACTTCATCACCCCACCCTTGCAATTGACCTTGATAGTGTCTTTGGCCATAAAGCGTCCTTCCAAGATCAGCTTGGCCAAAGGATTCTCCAGCTGCGCCTGGATGGCACGTTTGAGCGGACGTGCGCCGTAGACGGGATCGAAACCGGCATTGGCGATCTCGACCAGTGCGGCCTCGCTTACTTCCAGCTTCATCTCCAATGCCTCCAGACGTTTCTCCAGATACTGCAACTGGATGCGCGCGATGCTCTTGATGTTCTTCTCGTCGAGCGCGTGGAACACCACTACCTCGTCGATACGGTTGATGAACTCGGGACGGAAGTAGCTCTTCACCTCGCCCATCACCGCCAGCTTGATCACCTGATAATCGTCGCCTTGCATCTGCTGGATCATCTGCGAGCCGAGGTTGGAGGTCATCACGATGACGGTGTTCTTGAAGTCCACGGTGCGGCCCTGACCGTCGGTCATACGGCCATCATCCAAGGCTTGCAGCAAGACGTTGAATACATCGGGATGCGCCTTCTCCACTTCATCGAGCAGGATGACGGAATACGGTTTGCGCCGCACCGCCTCGGTCAAGCCACCGCCCTCTTCGTAACCCACATAACCCGGAGGTGCACCGATCAGACGCGCGACGGAATGCTTCTCCATGTACTCGCTCATGTCGATGCGGATAAGATGATCTTCCGAGTCGAACATGAAACCGGCCAAGGCTTTGCACAGCTCGGTCTTACCCACGCCGGTCGGGCCCAGAAACAGGAAGGAACCATAGGGACGGTTCGGGTCGGACAGACCGGAGCGCGAACGGCGGATCGCGTCGCTGACCAGGCGCACAGCTTCGTCCTGCCCCACCACGCGCTCGTGCAATTTCTCTTCCATCTTGAGCAATTTGTCGCGCTCGCCGGTGAGCATCTTGGATACAGGGATGCCCGTGGCACGACTCACCACTTCGGCGATCTCCTCCGCGCCTACATGGGTACGCAACAAACGATTTTGATTGCCGTTGCCTGCGGCTTCGCGCTCCATCGCTTCTTTGAGCTTGGCTTCAAGTTTCGGCAACTGTCCATATTGCAGCTCGGCCACCTGCTCCAACTTACCTTCACGTTGCAGACTGGCGATGTCGGTCTTGACCGTATCAATGGCCTTCTTCACATCCGCCGCGCCTTGTGCCGCGCTCTTCTCGGCCTTCAATATCTCTTTCAGGTCGTTGGCTTCGCGCTGCAGTTTAAGTAGCTCATCCTCGATCAGCTGGATGCGTTTCTTCGAGGCTTCGTCCTTCTCCTTCTTCATCGCCTCGCGCTCGATCTGCAACTGGATGATGCGTCTGTCCAGCTTGTCGATGACCTCGGGGGTGGACTCGTTCTCCATCTTCATGCGCGCGGCCGCTTCGTCGATCAGATCGATGGCCTTGTCCGGCAGGAAACGATCGGTGATGTAGCGGTGCGACAACTCGGCCGCCGCGACGATGGCGGGGTCGGTGATGGTCACGCCGGTATGGTGCGCTTCGTATTTGTCTTTCAGGCCACGCAGGATGGCGATGGTCGATTCCACCGAAGGCTCGTCCACCAGCACCTTCTGGAAACGACGTTCCAGCGCGGCATCCTTCTCCACGTATTTGCGATATTCATCCAGCGTGGTCGCGCCTATGCAATGCAGTTCGCCGCGCGCCAGCGCCGGCTTGAGCATATTGCCCGCATCCATCGCGCCTTCGGTCTTGCCCGCGCCCACCATGGTGTGCAGCTCATCAATAAAAACTATCGTCTGGCCTTCGTCCATCGCCAACTCTTTGAGCACGTTCTTCAGGCGCTCCTCAAACTCGCCGCGATATTTCGCACCGGCCACCAAGGCCGCCATGTCCAGGCTCAACACTTTTTTGCCTTTGAGCGATTCGGGCACTTCGCCGTCTATGATGCGCTGCGCCAAACCCTCGACGATGGCGGTCTTACCCACACCGGGTTCGCCTATCAGCACCGGATTATTCTTGGTGCGGCGTTGCAACACCTGGATGGCGCGGCGTATCTCATCGTCGCGCCCGATGACGGGATCGAGTTTGCCCTGACGTGCACGCTCGGTCAGATCCAGACAGTATTTCTTGAGCGATTCACGCTGGCCTTCGGCTTCTTGACTGCCTACCGACTCACCGCCGCGCACCGCGTTGATGGCTTGTTCCAGCGGCGCGCGTGTCACGCCGTGTTGTTTGAGCAAACGTCCGCTCTCGCCCTTGTCGTTGGTCAACGCCAACAGGAACATCTCGCTGGCGATGAACTGGTCGCCGCGCTTCTGCGCTTCCTTATCGGTGAGATTGAACAGACTGCCTAGATCGCGTCCGACCTGCACCTCGCCGCTGTGTCCTTCGACCTTGGGCAGACGAGTGAGCGCGTCGTTCAACGCAGACTTGAGCGCGTTGACATTGCCGCCAGCACGCGCCAGCAACGAGGCTGCGCCGCTGTCAATATCGTTGAGCAGCGCCAACAGCAGATGCTGCGGCTCTATGAATTGGTTGTCCGCGCCTACGGCCAGACTCTGGGCATCGGACAGGGCTTGCTGCAACTTGGTGGTGAATTTGTCGAAACGCATGGTGTGCTCCTGAAAGGATTTCGTATGCAGTCCAAGTGGGGGATGGTTCGGCGATTTAAAGACCGCCGCGCATCCCCTATACTGCGCGCCTCACTATCGGAGCACAAGATGAGTAACATCGACATGAGCAACACCATCACCGCCAACGTGACTGCCGCGCTCGCCGAAGACGGTGCAAGCAACGACCTGACCGTCCAACTCTTGCCCGCAGGCCAGACCGCGCGGGCGCGCGTCATCACCCGCGAAGCCGGTGTGTTGTGCGGCACGGCCTGGTTCGATGCCTGCTTCCGGACGGTGAGCAAAGATTGCGTCATCAACTGGTCGGCCCAAGACGGCGACTGGATCACACCGGGGCAGACACTGTGCGAGGTCAGCGGCCCCGCGCGTGCGCTGCTCACCGCCGAGCGTAGCGGTCTCAATCTGCTACAGACCTTGTCGGCTACGGCAACACGCACCAAGCATTACGTAGCTGCGGTGGCCGGTATAGACGTGAAGATCATGGATACGCGCAAGACCTTGCCAGGCCTGCGTCAGGCGCAGAAGTACGCGGTACGTATCGGTGGCGGACACAACCAGCGCGTCGGCCTGTACGACGGCATCCTCATCAAAGAGAACCACATCGCCGCGGCGGGCGGCATCGCGGCAGTACTGGAACAGGCGTTCAAACTCGCGCCACCGGGCGTGAGCGTGCAGATCGAGGTGGAGAGCCTGTGGCAGATGGAGGAGGCGCTGACCGCCGGTGCAAAACTCATCCTGCTGGACAACTTCGATCTGGAGATACTCAGCGCGGCGGTGGAGATTAACGCCGGACGCGCAGAGCTGGAAGCCTCGGGCGGCATCACGCTGGCGACCTTGCGCGAGGTGGCACTCACCGGCGTGGATCGCATCTCCATAGGCGCGCTGACCAAGGATGTGACGGCGCTCGATCTGTCGCTGCGTCTGGTAAGCTAAGCACTTGAAATCCGTGACTCAGGCTCCATCTAGTTCGGGAAGATTTGAATAAGTCCGTTCGCCCTGAGCTTGTCGAAGGGTGATCTCTATAATTCTTTGAGCTGATTAAGTCCCCCACCCATGGTTCGACAAGCTCACCACGAACGGGGGACTTAATCGGTGCCACCTTAAAGTATACGAATGGAGCCCACCATGAACGAATCCCTGCACATCGTCTGTCCGCATTGCGCGGCACTCAACCGCGTTCCAGCAGAAAAACTGACCGGAAATCCTGTCTGCGGAAAATGCAAAGCGACGCTGTTCGACGCGCATCCGCTGGAACTCAACGCGGCCGACTTCGAGCGCCATCTCACGCGCAACGACATCCCGGTGCTGGTGGATTTTTGGGCGCCCTGGTGTGGCCCGTGCCGCATGATGGCGCCCGCTTACGAACAAGCGACGGTCAAACTGGAACCGCAGATGCGTGTGGTCAAACTCAACACCGAAGAGGCCCAGCAACTCGCGGCACGTCACAACATCCGCAGCATCCCTACCTTGGCTTTATTCAAGGGCGGTAAAGAGATCGCACGTCAGTCCGGGGCGATGGATGCTAGCAACATCGTGCGCTGGGCACAGAGCCAGTTGCGATGAGTGACTGCTGCGCCAACACGGCTAGCAACAAACATGATTGCCCCGTGTGCGGCCATGCTGCTACCGCTGTGAGCGCGCACACCATGCGATTCCATCTGCTGCAGTCATGGAACTGGCAGGACGGTGCACAACATTATTTTTGCGAGCAAGCAGAGTGTGCAGTGATCTATTTCAGCGACGCAGGAGAGGTGTGGCGGCAGAGCGATTTACGCACTCAGGTCGGTATAAAGCATCCGAGCGCCGATGCGCTGGTGTGCTATTGCTACGGCGTGCATTACGCCGAGGTCGATGAGGCGACACGTCACTACATCATCGAGCAGACACGCACGGGTGCATGTGCCTGCACCACGCACAACCCTTCCGGGCACTGCTGCCTGAAAGATATACCGCGCTGAATCAGCGTGGCTTGCGCGCCACCAGGTCGACCAGCGCAGACATACCACTGTGCCCCGGACCTTCTTCGATCTCCGCGTCGTAATCACGCAGTTCGACAATTTCCATATCTGCGAAAGCCTTGCGCAACATCTCCACGGTGTAGAGATTCTCCACCTGTGATGGTCCGCCGGTCTTGTTGGCTATCTGGCGCGGTGCGTAGCCTTCCAGCAACAGCAATCCACCGGGCTTGAGACAGCGCTTGATGCGCTCGAACATCTGCTCGCGCACGCTGGGTGCCGCGAACTGGATGAAAATACCGACCACCACGTCATAATGCGCCCCCCCCCAATCCCATTCCATCAGATCGGCCAACTCGAACTGCACATCCACACCACGTTGCTGGGCCAACTTCTTGGCCTTGGCCAACGCGACATCGGACGAATCCACCGAGACGACCTGCAAGCCGTGTTGCGCCAACCATACGCCGTTGCGCCCCTCACCGTCGGCGATAGCCAGCGCATGCTCACCCGCTTTGAGTAGAGGCTGTTGACGCGCCAAGAATGCATTGGGCTCGGTGCCAAAATGATAATGCTCGCCCGCGTAACGTTCGTTCCAGATATTCATGCTTGTTCCTTGATGACAGCGGCTAAGAGGGCGGCATGCTCACCGGCGTGCCCGTGTTTGTCAAACTGACGCATCGCAAACCACCGAAGAAAATGTGGCTAGAAATTTATACTAGAGTAATTTACTATGTCTCTTCGCGCGTTTCTCGTTGGAGTTTCCCCGATGCCTCTACGCTTGACCGACACCGCACTGCTCAGTGCCTTGCGTGGCTTTTTGCCCGCCGAAGCCATCCTCGACGATGCCGAGGATATGCGGCCGTTCGAGTGCGATGGCCTGTCGGTGTATCGCCAGTTGCCCATGCTGGTGGTGTTGCCCGAGACGGTGGGACAGGTGCAGCAGATCATGCGCTTGTGTCACGAACACAAGGTGCCGGTAGTGGCGCGCGGCGCGGGCACCGGCCTCTCGGGCGGCGCGCTGCCGCTGGAGAACGGCGTACTGCTTAGCCTCGCCAAATTCAAACGCATCCTCGATATCGACACTCGCAACGCGCAGGCCACGGTACAACCCGGCGTGCGCAATCTCACCATTTCGGAAGCGGCCGCACCCTATGGCCTGTATTACGCACCCGACCCTTCCTCGCAGATCGCCTGCACCATAGGCGGCAACGTCGCGGAGAACTCCGGCGGAGTGCATTGCTTGAAATACGGCCTCACCGTACACAACGTACTGATGGTCAAGGTCGTCACCATGGAGGGCGAGTTGCTCACGCTAGGCGCGCAGACGTTGGACGCGCCCGGCTACGACCTGCTCGCCTTGATGTGCGGCTCGGAAGGCATGCTGGGTGTGATCGTCGAGGTGACGGTGAAGCTATTGCCCAGACCGGAACGCGCGCAGGTGGTGTTGGCGGCATTCAACGATGTGGCACAAGCCGGAGCCGCAGTGGGTGCGATCATCTCGGCCGGCATCATCCCCGCCGGACTGGAGATGATGGACAAGCTGGCGATACAGGCGGCGGAGGATTTCGCCCATGCCGGTTATCCGCGCGACGCAGAAGCGATCTTGCTGTGCGAGCTGGATGGCAGCAATGCCGAGGTCTCGGAATACATCATGGCGGTGCGCAAACTGCTCACCGACAGCGGTGCGACCGAGGTGCGCACGGCAGTGGACGAGGCCGAGCGGCAGCTGTTCTGGAAGGGCCGCAAATCGGCCTTCCCCGCCGTGGGTCGCATCTCGCCCGACTACTACTGCATGGATGGCACCATCCCGCGCCGCGAGTTACCGCGCGTATTGCAACAGATCAGCGACTGGTCCAAAGAATATGGCTTGGCCGTCGCCAACGTATTCCATGCCGGTGACGGCAACCTGCATCCGCTCATCCTGTTCGATGCCAACCAGCCGGGCGAACTGCAACGCACCGAAGCGTTCGGTCAGCGCATCCTGCGTCTATGCGTGGAAGTGGGCGGCACCATCACCGGCGAACACGGCGTGGGTATGGAGAAGATAGACCAGATGTGTGTGCAGTTCCAAAGTCTGGAGCTACAACAATTCCATGCCATCAAGCATGCCTTCGACCCTGACGCGCTGCTTAATCCCGGCAAGGCCGTACCCAGTCTGCATCGCTGCGCCGAGTTCGGCGCCATGCATGTGCACAACGGCCAGCTCGCCCATCCCGAACTGGAGCGATACTGATGAGCGACCTCAGTCTGCAACTACAACAACAAGTCACTGCGGCGCTACAAGCAAAGTCGCCATTGCATATCCGTGGCGGCGGCAGCAAAACCTTCCTCGCTAGTCACACCGAGGCCCAAGCACTGGATGTCGCGGCGCATCGCGGCATCATCGAATACGACCCGCGCGAATTGGTGATCACCGCACGCAGCGGCACACCGCTCAGCGAATTGGAAAGCACACTCGCGGAAGCAGGGCAGATGCTGGCTTTCGAGCCACCGCACTACGGCACGCACGCCACATTGGGCGGCACCATCGCCTGCGGCTTATCCGGGCCGCGTCGTCCGCACAGCGGCTCGGCGCGCGACTTCGTGCTGGGCTGCAAGCTGCTCAACGGACGCGGCGAGATATTGCGTTTCGGCGGTCAGGTGATGAAGAATGTGGCGGGTTACGACGTGTCGCGGCTGATGGCGGGTGCACACGGCACGCTGGGCGTGTTGCTGGAAGTGAGCCTCAAGGTGTTGCCGCGCCCCGCTGCCAGTCTCACGCTCTCGCACGAGTGCAGCGCAGCCGAAGCCATCACTTATATGAGCAGCCTGCTCGGTCTGTCCTATCCGGTGGATGGTGTGTGTTACGACGGCGAGCATTGCCATGTACGCATCTCGGGCAGCGCGCAGGCAGTACGCGATGCACGCAACAAGATCCCCGGCGAGGTGTGGCCCGATGCGGCACGATTCTGGGAGAAGTTACGCGAACACACCCTGCCCTACTTCCATCACCACGGCAGCTTGTACCGCGTGATGGTCAAACCCGCCACACCGCCGCTGCCCATCAAGGGCACCTGGCTGCTTGACTGGGGCGGTGCGCAACGCTGGCTATACAGCGACGAAGACTTGGCCACCATACGTCATCAAGTCGAACTGGCAGGTGGCCATGTGTCGGTGTTCCGTGGCCCCGCCACCACACGCTTCCAGCCGCTCTCTGCTGCCGCGCTGACATTGCATCGCCGCATCAAGGCCGGCTTCGACCCCCACAACCTATTCAACTGTGGCGCGCTGTACGCGCAACTCTGATATGCAGACCACTCTCACTCCGCAGCAAATGGAAGCGCCCGACATCGCCGAAGCTAATGCCATCCTGCGCAGCTGTGTGCATTGCGGTTTCTGCACCGCAACCTGCCCCACTTACCAGTTGCTGGGCTCGGAGCTGGACGGCCCGCGCGGCCGCATCTATCTCATCAAAGACATGCTGGAGAGCAACGCGGCGACCGACAAGACGCGCTTGCATCTGGACCGTTGTCTGACCTGCCGCGCCTGCGAGACCACCTGCCCTTCCGGTGTGCAGTACGGACGGTTGATAGACATAGGCCGCGAGCTGGTGGAGGAGCACGCGCCGCGGCCGCTGCACCAGAAGCTGTTGCGCAAGGCGTTGCTCAGTGTGTTGCCCTATCCATCCCGACTCAAAGTGGCGCTGACGCTGGGCCGATTTTTCAAACCGCTGTTGCCCAAACGACTGGGCGGCAAGATACCCGCACAACAAGATGCTATGCCTCCCTTGCCGCGTAGCAAGCATGCCCGCCATATGCTGGTGCTGGAAGGTTGTGTGCAACCGCTCGCCACCCCCAACACCAACGCCGCTGCGGCACGCGTGCTGGACAGGCTGGGCATATCGCTGATCAGCGCACCCAGTGCCGGTTGCTGCGGCGCGCTCAATCAGCATCTGTCGGATAGCGCGGGGGCGCGCGACTTGATGCGTAACAACATCGACGCCTGGTGGCCCTATGTGGAGCGCGGTGCGGAAGCCATCGTGATGAGCGCCAGCGGTTGCGGCCTGATGGTGAAAGGCTATGGCGCGGCGCTGCGCGACGACCCAAAATATGCGGAGAAGGCGGCGCGCATCAGCGCACTCAGCCTGGACTTGGTAGAAGTGCTGGGACGCGAAGACCTCGCATCCTTCACGCATACCGGTCAGGGTAAACGCATCGCCTATCAATCTTCCTGCACCTTGCAACACGGGCAGAAGCTGGGCGGCACGGTGGAAGCCTTGCTGCGCCGTTGCGGATACGAGCTCACCGACGTGGCCGACAGTCATCTGTGTTGCGGTGCGGCGGGTACTTACACGCTCACCCAGCCGGAACTCTCGGCGCAACTGTTGCGCAACAAGCTGGCCACACTCGATGCTGGTGAGCCCGAAGTGATCATCACTGCCAACGTCGGCTGTCAGATGCATCTGGCCAGTGCCAGCAAAGTACCGGTGCGGCACTGGATAGAACTTTTGGCAACCCCTTAGTCACACAACATCAACTCAACCCTCGAAAGGAAACAGCATGAGCATCAAATCATTCCACCCGCCGCAACGCATCTTGATGGGCCCCGGCCCTTCCGACGTCAGCCCACGCGTCCTAGAAGCCATGTCACGCCCCACGCTGGGCCACCTCGATCCGGTGTTCGTCGGGATGATGGATGAGATGAAGACGCTGCTGAAATATGCCTTCAAGACCGACAACGAACTGACCATGCCGGTCTCCGCTCCCGGCTCGGCGGGCATGGAGACCTGCTTCGTCAATCTAGTGGAACCCGGCGACAAGGTCATCGTGTGCCAGAACGGCGTGTTCGGCGGTCGCATGAAAGAGAACGTCGAGCGCTGCGGCGGCACCGCCGTGATGGTGATGGACGACTGGGGCCGCGCGGTCGATCCGCAGAAACTGGAAGATGCGCTCAAAGCCAATCCTGATACCAAGGTCGTCGCCTTCGTCCACGCCGAGACTTCCACCGGCGCACAGTCCGATGCCAAGACGCTGGTCGCGATCGCGCACAAATACGGCTGTCTGACTATCGTCGATGCAGTCACCTCGCTGGGCGGCACCGCGCTCAAGGTGGATGAGTGGAACATAGACGCCATCTATTCCGGCACGCAGAAATGCCTGTCCTCCACCCCCGGCCTCTCACCGGTGAGCTTCAGTGCGGCCGCGCTGGAGAAGGTCAAGAACCGCAAGACCAAGGTGCAGAGCTGGTTCATGGATCTGAATCTGGTGATGGCCTACTGGGGCGGTGCTACCAAGCGCGCTTACCACCACACCGCGCCCATCAACGCGCTATATGGCCTGCACGAGTCACTGGTGATCCTGCAAGAAGAAGGCATCGAAAACTCCTGGGCGCGGCACCAGCGCAACCACCTCGCATTGCGCGCAGGACTGGAAGCGATGGGCCTGAACTTCGTCGTACCAGAATCCGAACGCCTGCCACAACTCAACGCTATCTCCATCCCTGCCGGTGTAGACGAGGCCGCAGTGCGCGGCATGCTGTTGTCCGACTACAGCCTGGAGATCGGTGCAGGACTGGGCGCGATGGCCGGCAAGGTATGGCGCATCGGCCTGATGGGCCACGCCAGCAACCCGCGCAACGTGCGTACCTGTCTGGCCGCACTTGACGACGTGCTGGGGCGCCTCAACGCACCGATACAACGCGGTGTGGCTGTCGCGGCAGCGAATCACAAGCTGGCCGACTGATACAAAACACACCACGCACAACAAGAACCGCCCTGCATGGGCGGTTTTTTTATGGTATGAGGAATCCGTTGTTGGAAACTTGCTTAGGCCGATATGCAAAAATGCCGTCAGTGGCACCTAGCCGCTTTATAGAATTCCAATTGCGGTGGCGAACTTCTGGTTCGTGTTGCCATAAAAAAACCCACCGGGCAAAGGTGGGTTACTTGGTCAGGCTGTGGCTCACACACTCACCGCACGCATCCTGTCCATTTTCTCGATAACAGCCTGATAGAGGTCATGATCCAAATCGGGGTTATTGCGATCTGGATGGTGGGCACTACGGATCTTTTTCAGTTTAGTCATACAGTCTGGCAGGTCATGTACTTTGGTCACCCGGTCACCGTTTTTGACCATCAGGCGCTGAAGCTCAGCCTCTGCGCCTGCGCGTGTGTCATATAACGTCTTGCTGCCAAGACGCCAACCATCCTGGTTTTTGCGTGGGGATAGTTGTTCCTTACCATCAAACCATATCCATTTGCCGGTATCGGGATCCTGTTCAAAATTAATGGCGGTGATGGTGTAGGTGTAAACGGGCGGCTCGATTTCTCTGGCGAATAGATTGATGATCTTGGCTACAGTCCCCACCATCGCAAGGTAATACGCGCCTGCCTCATGCGGGCTGAACGTGCTGCTGGGCGTTGCTTCAGGCTTGCTGACGTTACCTGATGAATTCATTGCAGCCATGCGGCTGAGTGCTTTGCGTTGTGCGTTGGTCACTGGTATTGCTCCTTAATATTTGTTGAAACCTACTGGGTTCCCCCTCGCTGAAGGGATCGCCCGCCGGTCCTCTGGTCTGCCAAAACAGCTTGGCAGCGATCATGTCTTGCGCCCGAGTCGTTCTTGAACTCATCGTCGCTGGCGGTCATGGACTGATCCGCTCGAAAAAACAAAAGGCCATCGCTAAGGATGGCCTGATTGCTTGCTATGTCTGGCTCCCCGAGTAAGCTTAAAATCTACGACCTGCGAATTAACCGCCGTACTCCTAAGCCACCACTAGGGCGACAATCAATTAAATCAATTAAATCAGTTGCATAATTATACTGCACCTGATGTAAATATGCTGCATATTGCCGAATCTAGTAGTGCTCTCACCCCAAAGTCCGGCCCACCTCCTCCTCATGACGCTAACGCTCAGCTAATTCTTGAACGCTATCTTGACCACTGCGAGAAACAAATCGAGGAGTGGGCATGAAACAAAAATATTATTTGGCAGCATTTGTAGCGCTGACTATGACGGCTATATCGACGGTTTACGCAGGTGTCACATCCGGCGAGAACGATGCGCTTGCAGTCACATCGGCAAAGATCAGCCTTGCCCAAGCCGCGACTTCTGCCGAAAAGCAGGTAGGTGGCAAAGCAGCCAGAGCTGAATATGAGTCCTATAAAGGGAAAAGTATTTTTGATGTCGAAGTGGTCAAGGGGGCTGATGTCATGACTGTAAAAGTCGATGCCACTAACGGCAACATACTTTCTGTTGAAATAGATGAACTTGACCGAGATGACGAAAAAGATAAAGCCGATTGATAGAGCAACATCTAGCTGTCGAGCGCCGCATCCGCTGTTAAATATTGCGTTGCGATAACTTATCAGCCCACTCAGGAAGGACTTAAATGAATCACCTTAAACAAGCAGATGCCGCACAACTCCTCAACAAGGTACCGGAGATCACGCTGTATTTTTGGGTCATCAAGATCCTGTGCACCACGGTAGGTGAAACGGCCGCGGACTATCTGAATGCCGACATGCAATTTGGCCTGACCGGCACTACTTTACTTATGAGTGTACTGTTGCTGGCTTTCCTGATGATGCAACTACGCAGCAAACGCTATATCGCGTGGCTGTACTGGGTCGTGGTAGCACTCATCAGCATCGTAGGCACGCTGATCACAGATAATCTTGTAGATAATATGGGTGTCGCATTGGAAACGACCACCGCCACTTTCGGCCTTGCCTTATTGATAACGTTTATTGCCTGGTACAAAAGCGCCGGCACGCTATCGATGCATTCGATTTTCAACCGGCAGCGAGAACTTTTCTACTGGACGGCGATTCTATTCACCTTTGCCTTGGGTACAGCAGCAGGTGATCTAGCCGCCGAAGGACTGGCACTAGGTTATGCCAAATCATTGATGATTTTTGGCGGGCTGATAGGCGTGGTCAGCCTCTTGCATTTTCGCTACAAAGCCAATGCGATATTGACGTTCTGGATAGCCTACATCTTGACTAGGCCCCTGGGTGCATCTTTGGGTGATTATCTATCTCAAGTCGACCTCCGATGGCGGCTTGGGATTGGGTGCTGGAGCCACCAATCTGATATTTTTCTCCGCAATTGTGAGTTTGGTGATTTATCTGACGCTGGCAAAACCAGATGTAAAGGAATTGGCATGAACGACAACATGAACAAAGCATTGAGCAAAGTACCTGAGGTCACTTTGCTCTTTTGGATTATCAAGATTTTTGCCACCACGCTGGGCGAGACCGGCGGTGATGCGGTTTCGATGTCCATGAACTTAGGGAAGGTCTGATTAAGTCCTGAACGATTTCGTTTCATGTTGTCAGAAACGCAGATCGAACAAACGGAGCTGCATGATGAAACAAACGACACTCTCTGTGGGTGGTTTTGACCGCTATAACAAGACAACGCGACGCGCGGCGTTTCTGGCTGATATGGATCGGGTGGTGCCCTGGAAGCAACTGTGCGCATTGATCGAGCCGGTCTACCCTAAGGCGGGTAACGGTAGACCACCAATCGGGCTAGAGCGCATGCTGCGCATCTACTTTCTGCAGAACTGGTTCAACCTCTCCGACCCTGCAGTGGAAGAAGCCCTCTACGACTCCTTGTCCATGCGCGAATTCGTCGGCATCGATCTGGGACGGGAAGGCGCACCGGATGAAACCACCGTATGCAAGTTCCGCCATCTGCTTGAAGAGCATGAACTGGGCAAGCGTCTGTTCGAGGAAGTCGGACGGCATCTGCAAACCAAGGGAATGAAGGTATCGTATCTGGTCGGCACAGGGACTATTTGCGGTGGTATTTTTGATCGCGGTACTGGCCCAGATCAAGGCCCAAGGTTTCCACCCTTACCTATACTGGACAACCATCATCGCCACCACAACGGTAGGGACGACCTTGGCGGATTATGCGGACCGTTCTTTGGGTATCGGTTATGCGGGAGGCTCTTCTCTATTGCTTATTCTGCTGATGTCATCCTTGGCTATCTGGTACCGCACACTCGGTTCGATCTCGGTCGAAAGTGTCAGTGCACCTAAGGCAGAGATATTCTATTGGGTCACCATCATGTTTTCCCAGACACTGGGAACTGCCTTGGGCGACTGGACAGCGGGCACGGCCGGATTAGGATATGAGGGTGGCGCGATGGTGTTCGGCTCATTGCTCTTGCTCGTTGCGGCCGCCTATTTCTGGAACAAAATCTCACACACCCTTCTTTTTTGGCTCGCTTTCATCCTGACCCGACCTTTGGGTGCCGTCGTTGGCGACTACCTTGATAAGCCGTTAGCCTCCGGTGGCTTGGCATTAAGTCGTTACACTGCGTCTCTGGTGCTGTTGGGTTTTATCGTGGTATGCATAATTCTTTTTGAACATAAGGCTGCGAAGCAAGCCCATTGATACGAAGGAAACCTGATGCGGATTTTGCTCGTTGAAGACGACCCCATGATAGGCGCAGCCGTTTCGCTCGCGCTTAGAGACGCTGCCTATAGTGTCGACTGGGTGCGGGACGGCATCACCGCAAACAGCGTGCTTGAACTCAGTGAGCATCAATGTGTGCTGCTCGATCTGGGCTTGCCCAGACGCGATGGCTTTGAAGTGCTGAGACAGTTGCGCCAGAGCGGAAGTGCCGTTCCCGTCATTGTGATCACCGCTCGTGATGAGATAGAGGACAGGATCAAAGGGTTGGATCTGGGGGCCGATGACTATCTGGTCAAGCCATTCGATGTATCCGAACTGCTGGCCAGGTTGCGTGCGGTGGTGCGTCGTCTCGGCGGGCAGTCCAATCCCTGCCTTAGCAATGGCAAGGTCAGCCTTGATCAGGCAAGCAGAGAGGCAAGTTGTGGCGATATTGTGGCGCTGTTGAGCGCGCGGGAATTCTCGCTGTTACAAGCTCTGCTGCTCCGACCCGGAACGATACTTACCCGCACCGAGTTGGAAGATCGTATCTATGGCTGGAACGAGGAGGTCGAGAGTAATGCGATCGACTTTCTGATACACGGCGTGCGTAAAAAGCTCGGTGCCGGTGTCATCAAAAACGTGCGGGGGGCGGGTTGGATGGTGGAGAAATCGCTATGAATCGCTCCTTGCAGCGACATCTTACTATCGTACTGATCAGTACCATTTCCCTTGCCGGGATTTTGTTAGCGTTTGCGTCATTCCGACTTGCCTATGCCGACGCAAAAGAACTCCAAGATGACATGTTGCGGCAGATTGCCGTACTGTCCCTGCACAGTACGGCAGGCCAGTCTTCTTCGCCATCCAACAACGTATCGAATGCGTCGCTGAATGATCCTGAATCACGTGTATCCATCATTCATCTACCTGATGATGTTGCGCCAGACTGGCTAAGGAAACCCGTCCCGCAAGGGTTTCCATACCATTTCAACTGATAGTGGAAACCTGCGTATATTCGTACATGAGGATATATCTGGTGGGCGTACCGTTGTCTATCAGCCCACCGATGCCGGTGACGAGATCGCGCTCAATAGTGCATTGCGGACCTTGCTCCCCATGCTGCTACTGCTCCCCTTGCTGGCGGCATTGATCGGCTGGATCGTGCGTCGCGAACTTGCCCCCATCGCATTGCTCGCGCAAAGTTTGGATGAACAGCCGACCGATACCTTGAATCCGCTGGGAACGGATGAAGTCCCAAAGGAAATCCAGCCTTTCGTTCATGCGATCAATCGGCTCCTTGAGCGAGTCAACAACTTGCTGACACAGCAGCGACGCTTCATCGCCGATGCGGCACACGAGCTGCGCAGTCCGCTAACCGCCTTATTGTTGCAAGCGCAAAACATCCAGCGCTCAGATTCATTGGAAGACCTGCAGTCCCGTGTCGAACCACTGCAAGCGGGTATAGAACGCGCGCGACAACTGACAGAACAACTACTCACATTGGCCAGGACGCAGGCAGATAGCAGTCCGGATGAGGATGTCGATGTGGCGGCACTCGCCCGTAATGTGATGGCTGAATATTTGCCTCTAGCCGAGGCTAAGCACATAGATATGGGACTTGAGGAGATAGCCAAGCTCAGTCTGACAGGATCGCGTCTATCCTTGCGATTGCTGCTCAAGAACGCATTGGAAAACGCCCTGAAATACACTCCCGAGGGAGGTGTGGTGACACTGCGCCTGAGATCGGAAATGAATTCAGCAGTAATCGAAATAGTAGACAATGGGCCGGGAATACCCGCCGCTGAACGCGACCGCGTCTTCGATGCTTTTTATCGAATGCCGGACTCCGTGGGAGAGGGGAACGGCCTGGGGTTGGCCATCGCACGAGAAGCCGCCCTGCGCTTGGGTGGCACGGTAGGTCTATATGGCGCTGAGCATGGAACGGGAACTATATTCCGTTACCAGTGCATGAATAGGATCTGATGGCGCACATAGCGCCAATAGAAATTTTGACTTGCGACAATCGGAGATAAAACCAAAAACAGAAATTGCGCAGGCCTCAGTCTGTGCGTTCGACCGCCGCGTATCGCCGCAGGCAGAGCCGTCCATCATGTAATTAGCCAGGCTAGCTCTTGCGGCAATAGCAGTAGACAAACTGCTGAACTGTACCGAAGGGCGTGTGGTGAGCTTCTTTTTCATGTTCGACCAACAGAAACGCATCTCCAAATTCGGCATGCAGGCTTTCAGGTTGATATCTCATTACCGGTAAACCACTGCACTTCTCTGGACCATCTTCAGCAAAGGTGGCAATGATCACATGGCCGCCCGGGCGAACTGAACGCATCACCCGTTCGACATAGGCATGACGGTCAGCCGATTCAGTCAGAAAATGAAAAACGGCGCGATCATGCCAAATGTCAAATCGATGAAGGGGAAATTCCGCACAGGTAATGTCTCCTTCCATCCAATGCACGACATCCGCATGTTTTCCTAAACGCTGCTTTGCAACTGCCAGTGCTGACGATGAAAGATCAAGCACGGTCAGATCGGTATAACCTTCTGCCACAAGGTCATCTATCAGTCTCGAAGCTCCACCACCGATATCGATAACAGCCGCATTCTTACCAAGCCCTGTATTGTGAATGAGCCGCAGTGACTGATCCGCATGCTCCTGAAACCAACTGACCGAGTCAGACGACTTGGTGTTATAGACTTGCTCCCAATGCTGTTTACGATCCATTGCTTGATCTCCTAGAAACTCGGTACCCGGTCCGAAGCGTGTATCAGTGCATGCAAATCCTGCATCGTCGATACCGGGGAAAATCCGATTACACGCCCTGCAGCACCCACCACCACGCGCTCAAGGTGATGAACGAGAGCACCAAGCCCACGGCCACCATCAGTGTGGCGAACTGCGGGTCGAGGTCATGCTCGGTGGCGACGATGGCCGCTGTGATCATGGGCGGCATGGCCGCCTCGAACAACACCACCTGCATGGTTGAACCGTGCGCACCCAGCAGTTCCACATAGATCAGATAGATCACCAGCGGCGCCAGCACCAACTTGAAACCCAGCCCCAGCGCAAGATTGCGCGCATTGCTCAGCACCTGTCCGGGACGCAGTTGCAAGCCCACAGAAAGCAAGGCCATAGGCGCCAAGGTGTCCCCCAAGCGCTTGAGCAACACCGCAAACCACTCCGCATACTCGATGGGGATGAGCATCAGGGCGATAAGCAGGGAGATAAAAGGCGGGAACAAGGCGATACGTTTGAGTATCTGTGTGACCGTGGGCCTGCCCGAGGAATACAGTCCGGCCACCGTGATGCCCAATATCGACAGCACGAAGAATGAACCCAACTGGTCGGCGATGATGGCCGTGGTCAGTCCTGCTTTGCCGTAGAAGGCCTCGACCATAGGCAGACCGAAGAACGAGGTGTTACCCAGCCCGCCCACTAGTATCAAAGCCCCAGTGGTGGCGCGCGGCAAGCTCAGCCAGCGACTCACCATCCAGAAGAATCCCGCCGAGAGCGCGAACAACAACCAGGCCATCAGCCCGATCAAAGCCACGTCGGCGGACAGTTTGAGCTGATGGATGTACAGCAGCGTCAGCGCGGGCAGCGAGACATGGATGATGAAACTGTTCAGCGTCGCCGGCGCGTTGTCCGGCATGCGCCTTCCCCAGCGCAACAGCATGCCGGCGATGAAACACAGGACGAGCAGGATGAGGTTGTTCATATCATTGCTGCGCTATGGCAGTCGGCACCTAGTTGGGCAGATTGGCCGTGATATAGGCCTTGAGCTGGGCCACATCGGCATCCATCACCACGCAGCGTTGCGGCAGATCCTCTATGCCTTCCAGCGCGGCGGGACGTTCCGGTTTGCGGCCCAGGGCTTCGATGATGGTCTCTTCGAACTTGGCAGGCAATGCGGTCTCCAGACAGATCAGCGGCAGGTTGGGACGGCGTTGCTCCATGCCGACCTTGATGCCGTCGGCGGTGTGCGGATCTACCATCACGCCATACTCTTCATACACGCCACGTATGGTCTTGAGGCGGTCGTAGTGCGAACTCTTACCGGAGGCAAAATGGAACTTTTGCAACGCATCCCAATACGGCGTAGCGACGGATATCGAAGGCCACGCTGTCGGCCGCGCCGCTGCCCGCATCCACCTTGCTCCAGAACTCGCGCACCTTGGCACCATCGCGACCCACCAGATCGAACACGAAGCGTTCGAAGTTGGAAGCCTTGCTGATGTCCATGGACGGGCTGCTGGTCGCGTAGGTGTGCGCCGTACCGCGCGGCTTGTAGGCACCACTGGTGAAGAACTCGTCCAGCACGTCGTTCTCGTTGGTGGCCAAGATCAGTTGACCGATAGGCAAGCCCATCATGCGCGCGATGTGACCGGCGCAGATGTTGCCGAAGTTGCCGGACGGCACCGAGAACGCGACCTGCTCGTCATTGGATTGGGTCGCCGCAAAATAGCCTTTGAAGTAGTAGACGATCTGCGCCGACACGCGCCCCCAGTTGATGGAGTTGACCGTGCCTATCTTGTGCGCAGCCTTGTAAGCGTGGTCGTTAGAGACCGCCTTCACCAAGTCCTGCGCATCGTCGAACATGCCATTGACGGCGATGTTGATGGATATTCGGGTCTTGCAGCGAATACATCTGCGCGCGCTGAAACGCCGACATCTTGCCGTTGGGCGAGAGCATAAACACGCGGATGCCGCGCTTGCCGCGCATCGCATATTCCGCCGCCGAACCGGTATCGCCGGAAGTCGCACCGAGGATGTTCAATTCGTCGTGCTGCTTGGCCAGCGCGTACTCGAACAGATTGCCCAGCAACTGCATCGCCATATCTTTGAACGCCAGCGTCGGGCCATTGGACAACTCGAGGATATGCACGCCCGGCTCCAAGGTGCGCAGCGGCGTGATCTGGCTCGCATCGCTGTCGGCGCGGCCATTGCTATACACCTCGGCGGTGTAAGTCTTGCTGATGATGGCCTTGAGGTCAGCCGCCGGAATGTCGGTCGCGAACTTGGACAACACCGCGAACGCGAGATCGGCGTAAGACAGCGAACGCCACGCATCCAGCTCGGCACGCGTCACCTGCGGATAGGTCTCAGGCAGATACAGCCCGCCATCGGGTGCGAGACCACCCAGCAGGATTTCGGTGAAAGTCTTGGCGGGCGCGTTGCCGCGTGTGGAGATGTATTTCATTAAAATTCCTTATTCGAAAAGTATTTCAAGCTGGACGCCATCCGCTCAAGCCGTTGTCGTAGACGGTAACAATGCTTCCAGCTTCACCAGCCATTCATTAAAGTGCGGGCAAGCACCTCGCATAGCATCCAGTCCGATTTCGCAAGCGATCAAAGGACCATGGAACGTTTTTTGATAGTTCGGCATCGCAGCCAGAATACGCTTGGAGGGAGCAGTTTGCGGACTGTCGTTAATGTGTTCCGGCGTTTCATACTTCTTCGCCTGATCGCCCAAAGAAATCACTATGCTGTGGTTGTCTACCCATTCGGAAAATTTTCTCGTATCCACGAATAATAATGCCTCGAACTCATGCACCATCAGGTTGGGTATGAAATTAGATTGACCGATGTCTTGCGCCAGTTGCGATTCCAGAAATTCTGCTTTCTGGTGACCACTTCCTGTAACGGGATAAGCAGCATCCGATTTACCGGGAAAGTCTTGCGGCAGAGCATACAAATCAAACAGGGTGGTGACGTATGCCCCCTCATCTTGCCTGCATAAACGCTGAATTTGCGGCTTGATCTTGGCGTAACTCACCACACCGCCTTTATAACCCGGACTGGTGCGAACGATAATGGGAGAAAGATACATACCAAGACGTGCGTAATGCGGCTCAAGCAATTCCCGTACAAAGGCCTCTTCAGTCTGTCCTTCGACCAGCATGTAGATGCGCGTCATCGCGTCGGCCTTCCGCCCAGCAGATTTTTCTTCCACAACTCACCTAGACTATAGTCAGCCAGCCATTCAGCCAATTCCTCACTATCCAGACGTTTGAAGGTAGATGCGCCACCTTGCTTGTCCACCACAATTAGGTCGTCCGCATCAAATTCGTTGACCAATTCGACCGATTGTGTGGAAACAATGAGCTGGTGATTATTGCCGGCAGCGGATTTCATCAAGCCACCCAGAACGGCAATCGCAAAGGGATGCAAGCCAAGTTCCGGTTCGTCGATAAGGATGGTGGCGGGCATGAACTCATTAGGCTGCAACAAGACCGTAGCGAGGCAAATAAAACGCAAAGTCCCATCGGATAGCGCGCTGGCTGTAAATGGAATATCTTGTCCGGCCTCGGTCCATTCAAGCTGGATTTTCTCCTGGTTACCCACGCTAGGACGCAGATAAAAATCACCGAAGAACGGTGCCACAAGCTGAATGGCTTTGACGATACGCTGGTAATGGGGCTCGTGATGGTTTTTCAGGCGATAAAGGAATGCCGCAAGATTGCGTGCATCATCGCGCAGATATTCGTTGTCGTTGATGCCATGAATCTGCTTGACCAGAGCGCTACGACTGGTGTCGTGAAAATGGTAAAGCCGCCAGCGACGCATGGCGGGAACAACGTATTCATAAATCTGGGTCTGCTCTTTTTGCTCTTCCACATAGGTTTCAAAATGGCCGGAATGTGGATGCCAATCCCCATGCTTTTCCCACCAGAGCGCCTCATGCGCAAACATCATGCGATTGTCTTGCGTAGGCTTGAGCGTAAAGCGGTAGCCGTTACTGCCGAAATACATCTCCGCACGCAGTTCTTCGGTTTTCTTTCGGCCAAAATGCAGCAGCGCATCCGGCCCTCCTGCATCTCCAACAGATGCTTGAAGCTGATTATCCAGAATGCGATTAATCAAGCGGAAGAAACCGATGAAATTGGATTTTCCTGCACCGTTAGCTCCGATCAGAACGTTCAGTTTCCCAAGTTCAATATCACACTCGGCTATGGATTTATAACCTCGTAACACAAATCTGGAGAGCTGATTCCAATCGGAAACTTTCTTAATCATTGACGGATACCTGTGTAGTAAACATCTTCAATGCGCCACTTAAAATTACGCCCGTTCTAGCAGAACGCTGACTATTTGTACCGCATTCAACCACTTCGCAGGTTATCAATTTATTTACCCAGCTCTTCCAGCCTGATCTTGGTGACCTTACCCGCTACCACACCCAGCTTCTCGATCTTGGCGATGGCGGCGTTGATGCGTTTCTCGCGGGTCAGGTGGCTGAGCATGATGAGGTCGGTCTGGTCTTCACCTTCTCCGGGCTCTTTCTGGATCACGGCATCAATCGAAATTTGCTCGTCGGCCAGGATACGCGTGATGTCAGCCAGCACACCGGGTTTATCCTGCACACGCAGGCGCAGGTAGTAACTGGTCTGCACTTCGTCCATCGGCAATATCTTCAGGTCGGCCATCGCGTTCGGCTGGAAGGCCAGATGCGGCACACGGTTGAGCGGGTCGGCGGTGTGCATACGCGTCACGTCCACCAGATCGGCGATCACCGCGCTGGCGGTCGGTTCCGCACCCGCGCCCTTGCCGTAGTACAGCGTCGCGCCCACCGCATCGCCCTGCACCAGCACCGCATTCATCGCACCTTCCACATTGGCGATTAGACGCTTGGATGGAATCAAGGTCGGATGCACGCGCAACTCCACGCCCTCGTCGGTGCGCTTGGCGATGCCCAATAACTTGATGCGGTAGCCGAGTTGTTCGGCGTATTTGATGTCAATCGCATCCAGTTTGGAGATGCCTTCGATGTAGGCTTTATCGAACTGCACGGGGATACCAAAAGCCAGTGATGCAAGCAACGTGATCTTGTGTGCCGCGTCTACACCTTCAATATCGAAGGTCGGATCGGCTTCAGCATAGCCCAGACGCTGCGCTTCTTTGAGCACGGTGTCGAAGCTCAAGCCCTTGTCGCGCATCTCGCTCAAGATGAAATTGGTCGTGCCATTGATGATGCCGGCGATCCATTCGATGCGGTTCGCAGTCAAGCCTTCGCGCAGTGCCTTGATGATGGGGATGCCGCCCGCCACCGCTGCTTCGAACGCGACCATCACGCCCTTGTCCTGCGCGGCCTTGAATATCTCGTTGCCATGTGTGGCCAGCAAAGCCTTGTTGGCGGTGACCACATGCTTGCCGTTGGCGATGGCCTTGCATCACCAGTTCTTTCGCCACACCGTAGCCGCCGATCAGCTCGACCACGATATCCACTTCGGGATCGGCGACGACGGCAAACGCATCGTCGGTCACGCGACATGTGCCACCGGTGATCTTCTTCGCCAACTCGACGTTGCGATCGGCCACCACGGTGATGCGGATGGGGCGACCGGCACGGCGCGCGATCTCTTCCGCGTTACGTTGCAAGACGGTGTATGTACCGCCACCGACTGTGCCGATACCGAGTAGACCTACGTTGATGGGTTTAGCGTTCATAGTCATTTTTTCTGTGCAAAGTAATAAAGTTTAAGGTGAGGCGAGGCAGCGTGATGGGGTCAGTGTTTTACCTTTCCCATTTTACGTTTCCGCGTTACTAATTCGTGCCGTGTTTTTTTCGGTAACTCTCTAGGAAGCGTGCGATACGCCCGATGGCGTCGATCAGGTCGTCCGTGTTGGGCAGGAACACCACACGGATGTGGTCGGGCGACTTCCAGTTGAAGCCGCTGCCCTGTACCACCAACACCTTCTCGGCTTCCAGCAATTCCAGAATGAACTGCTGGTCGTTCGCTATCGGGTAGATTTTTGGATCCAGTCGCGGGAACAGATAGAGCGCGGCCTTAGGCTTGACACATGTCACACCGGGGATGGCGGTGAGCAGGTCGTAGGCGAGGTCGCGCTGTCTGCATAGGCGCCCGCTGGGGGCGACCAGAGTCGTTGATGCTCTGATAACCGCCCAGTGCAGTCTGGATAGCGAACTGTCCGGGCACGTTGGAACACAAACGCATCGAAGCCAGGATGGTCAGGCCGTTGATGTAATCCTGCGCATGCTTCTTCAGGCCGGACACCACCATCCAGCCGGCGCGATAACCGCATGCACGATAATTCTTGGACAGACCGTTCATGGTGACGAACAACACATCGTCCGCCAGCGCGGCGATAGACGTATGCGTCGCACCGTCGTACAAGACCTTGTCGTAAATCTCATCGGCATAGATGATCAGCTGATGCTCGCGAGCGATCTGGATGATCTCTTTGAGTATCTCGTCGGAGTACAGCGCACCGGTCGGATTGTTTGGGTTGATCACTACGATGGCGCGGGTATTCGGCGTGATTTTGCTGCGCATGTCGGCCAGATTCGGATTCCACTCGTCAGCCTCGTTGCAGAGATAATGCTTGGGCGTGCCACCTGCCAGCGTCACCGCCGCCGTCCATAAAGGATAGTCGGGTGCAGGCACCAGCACTTCATCGCCGGTATTCAACAAGCCCTGCATCGCCATCACGATCAGCTCGGAGGCGCCGTTGCCGATATAGATGTCGTCCAGCCCCACGCCCATGATTTTCTTGGACTGACAGTAATGCATGATGGCCTTGCGCGCCGCGAACATACCTTTAGAGTCCGAATAGCCGGACGAGTTGGGCAGATTCAGGATCACGTCCTGCTGCACTTCCTCAGGCGCCTCAAAACCGAACGGCGCGAGGTTGCCGATGTTCAGCTTGATGATGCGCTGACCTTCTTCCTCCATCTGCTTGGCGCGCTCCATCACTGGGCCGCGAATGTCGTAGCACACGTTGGAAAGTTTGGTCGATTTCAGTATGGGTTTCACGATGTTAGAATCCAATGCTAGTCTGGAAAGATTTCCTTAATTCTGGCAAGCCCGTGATGCCGCTAGGGCATTCCCACGCAACAACGGAGCCAAAGCTCCTGTTGCTGAATGAAGGGGCTGATGAAACAACTCAATTCTGACTATGACCATAAATCCGTCATGTCATCATTGATTCCCCATGAAACGCTATGCTTCTTGTTTCATGTGAAAGGGCGCGATTTTACCTGTGCAACCGTGACACAGCAAATGGAGACACTGTTTTGAAACTACACCAAGCCAATCTGGGCGAAACCAAGATGTTCACCGCGCATGGCGCGGACCATGTGATGGTCAACCGCGTGCGCTATGACCACACCATCGTGGTGGATGCGCAGGAAGTGCGTGAGGACTGGCAAGTCGCCAGCTTCGACGCTCTGGACGAGAGCCATTTCAAGTATTTCCTGCCCTACAAACCCGACGTGATCCTGATCGGCACCGGCGTACAGCAACACTTCGCCCATCCGCGCCTGTATCGCGCACTGACCGACCTGGGCATAGGCGTGGAGTTCATGGACACCCCGGCGGCCTGCCGCACTTACAATATCCTGGTCGCTGAAGACCGCAAGGTGGTCGCGGCGATCATGCTTTGAATTTGGATAGTGGTGAGTGGGACGGCACTGCGTGCCTTAGTGGGAGACCACCTATTTACCACTTATCACTCACCACTTATCACTCACCCAATCCAAACCATGTCCAATCCACTCCATAAAGTCATCCAGCAGACCGAACAAGTCATCGTCGGGAAACCCTTGCAGATACGCTTTGCGCTGGCCTGTCTGCTGGCACGCGGACATCTGCTCATCGAAGACCTGCCCGGGATGGGCAAGACCACGCTGGCACATGTTCTTGCTAAAACCCTAGGCTTGCAGTTCCAGCGCATCCAGTTCACCAGCGACCTGCTACCCGCCGACATCCTGGGCGTATCGGTGTACCAGCGCGACACGGCGGACTTCAAGTTCCATCCCGGCCCGATCTTCGCGCAGATGATCCTCGCCGACGAAGTGAACCGCGCCACGCCCAAGGCGCAGAGCGCCTTGCTGGAAGCGATGGAAGAACAGCAGGTGACCATAGAAGGCGTGACCCGCGCGCTGCCCAAGCCGTTCTTCGTCATCGCCACACAGAATCCTTCGCACCAGATAGGCACCTTTCCTCTGCCCGAGTCACAGCTCGACCGTTTTTTGATGCGCATCCAACTGGGTTATCCCGATGCGCAGGCGGAACGCGGCCTGTTGTCGGGCGTGGACAGACGCGAACTGGTGGCGCGCCTCAGTCCACAAATGGCGCTCGCCGAGTTACTCGCTTTACAAAAACGCGTCCAGGAAGTGCATGTCGCCTCACCCTTGCTCGATTACGTGCAAGCCATCCTCAAACACACCCGCGAATCGGCCTCCTATGTGCACGGCCTGTCGCCGCGTGCCGGTCTCGCCCTGCTCGCGGTATCACGCGCCTGGGCGCTACTGGAAGGACGTGACGCGGTCATCCCGGAGGACGTGCAAGCGGTGCTGCCCGGGGTTGCTAGCCATCGATTGCAAAAGACCCAAGACACCCAGTCCTCCCATGACGATACACTGGCAAGCGAACTAATCGCGGCAGTCGCTATTCCGTAGCGCGGCCTGAAGCGTTTCTTCAAAAAATCCTGATGAGGCCTAGCAATCGTGCCCTGTGTGTGGTTTAACATGGGAACATGACCGCCAAATCGATCTCAAGACCCCAACAAGCATTTCGCAACTGGGCCTTCCGCCGTACCGCTGAGACCGGCACGGTGGTGCTCAACCAGCGCCGCGTCTACATCCTGCCTTCACGTCAAGGGCTGCTGTTCGTCATCGTGCTGGTGGTGATGCTGCTGGGCGACATCAACTACAATCTCAGTCTGGGTTATGTGCTGACCTTTCTGCTGGCGATGATGGCACTGATGTCCCTGTTCTACACCTTCCGCAATCTGGCTCATCTGGCGATACATGCCGGCCATGTCGCGCCAGTGTTCGCGGGCGAGTCGGCGCGCTTCGCGTTCCATTTCGACAATCCCGGCGCTCTGATGCGCTATCAGCTCCATCTGCACGACGATGCAGGTCACCACACCGTATTCGACCTCGCCGCACAGTGCTCGACCCCGGTCTATCTGGACATCCCAGCGACACGACGCGGCTGGCTCGATAGCGAACGCCTGACGCTGTACAGCGAATTCCCGCTGGGACTGTTCCACGCCTGGAGCTACATCCATTTCGACGTGCGCGCGCTGGTCTATCCGCGCCCCGCCTTACCCCGCCCCCTGCCAGCGATGGCGGCACAGGACGGCACAGGCAAACTATCCGCAGCCGGGGATGACGATTTCGCGGGGCTACGCAACTATGTCGCGGGCGACGCCCTGCCGCGCATCGCCTGGAAAGCGCTGGCGCGCGAGCAGGGCTTGCAGGTGAAACAGTTCTCTAGCCCGCAAGGACAAGAGCTATGGCTGGACTGGTCGCAACTTGCTGAGTCCAGTATGGAGGCGAAACTGGCAATGTTGACGCGCTGGGTGCTGGATGCCGACGCACAAGGTCTGCGCTACGGCTTGCGTCTGCCGTATAGCGAGCTAGCGCCTGATCATGCGCCTGCGCATAGAGCCGAATGTCTGCACAGGCTGGCACTGTATGGCTTGAGTGAACAGCCATGAAACTCCCTACCCCGCTGATCTATAGCCTGACCCTCAGCATCCTGCTGGTGATCGCGCCGCATGCGGAACACCTGCCGCCGTGGGTAAGCATCTTGTGTGTGGCTCTACTGGCGTGGCGTGGCTACCTCGCCTATCGCGGTGCTCCGCTGCCGCCGCGCTGGTTGCTGATGCTCATCACACTGGTCTGCGTGGCGCTCATAGGTAAGAGTTACCACACCCTGTTCGGACGCGAGGTGGGCGTGACCCTGCTGATGTTGCTCGCCACGCTCAAGCTGCTGGAACTGCGTAGCGCACGCGATGCGATGGCACTCATCTATCTATCCTGTTTCATCATCATCACCAATTTCTTCTACTCGCAGAGCATCCCCACCGCACTGCTGATGCTGCTATCGCTACTGGTCATCGTCGCGAGCTGGCTGCGCATCCAGGCACCCAGAATCGCATGGCGCCCACAGTTGCGCATCGCATCGATACTACTGCTGCAGGCCCTGCCCCTGATGCTGGTGTTGTTCGTGCTGTTCCCGCGCGTGCAAGGCCCGTTGTGGGGGCTGCCACAGGACGCCTATAGCCGCAGCGGTTTGGATGACAACATGGCACCGGGCAGTCTGAGCAGGCTGACACTTTCCGAAGCCGTTGCCTTCCGCGTCACTTACGCGAGCACCGCCCCGCGCCAGAACCAGATGTATTGGCGCGGCCCGGTGTTGTGGCAATACGATGGGCGCACCTGGACGCGCGGCGCATCACACTACTCATATGCGCCGCATTTCGAAATGACAGCACAGCCGGTTTCCTACAGCGTGGTATTGGAGCCGCATAACAAGCCTTGGCTATATGCGCTCGATGTGCCGGCAACCCTTCCAGTCAACGCTCATCTCAATGCCGATTTTCAGTTGCTGGGCAATGCGCCGGTCACCACGCGCATGCGCTACGAGATGAGTTCCACACTGCAATATCGCGCCAATGCGGATGAAAGCGCAGCACAATTACAGCGCGGGCTGCAACTGCCGCCAAGACTCAACCCGCGCACTCTGGCACTGGCTGCCGAATGGCGCGCGCAACAAAACGATCCGGCCGAACTGGTCAAGACCGCGTTACGCTATTTCAATCAACAGAACTTCAGTTACACACTGGAACCGCCACTGCTCGGCAGCAACGGCATGGACGATTTCCTGTTTCAGACCCGTCAGGGATTCTGCGAACACTATGCCTCGGCCTTCGTCTATCTGATGCGTGCGGTCGGCATCCCGTCGCGCGTGGTCACCGGCTATCAGGGGGGTGAATACAATTCATTCGGCAACTACTACATCGTGCGCCAATCCGATGCGCACGCCTGGGCCGAGGTATGGCTGGCAGGGCGCGGCTGGGTACGGGTCGACCCCACCGCAGCCATCGCGCCGGAGCGCGTAGAACGAAACCTTGCCGCGTCCCTGAGGGACAACGCCGCCCTGCCCTTTATGTCCCGCAATCCGCCGCTTTGGTTGAGCCAACTACGTATGAACATCGATGCCTTGTCCAACTCGTGGAATCTGTGGGTGTTGGGCTACGACCCGGAAAGACAGTTCGCCTTATTGACACGTCTGGGCATGGAGGATGTGAGCTGGCAGAAGATGGCGCGCAACCTGATGCTGGGTCTGGCTCTGGTCGTCGCACTGCTGACAGCGTTCATGTTCCGTCACCTGTACGCGCGCAATCCTGACCGGATACAAGTGGCTTGGCTAAGACTGTGCAAACGTTTGGCCAAAGCCGGGTTGCCGCGTGCAGCGCATGAAGGCGCGTTGGATTATGCACGACGTGTCGGTGCGCTACGCCCGACACTCGCAGCCGAACTGCAAAATATTGCACAACGCTATGTGCAACTGAGGTACGGCTTCATCCCTAGCGACAAGCTGAGCGAACAAGCATTCATACAAAGTGTCGCTAGCTTCAAGGTACGCAAGTGATACCGGCGATATGGAATCACTCTCAGACCCACGGGGCAATTAGCACCGATGCTATAATCCGCGCCTTTTTCGACCCAATACGTCATCATCATGCTCATCACTCGCCGCCTAGAATTCGATGCTGGTCATCGCATCCCCAATCACACCAGCCAGTGTAAGCATCTGCATGGCCACCGTTATGCCATCGAGATCAGCCTGTCCGGCGACGTGATCGCGACCGAAGGCCAATCCGAACAGGGCATGGTGATGGACTTCAGTGACGTGAAACGCATCGCCAAAGAAAAACTGGTCGACCTGTGGGATCACGCTTTCCTCGTCTATCGCGGCGACAAGGTGGTGAGCGACTTCCTCGCCACCCTGCCCGGCCACAAGACCGTCATTCTCGATGTCGTGCCCACTGCCGAGAACTTGGCGCAACTCGCCTTTGAACTGCTTGATCCGGCTTATCAGGACACCTACGGTAACCACCTGCGTCTGGAGCAGATACGCCTGTTCGAGACACCCAACAATTGGGCGGATTGCACACGTAAATAAAATTAACAGATTCTCTGGACATATCGTTACGCATCGTTCAGAATGCGCGCCTTCCAAAAGTCGGCAACGGCTTAGTAATCCAAAATGGAAGTTTGGGTGAGTGGTTTAAACCAGCAGTCTTGACAACACGTCCACGCAGTGGCTTGTTGCAGTGAAGACTAACCTTCAGGTTATGTCGGAACTACAACTAGAGTGTTGCGGCGCAGACTAACCTTCAGGTTATGTCGTAGCCAAAACTGCCGCCCGACTTACAAAGTCAGCGAACATGGAAGTTTGGGTGAGTGGTTTAAACCAGCAGTCTTGAAAACTGCCGACGAGAAATCGTCCGTGAGTTCGAATCTCACAGCTTCCGCCAAATATTGCACCTAACAAACTGGAGTGGTAGTTCAGTTGGTTAGAATACCGGCCTGTCACGCCGGGGGTCGCGGGTTCGAGTCCCGTCCACTCCGCCAACACTGAGAAGGGCACAACTTAAGGGTTGTGCCCTTTCTCTTTTTCACGATCATTACCTCGCTCCTACAGGGAGAAAGTTCAAATTTATCTCGCGTTCGATTGCAACTTTTACCGCTCTTCGATAGTCTCACGCCCGCTATGTACCAAAACTAATCCGGAGGTCATCCATGCAATACCTAAATCAAGCCACTGTCGGCACGCTAGCAACAGAACAGAACAAAGTCCTGCGCAACACCTACATGATGCTGGGTCTAACCATGATCCCCACTGTCATCGGCGCATTCATCGGCATGTCCATCAACTTCTCCTTCATGGCGCTGCATCCGTTCATGGGCGCGATCGCCATGTTCGCGGTAATGATGGGACTGTTGTTCGCGGTCACCAAGCTGCGCAACAGCGTATGGGGCATCGTCGCCCTGCTGGGCTTCACCCTAGTCGCTGGCGTGTTCCTCGGCCCTATCCTGCAAGTCGCCCTGCACCTGAAGAACGGTGCGCAACTGGTCGGCATGGCGGCGGGTGGCACCGGCATCATCTTCCTGAGTCTGGCGAGCTTCGCCACCGTGACCAAGAAGGATTTCAGCTTCATGAGCAAGTTCCTGTTCATCGGCCTGATCATGCTGGTCATCGCCTCACTGGCGAACGCCTTCTTCCAAATCCCAGTCATGTCGCTGGTCATCTCCGCTGTCGCGATCCTGATCTTCTCGGCCTACATCCTGTTCGACATCAGCCAGATCATCCACGGCGGTGAGACCAACTACGTGATGGCGACCCTGACCCTGTATCTGGACATCTACAACATCTTTATCAACCTGCTGAATCTGCTCATGGCTTTCAGCGGTGAACGGGATTGAGATTTGGCGGTATACAGTTACAAACTAGGCTGACAGTTAATCGTCGCATTTAAATCTGGTTTAGACGCAGAATGAAAAACCCCGAGGTTGACCCTAGCCGTTCCGTAAAGGTGTGTAGGCTTTTAACCAAGTAGTCTATAATGCCCTCCAGTGAAAGCTAGAGGGCATTATCATTTCTTTCCGGCACAAAATCTTCCGCAGAAAAGCCAACCAGAATTCCAGTCGAAACCGATGGAATTCAGGTCAACTTCTGTAAGAATCCGGCTTGCAGCAACTATGGCGTTGCACCCAAAGATGTCGTAAAGCGCGGGAGACCGCTTCTCGGCCAAGACGCATCTCAAGACACCTACATCATCACTGCGCACGGAGTCGGGGTTCCAAGCTGTCAAACAGCGTGCAACACTTTCCAGATTAGGGGTGGAAACAGCGTCCAATAGTTTCCACCTCAGTATGTAACCATCCGGCTTTTTGGCCGGGGGTATCTGGAGTGTTTTACATGGACATCATTTACGAAATTCGCCGACGCCATTCGGTGCAAAAACAAACTGTTTCGACCATTGCTCGCGAGATGGGTTTATCCCGCCCGACGGTACGCAAACATCTCAATACTGTCGAGGAACCCAAGTATCAGCGGCTGCAACCTGCTTCGCCGAAGCTGGGTCAATTTGAAGCGCAGCTAACCCAATGGTTATTGGAAGAAGCCAAACTTTCGAGACCGCGCCGACGTAGTGCACACAGGTTGTTTGAAGGCTTGCAGGAAATCGGCTATATCGGTGCCTACGACAGCGTGCAGCGCTTCGTCAAACGCTGGAAATCAGGCAACACGGGGCCTAAGCCGACTGAAGCCTTTGTGCCGATGCTATTTCTACCCGGCGATGCCTGCCAGTTCGACTGGAGCCAGGAGCAGGTGGAACTAGGCGGCATCATGCAGACCATCAAGGTGGCCCACTTCCGTATGGCTTACAGCCGCCAGATGTTCGTGGTGGCCTACCCGAGAGAGACGCAGGAGATGGTGCTGGATGCGCATAGTCGCGCCTTCACCTTCTTCGGTGGTGTGCCAGCCCGCTTGATCTACGACAACCTCAAGACCGTTGTTGACACCGTATACGTAGGCAAGGAACGTCAGTTCAACCGGCGCTTCTTAACGCTGGCCAACCACTATCTGTTTGAACCGGTCGCCTGCACACCCGCCTCCGGCTGGGAGAAAGGCCAAGTTGAGAATCAAGTGGGCAATGTACGGGAATGGCTGTTCACCCCTCTGGCGCGTTTCGCCTCTTTTGCGGAACTCAATGAATGGCTCGCCACCCGTTGCCGTGAACTGGCACAGCGCATTCATCCCACGCAGAGTCAGCGCACCATCGCCGCTTGCTTCGCCGACGAGCAGTCGCTGCTGCGGCCTGTCACGGCCCACTTCGACGGTTATGTGGAGCAGATGATGCGCGTGTCCTCGACCTGCTTGGTCAGGGTAGATCGCAACCGTTACAGCGTGCCAGCGAGCGTCGCGGGTCAGGCGGTGTCTGTGCGTACCACCGCCGATCAGATTCGCATCGTGGCACACGGCGAAGTGATTGCAGCGCATCCGCGCGTGCTGGGGCGTGACCAATTGATATGCGATCCATGGCATTACCTGCCGGTACTGGAGAAGAAGCCCGGGGCATTACGCAATGGTGCACCGTTCGTGACGTGGGATTTGCCGACGCCGATTCAGGCTGTGCGCGACCGAATTCTTAAGCAGCCCAAAGGGGATCGTGCCTTTGTAGAGCTGCTGCTGATGGCAGGCGAGACGGGACTGGATGCGCTGACGGTTGCCTGCGAGCTGGCACTGGAATGCGGGGTCGTCAGCGCACCGGTCGTGATGAATGAGTTGCGCAGACTCGTGGCGCCCAACTTACCGGTATCCGTCAACAATGTGCCGGATGGCATTGCTTTGAGGATAGAACCATTGGCCAATTGCCAGCGCTACGACTATCTGCTGGGAGCGAATAGTGTCCATTGATTACGCAACGAGTTTGAAGTCACTACAACTGCACGGCATGGCCACCGCCTGGAGTGAGCTGCAGGCCGAGAAGCCCAAGCAAGCCCATCGACCAGAAGTCTGGATTGAACGTCTGATTGCGGCCGAGCAGACGGAACGCCAACTCAAGAGCCTGCGCTATCAGCTCCAAGCAGCCCGTTTCCCGATCCATCGAGATCTGACCGGCATCGACTGGACTGAGACGCCACTGTCGCAAGCGGTTGTTGAGCAACTGGCCAGCGCGGCCTTCATGGAAGTTGCGCACAACCTGATTCTAGTGGGCGGTACAGGCACCGGCAAATCCCATCTGGCGACAGCCATCGGAGTGGCAGCGATCCATCAGGGCAAACGCGTGCGCTTCTTCAATGCCGTCGATCTAGTCAATCAACTGGAGCGCGAGAAGAGTCTGGGGCGGGCCGGCTATCTGGCTAAGCAGCTTTGCTTAGTAGATGCAGTCATTCTTGATGAGTTGGGCTATCTGCCGTTTCCAGCATCGGGTGGGGCCTTGCTCTTCCATCTCATCAGCCAGCTATATGAAAAAACCTCGTTGATCATTACCACGAACCTGTCGTTCGGCGAATGGGTGCAAGTGTTTGGCGACGCGAAGATGACCACAGCCTTGCTCGATCGCATCACTCATCACTGCGAGATCCTCGAAACGGGCAATGATTCCTACCGCTTCAAGCAGCGCAAGAATCGCCCTCAGAAGGCTGAAAAAGTGGAAACAATTGGACGCTGACTAGTGGAAAGTATTGGACGCTGTTTGACAACCTGAGAAAGCAGTCTGCTACCTGACGGACTATAAGGATTACGACGAAGACCATCTGGCGCGGCTCTACAATAAGGCATCATTACACGCCATTGATCGCTTCTTTATGCAGGTGCGTAGAAGACTGTCTATTCTTGAACGTCCGGTCGGCTCAGCTAGTGGTGCCGGGCGCATTTGGTATGGGTACAGTGCGTACAACCCGGAAACTATCGTGAAGATGCTGGGCATCTTCAGGGTGTTCTACAACTACTGTCTGGCTGGGCAGGATAAGAAAACACCGGCGATGCGCCTTGGGTTGGCCAAGGGCAAAGTTAGCTTGGAAGGCATCATTTATTTTTAGCCAAAAAACCTTAAATTCAGAACACCATAAAAGTGAAACCCCCCGGCATCAAAGATGCGCGGGGGGGGGTGTTGATTTATTATCTGATGGCTTGTGCAGCAGCATTGAGAGCCCTGTGCATTCCGATATGCAGACTTCCAAGTTTTGGACTTTGCCCATGGGATGGGTTGGGCGGCACGGAAAAAAATATCTCGTTCCACGGCAGTTCAACCATGTTGCGAAGATCAAATTTCGTGTCGTATGACAAACCGGCGACTTCGTAGGCAGTTTTGTTTTCTGCTTTTCGAATTGCAAATTCGCCAGCATTCAATCGATCAACCTTCTGCGATGTTCCGTAAGCAACCTTCACCGTATGCCCATCTTCGTATTCTGTAACAGAAAAAACGAGGGCTGGGCGAGGCTTTGGTCCTGGAACATCCCGAGGGCGTTGCGGAAAGTGACACCAGACAATATCTCCTAAGCTCGGCAATTCCCACATAATCTCTCCTTAAATCAAAGATCGCGTGTTGATTGCCTTGCCCTTAGGCAGCATTGGTTCTGCAGCCTTTCGAATGCGATTGATGTCTCCAGATGTAAGCTGGCCGTCATCGATCTCGTAGGCAGGAAGAACCTCTTTTGCAAAACGGGAGATAGCAAGATGCACTACCATCGTTTCACTTACATCCATTTCATCAGCCAGCGCCTTTAGGGTTTCTCTCGTCACCCCATAAGGAGAGTCTTTTGATTTGAATTTCAAAAGCAAATTGCTCATGATTACCTCCTCATTAAATATATATTTATTATATATCTTGTGATGGCGCTTGCAATATGCAATTTTTTGCATCGCGAGCTCCTTTGAAATGCGCGTAGCTGCACCCTTGACGAGTGGCAACGTACCCGCGTGGGTTAATGACGCGGTATTTTGCGCCGACGAAACCTGACTCCCAGTAATGAATATGGGATTTCAAGTTGGTTTGATGTGCCAAACTGCCCTATGAAATGGAAGTAGGCTGAATTTTTGAACAAATTCCTCAAGCGGCAACCCTGCTGCCAGAGCTAAGGTTGCCGAATCCGGGATTCCACTTGTATCACCGCTATGAACCTCCTGACGGAGGCTCTCCATAAATTTTAGGACTGAAGAATATTGGTTTAATACTCGTAGTCTTCCTCGATACCCACGGGAAAATTCCCCTTCTAATATCTGAGCGAATTGCATCAATCAGGAACTCCGACTGACTTTACTCTCATCCGACAGACTTTATTCCTCGCCATCAGCCGTGTTACCAACCTGACTCGCGCTCCGCCGTTGCGGTTATCTTATGGATGCTCAAGTCGGCGCCGTTAAACTCCTCTTCGGCATCCAGACGAATCCCGACAGTCTTCTTCAACAGCGCATACACCGCATATCCACCGGCAAAGGCGATGCTGATGCCTAGCAAAGTGCCGCAAAGTTGTGACATGAAGCTGATACCACCGATACCACCAAACGCCTTAAGGCCAAAGATGCCGGCGGCGATACCGCCCCATGCGCCGCACAATCCATGCAAGGGCCACACACCCAGCACGTCGTCTATCTTCCAGCGGTTCTGCGTCAAGGTGAACATCACCACGAACAAGCCACCCGCCACGCCACCGACCACCAGCGCACCCAAGGGATGCATCAGATCCGAACCCGCACACACGGCGACCAAGCCTGCCAAGGGGCCGTTATGCAAAAAGCCGGGGTCGTTCTTACCGAACCATAAGGCGGTCAATGTTCCGCCCACCATCGCCATCAAGGAGTTGACCGCGACCAGTCCGCTGATGTTGTTGAGCGTCTGCGCCGACATCACGTTAAAGCCGAACCAACCTACGGTGAGTATCCACGCGCCCAAGGCCAGAAAAGGGATGCTGGATGGCGGATGCGCGGAGATGCGCCCTTCATTGTTGTAACGTCCACGCCTTGCACCCAGCAGCATCACCGCTGCCAACGCTACCCAACCACCTACTGCATGCACCACTACCGAACCGGCGAAGTCATGGAATTCCGCGCCAAATGTGCTATGCAGCCAGTCCTGGATACCGAAGCGGTGATTCCAGGCGATGCCTTCGAAGAATGGATAGACGAAGCCGACCAGCATAAAGGTGGCTGCCATCTGCGGATTGAATTTGGCACGCTCCGCGATGCCGCCCGAAACGATGGCGGGAATGGCCGCCGCAAAGGTCAGCAGGAAAAAGAACTTCACCAATTCGTAGCCGTTCTTGGCGGCGAGTTCCTCCGCACCCGTGAAGAAATTCACGCCGTAAGCGATTACATAACCGATGAAAAAATACGCCAGCGTCGAAACCGCGAAGTCGGTCATGATCTTGACTAGCGCGTTCACCTGATTTTTCTTGCGTACCGTGCCCAATTCCAAAAAGGCAAAACCGGCGTGCATCGCCAATACCATGATTGCCCCCAGCAATATGAATAGCGCGTCATTTCCCGTAGCCAAACTTCCCATCATTCTCTCCTTTAGTGCGAAAGCCGAAATGTAAGCAAGATACGTTCCACCTTCCTAAGTGACTGACAATTATGGAAGGGGGGATTTTAAAGAAATGGAACACGTCAACGAGAGAACCAGTTTGGTGCATTTTTCACACGATGCACCGCAGTCAAGCACTGCGGTGGTGCGCTGCATTCCAATCCGCTTGCCTCGGATAATCCCTTGGCAAAAAAACCTGTCATCACGGCGAGGGAGGGAATGACTGCCTTGTGAATTTTTATCAGAGCAAGCCGCGCTCCACGAATGACAGCGTGCTCCCACCCGCCACCACAAAATGATCCAGCACCCGCACATCCACCAAAGCCAAAGCCTGCTTTAGCACGCTGGTGATGAGTTCGTCGGCGGAGCTGGGCTCGGCGACACCGGAAGGATGATTGTGCGCGAGAATCACTGCGGCGGCGTTGTGCGCCAGCGCACGTTTCACCACTTCGCGCGGATAAACACTGGTCTGACTGAGCGTGCCGTGAAACAACTCTTCGGTCGCCAGCACGCGATGTTGAGTGTCGAGAAACAACGCCACGAACACCTCCTGCTGCCGACCTCCCAACAACAGTTGCAGATAGTCACGCACCGCACGCGGCGAGTTCAGCGCATCACCGCGTTGCATAGTCTCCTGCAAGGCGCGCCGCGACATCTCCAGCACGGCCTGTAACTGTACATATTTCGCCTGGCCCATGCCATGTACTTTGCAGAACGTCTCTTCATCCGTCGCAAATAATCGCGTGAGGTCACCGAACTGATTGAGCAGCTCGCGCGCCAAGTCCACCGCACTCTTGCCTGTCACACCGGTGCGCAAAAATATCGCCAGCAACTCCGCATCCGACAACGCCTCCGCGCCTTTCTGTGAAAGCTTCTCCCTAGGTCTTTCCCCTTCAGGCCAGTCTGTAATTGACATGCAACCTCCGCTCAGATGTCATCAAAAAAGAAAGCATCAACTAGCGGCCATCATACTGTTACGCCTATGTTGCTAGTTGCCAGACCGTCTATATCTTGTAAGATGCACGGCATTATGGAACAACAATCAAAACAACGCATCGTGCTCGGCATCACCGGCGGCATCGCGGCTTATAAGGCGGCGGAGTTGTTGCGCCTGCTCACCAAACGCGGTTTTGAAGTGCAGGTGGCAATGACGGAAGCGGCCACGCATTTCATCACCACGACGACGATGCAAGGACTATCCGGCAAGCCGGTGTATACCGACCAATGGGATGCCAGTGTGCCGAACGGCATGGCACACATCAATCTGAGTCGTGCCGCCGATGCCATTGTGATTGCACCGGCCAGCGCCGATTTCATCGCCAAACTGGCACATGGGTTGGCAGATGATTTGCTTTCAACGATGTGTCTGGCGCGTAACTGTCCTTTGATCATCGCGCCCGCGATGAACCGCGAGATGTGGCTGAATGCCGCGACGCAGCGCAACATCGCACAACTACGCAAGGACGGCGTGCAGATATTGGGACCGGACAGCGGCGTGCAAGCCTGTGGCGAAGAAGGGTTGGGGCGGATGCTGGAGGCCGATGCATTGGCCGGCGAAATCAGCGCAACACTGAAACAGACCGAGCCCGCTGGCACTGAAAAGCGCTTGAAAGGTGTGAACATCCTCATCACCGCCGGACCGACCTACGAGGCTATCGACGCGGTGCGCGGCATTACCAATCGCAGCTCCGGCAAGATGGGCTATGCCATCACGCAAGCCGCGCTGGAACTGGGTGCGCACGTCACCTTGGTATCGGGCCCTACCGCTTTGGACACCCCCGTAGGCGCACAGCTCATGGGGGTCACCAGTGCCGCGCAGATGTTTGATGCCGTGAAACATCAAGTCGCCGAGTGCGATATCTTCATCGCGGTGGCGGCAGTGGCGGACTATCGCGTGGCGCAGGTCAGCGAGCAAAAGATCAAAAAGAGCGATGCGGCATTGACGCTGCAACTCATCCCCAATCCTGACATTCTGGCGTTCGTATCCAACCTGCCCCAAGCGCCGTTCTGCGTGGGCTTTGCGGCAGAGAGCGAGAATCTTTATGAATATGCCGAACAAAAACGCCGCGCGAAAAAACTGCCGCTACTGGTCGGCAACATCGCGCAACACGCCATCGGCAGTGACGAAAACGAACTGGTGCTGTTCGATGACCAGGGCAGCCACCCTTTACCGCGTGGCGACAAGCTGAGCCTTGCCCGACAACTCATGCAGCATATCGCTCAACGTTTTCTAGGAGAGAAGCAATGAAACACCTGAAAGTCGATGTCAAAGTGCTGGATCACCGTCTGCATGAGAACATGCCCAATTACGCGACCAATGGCTCTGCCGGTATCGATCTGCGCGCCTGCATCGAGCATGCCATAGTGATACAACCTAAGCAATGCGAGCTCATCCCCAGCGGCATCTCCATACATCTCGCCAACCCTGGCTACGCGGCGATGATTTTGCCACGCTCGGGTTTGGGCCATAAACACGGCATCGTGCTAGGCAATCTGGTGGGCTTGATCGATTCGGACTACCAGGGGCAGATCTTCGTCTCGCTGTGGAACCGCAGTCAGATTCCGTTCACGCTGATGCCTATGGAGCGCATGGCGCAACTGGTCATCGTGCCGGTGATGCAAGCCGAGTTCAACATCGTCGATGAGTTTCCCTTGAGCGAACGTGGCGCAGGCGGCTTCGGTAGTACCGGCAAACACTGATGTCATCTGCCATCGTTCTGTTCGCCCACGGCGCACGGGATCCGGAGTGGGCACGACCCTTTGAAAAGATATGCGAACGTGTCCGATCCCAACAAGCAGACACCAAAGTGGTCTTGGCTTTTTTGGAGTTGATGCAACCCAAACTGGCGGATGTGATCGATGCGCTTGAATCGCAAGGTGTGCACGACATCACGCTTATACCGATGTTCTTGGCACGCGGCGGGCATCTCAAGCAAGACCTGCCCAATCTCATCGCTGCAATCCAGATGCAGCACCCCCGCCTGAACTTGCACGTATCTCCCGCTATCGGCGAGGTCGAATACATACTGCAACAGTTATCCGACTGGGTGTGCGCGGAACATCAGGCCCAGCAGCATTCTCAATAGACGATAAAAAGCCCGCAGGACGCGGGCTTTTTATCGATATATCAGCAACACTGATCAACGCTTTAGCGATAATTCCAGTTCCGTAGTATCGGCTTTACGCACCGAGACTTTCTCACTGACTGATTTATAGCCATCGAGCTTTACTTGCACTTCATGCACCCCCGCTTCAATCTCAGCATGCAAAGGTGTCAGACCGAAGTAGATACCGTCCAGATAGACTTTTGCACGCGTCGGTTTGCTACTCAAACGCAAGGTCCCGGTTGTCACAACGGTAACCACCGGTGTTGCCACTGCAGGAGCTGCTACAACGGGCGCCGCGACTGCCACTGCCGGAACGATAGGTGCGCTGTACACCGTCACGCCGGCTATCGATTTTGTGCCCGGGGTCAGATTGAACAACGCCGGGTAGGACGCCATCAGCAAGGCATTCACCGCATCGACTGTTTTACCAGCAACAACACCCATGCCTCGATTGAGATAACTGACCAGATCGCTCTTGGAATTCCCGGCCACACCGGCAAAGCGGTCACTCTTCTCGGTGACCAAGGCAGACCAGATGACTTTTCCGGTAGCCATGTCCGTCAAGCTGGTTTCAATGGCGATGTCAATCTCATCACGATCTTTGGTATTCATCGTCAGTCTCTGCACGACACCCGATAGCTCGAATGCCGGCATCTTGGTCGCGCCATCGTCCAATACTTCGAATCCGGCTTTCCGGAAACCACGCTTGTACGCATCGGTCGCAACACTCGCCACATTTCGATCAAGCACCAGAGAGTTGCCACTCAAGCCAAACACACGTGTCGTCATTGCGCCCAAACGTTGAGAATTTTTCTCCTCACGCTTGTCGGTAAAAGGGGTTATACGTATCGCGATACCGTTCGCTACCGGAGTCTGCCCACTCATCGCGGGGGCGGTGTAGTGCAGCATGTCATCACCAGAGAACGAGCCTTTACCGCCCTCGGTCGAAGAACAAGCGCTCAGTGCCAGCAAGCTCAGACCCAACACCATACCTTGAAGCAATCTCTTCATACCCTACCCCTGCTGGAAAGACGAATGGAAATGATCAACCTTGTGCGATCACTGCTTCGATTTCAGCAAAGGTGCGCGCCAATTCGAAGGTTTGGATCTGAGCGCCCAATTGACGGGCAATCTGTGTCAGCGAGAACAATCCGCAAACTGCTTGATTGCCTGCTGCATCTTCTTTCACCACCAGAGCGTGTTGTCGGTCGACTTTTTTCAGGCTGGCAACGATATTACCCACTGATGCGGCTTTGACATCTTCTATGTTCAACACTTCCAAATCTTGCTGGGTGGACATGATGTCGCGCACCATAATATCCGAATGAGTACCACCCATGTTCTGCAGGAAGCGCATGGGTTTTTCACCCAGCACATCAGCCGCAGTCAACAAACCCGCCACTTGGTCATTGTCATCCAGCACCAGCAACAGACGTACGCCGTAACGGATCATCTTGGCGTTGGCTTTATCCATCGAAGTCTTGGCGCGCACGCTGATGACCGATACCTTGTTCAAGTCTGTCATCACGTCCAACGCGGGACTTGCCAACTTGACGTGTTCGGGCAGTTTTTGCACCGGACGAACAAAATTCGAACCGGTCTTGAGCGGTGAGGATTTCAATGCGGCGTACTCTTTATTCATGGTTAAGACTCCTTAAAAGTAGGTATTCAAAATTTTGTCAAACATCAGCGCGGTAGATGCTTGCTCACATCCGGCAGGTAACGCACCAGTTCGTTCAGTGCCTGCGTATAAACCTCGCGCTTGAATTCGATCACGGCATTGATATCCAGCCAATAATCGTTCCAGCGCCACGCATCAAACTCCGGGTGCCCGCAAGCACGCAGACACACATCACAATCACGACCCATCAGACGTAACAAGAACCAAATCTGTTTTTGACCGCGATAGATACCTCGCGAATCACGTTTGCTCCAGCTCTGCGGGACATCGTAACGCATCCATTCACGGGTGCGTCCGAGTATCTTGACATGTTCTGGCAACAACCCGACTTCTTCGTGTAACTCACGATACATGGCCTGCTCGGGGTTCTCGCCGTGCTGGATCCCCCCCTGCGGAAACTGCCATGCATGCTGCCTTACCCGCTTCGCCCAGAACACTTGGTTCTTATCATTGGTGATGATGATGCCGACATTCGGTCTATAGCCGTCTCGGTCTATCATTTGCCACTCTATTCGGTTAATTTCAATGCGCGGATTCTTTCATACTTCGCCTTTTATGGAAAGCTCATCTACCGCAAAGATACCGAGTATCGTGCATACGCGGTAGAATCGCGCCCTTGTTTTTTACCTAGTGATGCCAGAATCATGCGTGTTTCCCAATTTTTCATCAGCACCCAGAAAGAAGCCCCTACTGAAGCCGAGTTACCCAGCCACAAACTGATGGTGCGTGCTGGTTATATCAAAAAGCTTTCCAGCGGCTTATACACTTGGATGCCCATAGGCTTACGCGCCTTGCGCAAGGTCGAGGCCATTGTCCGTGAAGAGATGAACCGTAGCGGTGCAATAGAGCTGTTGATGCCCGCCGTGCAGCCCGCCGAACTATGGCAGGAAACCGGTCGCTGGGAAGTGTTCGGCCCACAGATGCTCAAGATTACCGACAGACATAACAATCTGTTCTGTTTCGGCCCCACCCACGAGGAAGTGATTACTGACATCGCGCGCCGCGAGATCAAGAGCTACCGCCAGATGCCGGTCAACTTCTATCAGATCCAGACCAAGTTCCGCGACGAAGTTCGTCCACGCTTCGGTGTGATGCGCGCGCGTGAGTTCATGATGAAGGATGCTTATTCCTTCCATACCGATTTCGCCAGCTTGGAACAGACCTACAAGATCATGTATGAGACCTACAGCCGCATCTTCACGCGTCTGGATTTGCAGTTCCGCGCCGTGGCTGCCGACACAGGCGCCATCGGCGGATCGGGCTCGCATGAATTCCATGTATTGGCAGATTCTGGTGAGGATGCTTTGGCGTTCTGCCCGACTTCGGACTACGCAGCCAACGTCGAACTGGCCGCAGCCCTGCCACCAAGCGCACCCCGCGCAACTGCAACCGAAATGATGCGCGATGTAGACACCCCCAAACAAACCACCTGCGAGCAGGTCGCCGAACTGCTGGGCATCCCCTTGCAGCGCACCGTCAAGCTGCTGGCCTTGGTCGCCAATGAGCAGCTGCACATCATGCTGCTACGCGGTGATCACTCGCTCAACGAAGTAAAAGTCAGCAAGCTGGCAGGACTGGGCGATTTCCGCTTTGCTCGCGACGATGAGCTGCGCGAGTTCTTCAACTGCCCTGCCGGCTTCCTAGGGCCGGTCGGCATAGACTGCAGCAAAGTGCGTGTCATCGCCGACCATACCGTGGCGGCGATGAGTGATTTTGTAATCGGTGCGAATAAGCCGAAGTTCCATACCGCCGGCGTGAACTGGGGACGCGATCTACCCGAAGCAGATCTGGTTGCGGACATCCGCAATGTGATCGCAGGCGACGTTTCGCCGGATGGCAAGGGCATACTGGAACTGTGCCGCGGCATCGAAGTCGGCCACATCTTCCAGTTACGCACCAAGTACGCCGAGGCCCTCAAAGCCACCTATCTGGATGCACAAGGCAAGGCGCAAATCATCGAAATGGGCTGTTATGGCATCGGTGTTTCACGCATCGTCGCGGCGGCGATAGAGCAGAATTTTGATGAGCGCGGCATCTGCATCCCCACCGCCATCGCGCCTTTCCAAGTGGCTATCGTGCCTATCGGTATGGGCAAGAGCGTAGCAGTACGCGATGCAGTGGAGCAACTCTATGGTGAGCTGCAAGCGGCCGGGATAGAGGTGTTGCTGGATGACAGGGATGAACGTCCCGGTGTGATGTTCGCGGATATGGAGCTGATAGGAATTCCCCATCGCGTCGTAGTCGGTGATCGCGGCTTGAAGGATGGCATGGTGGAATATCAGGGCCGTCGTGATGACGCCGCACAAAGTATTGCATTGCAAAACGTGGTGGAGCTCCTAAAATCAAAAGTATGCGACTGAAAGTTAAAAAACTATCCTCACACTTAGCCATACTGACAAGTTTGGCGAGTTTTATTTTCGCCACCGGGGCAAACGCCGGTGGGCAGCTGTATTCCCCGCTTTCCGCCAGTGTGCGTGCAGTGTTACAGCGCAGCGTCTCGGATCAAGCGGCCCCCAAACTCGCCTTTGCCACCCAATACGAAGCCGATTCTTGGCTGAGCAAGATGTCTAGGCGCATGACCAAGCGTGTGCCCGATGTTGAAGAAAGAATGGATCTGCTCAAAACGGTGCATTACGAAGCCACACGTGCGGGGCTGGACCCTGAACTGGTGCTGGGACTGATAGAGGTGGAGAGCGGCTTCAAGAAATATGCGGTATCCAGTGTGGGCGCGCGCGGCTATATGCAAGTCATGCCGTTCTGGGTGAAGGAGATAGGCACCAGCGAACAGAACCTGTTCCACCTGCGTGTCAATCTGCGCTATGGCTGCACCATACTGCGGCATTATCTGGATATAGAAAAAGGAGATTTGTTCCGCGCACTGGGGCGCTATAACGGCAGCTTAGGCCAACCTCAATATCCCAACTTGGTACGAGCTGCCTGGCACAACCATTGGGCACTCCCCCACCCCACCGTCACGAAATTCATCGCGGCAAACTAGGTTTATCACTGCTCAAATATTTTTCTATGGTTCTGGCTGAAATCTCACCTGCCTGATCATAAGCCAGCTCACCCTTAGGGTCGAATAAGTAGCTGGTGGGCAAGACTTCCAGTTCTTCGGTTTGCCGAGCCGCCGCACTGATCTGCTCGACAATTGCACGACTACCCATGGCGACCGGATAAGTCATATGGTGCGCCGCCGCAAAATCTTTCACCTTGGAACTTGATCCGGACTGCATGGCCACACCAATCACCACAAGCTCTCGATGCGTGTCGTGCAGATGGTTCAATTCGGGGATTTCGCTCAGACAAGGAGAACACCACGTCGCCCAAAAATTCACCAGCACCCACCTGCCATGATAGGCGGCCAGATGATGGGTATTCCCTTGTACATCCTTGACCGTAAAGTCACCTGCGTAAACCGTACTTGCCATCAGCAAGCACAGCCCCACTAGCCCATCGTGAAAAACTTTAGTGGCCCGTAGACTGATCATGCGACGTTTCGTCCTGATGGGTGCCTTTCTCAGCGGCATGGCTCAAATACAATGCCAGCGCGATCAATGCAATGCTCGCCCCAAGGTACACCAGATCCAGTGGAGTGGCGATATGCATATTGATCGCTTCCTCAAATAGCGTAACGATCAGGATCATCAAGATCACTTTAGCCAAGCGCGATTTCAAATCATCTAGACTGTGAATCACCAATATCTTGCTGGAAGCCCTTTCGCCATGCGCCTGATCAATATCGCTGATGAACAGCTCATACAGGCCCAGCGAGAAGATTAGCATCACGGTCGCCAACAGATAACCGTCCACCACTTCAACGATATGCGACACCGTACTGTCGTGCAGCAATTTGCGCGCCTCGTCGGTCAGGTTGCTGTCTGCGTAGTGCCAAGCATGTTGAAATAGATACACGACATCCACTGTGGCCATGTAGAAGATTGCAATACCCGCAAACAAACTGCCGATAACTGCGGTCAGAATGACGAAGCGGCTATTCCACAATGCACCTTCAAACAAACTCTCTAATAATTTCACGATGGTTCCCTAACGATAAAAAACGTGGCGCATTAAATAGCAAAATCCTAGTACGGGCAAGCTGGTCAGGGACATTTTTCAAACAACTCCAGTAGCGAGATATCCATATTTTTCTCCATCTGCTCCACGCTGTTCGCCAACCATTCCTGCATCGGTTCATTTTGCTGAAACTGACTCAAGGCACGTCGATCCAGTGCGAACAATCTCAGCAACTCGGTGACACGTATGTGTTCCGCATCTCGCATCATGACCCAGCCCTGACCCTCGGCTTTGCATACCAACTTAGCCTCCTGCAAGATATCCAGCATATGCTCCAGCGCATCATGTCCGACACACAACTTTCTGGATAAATCAGAAAAGGTCGATACCCTACCTTGCCGCAAACCTTGCGACAACATATGCAACATCTGCAAAGACCGCAGCATATCCATGATAGGCGGTTGATTCTCGACATCTTGCATACGCCAATGTGAAAGCGAAGCGGCGATCACCGCACCGAACAAAATGATCAGCCAGGACATATATATCCACATCAAGAAGATAGGCACGCTGGCAAACGCACCATAGACCAATTTATAGGTCGAAAAATGCGTGAGGTAGTGACCAAAGCCACGATTCATCGCCTCAAATAAAACCGCCGCGACCACTGCCGCTATTAACGCGTGTGCAGTTGGCACATAACGATTGGGGACCAATTTATACAGCAAGGCGAACGCCATCGTGGTGAACAGCGTAGGCAATATCTTCAATGCCTCCACTCCGAATGCCGGGATGTTCTGGGCATAACCCATAGACAAGCCTATCAACCAGGAGGTGAGTGACAGACTGGCTCCGATCAACAGAGGAGCAAGCGTTAGTATCGCCCAGTACACCACTAGGCGTTTTACCAAAGGTCGCGGACGCGACACGCGCCAAATCACGTTGAAAGTCTTGTCTATCGTCATCATCATCAGCATGGCGGTCACCGCCAAAAAAGCGATACCAAACGTCTTGAGTCGCGTTGCGCTTTCTGCGAATTGCTCCACGTAGTGCGAAATGATTGCTCCCGCCTTATCCGGCATCATATTGTCCAACAGATAAGCTTTTATCTGCATGGAGAAATCATTGAATACCGGGAAGGTGCTGAACATCGTCAGCGTGATGGTGAGCATCGGCACCAAGGACAATAGCGTGGTGAAAGTCAGGCTGTCAGCGGCCTGACCGCAATGGTCTTGCTGAAAGCGCTTTGCGATGAAGCGCAACAGACTCCAGATATCGTGCAGATTTTTCCGCATAGAGTGACGCATTCCTTATAATCCTGACATGATAACCGACAAAGAAATCCTAGTGCTGTATTACAGCCAACATGGTGCGACACGACAAATGGCGCAATTCATCGCTCGCGGCATAGAGCAGATTGGTGGTGTGCGACCAAGACTACGTACCGTCCCCAAGGTGTCCACCGTATGCGAAGCCACCTCGCCATCCATCCCAGATAGTGGTGCCCCCTATGCGACGCTACAGGACCTCACCGAGTGTATCGGACTGGCGCTTGGCAGTCCGACCCGCTTCGGCAATATGTCCGCCGCGATGAAGCACTTCTGGGATGGCACCGGCAGTCTGTGGATGCAGCACGCACTGGTCGGCAAACCTGCCGCACTGTTCACGTCCAGCAGCAGCATGCACGGCGGCCAGGAAAGCACCTTGCTGTCGATGATGCTGCCCCTGCTGCACCACGGCATGGTCATCATCGGCCTACCTTATTCCGAACCAGAGCTCGCTAACACAAAAAGTGGCGGTACTCCTTACGGCGCCAGCCATGTCGCGGGGCTCACCAGCGATGCGCAGATCACAGATGCCGAAAAGAAACTGTGCATCGCGCTCGGCAAACGACTCGCCAGTACTGCTTTAAAACTTTCAAATTGAGGACAATATGAATAATGCCATTGAAGCCAGACAGATGTTGCGTGCCCATCGCTATGGCGTGCTATCTACGCTGTCGAAGAAGTTTGAGGGCTTTCCTTTCGGCTCCATCACGCCCTACCTGACTGATTATGACGGCAGTCTGCTCATCCTCATCAGCGGCCTTGCCGAGCATACCAAGAACATTCTGGCCGACCCACGTGTCAGTCTCATCACACACGATCAGCGTGACCCACAGATACAGACCCAGGGTCGTATCACCTTACTCGGCAATGCCCGCCTCGTCACAGATTGTGACGAGGCGGGAGCGCGCTACCTGCGCTACTTCCCCGAGGCCGAAAGTTATTTCCAGATGCACGACTTTTCCTTCTACCGCATCCACCCCGTCGCCATCCGTTACATAGGCGGCTTTGGAAAAATCCACTGGGTGAACATGGGGCAATACGCCGTACCTCCCTACCCGCTCATCGAGCAAGAGCAAAGCGTCATTGAGCATATGAATGCCGACCATCTGGACACCATGCGCCATTACTGCAGATTCGTACACCAACGCGACGTACTGGACGTGAAGATGTTAGGTATCGATTGCGATGGTTTCGATATGCGTGCTGATGGCGATATCCTGCGCATCGATTTCCCTGAGGGAGTAATGGACGCTCAACAAGCACGCGCTGCGTTGGTTGCATTGGCACGCGATGCAAAACCGTAATCAGCCCGCAATAAAAAAGCGCGCCTAGGCGCGCTTTTTTATTCAGCGACCAAACACTCTCAAATCACAACTGGGGATGGGCGCGTTCGGCGTTGTTGTGTAGCTTGTTCAGGGCGTTCAGATAGGCTTTGGCCGATGCGACCACGATATCCGTATCCGCCCCCTGACCATTGACGATGCGCCCGCCCTTGGAGAGCCGCACCGTCACTTCGCCCTGCGCATCCGTGCCACTGGTGATGTTATTCACCGAATACAGTTGCAGCTCGGTCCCGCTGGACACAATCTGTTCGATTGCTTTGAAGGTCGCATCCACCGGCCCGCCGCCCTGCATTTCCGCATCCTGTTGTTTTTCGCCGATACTAATCACTACTTTTGCGACCGGTAGAATGCCGGTCTCGCAATGCGCGCGCAACGACACCAAACGGTAATGCTCACTGACCTTGCTCACCGCCTCGTCACTCACCAATGCTTGCAAGTCTTCGTCGAAGATCTCGTGCTTGCGATCCGCCAATTCCTTGAAACGATTGAATGCGGCGACGAATTCTTCCTCGTTGGCGAATTCGATATTCAAAGCTGAGAAGCGCTGACGCAAGGCATTGCGCCCGGACAACTTACCAAGTGTTAGTTTATTTGCATTCCATCCCACCGATTCGGCACTCATGATCTCGTAGGTTTCGCGATGTTTGAGTACACCGTCCTGATGTATGCCGGACTCGTGCGCAAACGCATTCGCACCCACGATAGCCTTGTTCGGTTGTACTGGGTACCCCGTGACACTCGACACCAGTTTGGATGTCGGCACGATCTGCGTTGTGTCGATACTGGTCTCAAGATTGAAGATGTCACGGCGTGTCTTAACGGCCATTACGACCTCTTCCAACGAGGCATTACCTGCACGCTCACCGAGACCATTGATGGTGCACTCGACCTGACGCGCCCCATTCAGTACCGCCGCCAATGAGTTGGCGACAGCCAAGCCCAGATCGTTGTGGCAATGCGTTGACCAGATCACCTTGTTGGCATTCGGCACGCGCGCAATCAACTGCTGCATACGCTCACCCCATGCGAATGGAATCGAATAGCCCACAGTATCGGGAACATTCATCGTCTTGGCTCCGGCCTTGATGACCTCATCGAACACCCGCACGAGGAAATCCATATCCGAACGTACCGCATCCTCTGCCGAAAACTCCACATCATCGGTGTACTCCAAGGCCCACTTCACAGCTTGAACGGCACGCTCGACGACTTGATCCTCGCTCATACGCAACTTGTGCTGCATATGAATGGGGCTGGTTGCGATGAAGGTGTGGATACGTCCAGCTTTGGCAGGCTTGATTGCTTCGCCGGCACGCCGCACATCGTTCTCGCTGGCACGCGCCAATGAGCAAATAGTCGACCCTGTGATGGCTTCCGCCACAGCCTTTACGGCCTCAAAGTCACCCGGACTCGCCGCTGCGAAACCCGCTTCTATAACATTCACGCCCAGTTTCTCTAACTGACGTGCTACACGCACTTTGGTGTCGCGTGTCATAGCCGCACCCGGACTCTGCTCTCCATCACGCAAAGTGGTATCAAAAATTATCAATTTATCAGTCATGACAGACTCCATTGCAAATAGATTTATCCTGCGACGCTATTAAATATCGCCGCGCTTGCTTACATTTTTTGGTGGGGGATAGTTAGCGCGCGCCGCGCAGCAGCAGCGCAGCCAAGAGGCTGAACGTGGAATGAAGCAGAGCGATATGTGTGGAAAAATGCATGAGCGCGATATTACCAGTTTTATAAGTTCATGCAATCGGCTTGCTCTTGTTGCGCCTGCGTACCAGCCACATGATAAAACCAGATAAGGCATAGACCAGAAACAAACCGAACAACACCCCTGGCGGATAACTTGATACCAGCATGAAAAAGATGGCGATCATAAATATCACGATGAACGGCACGCTTTTACGCATATTGAAATCTTTGAAGCTATAGAACGGCAGATTGCTGACCATGCTCAGACCTGCGAACACAGAGATCACCGCCGCATACCAACGCACGGTTTCACCGCTGACGCCGTAATCCAGCATCACCCAGACGAAGCCCGCAACCAATGCGGCTGCAGCCGGGCTGGGCAAGCCCTGGAAATAACGTTTATCGACGACATCGATATTGGTGTTGAATCTCGCCAGACGCAGTGCAGTTGCACAGCAGTAGATGAAAGCCGCGAACCAACCCCACTTACCCAAACCCTTGAGTGCCCATTCATACACCACCAACGAAGGCGCGACACCGAATGAGACCATGTCAGACAAACTATCATATTCCGCGCCAAACTCGCTTTGGGTGTGCGTGAGGCGAGCCACACGCCCATCCAGCCCATCCAACACCATCGCGATGAAGATCGCCACAGCGGCCACCTCAAAGCGTCCATTCATCGCTTGGACGATGGCAAAAAAGCCCGCAAACAAAGCTCCCGTCGTGAATAGATTGGGGAGCAGATAGATGCCGCGCTTGCGCAAAGTCATCGGTTTACGTGTATTGAATTCATCCATGGGTGCAGATTAACCGTTTTGCGCCAACATTGCCAAGCTAGTCTTGGCCGCCGACACGTTAAAAAACCACCCCACGCGAGTAGTGCTGGAATAAGAAGACTGTTCACAGTCAGGGGAATCAAAAGGGAAAGGGGGCGGGTTCAGAGCGTGAAGGTTTTACCCGACTCCCTTAACCCGCCCCCTTCACGTTTTTTAGTTCTTGGATTGGTCGACCAGTTTGTTTTTAGTGATCCAAGGCATCATGCCACGCAATTGCGCACCCACTTTTTCGATAGGATGCTCAGCGTTCAAACGGCGGCGCGCAGTCATTTCCGGATAGTTGGTACGACCTTCCAAAATAAACTGTTTGGCATAGTTACCGTTCTGGATATTGGTCAGGCATTCCTTCATCGCGGCACGTGCCTGATCGGCAATAACGCGGTGACCTGTTACGTATTCCCCGTATTCTGCGTTGTTGGAAATGGAGTAGTTCATGTTCGCAATACCGCCTTCATACATCAGATCCACGATCAGCTTCAGTTCGTGCAGACATTCAAAATAAGCCATTTCAGGTGCGTAACCTGCTTCAGTCAATGTCTCGAAACCCGCCTTCACCAACTCAACCGCCCCCCCACACAACACAGCCTGTTCGCCGAACAAGTCGGTTTCGGTTTCTTCACGGAAGTTAGTCTCGATCACACCGCCTTTGGTACCGCCGTTTGCAGCGGCATAAGACAATGCGATGTCGCGTGCCTTGCCCGACTGGTCTTGATACACGGCGATCAAACTAGGAACGCCGCCACCTTTCAGGTATTCGGAACGCACGGTGTGGCCTGGGCCCTTAGGCGCGATCATGATCACGTCGATGTCCGTGCGAGGAATGACCTGGTTGTAATGCACATTGAAACCGTGAGCAAATGCCAAGGCAGCGCCAACCTTCATGTTAGGGGCGATATCATTGTTGTAGACATCTGGGATGTTCTCATCCGGCAACAGGATCATCACTACATCAGCAGCCTTTACAGCCGTTGCGACCTCAGCGACGTTCAGACCGGCAGCTTCTGCTTTCTTCCAGGAAGCACCGCTCTTGCGCAGGCCGACTGTGACATTCACACCAGAGTCACGCAGATTTTGCGCATGTGCGTGGCCTTGTGAGCCGTAACCGACGATGGTCACTTGCTTGCCCTTGATCAAGGAGAGGTCTGCGTCTTTGTCGTAATATACTTTCATATCGTTCTCTTTCGTAAAAAATTTAAATAAAAAATCAGTAAAAAATCACAGCTTCAAAATTCGTTCGCCGCGACCGATGCCAGAAGCCCCAGTACGCACCGTTTCCAGAATCAGGTCTGGAGCGATACTCTGCAAAAAGCTATCCAGCTTGGCGCGCGTGCCGGTCAGTTCGATGGTATAGGTATGTGACGACACATCCAGAATACGACCACGGAAGATGTCAGTCATGCGCTTGAGTTCGTCACGGCCCTGGCCTTCCGCCCGCACCTTGACCAACATGAGTTCACGCTCCAAATGGTCTCCCTCGCTCAGGTCCATCACAGCCGCGACATCTATGAGCTTGTTCAACTGTTTGGTGATCTGTTCGATGACTGCATCCGAGCCACGGGTCACAATAGTCATACGTGACAACGTCGCATCTTCGGTCGGAGCGACTGTGAGAGACTCGATATTGTAACCGCGCGCGGAGAACAATCCAGCCACTCGGGATAACGCACCCGCTTCGTTTTCCATCAATAAAGAAATGATATGACGCATCACAAGTCCTCCGACAACACGACTTCCGACAGTCCTTTTCCGCCCGGAACCATAGGGAACACGTTTTCTTTAGGGTCGGTCTGGAAGTCCATGAACACCAGTTCCTTCTTGCGCGCGAAGGCTTCCTTCAAAGCCGGCTCGACATCGGCCGGGTTCTCAATACGCATACCGACATGACCATAAGCCTCGGCCAATTTCACAAAATCGGGCAAGGCATCCATGTACGACTCCGAATAACGGTCACCATGGAAGAACTGCTGCCACTGACGCACCATACCTAGGTAGCGATTATTCAAGGACAACACTTTGATGGGCAGGTGATACTGTTTGCACGTCGACAATTCCTGAATGTTCATCTGGATGCTGCCCTCACCTGTAACACAGGCAACGGTCGCATCGGGATTCTTTAATTGCACACCCATCGCGGCAGGTAGGCCAAACCCCATCGTGCCCAAGCCACCCGAGTTGATCCAGCGGCGCGGTTTATCGAACTTGTAATACTGTGCCGCCCACATCTGGTGCTGACCGACATCGGAAGTCACGAAGGCATCGCCATGCGTGATCTTGTACAGCGATTCAATCACGAACTGCGGCTTGATGATCTCGGTCGAATTCTTATAGCGCAGACCGCCGCCCTTGACGTTCCACTCTTTGATCTGCTTCCACCAGTCGGCAAGAATCGTTGCATCCGGCTTCTGCTTGCTGGTACGCAATACAGCCAACAACTCATCCAGTACAGGCTTGAGTTCACCCACGATAGGCACATCCACTTTGACACGCTTCGCGATAGAGGAAGGGTCAATATCGATATGGATGATCTTGCGTGGCACTTCGGCAAAATGTTCGACATTGCCGATTACGCGATCATCAAAACGCGCACCGATAGCCACCAGCACATCGCAATTTTGCATTGCCATATTGGCCTCATACGTGCCATGCATACCCAACATCCCGACGAATTGCTTGTCAGTCGCAGGATAGCCGCCCAACCCCATCAAAGTATTGGTACAGGGGAAACCCAACAAACGCACGAGATCGGTCAACTGCGGCGCAGCACCAGACAGCACGACACCGCCACCTGCGTAGATCATGGGGCGCTTTGCTTCCAGCAACATCTGCGCAGCTCGTTTGATCTGCGTACTATCCCCCTTACCCAACGGGTTGTAGGCACGAATACTGACGCTCTTAGGATAGACAAACTCAGTCTTTTGGTTGGAGATATCCTTAGGGATGTCCACCAAGACCGGGCCGGGACGACCAGACTGAGCCAGATAAAAAGCCTTCTTGATCGTCGTCGCAATATCCTTCACGTCTTTGATCAAGAAATTATGTTTCACACAGGGGCGGGTAATGCCCACTGCATCGACCTCTTGGAACGCATCCTCACCGATCGCATAACTGGGGACTTGACCACTGATTACCACCATAGGGATAGAGTCCAGATACGCTGTCGCGATTCCTGTCACCGCATTGGTGATCCCCGGGCCTGATGTCACCAATGCAACACCAACTTTATCCGAAGAGCGCGCATACCCATCCGCAGCATGAATCGCCGCCTGCTCATGGCGCACCAAGATATGCTTAACTTGCTCCTGCTGAAACAGCGCATCGTAAATATGTAGTACAGCCCCGCCAGGATAACCAAAGAGGTACTCGACCCCTTCTTCCTGCAAACAGCGGATAGCGATTTCTGCGCCCGTCAACTCCATCACAAACACCCTAAAAGTTAAGCCAAAAAGACCGCACAAGATAAAGCTTCATGCGATTTTGGTCAACCTTTGCTGCGATATGGACATGGTTACATGCAGCATCCACGCCAATTTGTTACCATGCACGCTCTTTGAAAAGGTGATTAAACTGAACAGCCCAGCCGAATTAAGCCAATTTTTAACTGGCGTAGAACGACGCGCATACAAGATTGCGAATTTTGCCGTTCATGATACGCACATCGCGCTGGACATCGTTCAGGACGCAATGCTCAAGTTGGCCGAGAAATATGGGGACAAGCCCATTGAAGAGCTCCCCATGCTGTTCCAACGCATTTTGCAGAACACCATCCGCGACCACTACCGGCGGCAATCCGTGCGCAATGCCTGGACCAGCCTATTCTCATCTTTGCAACCCAAGAACCAGGATGAAGAATTCGACCCTCTGGATGTGCTTGTAGATGATGACAATCAAAGCAGCCCACCTACCCCGCATCTTTCTTTTCAGCAAAAACAACTGATCGCATTGGTGGAAGATGCACTTCGCGACCTGCCGGCACGTCAACGAGAAGCCTTCCTGCTGCGTTACTGGGAAGGGCTGGATACAACAGAAACAGCGACCGCCATGGGTTGCACTGAGGGTAGCGTCAAAACGCACTGTTCACGCGCCACCCACGCCTTGGCGATCGCTTTAAAAGCAAAAGGAGTCGAACTACCATGACGACAAAACTAGACCCCAAGAAAATAGCTCAAATCCTCAACCAGAGCACGCAAGATTTGGACGAGGGGACAATATCTTCACTGCAACAAGCTCGTGCGCAAGCGCTGCAAAGACAGGCCGCTCGCATACACACACTACAAATTGCAGGCCATCGCTGGACTAGCCATCTGCTTCCTCACACTATTCAGCAATGGATACTGGCGGCCTTCTTGGTTTTAGGAATCGCGAGTGGCGCCAGCATCTGGGTGCAACACAACCATCATCAGCAAATGATAGACCTTGATGTGGAAATACTGACCGACGAACTACCCATAGAAATATTCTTAGACTGACAGGGATTGACTTTCGAGTATGCGCAACACACTAAAGATAGGTTTTATCGTCACTTGCCTAACGGTTTCCACATTCTGCGCTGCAGAACCATGGAAGACCCTGACGCCTCAACAGCAGCAGGCACTTGCCCCGCTCTCATCCGCATGGGATAGCTTGACTGAGCCCCAAAAGACCAACTTTCTTGCGTTGGCGAAAAAATACCCTCGACTTGCACCTGAGGCACAAAAACGCATGCAAAAACGTCTGGTCTTATGGAGCAAGCTCACCCCTGAACAACGCAAAGCTGCCCGGGAAAAATATTCCGCGTTCAGCAAGGTTCCCCCGGAGAAGCGCGAACAGGTAAAAGCGATGGTCACACAACCGAAGCCGGAAAATCAATCTCCGGCTGTCAGCGCCGCTCCGTCCGCCAAAGCATCAGCGCACCAATAAGCAGGTACAGCACAGTCATGGCACTGGCACTCACCACAGGCTGCCAGTTGTTGAGCGCGCCCAAACTGGCGAATAGCCGACCAAAAAAGTGAAAAGACAGACCCAGCACGATCCCCATGAACATCTTCGCACTCACCCCCCCGGAGCGATGCTGATGCCCCGCGAACGGCAAGGCCAGGATCATCATCACCAGAACGGCTAAGGGATAGATCAACTTATTCCACATGGCGATCTCATAGCGCGCACTTTGCTGGTGATTGTCGCGCAGATGACTCACATATTGATACAGATTCGCGGCCGACATCTGTTCGGGCACGACTAGCAACACATTCAACAGATCAGGGTTAAGCGCCGAATGCCAGTCTTGTTGCTGCGCAGCATAGACGGTCGTCGTCGACTTCTCAAAACGAGTTTCCAGAACATCCGCCAACTGCCAACGACCTTCTTCAAGGAAGGTTGCGCTCTTAGCATTGATGATTGATTGCAGATGATAGGCGTCATCGAAACGATAGATGGCGAGATTGTGCAGGCTGTTGTCAGGCATCACATTCTTGACATTGACAAAACTTTTTTCGTCTTTCACCCATACACCCGAACGGAATTCCTGCAGGGTCACCGGCAGATTCCGCGCTTTCAGGCGTAATTGTTGCGCCATACGCTCACTGGGCGGCGCGATGAACTCGCCACAAATAAAACTAAGCAATACGAGCGGAATGGCGATCTTTAACAAGGCCAAGATCATCTGCGTGAGTGAGGTGCCGGATGCCCGATAGACAGTCAGCTCCGAGTTGGCAGCCATCTGCACCAGCGCCGAGATCGTCCCGACTAGCACAGCCACAGGAAACAGCTCGTAAACATGCCCGGGTATGGTCAGCGCAACATATAGCAACACATAGGCCAGACGATACTGCCCCTGCCCGAGGATGTTCAATTCATTGACAAAGTCGAGGAACGCGAACAACAGGATCAGGCCACCGAACACCAGTGCAATACCCGAGTAGATCTCCCGCCCCAAATAACGCGTCAGGATATTCATTTACGCAACACCCTGCTCATAGAAAACAACGTCATGCGCCAATAGAAAAGAGCCGTCACCAGTCCTAACATCAGACCGTGTATACCCAACAGCCCCAATGTCGGCGAGATCTTTCCCGTACCGACCCAAGAATTGGTCACGCTGATCATGTTGTAATAAATCATGTACAAGATCAGCGCCGCGACCAAATTGTACGAACGTCCAGACCTGGGATTCACGTAACTCAAGGGTATTGCCAACAATGCCAATATCGCGGCACTGAGCGGCAAACCGATGCGCCATTCCAACTCGGATGCGTGCCAGGAAGTTCGGTCATGCCACAACTCCAGCGTTGATATCGATTTCAAGTTGGGGAGCATATCTTTGCTCGGCGAGCTCTCTATGCGCATGGCATAACGATCGAACTCCAGCACACGATAATCCAGCTGTCCGGGTGTCCCTTCGTAGCGCGTCCCATGCAACAACACCAAGAACCGGTCACCGTTAGGCAGAGTTTCTTGCAAGCCCTGCTTGGCCATCATCGTGCCCAATTTTCCATTTTGTTCGGACTGGACAAAGATATTCCCGACCCGGTTCGATCCCAATTCGGCGTTATCCACGAAGTAAACCCTATCCGCCTGTTTGGATTCACGGAAGGTGCCGGGGGTCGCAGCGGTCACGTCATCGCGGCTCTCCAAGCCTCGCTTGAACTCATCCGCCTTATGCAATGACCATGGCGACAACACCAGGCTCAATAAGCCGATCAAAGCCGCCACCGGCAAGGCATACCAGAGCACGGGGCGTATCCATCGTGTCAGTCCGATACCAGAACCGAACCACACCACCATCTCGCTGTCGCGATAACTGCGCGACAGCGTCAGCAAGATAGATAAAAACAAACTGATGGAAAGCAGCACCGGCAAGTAGTTCATCGCACTGAACCCAAGCAATGCCAACACCCCATCCACGGCCAATCGACCACTCACTGCTTCACCCAAAAAACGGATAAGCTGGCTGATGACGACGATGCCCAACAATACCGAAAAAAGCAGCAAACCGTTGTTGGCGAATTCACGCACCAAGGCGCGCTGAAAGATCACCGCATGCACTTGCTTTGACTTTATAGACGGAGATTGCGGATAATCGGGCATTGGTACGTTAGATATGATTTGGGGAGCGGCACGTGGAATTTAGCATAAAACAAAGCAGTTCGGAAAAACAGCGCAGTGCTTGCGTGGTGGTCGGTGTCTATGCCAGTGGCAAACTTTCCCCTGCCGCACTGGCGTTGGATCGAGCCGCCAACCATCACCTCAGCGACGTGATTGCGCGCGGCGACCTGAACGAGAAACTCGCCAGCACCTTGGTATTACATCATGTAGCCGGCATCGTGGCAGAGCGGGTGGTGCTGGTAAGTTTGGGCAAAGCCGCAGATTTTTCTGCCCCGCAGTTTATCGAAACGGTGCGCGCCAGCTTGGATGCGATCCACAAGACCGCCAGCAAAGATGCGGCTTTTTACCTAACTGACCTGAACGTAAAAGGGCGCGACCAAGCCTGGAAGATAAAACAGTGTGTATTGCTCGCGGCCGAATCGACGTTCCGTTGCGACCAACTCAAAAGCAAGCCCGCCGATGCACCCACGCTGCGCAAGATCTTGTTAGCCAGCACAGAAAAGCCCAGTCCGGCGGCGCAAACCGCACTCGTGCAAGCCAGCGCCACTGCAAGCGGCATAGCGCTCACCAAGACGCTGGGCAATCTGCCCGGCAACATCTGCACTCCGTCCTATCTTGCCGATCAAGCCAAGACGCTGGCCAAGACGCACAAACTCAAAGTCACCATCCTCGAAGAGAAGGACATGGAGAAGTTGGGCATGCACTCGCTGTTGTCGGTCTCACACGGTAGTAGACAACCCGCCAAACTCATCACGCTCGAATACCGGGGCGCGGACAAGAAACAGAAACCCATCGTCCTGGTTGGAAAAGGCATCACCTTCGACAGCGGCGGCATCTCACTCAAACCGGGCGGCGAAATGGACGAGATGAAATACGACATGTGTGGCGCGGCCAGCGTGCTCGGCACCCTGCAAGCCATCGCCGAGATGAAATTGAAGCTGAACGTCGTAATCATCATCCCGAGCAGCGAGAACCTGCCCGATGGCGCAGCCAGCAAACCCGGCGACATCGTCAAGAGCATGTCTGGCCAGACCATAGAGATACTCAACACCGATGCCGAAGGTCGCTTGGTGTTGTGCGATGCGCTGACTTATGCCGCACGCTTCGAACCGGATACGGTGATCGACATCGCCACCCTCACCGGCGCCTGCGTTATCGCACTCGGTCATGTGGCGACCGGCTTGTTCAGCAATGAAGATAAATTGGCCAAGGAATTGGCGGACGCGGGTGATTACGCACATGACCGCGCCTGGCTCATGCCTTTGTGGGACGACTACCAGCAATTGCTCGACAGCAACTTCGCCGATATGCAGAACATCGGCGGACGCGCGGGTGGCAGCATCACTGCCGCCTGCTTCCTGTCGCGCTTCACCCAAGACTACCGTTGGGCGCATCTGGACATCGCCGGCACAGCCTGGAAATCCGGCAAGGACAAAGGCGCGACCGGGCGTCCTGTGCCCTTGTTGACGCAGTACCTCATCGATCGCGCGGCGGCGAAGTGACCAAAGTAGACTTTTACACCGGCTCGCCCGACAAGCTACGCACGGCTTGTCAGTTGAGCCAGAAAGCACTGCGGAACGGCGTGCGTGTGGTGCTCAGCACACCCGACCAGCACACTTGCGACAATCTGGACCGGCTACTTTGGCAATTTCAAGCAGCGTCCTTTATTCCGCACTGTCGCAGCACCAATGCAGAAGCCGAGCGCACCCCGGTACTACTGGCACAGGATGAGGAAAAATTTCCCCACCATGAATTGCTCATCAGCCTGCATGCTGAGACACCCAACTACTTTAGCCGCTTCGAGCGCGTCATCGAGATCGTCGGTTCGGACGAACCAGATAGCGTGCGCGGTCGCGCACGATTCAAGTTCTATCGTGATCGTGGTTATGAGTTGCGTCACTTCGACCTAAGCGCCAAAGCCACCCCATGACATCCCCATCCTTGCCCACCGATCTGCCGGTACTGACGGACATCATCCATCCAGATGGCTCGACGTTCACTATCCCAACGCTCACCGAGATCGTCCCTGCCGCAGGTTTGGCCAAACCTCTGACTGCCGAACCAGAAGCACCCTTCGCACCCGCGGTGGACTCGACAGCAGCGCCCGCCGATTTGATTTTGGATGTTCCCGCCCAGCCTGCCGAGACACCCCCGTCAGTCGTGGCAGAAAAAAACATCACCGAGCAAGAGATGCAACTTCTGCTTGATCATTTCACGGCCCATCTGGAGTCGGTCTTCACCGAGAAGCTGGATAGGCATCTGCAACTACTGCACCATCAGGCCGTCAAGCTGGCCATACTGGAACTCAAAGAAGAACTGCCCGAGTTGTTGCGCAAAGTTCTCCACCCTTCCGACAGCGAAAAATAAACCGCGCCACTCAGTCCATTAGCCGGCAGGTGTGCGGCTTGTTATAATCCCGCCCCACTCGACCGGCCTTCACGCCCTACAGGCGCTATCAGACAACACCATGGAACAGAAAAAAAATAACGAACTCGCCAAAAGCTTCGAGCCCAAACACGTAGAGGCGCACTGGTATCCCAAGTGGGAAGCCTCCGCTTATTTCAAGGCCGGATTAGATGCGAATAAGACCGATTCCTTCTGCATCCAGTTGCCACCGCCCAATGTCACCGGCACCCTGCACATGGGACACGGCTTCAACCAGACCCTGATGGACACGCTCACGCGCTATCACCGCATGAAGGGCGACAACACCTTGTGGCAACCGGGCACCGACCATGCCGGTATCGCCACGCAGATCGTGGTGGAACGCCAACTCGACGCACAAGGCGTGTCGCGCCATGACCTGGGCCGCGAGAAGTTCATCGAGAAAGTATGGGAATGGAAGGAATATTCCGGCGGCACCATCACGCAACAGATGCGCCGTCTCGGCACCTCGCCCGACTGGTCGCGCGAACGCTTCACCATGGATGCAGACCTGAACAAGACCGTCACCGAGACCTTTGTACGGCTGTTCAACGAAGGCCTCATCTATCGCGGCAAGCGTCTGGTGAACTGGGATCCAAAACTGCACACCGCCGTGTCCGACCTCGAAGTGGTGCAGGAAGAAGAGGACGGCTTCATGTATCACATCCGTTATCCGCTGGCGGACAGCAGCGGTACATCCTCACCGTCGCGACCACTCGACCCGAGACCATGCTGGGCGACGTGGCGGTGATGGTGCATCCCGAAGACGAACGCTACAAACATCTCATCGGCCAGCATGTCACAGTTGCCACTGTGCGACCGTAGCATCCCCATCATCGCCGATGACTATGTCGACAAGGAATTCGGCACCGGCGTGGTCAAGGTCACACCTGCGCATGACTTCAATGACTATGCGGTAGGACAACGCCATGCGCTTGCTATGATCTCCATCCTCACGCTGGATGCCAAAATCAACGAGCATGCACCCAAGCAATATCAAGGCATGGATAGATTCGCCGCACGCAAGCAGATCGTCGCCGATCTCGAGGCGGCGGGCGTATTCGAGAAAGGCCGAGAAGCACAAACTCAAAGTGCCGCGCGGCGACCGCACCGGTGTGGTGATCGAGCCCATGCTCACCGACCAGTGGTTCGTCGCGATGAGCAAGGCCGGCCCAGAAGGCAAGAGTATCACCGAGCAGGCGCTGGAATGCGTGAGCTCAGGCGAGATCAAGTTCCATCCCGAGAACTGGGTGAACACCTACAACCAGTGGCTCAACAACATTCAGGACTGGTGTATCTCGCGCCAGCTGTGGTGGGGTCATCAGATCCCGGCGTGGTATGGCGTGAACGGCGAGGTATTCGTCGCCCATGACGAAACCGAGGCGCGCAAACTGGCCGACAAGGCCGGTTATGCAGGCCAACTCGACCGCGACAACGACGTGCTCGACACCTGGTTCTCCTCCGCACTATGGCCGTTCTCCACGCTGGACTGGGAGATGGACAAGCCGTTCGACGCGCAGAACGAGTTCGTGCAGAAATATCTGCCATCATCGGTACTGGTCACCGGCTTCGACATCATCTTCTTCTGGGTGGCGCGCATGGTGATGATGACCAAACACATCACCGGCAAGATCCCCTTCAAGGATGTCTATGTGCACGGCCTGATCCGCGATGCCGAAGGGCAGAAGATGTCCAAGTCCAAGGGCAACGTGCTCGACCCTATCGACCTGATAGACGGCATCACGCTCGACGAGTTGATCAAAAAGCGCACCACCGGTCTGATGAATCCCAAACAAGCGGAGCAGATCGAGAAACGCACCCGCAAGGAATTCCCCAACGGCATCGCCGCCTTCGGTACCGATGCCTTGCGTTTCACCTTTGCCTCGCTCGCCTCGCCCGGCCGCGACATCAAGTTCGACATGCAACGTTGCGAAGGCTATCGCAACTTCTGCAACAAGCTGTGGAACGCCACACGCTTCGTGCTGATGAATTGCGAAGGCAAGGATGTCGGCCTCGACGAAGCATTGCCGCTGGAATATTCCGCCGCCGACAGATGGATGGTGAGCGAACTGCAGAAGACCGAGGCCGAGATGGCGACACATTTTGCCGACTATCGCTTCGACATGGCGGCGCGCGCTATCTATGAACTGGTATGGAACACTTACTGTGACTGGTATGTGGAGCTGGCCAAGGTACAGATGTCCAACGGCAACGAAGCTCAGCAACGCGCCACCCGCCGCACCTTGGTGCGTGTGCTGGAGACCATCCTGCGCATGGCCCACCCCATCATCCCTTTCATCACCGAAGAATTGTGGCAATCGGTCGCACCAATGGCGAACCAGCATGGTGACAGCATCATGCTGCAAGCCTATCCCAAGGCGGATGACAGCAAGATCGATGCGGCGGCCAGCGCCGCTGTCGGGTTGCTGCAAGAGATCGTCAACGCCTGCCGCAGCCTGCGCAGCGAGATGAACCTGTCGCCTGCGACACGCGTGCCGCTCATCGCCGCCGGCGATGCCACGGTGCTGAACACCCTCGCGCCTTACATCAGCAGCTTGGCCAAACTCAGCGAGATTCAGGTGGTATCCGAGTTGCCTGAAGGTGACGCCCCCGTATCCATCGTGGGCGGTTTCAAACTGATGCTCAAAGTGGAGATCGACGTCGCGTCCGAGCGTGAGCGTCTCGACAAGGAGATCGCCCGTCTCAGCAATGAGATCAACAAGACCACCGCCAAACTCGGCAACGTGAGCTTCGTCGCCCGCGCGCCGGCGGCTGTGGTCGAGCAAGAAAAGAAACGCATGCAAGAATTCAGCGCGACCGTGGTGCAGTTGCAGGCACAGCGCAAGAAGTTAGGTTAGCGTCATTCCCGCTTAGGCGGAAATCCAGTCAATTAAAATTCTCCGCAACGCGGAGACAGAATCAAAAGCATTTTGAATAAAATCGCTGGATTCCCGCCTGCGCGGGAATGACCATCGCTAGCGGCGGCGGATGTGGAAGATAAACTCGTCGCCATGCACGTCTGACGACAACAACTCGTTGCCCGTCTGGCGGCAGAACACCTCGAAGTCTTTCGGGGCCTCTTTGTCCGTGGCCATTACTTTCAACACCTGACCACTAGTCATGGCAGACAGGGATTTTTTTGCGCGCAATATCGGCAAAGGACACGCCAGTTGGCGCACGTCTAGTTCGATATCGAAATCACTCATGCGACGGGTAGTCCTGCATGCGCCCAAGCCGTGATACCCCCTTGCAAGTTATACACGTCCGTAAAACCATTCGCGGCGGCGAAGGCCGCAGCTTGGGCAGAGCGTCCACCCATCTGGCAGTAGAACACCGTGGTGGCCTGCTTATCCAACTCACTCAAGCGCAGTGGGATCAGATGCAATGGCAGCACATCGCCCTGCGGTATCTTGCCACGCGCCACTTCGGCATCGGTGCGCACATCCACCAGCTTGGGCGGACTGCTTTGCAACAAGGCCTGCAATTCCGCGACCGTGATATTTTTGAAATCAGCCATCATGCTTCCTTAAATATTAGTAAATTCGAATGGATGCGAATTCTGCTCAATTTACGCGGCAAAGTCCATAACCAACGCGGCTTGACGCCGCCCTTCCCCTGCGCTTTGCCATTTTCAGTTACAAAGCAGTCCTCGATTGTGTAAGCCCAAATCCATTATCATGGCGTCCATGAAGAAACTCACCCTCTTAGTACTCCTATGCCTCGCCCAACAGGCTAGCGCCGAAGGACTTCCCGACCTGGGCGATGTCTCGCAAGCTGTGTTGACGCCGCTCCAGGAGCGCCAGATCGGGCAACAGAGCATGATGCAGATACGCGCCAGCCGGCAATTCCTGGATGACCCCGAGGTCAATGACTACTTGAATCAGATTGGTGATCGTTTGGTCGCGAACAGCACCGAGCCCGCCTTGAACTTCGAGTTCTTTGCCATGAATGACGAAACCGTGAACGCCTTCGCCATACCCGGCGGTTTCATCGGCGTAAATGCGGGCTTGTTGCTCACCACACAATCGGAGTCGGAATTGGCCTCCGTGCTCGGCCACGAGATCGCACACGTCACGCAACACCATTACGCACGCCTGTTAAGCGGCACTCAGGGCGACAGCCTTGCGTCTATGGCCGCCATCGCGGTGGCGATCCTGGCGGCGCGCAATAGCCCGCAAGCGTCTCAGGCCGCCATCGTCGGCGCTCAGGCACGAGCGGTGCAAAAGCAATTGGACTTCACCCGTGTGCATGAGCAGGAAGCCGACCGCATCGGCTTGGACTTGTTGCTGAAATCCGGCTTCAATACCCACGCCATGCCCGAGTTCCTGGAACGTCTGCAGCGCGCCACCCGCCTGCTGGAAGGCAATGCGCCCAACTATTTGCGCACCCATCCCATCACCAGCGAACGGATAGCCGATATTGAGAACCGCGTCAGCAAACAACCCTATCGCCTGATACCGGACAGCCTGGACTTTCAGCTGGTGCGCACCAAACTCATCGCCGCACAGAAATCCACCAGCGATGCCCTCAGCTATTTCAATCATGCCCTGACCGACAAGAAATTCGGCAATCCCGTCGCACAACGCTATGGCTTGATCTTGTCCCTGCTACGCAACAATGAAGTGAGCAAGGCCGCACAAGAGATGACCGTGTTGAATGGCCAGGTAAAGGGTAATGCTTTGGTCGACACCCTGGCGGGGCAAGTCAAATTGGCCGCCAAGAACGATGCGGACAGCATGGCATTCTATAAGGTCGCTGTGGAGAATCATCCGCAACACCGCGCGCTAATCTACGACTATGCACAATTGTTATTGCAGTCTGGTCAGGCCGACACCGCCATCCGGCTGTTGAGTGACCGCATCAACCGCTACCCGGCCGACACCAAGCTGTATAACCTGCAAGCCCATGCCTATCAGGTGCTGGGCTTGCCTCTGGAACAACATCAGGCACTCGCCTATAGCTACGCCTGGCAAGGCAATTTGCGCGCTGCCATCGAACAATTGGAGCTCGCCAAGCAAGCCGGTGGCAGCTTCTACCAGATATCCACTATAGAGAGCGATCTGCGCGAGCTGCGCGACATGGCGGATGCGAGCGGCAAAAAATAAGCGTAAAAAACCTCACGTACTCAACGTGAGGTTGCGCAATCAAAACAAATGGATTTGTTACATCAGCATTTGCATCCCGCAATGTTTAACCGCATCCGTATCGAAACTCACCGTATGATGACATCCTGCTTCATGTGCAGACCGTTCGATCAAGCAGTCCGCGAAGTCAGCCTTGCCCGCCTTAAATACCCGCACCGCTTTCCACACCGTATCGGTATTCGCCACAATAATCTCTTGCGTACGCAACAACGTTTCTAACACCGCGCAAATCTCGGCTTTACTTGAGCCGTAGCAACCCATCAGCACCCACACTAACTCGACTACTGCAACCAAACTGACATAACCCGGCTCATCCGCGCTAAGCGACTCAATTAACCGCGTTGCTAGCAGCGATTGCTTGGCATCGTCTTGCGCGATATAGCGCACCAACACATTGGTATCTAGACCGATCACTTTGCCGTCGCACCACGTGCTTCAATCAACGCGTTCATTTGCGCTATCGAGACCGCGGATTTTGGTTTGCGCACCATGCCTTTCAACGAACAGACCGATTGAGTAGCGGCAACAATTTCAAACCGGCCAGCCTCAATTTGTACGAATTCAACCCGCCCGCCTGTGACCACACCGAGTGCCGTTCGCACCACGGCCGGGATGGTGATTTGACCTTTACTGGTTAAAGTTGCAGTGGACATAGCATTCTCCTTTTTAGGCTCCTTACTATAAAGTAAGATTTTATAAAAATCAAACACCAAAACCCAGGCGCAAGTTGAATTATTCTTCTAGTACCACCGTCGCTTATAGCTACACCGGACAAGACAACGCGCGCCACTGACGAGCCACTCGCCCAGCAAGCCGGTGGCAGCTTCTACCAGATGTCCACTATAGAGAGCGATCTGCGCGAGCTGCGCGACATGGCGGATGCGAGCGGGAAAAAATAAACGCAGCGGTAATCCTCAGACGTAAAAAACCCTGCCTTCGCAAGAAGGCAGGGTTTTTAGTTGCTACGTACTACAAGTGTTGCTTAGCTAAGCGTTAAGCTTAACGGCACTCTGCAGGTACATACTTGGAAGGTGTAGACTACCCAGAGTCGCACCAGTCAACAAACGAGTATTAGCAGTTGCAGCGGTTACGGATGCGCACGCCCAATCGATGGTACCGATCGAAGCATTACTCAACGTAGCCACTTTTGCGCCACCAGCTACAATTGAAGCAAAAGGCGTCAACACGATCTGTGTGTTCTGAGCATCGGTAGGCAAGCCACTTGATGCACCGGCTAATACGATGGTGATCACGCCTGTCAATGGGGCTACTTGGATGGATTGCACATATTTCGAAACGGGGTTCACGGCGCCACTATTGGCAGCATTGAAGATACCGGAGAACGCAATCAGACCAGCGCTGGAATCGGTCTGGAACGCTTCGCTGACTTGTGCCTTGGCTGCATCGCCGCCCAATACGGCTTCAGTAACCTTTGCACGTACGGTGTAGTCCTGATAAGCAGGGATCGCTACCGCTGCCAAGATACCGATGATCGCAACCACGATCATCAGTTCGATCAATGTAAAACCTTTTTGAATGTTCTTCATATGAAGCTCCTTAAGTTTTGTTTAATGAGGTGATCAAAGCCTAAACGTCCAAACGCAGCATCTGAGACTTTGATCAACACACGACTGTGTGTGTCGCTGACTATAGAGCAATAGCCATGCCAGCATTTAAAGCCACTGTTCTATAAGGAATAATGTTTTTATGGGTTTGAGTTGCATGACACCCTGCGGTCGATAATTACCCAATAAGTGACGTTTTTCGTCAGCTCATCTACACCATCTGACTGTCATTGCACTGCGATGGATAGCAATCACCTCACCGACATTCCAGTGGCGCGAACTTGGCCGGGAGATTCCCTAGCTTTGCACCCGCCTGCAATCTGGACTGTGCCGTTGCATCTGAGGCGGAGGCGCATGCCCAGTCTAGCGTGCCTACCGAGCCGACTTGTAATCCAGCTTGCTTGGCGCCAGATGGTGCCGCAGCCAGCGCGGCGAACGGGGTGAACGCGACGCGTTTGCCTTGCGCATCACCAGGCAAACCGCTAGCCGCAACGCCGGTGGTCACCCAGACCACGCCGTCCGGATCGACCACGATGCTGGCAACATACTTGGAAACATTGGCGGCATGGTCCGCATTGAAACCCGTCCGAAATTTGGCGAGCCCATCCAGTCCGCTCGATTGGAACGCCTCATTGACCTGGGATTTGGCGGCGTCTCCGGCATAGATCGCTTCGGCAACCTTGGCTCTAGCCATATAGTTTTGATACGCGGGGATCGCTAGCGCTGCCAATATGCCGATGATGGCCATCACGATGCTCAATTCGATCAAGGTGTACCCTTCGTGCATCTTCATCATGTGTTGCCCTTATTCTTAGATAATCTATTTCCCGCACTCGAATCCGGGCCGCTACACCTCACACAACTACCCCGGGTATCTGACTCAAATCCACTTCGTCGATCTGCTCAGGTGCCAAGAACTTACGCGCGTAATCCAGATAGACTTTTTCACGGATGAACACATCGAACAGATCGGGATCGACATGCCCGTTCAATTTGAACCTGCCGAGTATGGTCAATGATTCGGTAAGCGTCTTGCCTTTTTTATAAGGCCGGTCTTTGGCCGTCAAGGCCTCGAAGATGTCTGCGATACCCATCACCCTGGCCTGAACGGACATATCCTCACGTTTCAAGCCGCGCGGATAGCCTTTGCCATCCATACGCTCATGATGGCCGCCGGCATATTCCGGCACATTCTTCAAGTGCTTGGGCCAGGGCAGCGCTTCCAGCATCTTGATGGTGACGACGATATGGTGATTGATGATCTGACGCTCGGCAGCTGTCAGCGTACCAGAGCGTACGGTCAGGTTCTCGACTTCGTCCGCACTCAAAAAATCCGCTTCCACACCGGCACTGTTCTTCCAGCGGTACTTGCCGATCTTCCTGACACGCTGTTGCGCTTCGACCGACATCAATTCGCTACCCACATTGCAATAACGCAGGAATTCTCTATCGTCGTCGTATTGACGTAGCCACTCCATATGCTCGACGCGCAGTGCGGCATGCGCTGCGCCAGGCTGACTACCCAGACTGCGCAACATGCTGATCTCGCTATCGCGCTTCAACACCTCGAAGCGCTGATCGACCAGTTCGATACGATCCAGCAGGCTATGCAGCTTGGTCGCCTTATCCACCACGTGTACCGGTGTGGTGATCTTTCCACAGTCATGCAACAGGCCGGCGATCTTCAATTCGTAGCGATCCTTGTCCGTCATGACGAAGTCTTTCAACGGCCCTTCCGTGGTGCGATTCACCGCATCCGCCAACATCATGGTGAGCACAGGAACGCGCTCGCAATGCCCGCCGGTATAGGGGGACTTATCATCCAGGGCGGTGTTGATGAGCTTGATGAAAGATTCGAACAACTCTTCCATCTGCGCGATCAGACGACGGTTGGTCAGGGCGATGGCCGCCTGCGAGGCGAGCGATTCGAGCAACTGTTGATCGTCCACCGAGAAGGGCACGATCGTTCCATCTTCCTGATTCCGGGCATTGATGAGTTGCAACACACCTATCACTTCTTCCTCGTGATTGCGCATCGGTACGGCCAAAAAGGATTGCGAGCGATAGCCGGTCTTGCTGTCGAATTTCTGCGTGCCGGAGAAGTCGTATCCCTCTGCGGTATACGCGTCGGGGATGTTGACCGTCTCGCCGGTCAGGGCCGAGTGGCTGACGACCATGGCGTGATTAGGCTGGCCGAACTCATCGTATAGATGAATAGGGTAAAAGGTAATCGGCACGCCGCTCGTGCCGCCCATGGCGATGTGCAATGAATCGTTGCGCAATATCTCAAAACGCAACACCTGGGTGTCCATCTCGTGCAGATACAGGGTTCCGGCATCGGCATGGGTGATGCGCTTGGCGGCTTCCAGTATCGTTTCCAGCAGACTGTTGATATCACGCTGGCGCGACAATGCGATGCCGATATCATTCAGCTCTTTGAGGCGATCCCGCAAGGTAGTAGTCGTATGCATGAATTTATTTGATACAGACAGCCCGCACCTGGTGCATATCAGTGATGCCTTGCAGCACCTTCTCTATGCCGTCCTGCTTTAAGGTACGCATCCCTTCTTCCAAGGCGATCGCCAGCAATTCGGCGACGCGAGCGTGTTCCTGTATCCCTTTCTTCAAGACATCGGTGCCTATCAATAACTCATGCAAACCGACACGGCCCCGATATCCCGTCCCCGTGCATTTGTCGCAGCCCACCGGTTCGTATAACAGTATCTGGCCCTTGTCGTCGCCGAACGTCTTGGTCCAGTCGGCATAGACCGCTTTCATGGCGGCATTGGGATCTTTTTTCCAACTGGTGGTGTTGGCCATCTCGATACTGTATTCGGCCAACATCGATTTAATCTCTTCGGCGCTCGCCACATGCGGCTTTTTGCAGTCTTTGCATAATCGTTTCGTCAGGCGTTGCGCCAATATGCCCAACAAGGCGTCGGCAAAGTTGAACGGATCCATGCCCATATCTAAAAGGCGGTTGATGGATTCCGGCGCGCTGTTGGTGTGCAAAGTGGCGAATACCAAGTGACCGGTCAAGGACGCCTCGATACCGATGGACACCGTCTCCTTGTCACGCATCTCACCGACCATGATGACATCGGGATCGGCACGCAGGAACGCGCGCATGATCGTCGCAAAATCCAATCCGGCCTTTTTGTTGATCTGCACTTGGCGCAAACCCTTTTGCGTGATCTCGACCGGGTCTTCCGCCGTCCAAATCTTGGTTTCGGGCTTGTTGATGTATTTCAGGATGGAGTGCAGGGTGGTGGTCTTACCGGAGCCGGTCGGGCCGCACACAAAGAACAAGCCATATGGTTTGGTCACGGTTGTTTTGATTAACTCGTTGTTGCGCGCCGAGAAACCCATTTGCTCCAGCGGCAAAGGTTCACCGGACGCCAGGATACGCATCACCACGTCTTCCACCCCGCCCTGCGACGGTATCGTAGCTACACGCAGCTCGATATCCAAGGGGCCAAATTTCTTAAACTTGATCTTGCCATCCTGCGGTTTGCGCTTCTCGGAAATATCCAGGTCGCACATGATCTTCAGGCGCGTGACCAGCGCATTGCGGTAAGTGGAGGGGACTTCGATGTAGTTCATCAATGTGCCGTCTTTGCGCACGCGCACCTGCGTCTTCATCTTGCCCGGACCCGGCTCGATATGGATATCGGAGGCACCCATACGATAGGCATCGACGATGATCTTGTTCACCAATTTGACGAGTTCGTTATCCGCGGCCGCGCTGACATCGTCCTGGGAGATGGCGACCTCCTCGTCATCTGCTCCCAGGTTAGAGAGCAGATCATCCATGGACGATTCATCCATCGCGAAGCCACCCGTGCCATCCGCACTAGAGCTTCCGCCATAGAACGCATCCAGCGTTTGCCTGAATTCACGCTGCGAACACACCCTATAGACGAGCTTGTTTCGGGAAAAAATGTTGTTGACGATGCGCGAAGCCTGGATACGCTCAGGATCCGTGGTCAGGATCACAATGCCCTCTTGATTCTCCTCGATCGGCACCCAGTGGCTGCTCTCGACGTATTCACGCTTAAGATTGCGCAGCAGGTCGCTGGGCTTGATCCGGTCTGCTTTGAAAGGCTCGTACTCTACGCCGAAGAAGCTGGATAGCGCCTTGCCCAAGATAGGCACGCCGACCTGGAACTCATCGATCAACACTTCTTCGACATCGACGCCCTTGCGTCTGGCAGTGCGTGTCGCCAATTCGAATTCGGCTGCCGAGAGCACCGCATCACTCACCAAATAATCATATTTGGTCTTTATCGTACTGGTCTTCTGGCGTTGACGTAACGCGACCGCCATACTCTGCGCCAACTCTTGCAAGCCCTCCTCCACCAGCGAGGAAAAAGGCAGGCCCGCTTTGTTATTGATGACTTGAATGACGCCGATCAGACTGTCGTCCTCTTCGAGGATCGGCACGATGAGCATCTGCTTGGTTCTATACCCCGTACGTTTATCGACCTCCTGCAAGAAACGCAAATGATTGCTATGGCTGGCCAACTCCTGCTCGTCGTAGACATCCTTGATGTTGAGTGTCTTCTTGTGCACGCCGACATAACCCGCCACACTCTGCTCTGCGATAGGCAGCTTAAGATCCTTGAACGAATTCAATCCGGTCTTGACCTTGGAGATCAAAGAGGTTTTATCCTCGGCGACGACATAGATGGTCAAGCGGTCAGCGTTGAATGCGGTGCAAATATCCTTGCTGACATCGAGCATGATCTCGTCGATGTTGCTCGCCGCATGCACCTTGTTGATCACATCGTTCAGATTCTTGGTGAATTGCAGCTTAGAACTCACACCACCCGCAGTATCGTCATTACTCATTACTCATCCCTTGCAAGATTATTATTGTTCGGCCGAAGACACGGACCATAGACCGTTTTCCAAAACCTGTACGTCATACCCCGCCTGCGCCAGGATAAAGGCCGCCGCCGCACTGCGCCTGCCACTCTGGCAGTAGGCGATATATTTCTTCTTCTTATCCAGAACGCCTATTGCATTGCGTATATCGTTCAAGGGCACACTCACCGCTCCCGGCAAGCGGTCATATCTATATTCTGGCGGGTGCCTCACATCAAGCCAGACGGCCCCTGCAGCCACTTCCTGCTGCGCCTGCGCATAAGCGACCTTGCGCAACAGGGGCTCTTGCAGCAACGCGAGGAAATCTTGTCTGCCTAGTCGCAACAACACGCCGTTCGTCTTCATCGTGACTGTTGCATTGCGCTTGGCATCGGAGATCAACGCCTCTTCACCGAACACATCGCCGCTCTTCAGTTCGGCCAGCACCAAATCCACCCCACCCACACGGCGGGTGACCTGCGCCCTGCCGGTATCGATCAGGTAATAATAGTCACCCTCATCCCCCTCGCGGATAACAGCATCGTCTTCCCATACCGCGATCGCATCCACGCGCTGCAATAGTGCGCCTATGTTCGCGGTCGGCAAGTGCGCCAAGGGGCCGCTCTTCAGACTCTCAACACTAAACATGCTCGACGACAGCAAGCGCTTCTTCGCTTCCTCATCCAACTGCAACTTGGCATGCGAAGAGTCTTTTGCGATGTTGGCAAGATCATGACTGGAGAACTGATCCCAGGTGACCATACGATCCAATAATTCATCATCGATGCGCAACAACTGACTGTCGATTAACGCCACAGCGCCAACGATATTCGGTTGGCGCTTGCCCAGCGGGTGCTTGGCCCATTCCGATTGGGCACTCACCACGACCCGGTTCCCGTCTTGATACGTCAGTTCTATCTCGCCCCGCACCAGATACACAGACTGGCCACTCAAACTATGTTTTTCGAAAGGGTTTGCGCCTTGGGCAATATTTTCAGTGTGGCAGTAGTCCAACAATTCACGCAGCCGGGCTGCGCTAAAGGCAGAGATCGGCTCTAGGCTGGCTAACACTCTGATATCAAGCGGATAGCTCATGGCTGTGCACTACAAATCAAATATCTGATTGTTCAGCAGCATCTTGGGATGCAATCTTTGCTGCGCCGTGTCGATCTCGCGCATGATCAGCTCGACCTCACCCGGCTTTAAATGAGTGATGTAGATTTCCGCATCGCCCTTGAATTTCGCTAGTTCCTCTACCAGCAGACTCGGGCAAAGATGCTTGGATAGCACCGCCAATTCCTTTTCGCTGTTGGAGAACGCCGTTTCAACGATCATGTAGCGCAGGTTCTTCACCTTATTGGCGATGTCCCACAGCGCGTCATTGGTCGTCGTGTCGCCGCTGAAGATGAGGCTGGTTTTGCCACTATCCAGGTGATATCCAACCGCAGGCACCACGTGATTGGCCGGGATGGCAGTTATCTTTCTGCCCTGCAGAACAATCTCTTCGCCCACTGTGATGTATTGATAACGCATGAACGGTTGCTGCACGTTCGGAATCTCGCTGAAATCGGGCCATATCTTCCAGTTGAAGATGTGCTGTTGCAAAATCTCCAGTGTCTCCGCAGTACCGTAAAGTGTGATCGGTCGATCACGCATGAAGCCCACGCTATCGACCATCAAGGGGATGCAAGCGATGTGATCAAGATGGGAGTGTGTGATGAAGATGTGATTGATCATACTGAGCTCGGTCAGGCTCAGCTCGTTGATACCGGTGCCGGCATCTATCAATATGTCGTTGTCGAGCAAGAACGAAGTGGTGTGCAAATTGCCACCTATCCCCCCACTGCATCCCAATACTCGGAGTTTCATTATCTTATCGGCCTCGGTTATTTTGTATCAAAAACAAACACACCATCCCAATCACTGGCAGGTGGATTTTTTCGAAAGTATGCAATGCGCGCAACGTAGATCCGATATAGCTCGGTTTGCGGTGACATACGCTGCAGATTCATCAGTTGCAATTCGGCCTGCTCCCAATTCTGTTTACGATACAGACGACGCATCTCGTGGAACAATTTCAACTCATCCTGAACGGCTTTATCGACTTCGCTGACCAGTACTATCGGCTCAAAAATCGCAATGGGCTTATCTTTACCTTTTACTCGCACATGGTCAAGCTCGCGATACACAAAATCGGGCACTGCCGCTTTGGTATTCTCCCCCACGATGATACCCACGCCATATTGTTTGGTGATGCCTTCCAGTCGCGATGCCAGGTTCACTTCGTCTCCCATCACCGTGTAGGCGACACGCACCTCTGAACCCATATTGCCCACGCTGACCCGGCCGGTATTCACGCCCACACCGATCTTGATAGGCGGCCAGCCGCGTTCCTTGAAACGGTCTTGCAGGGCACCCATCGTCGCCTGCATCTCCATGCCGGCCAGAATCGCATTGCGTGCGTGCTGCGCATCCGGCAACGGCGCCCCCCAAAAGGCCATGATGCAATCTCCCATATACTTGTCTATGGTGCCGCGATGCTTATAGACGATCCGGGAAAGAGGTGTCAGAAATTCATTCATCAGCAAGGACAGTTCTTTGGGATCCAAGCCCTCCGAGATGGTCGTGAAACCACGCACATCAGAGAACAACACCGTCATCTCACGGCTCTCACCTTCCATAGAGACGCTCTCAGGGTGCTTGCTCATCTCATCTACCAACTCACCCGGCACATATTGCCCGAATAGATTGGTTATTTGGCGCTTGGTGCGCGACTCGACAAAATAGCCATACGACATATTCAACGCGAACAACAAAGCGATCATCACTAGGCTATTGGCGATAGGCATCACCACATCCGCGTACTGCCACATCGCCTGACTCAAAGCCTGACTGATAGCAAACATCACGATGGAGACCAGAATGGCGCGCATCGGCGTCAGCAGAGGCAGCAGCACACTTAAAGCGATACCCACCAACAACAACCACAACACTTCCGCCCCCAGCATGTATGCGGGTTGTTGTTTCAGGTCCTGATCCAGCATCCCCGCAATCATGTTCGCATGCACTTCGACGCCAGGGTAGACCTCCGAAACGGGCGTAGAACGCATATCCAGCAATCCCGGAGCCGTCGTTCCCACCAGCACGATCTTGTCTTTGAGCTTGAGCGGGTCGACCCGGTCATGCAGGACATCCGCGATGGAGATATAACTAAAACTCCCTTGCTTTCCACGGTAGGGGATAAGGGATGCCACCTCTTGATCGACGGGTATCTTGTAGTGTTGATTTGCCGCATTCAATTCCAACCACTCCAGGCCAGAATAGCCACTGTTCTTGCCATCCGCATAACCCAACGTGACAGGTGGCTCACCCAACAAGGCTTGCACCATCGCCAGGGACAATGAGGAGTAATACGCCCCATTGCATTCGACCAGCATCGGCACTCGTCTGACCACACCATCCGTATCGACCAAGGGATTGAAATGGCCACCGCTCAATGCTGCCGATTGTAATTCCGGCAAGTTCGCGCCATAACCATTCCAACTCGTAAATCCGATCAAACTGCTTTTGAAGGCACCCACAGGAAAGGTGGGGGCGGGCAACAGCCCCGAGGTATTGTGATCTTTTTGGTTGGTCAGGTAATAGCCCAACACCACCTTGCGGTTCTTGATCTTTGCGGCGAACAGCTTGTCGTATTCAAGCTGCGGTGCGATCTGCCCGAGTGCGGCCTGGAACCCCGCATCGGATTTAAGCTGGTTCTGTCCCAGCTTCTGCAACACGTTAAGTCCGGAGCTATTATCCTTCTCCGCAAACACGACGTCGAAACCCACCACAGCGACACCGTAACGATCGAACAACTGATCCATCAACAACGCCATACGGTCGCGACTCCACGGCCAGCGACCTTCTTCTTTCAGACTTTGTTCATTGATATCGAGGATAACGATACGATCATCCAGCGAATTCGGCATGCTGATACGTAATCGGTAGTCATAGAGGATTGCGGAAAGCCTATCGATAAAATTCAAGCGATAGAAGTGTGCCGCGTTGCCGACGAACAACAGAACCAGCATCACTCCAAGCGCGATCAAGATAGCATTTTTCTTCAAGCGGATTCCTCAATATCTGGCGATTGAGATCCCATGCTCACTGGCGATAACAATGCAAAAGCTAAGCGATTAACTTCTGAAATAAAACTCCATCTTTATGCCTGCCAGTTCGATCAGATCATGATCGTTTAGCTGGTGCGGCTGTTCGCTGAGTGGACGCCCATTCAACAAGGGGAAGGTCTCACCTTCCACATGCGTGATGAAGAAGCCATGCGGACGACGCGCCAGTACAGCCACCTGCAACCCTGGTTTACCCAGTGTGGTCAGATTCTTCACCAACTCCAATTCCTTACCTGCATTCGGGCCAGTCAGTATCTGCACGACCGCAGCCTGTGCAGTGGGAACAGGTGCATCCAGCTTGTCGGTCTGGTCAACCGCGGGTGTTTTAGGCTTGTTCGCGATAATCTGAGTTTGTGTAAAGCCCGCAGCGGGTTCGGCTATTGCCACCGGTGGCGGTGGAGTCGTCTTGACCGGCCCACGCAATACCATCGTCTTCTCAAAGTCAGCGGCACTGGTTTTGCTCACCTGGTCGTTCACATACTTCAAGGCATGCTTGCCAATCTCGATCACGTCATTGTTCTGCAAGAAGTGCTTCTTGGTGGCTACGCCATTGACGACCAAACCATTGGTGCTGTCCAAATCCTCAAGAAATGAATCATGCAGTATCGTGATGATTGCGGCATGCTCGCCACTGACTGCGATATTGTCTATCACGATATCGTTGCTGGATTTGCGCCCGATGGTCATGCGCTCTTTTTCCAAGGGGTAATCTTTGATACTCACCCCATCCATGCTCAATATAATTTTTGCGGCCATAGTGATACCTCTTACTCTGTTATTTTTTAAACCAATTTAGAAACTTTACGGGCCAGCTGCGGGGCTCTGCGAAATCTGCCAACACCTTTACGAGAATCACCGAGACATTATCCCGTCCACCATTGTCATTAGCCATCTGTACCAGCTGTTGCGCCGCGAGCGGCAAATTACCCTGCATCGCATACAGCGCTGCTTCGATATCCATATCTTCGACCATGTCGTTCAAGCCGTCGGAGCAGAACAAATAAACATCCCCGACTTGCACATCGTACACATGTAGCTCGGGGAGGACATTCTCATCTATGCCTACCGCACGCGTCACCAGATTCTTGTTCTTGGAGAAACGCGCATCTTCCAGACTGATCATTCCGCTATCAATCTGCTCCTGCAGCAAGGAATGGTCTTTGGTCACCGTGGTGAGTTTTTCACCGCGCAGCAAATACAGACGCGAATCACCCACATGACCGACCGCGACACGATTGTCGTAGAACAGACCCGTGACGATGGTCGTCCCCATCCCCGCATATTGCGGCTGGCTTTGCGATGCATGGTAGATTGAGGAGTTGGCCCTCTGGATGTTGTTGCGCAGCAAGGTAACAGCCAACTCCTCATGACTCTCGGGATCGATGTCGGTCGGAGTGGCAGTTTGCAAGCGATGCGCAATCTCCGTCGCGGTCACCGACACCGCGATACCACTCGCCACCTCGCCGGCGTTATAGCCACCCATCCCATCAGCCAATACTGCAAGTCCGCAAGCCGCCTCCACGCCCACACTGTCCTCATTGTGCGTACGCACCATCCCCGGATGGGTCAGGCTGACGATCTGCAACGCCTCCTCTATCTTCATCTTCTATCCTTGTAAACCTGCGGCACAAAGTCGCAAAGCCTCCGCGACCAGTGCGCCATTCGCATAACGATCTTCGCTTTTCTTCGCCAACATTTTTTCGATGATATCCGCCAGACACTGAGGCAAATCGGGATTCACGCTTAGGATACTAGTAGGTGGCTCATTAGCGATGCAGTACATCAGTTGCGCCATGGAATCACCTTCGAACGGAAGCTTACCACAAGCCAATTGATACAAACTCACGCCCAATGAGAACAAGTCGGAACTACCCTGTATCTTCTTGCCTGCCAACTGCTCAGGCGACATGAAGGATGGCGTGCCCAACACCATCCCTGTTTTGGTCTTGCTCGAATCGGTGATGCGCGCAATGCCAAAGTCGGTGACTTTTGGAGTATCTGTCTCGGGGTCATACATGATGTTCGCGGGCTTGATGTCACGATGCACTACGTTTTGTTTATGTGCGTAATCAAGCGCATCGGCGACCCGCGCAATGATGCTCATCACCTTAGGCAAAGGCAACAGATTATCCGGCTTGGTATAGGGCACCAGATCCTTCCCTTTTAGAAACTCCATGGCGATATACGCCAAGTCATGCTCTTCGCCCGCATCGTAGATCGATACGATGTTGGGGTGATTCAGCCTTCCCGCCGTCTCGGCTTCACGGAAGAAACGCTCCTTCACATCTTCCAATTCGTCCGCCTCGAACTCTTGCGACAGCGCCACGGTTTTGATCGCCACCACGCGTCCTATCTTGGGGTCTTTGCCGAAATAGACCACGCCCATAGCGCCCTTGCCTAATTCTTTCTCGATCTCGTAACGCCCCAGCATCGGCTTGGACATTCCCGATTTACCCAGCACCAAGGTAGTGGCGTTACCGCGAGTGCTATTGCCACCCAAGAAGACGGTCTCAGCCATCTCACGTGCTTGGTTCAAACGCTGTGGTAGATCACGGAACTTCGGGTCGTGACCAGACATGTATTTGAACACCGACTCCGCTTTGTTGTACTGACGCTTACGCTCAAAATCCAACCCCAAGTTGTACATCACTTCCATCAGACTGTCGTCCAGCGGCACCTTGCGAAATTTATCGAATGCCATGTCCAACTGGCCTTGGCCCTGGAAAGCCAAACCCAACATGCGATTGCTCTCTGCGGAATCGGCATCCGATTTCTGTTTACCTTTTTCGGTGAGCAAATAACGTTTGGTGGTCAATAGCAAATGGCCCACCAATAGCAGCGCGGCTGGCAACATCAATTGCAGCCACATCGCTTTAGTCATCATCAAAGTGAAATGGGTCGTCAACAACGCCACGAACAAACTTGCCGTCACCAGGGCACCCACACCCGCGTTGAGACGCGGCAGCAACAGTATCAAATACAACGCCACGACCAGAAATACGCCCATCTCCGCCAAAGATACCCAGGAAGGCGTGATGAAGTAATCCCCTTGCAAGATGCTGGAGACCGAGTGCGCCAGTATCAGCACCGGCGACATCGCTGGCGAGATGGGAGTGACTTGCATGGTTCCTACGCCGGCTGCGGAGGCGCCGATCAGGACGATCTTGTCGCGATACTTTTCTGCGGAGATCTTGCCACTGTAGACGTCATAGAAAGAGTCAACCGGAAAGGCCGATTTCCCGTCCTTATCCTTGTAGAAGAAACTATGCATCTGCATCGCCGCATCCGTGGTGATCTTGTGATTCCCCAAGTCCACACTCTGACCCAGGTTCACAACGATGTCCTTGTTACTCAGATTGAGGCTCTTGGCCGCCAGCACTAGGGACAATGACGGGTAATACTGGTCGTAATAATCCACCAGCAAGGGCTCGGTGCGTACCGCACCGTCGACATCCGGGATGCTGTTCAGATGCCCCATCGCCAGCGCCTTACCGCCCAACATCGGTATCGGCATCAGCACGTTCTTCGCGGGCAGCGCCATCGCTCCGGCCACGTTGGTCATCTGCACGTTGGGCAGATTGTTACTTTCCATATAGTCAGGCAACGACTGATCGGGCTTGCCCTGCGGCGCCCCCAGCTCAAAATAGGTACCGAGCAACACATCATTTGCTTTCGCCATGCTGTCGCTGAGCTTCTGATCGCTATTAAGATTCTGCACCGCTTCGAGCAACAAGTTATTCAGTGCCGGCGCATCAGGGCTCTGTTGCAGCGAGGATTTGGTGACCAGATCGGCGATCTTGTAGATATAGGAGAGGCCGGCATCGAACTGTGGCTCGAAGAAGAACACGGTATAACCGATGATCTTGGCATGCCCGGCGGTCAACACATCAATCATCTTGGCATGTATCTCACGCGGCCAAGGCCAGCGCCCGAGATTTGCGATGCTCTCGTCATCGATCGCGATCACCGCGATCTTGTCACTGGGCACACGTGTAGTCTCCCTGACCCCCAAGTCGTATGCCTTGCGCTCCAGACTTTGTATCAGATCGCTATTGGCTGCGAGCAGGAACACCAGTGATACCAGTATTCCCACGAACCAATCATGTTTCCAGAACGACCAGCTTCTCATTACAACTCCCTGAATATCGACTCAGCATCCATTTGTTGCGGGTCATACTAATGTATTTTCTGACAACACACCACAAACCCATTGATTCATTGAAAACTATCCAGGTAATTGCCGACCCGTTCGGGGCAGTTGTCGACTATTGGACGACGAGTACCGGACACTCAGCAAGATGCAGCACTTTGCTCACCACGGACCCCAGCAACCAAGACTGTATGCCGCTCTTGCCCTGCTTGCTCATCACGATCTGATCAATGCCATGCTCCCGCGCGTACTGAATGATCGCCTCCGCCGGCGTGCCAACACTGATGTGATACTCATACGCCAAACCTGCCGCATCCAGAATCGCCTGTGCGCCGGCCAACTCAGCCATACCCTGCTCACGATAATGCGCGTTGATAGTGTCCTGACTGATGAACAGCTTCACATTTCCTGCCGCCACCTTCCATTGCACATTCAACAAATATATCTGTATGGGCTGCTGCAACCAGGCAGCACCGCGTATCACATACTCGACCGCACGCTCAGCCCCCTTGGATCCATCTACTGGCACCAAAAATCTCATGATGGTTTCTCCGAATTCTGTTGCGACACTTTCACATCGACCAGATCCACCACTCTGCTCACGGCAGTGCGACGACCCGCCAGCCATTTTCCCAGCGCTAGTACCAACAGTGCACAAACGACGGGCACGACGCCATGCAAATAATGATGTGTTGCCAGCAAAGCTGCGAACAAGACCTCACTCACCAACATCTCGCCCGCCACATAGCCCAGCAACGCACCACCCGCGTAGATGACTGCGGGGAATCGGTCTATGACCTTAAGTACCAACTGGCTGCTCCAGGCGATCAGCGGAATACTGATGAGCAAGCCAAACACCAGCAATACCGCGTTGCCATTCGCTGCGGCCGCCACACCCAACACGTTATCCAGACTCATCACGAAATCGGCGACGATGATGGTCTTCACCGCGCCGAACAACCTCGTATCCGCTTTGATGTTGCCTTCACCATGCTCATCCTCCGGCAACAGCAACTTCATGCCTATCCAGATTAGCAAGAAAGCACCAACCAACTTCAGATAGGGCAAAGACAGCAGACTGACGGCAAAGAAGGTCAGCACGATACGCAGGCCGATCGCGCCCCCCACACCAAACAAGATCCCGCGCTTGCGCTGCGCTGCGGGCAGATTGCGGCAGGCCAATGCGATGACGACGGCATTGTCCCCGCTCAACAACAAGTCGATCACGATGATCTTAAAGACATCGACCCAGAACTGGCTGGTAGCAAGCATTTCTAGCAAAACATTCCCTTCAAATATAAAGTCAATAAGGGGGCAGGTACGCCGCCGCTCTGGAACGCTGATAGCGCTCCCTCCTTATATCCCTATCAGCCTTTCAGCACTTTCTGCATCACCCGCCCCATGTCGGCAGGATTGCGCGTGATGTGTATCCCACATTCTTCCATCACTGCCAGTTTGGCATCCGCCCCGCCCTGACCGCCGGAGATGATCGCACCCGCATGCCCCATACGTTTGCCAGGCGGCGCGGTGATACCGGCGATAAATCCGACCACCGGTTTACGCATATGGTCTTTGATCCAGCGCGCGCATTCTTCCTCGTCACTGCCGCCGATTTCGCCGACCATGATGACCGCATCGGTCTCCGGGTCATCATTGAACAACTTCAATATATCGAGGTGCTTGAGGCCGTTGATGGGATCACCGCCGATGCCCACACAAGATGACTGCCCCAGACCCAGCGCGGTGAGTTGACCGACCGCCTCATAAGTCAGGGTACCGGAACGCGACACCACACCAATGCGTCCCTTGCGATGGATGTGGCCGGGCATGATGCCGATCTTGATCTCATCCGGCGTAATCAAGCCGGGACAGTTGGGGCCGATGAGCAAGGTACGTTTACCCCGCATCTTGTAACGGGTCTTGAGCATATCGTGGACGGGTATACCCTCGGTGATGCAGATCACCAAATCCAGATCGGCTGCCACCGCCTCATCTATTGCGGCCGCTGCGTAAGGAGGCGGTACATAGATCACCGACACCGTCGCGCCGCTCTGTTGCTTGGCTTCCAGCACGCTGTTGTAGATGGGTACGCCTTCGAAGTTTTGTCCGCCCTTGTTGGGCGTCACGCCGGCCACAAAACAGTTCGCGCCGTTCGCGTAAGCAATACAGTTTGTGGTGTGAAACTGGCCGACCTTGCCGGTCATGCCTTGCGTCATCACGCGGGTGTTCTTATCGATGAGTATAGACATTATGTGTTCCTCGCTGCGGCGACGACTTTTGCGGCGGCATCCGCCATGTCGCTACCGGAAATGATAGGCAAGCCCGATTCCGCCAGAATTTTTTTACCCAGGTCGACATTGGTACCTTCCAGCCGCACCACCAGCGGCACGGACAGATGCACCTCACGCGCGGCGGCCACCACGCCTGCGGCGATGACATCGCACTTCATGATGCCGCCGAAGATATTGACCAGGATCGCTTTGAGATTGGGATTCTTCAGCATCAGCTTGAACGCCTCGGTGACTTTCTCTGTGGTCGCGCCACCACCCACATCGAGGAAGTTCGCCGGACTGCCGCCATACAGCTTGATGATGTCCATGGTCGCCATCGCCAGACCTGCGCCGTTCACCAGACAACCGATGTCGCCATCCAGCGAGATATAGCTCAGATCGAACTTGGAGGCCTCGATCTCCGCCGCGTCCTCCTCATCCAGATCACGATACGCGACCACTTCGGGATGACGATACAGCGCGTTGCTGTCGAAGTTGAATTTAGCATCCAGTGCGATGACGCGATTGTCGGCAGTCAGCACCAACGGATTGATCTCGGCCAGCATCGCATCCTTCTCGACGAAGGCGCGATACAGGCCGTGCAGCACCACCACCGTCTCGGCGACAGCGGCATCGGGGATGCCGATCTGCTTGGCGATGCGTGCTGCATCCGTATCCTGCAAACCATGTACAGGATCTATCCACAACTTGTGGATCTTCTCGGGATGATGTGCGGCGACCTCTTCGATCTCCATGCCGCCCTCGCTGGAGGCCAACAGCGCCACACGTTGCTTGCTTCGATCGATGACCATGCCCAGATAGAATTCTTTGGCGATACGTGCGCCTTGCTCGATGAGCAAACGGCGCACCACCTGCCCTTCCTTGCCGGTTTGATGCGTGACCAGATGCATGCCCAGTATCTGTTGTGCGGCACTGCGCACTTCGTCCAGCGAGCGGGCGACCTTCACGCCGCCCCCCTTACCGCGACCACCCGCGTGTATCTGCGCTTTGACCACCCAAACTTCACCGCCCAGTTGCTGTGCGGCAGCGACGGCTTCTTCCACATTGAAACATGCCACACCAAGCGGAGTGGGCACACCGAATTGACGCAGGATTTCTTTGCCTTGGTATTCGTGAATTTTCATATTGAATGATCGCTCGATAGAAAGGCGCACAAGGATAGGCGCGCGGGCTCAATCTTACCGAATTATTCACCTCTAAAGAGGATGATTGTTGCGTATCGCAACTTATGATTTGTGCCTTGCTGCGACGAGCAAGAAAAAACCCGCTAACTTTTGGTTAACGGGTTTAGATTGGTGCCGCCTATCGGATTCGAACTGATGACCTACCGCTTACAAGGCGGTTTACATAGCTATCATTATCAATATATATAGCGCGTATATATAATTATTGGCACAATATTGGCACAATCACACATCGGAGAGCGCATGGCAACAATACGAAAAAAGGGTGATTTCCAGTGGCACGTTCAAGTGCGAAAAAAAGGCTATCCAACACAAACACGAACTTTCACCGCCAAGTCCGATGCCGAGCGATGGGGAAAAGAAACAGAAATCGCCATTGAGCGAGGACTGTTTTTCGACCGCTCGATTAGTGAGCGCACCACTTTGTCTAACCTGATTAGTAGATACCGTGAGGAGGTGCTTCCTCAGAAAAGCGGAAAGCACTTCTCGCCCACACTAAATCAACTTGATGCAATATTCGGGCAGCATGCGGTATCCAGCATCACCAGCGAGATGATTGCAAATCACCGCAATGCTAGACTTAAGACTGTCTCTGCCTCCACGATCCGAAAAGAAATTAACCTTTTATCAAAACTATTTGATCTTGCAGGAAAAGAATGGGGAATCCCTATTGCAGCTAACCCTTGTTTGATGGTCAGCCGCCCCGCAGAACCAAAAGGGCGAGATAGGCGACTGGAAAAAGGAGAAGCCGCTGCGCTGTTAATGACATGTCGTCAGTCGAGCACTGAGCTTGAAGCTATCGTGCAAGTCGCGCTGGAAACTGGGGCACGCCTCAACGAATTGCTCAAGCTACGCTGGAAGGATATAACCCTAGCCAAATGCACCGCCAAGTTGTTTGACACAAAGAATGGGGATGACCGAGTTATCCCGCTATCTTCAGCGGCTATGGCAGCACTTAAATCGCTTCCAAAGCACATCAGTGGGCGGGTGTTTTGGCGGTGGGCGGCATCCGATAGTTTTAACAAAACTTGGACTCGTGCCTGCGCACGCGCGGGTATAGAGGACTTGCGATTTCACGATTTGCGACATGAAGCTGTTTCACAACTCTTTGAAAAAGGACTAAACCCGATGGAGGTCGCCAGCGTGAGCGGACACAAAACCCTTTCGATGCTCAAGCGCTATACGCATTTACGGGCGGAAGATTTGGTGAAGAAGCTAGGTTAGTACTAAGTGCCTTCTACAAAACCACTTTATGAAGCTATGAAAATGAACAAACAGATGAAAGATAGTTACAGATGAATAAGCCAAAGAATCATCATTATGTCCCTCAGCACTTTCAACGAGCATGGGCAACCAATTCAGATGGGCTGAAGATAAATCGATACAAATGGATTGAGCAGCGCTCTGCTCTCGACTTCTCTCCGGATTATTCAATTGTGCGCAATGCATCCGAACACAATCTGTACACCATTTGTGATGGCAAAGAAGTTGAAGAGTATGAGACTGGAATAATGACTGACCAAATCGATACTCCTGGAAGTAAAGTAATTCAAAAATTACGCCAATCTGACCTTAAATCCCTTCACAAAGAAGATATGAATATACTAAGTCAGTACGTGGTTTCACTTGAAGCACGAAATCCTGTTGTTATGAAACTCATGCAACTTTCTGATGAAGATATTGACCGAATGCTATCTACCAAAGAAATAGTAGCTTCACCGGAAATTATCTCCGAAATTGCTACGTTGATGAAATCAATCAACTCGATAAAGTACGGAACGGGATCGATTGCTAGCGGTGCCTTCGCCAGTTGGGGGCACAAATCTTTTAGTGACAAACTGTCGAATCAGTATTGGCTTGAGGTGAACACACCCAATGACCAGCTTATTACTTCTAACTATCCAGTGGGTCGATTTGGCGATTACGAAAAGGGAGATTTTTTTGCATGCCTCTCGGTGTCCCCGAGAAAAGCTCTTCTTTTTATTCCTCCCAACCCTAACACTGTAAATGCCTTTAAAAATGCATCCCTTACTGAGCTTGTTCGCATAACAAACTTATTGAGCATTTATCGAGCAAACGAGGCATATTCGAATTTTCATACCGATGAATTACGAACTTTTATCGAATCACATGTATGGTGGAAAACACGAGTGCCCGAAGAAAATCACAGAGATTACTTCCAAAAGGTATTTAATGAAGTAACCTATTCAAAATTCGAAAGCAAATTGCGATGCAGCAATTTTTTAGTGCAATTTAAAAAATGGTTCCATAAATTCAGGTCTCCTGAATAGTTAACTTCGACCCTTGCCACCTTCGATTGCAATTGGCGGTGTGGAAGTATTCACCCCCAATTTGTCGATGACAACTTTTTGACCGGCTTGCAGATCAACATTAATTGGGCTTGGATATATAGCAACACCTCGCCCGTGGTTAACTACAACACCGTCGTATGCAACGTAGGCAACAGTATATTCAACTGATGCATCACCGATCTGATGCGGATGGACTTCGCGCTTGTGCTGCGAGGCAATCCACTGCGCTGCGCTTAGCGGCTGTAGCGTGGGTACAACTTGACCTACTAGCTCGGTTGAAATCTCCGCCGCTGGTGCGGCTGCGCGCTGCGCTTGCTCCTGCTGCGCAGGTTGGTTGGATGGAACGACTACAGAAACGTCGATTGGTTGGCCACGATTGGTTGGCTCCCCTCTTGCACGGCCAGGCCGAACGAAGTCGCCGTGGGCGAAAGCAGTTGTGCGCGCGGCTCCTGATGTAGATATACCGTCGTCTGTTGCTCTTCCAATCTCTTTTCCTGCAACGCCTCCTGCTGTGCGCCGCATTCCGTGATCGCTCCCTTCTTGTTGCTGTTCCACACGGTCATGAACATTCGACTGCAGTGCGCCGACATCTCGTTGGGTGTCGAGTACCAGGTCGCCAGGGGACAGGTAGCGCAGGCGATCTCTGAGGTTGGCAGGAGGGATTTGTCGAGTTTGCTTGTTTCTATAACGGGATGCATTGAGTTTCTCCTGTGGTTGGATGAATGATTTAAGTTGCTGCTCTGCTACAAACTTTTCTCGGTATGCTTCAAGAGCTGGGTCAGAAAACTTGATTCCTAGCCCCTTGAGGACTGCGGTTTCCACGGCGAGTCGTTGGAACTCCTGTGAACCGGTAAGAGTGAGCGTGTTGCCGAAGCGCGTTGTGGCAAAGCTCAACGCAGTCGCAATGGCCTCTGGGCAGTTGGCTGCGGCGGCATTGAGCTGTAACTGCTTTGAAATCGCACTGTCGGTAATCGTCCGCCCCAAACCAAGACTGAACACAACAGATCCATTTCGCTCGATGTGATGAGTAAAGTTCAACCGATGTGACGGGCGATACGCTTTGCCAGTAATAGCGGCCACGATTTTGAGTTTGTCAGCCTCACGCTGCCGCGAAACATCTGTGGCTTCATCCCCACCGTGTTTGCGCGCGAGTCCAAGTGCAACGTTGTCGCCCTTGGCGGCCTCTTTCACCAAGAAGTCGCGGAAGGTATTACCGGGTCCTTCACCGGCAAGTTGCCTGCGCAACATTTGAAGATCATGTGCGAGTTGGTCTGCTAGTGCGGCCAATGCTACGGTGTGTTGCATCTTGGCAATCGAGACGGCAGAAAACCGCTCCCGCCCTGTGTTGTGAGAGCGGATTTTTTCCAGCTCGACTTTATGTTGCGCGCGCAGTGCGGTGCATGTCTGCTTGTGCGATTCGCGCTGCGCATTGATCTGGTTGGTTTTGACTGGCTTGAATATACCCTTGGCCTTGCGCCACTTGTCATAGTGGCTTGTGGCCTTTTCATTGGTCGGCGATGGTGTGTATGCAATTTCTGGCTGTGCCAAATGAACGGACTTTGCAGCCTCATAAGCACCAAATTTTGCGGGTAGGTTTTTAAGGCCCAATTTGGATAACTGAATGCCGCCCTTCTTCCCAACCGGGCAAACAATGTACCCTGCGCCCTTGGGTTTAACCTCGCACTCATACGCTGCGGCGGCAGCGTGCATGTCCTGCCAATTTTTGGTGAGTTTCAGCCGGTCACCGATGCGCATTTCATAGCACCAGTTTTGGAAAGATTTTTCACCTGAGTAAATCTCAGTCGTTTTTGCGCGGTCGCTGATTCCATCAGGCTTCGCATCTCGAATAGCCCTGCGCTCATCGCGCGGGATTTCAACAATCTGCCCCTGCTCATCGACTTTGTGCATCCCGTTGTCGCGCGGCAAATTGTGACGAATTTCAATTTCACGACAAACCTTGTCGCGTATGGTTTTGTCTTGCCACAGCGCATTGCCGCGATGGGGATTTTCCTTCTCGATCCGACTCGCAAAGATGTGGAGGTGCCAGTAACCATTATCGTTATGAAGAAAAATAGCAAAGTGGTTGTTATCCAACTTCATTGCTGCAAGCATGGAATCCTCTGTATCGCGCAAGACCGCCTCACCAGGCCTGTCCTGGTTGAATGAAACGACGAAGTGCGCGATTTTTTTGTCCGCGCCGACTCTAGTGTTGAGATCGCACACGTCTTGCATTTCCAAAGCGGCCAATGAAATCAGTTCAGACATTTCTTCAGAGCTGCGGCCTGAATAAACTCCATCATCCACCAAACCAAAGTTACCCAGTCTGGTGCGATGTGACTTATCCAACAGCTCGCCGGTTTCACGGTCTGGAGTCAGCCCCTCCCCGTATTTCAGCGCGGTTATGGCTGATGACTTACCGTCTTTGCGAGGGTTAATGCGCTTGGAAATCATAATTTTCCGGCCAGCTTTTTAACAGAAGAAACAACAAGCTCTTGTGCAGCCTCGATCTCGCGCAGTATCTTCACTACATCGGTATGAGTCTTAGCTACCGGTGCGCCTTGCTCAAAGGAACCGGACAACCACCCTTTTAATAATCCACCCAGCCGCCCCAAGTCGGCGCGCGTCGCTGCGAGTTCGCGTCGAGCATCCTGATCCGTCTTTGATTTAGGTACAGAACCAAAAATCGCCTGACGGCAAAGCTCACCAACGGAAACATCAAAAGCTTCTGCGCGCGATTTCAATTTGGCTTTTTCAAGAGGTGTGGCACGCACACCAATCGTCACAGTCTTTTGTCGAGATTCTGAACGTACAGCCATTTCCAATCCTCCATTTAGTTACCAAATTTGTCAGCAAGTCAAAGCCAGCTCGCCGCAAGGCGCAGGACAAAAACATCATGAGTAAGGCGTAGCCGTCGAGTGTGTTTTAAGGGCGGTGCAACCGCCCTCCGTCCTGCCCTAGCTTTTGACTTCCAAAATACAAAGTGATTTTGCTATCCCTAGCTTCTGACACAAACAATTGTTTATAGACTTCCGTTTACAAAAGGCATACATGCGGTTGGCGTTAGTAGATGCAGCAGGGTTGTAAACAAGAACCTATAGAAAACTTCTCGGCATATGCGAATGAGTACGGAAAATACGCTCAACAATTATCGAAGGGGATGCGGATGGGAATTACGAATGTACAAATCGAAGTAATCAAAGAAAAACTAATGAATCTTCCAAATACACATAGGGACAATATTTCTAAGCAAGCAGCGATTGTTCTGCTAACCAAGGAAATAAATATCTTAAAAAAGCGTGGGTATGGAATCGAAGCAATTGCACAGGAGCTAACGGAAGCAGGACTACAAATATCAGTGCCAACTTTGAAGTGTTATTTGCAGAGAGCAAAACCTAGAACAGGAATAAATAATGTCAAAACACCACCACTTGAAACACCATCAGTAAAAAAAGTTGTAGATATAAAAGGTACTTTTTCAACTCGCCCAGACAGCGAAGAAATTTAAGGAGACAAGAACATGGCAAAGAGCATTTATTTAGTTGGTGGTAGCAAAGGCGGGGTCGGCAAGACAATTGTTTCGATAGCAACAACTGATCTTTTACTTCAACAAGGCGAAAGCGTTTTGTTGATTGATAGTGATACAAGTAACCCTGACGTATGGAAAGCATACAAGGGTGAAACGGAATGCGAACTCGTTAATTTGGATGATGCAGATGGATGGATTCACCTAGTGAATCTGTGTGATAGCAAGCCTGATAGCGTAGTGGTGATAAATACGGCTGCTCGCAACAACAAAGGCGTAAGCGCATATGGCGAAACATTGAATAGCACGCTGGCAGAACTCAAACGCAAGCTAGTTACACTGTGGGTAATAAATCGTCAACGCGACAGCCTCGAACTTCTGAAAGAATTTATGGACGCAATCCCGAATGCAGATGTGCATGTAATCAGGAATGGACATTTCGGGGAAGAAAAAAAGTTTGAACTCTACAACAGCTCAAAAATCAGAAAATCACTTGAGGACAAAGGTGGAATGTCGTTGACGTTTCCTGACCTAGCCGACCGTGTGAGTGATGACATTTACAGCAAGCGCATGAGCATTACGACTGCAATCATGGAGTTGCCATTGGGTAATCGTGCTGAGCTTTTACGGTGGCGCAGCGAAGTCAAAATGGCGTTGAAGGAGGTAATACATGTCTGACCTAGGCGATAGCTTTGCAAAGCTGCTCGGTCGGCAACCGAGCGCTGCTGAATGCAAGCAGCTCTATCACGTTCGGGATGCGCTTGGCCTTCAAAACAATGATGCACTCTGGCTAATTCTTATGGCCTTGCAGCATTACCAACGCGAATACGAGCAATTCCCACAGGTGATAGCTCAGGCGGCCAAGGATACCTTGGCCAATTTCAAGGTTGTAGCCGATGCAACAGTGAAAGCATCGGCTGAAGCAGCCAAGGCTGATATGGCACAGGCTGTAGCCCAAACAGCAAGTGAGGTCGCACGCCACGTTGCGGGCAAAGCAAAATTGCAATGGGCTGCTGGCTGCATTCTGACTACTACCATCACTTTCGGCGGGTTCGGCTTGTATATGCACCACACTGCTTATAAGAGCGGATTCAATAGTGGTTACGGCGCAGCTTTGTCCAATACAACGGATGAAAGAGCCGCTCTAGCATGGGCAAACACACCAGAAGGAAAGATAGCTTATCAATTTGCACAAACAACAAACTTTAAAGAAGTGGCATCGTGTAGTCGCCCTGGATGGAAAGTTGAAAAGGGATATTGTTTCCCACTTACAGCCTCGAAGAACCTGATTTATGGCTGGCAGATGCCTAAATAATTTATTTGAAAGGAAGTGAAATGACGTACCAATCAACGAGTATATCTATCAATGAGGCCAGTGAAGCGATGCAAGCAATTCATGGACTTCTGGCCGTACTAGTCGGATTTCGCGAACGGGAAGGTGAACGAATCCGCGAATGGGATGATAAAGGTAGCGGATGCAGTTTATGTGCTGAGTTGGCCGGAGTTGTCTCAGAAGCAGATAGTTTGATCCGGTTAATCAATTCAATTATTGATGGCACTGATGAGCAACTTCCAATATCAGAACTTCAAAGCCGATTTAATGGGTTGCAGCGCACGGCTAATATGCTATTGACCCAATGGAAATCTACACTCTCAAAGGGAATAGGGCGCTAGTTGTGTGGAGAATGTTATCCATCTGCCCACATAGCCGATAACAACTCCGCCTGCGCCAACACCGTCTTGGTTGCTTCATCCTGCAAGTCAGGCGGGAAGCCATGCTTCTTAAGAATGCGCTTCACCATCACTTTAATTCTGGCGCGTGCGCTTTCACGAACGGCCCAGTCGATAGTCACGTTCTTGCGCACTTGGGTTACAAGTTCAGCAGCAATAACTTTTAGTTCATCATTACCCATTGCCTTGACTGCGCTTTCGTTGGCGGCGAGCGCATCGTAGAAAGCGATTTCGTCTTCGTTCAAGCCGAGGTCAACACCGCGTTTCGTTGCCGAATCCATCTCTTTGGCTAACTTGATCAGCTCCTCGATCACTTCCTGCGTCGCAATCGCGCGGTTGTGATACGCATTGAGCGTACTCTTGAGCATCTCTGAAAATGCCCGACTCTGAACGAGGTTACGCACTGAACGTTTCTTTGATTTCATCCTTTAGCAATTTCGCCAACAACTCGGCGGCGACGTTCTTGTGTTTGAGGCCGCGCACTTCGGCAAGGAATTGATCGGAGAGAATGCTGATGTCCGGTTTCTTCAATCCGGCAGCGGTGAAAACATCGATAATGCCTTCATCGGCCATGATCGCCTTGGAAACGAGTTGGCGTATTGCAGCATCGAATTCTTCCGGTGGGCGTTGTGTGCCTGATGTCTTGGCGAGTTGTGCCTTGATCGCTTGAAAAAATGCAATGTCGTCACGCAATTCGATGGCCTCATCCGTCGCGGCGCACAGAGCAAATACGCGTGAGAGGTCAGTCACCACCTGCACAAAGCGTTGCTTGCCGTCTTCCTGCTGCAACACATGCTCCTGCCCGGCTGGAATCAGGCCGAGGCGTTCTGCGGACGTTCCAGTCGTCCACTTGTCCCAGTTAAAGCCGTGCATGATGGCGCAGGTAACTTCGTGCTTTTCTTGCATCGTCGCGATGGCTTGTGCGGTATCAATGCTTGGACTGCCTTGACCGCCACTCTCGGTGTATGTAGCGAGCGCATGTTTTAGTTGATCAGCAAGGCCAAGGTAATCTACGACCAGGCCACCCGGCTTGTCGTGGAAAACACGGTTCACGCGAGCAATGGCCTGCATCAAACCGTGGCTACGCATCGGCTTGTCGGCATACATCGTGTGCAGACACGGGGCATCGAAGCCCGTCAGCCACATATCGCGCACGATCACGATGCGGAACGGGTCTTTGCTGTCCTTGAAGCGTGTCGCCAATTCGCGGCGGCGCAACTTGTTGCGAATATGCGGTTGCCAGTCAGGGCCATCATCGGCGCTGCCGGTCATTACGATCTTAACCACGCACGCCTGCTTTTTCTCGGCTTCAATGTCATCATTTTTTGCACTCGCCCAGTCAGGGCGTAGCTTGATGATGGCGTTATAGAGGTCAACGCAAATGCGGCGGCTCATACACACCACCATCGCTTTACCATCCATCGCTTCGAGGCGGCGCTCGTAGTGCTGCACGAGGTCTGCTGCGACTAGCGCGATGCGCTTTGGATCACCTACCAGCGCTTCAAGTGCGGCCCATTTTGTTTTCAGCTTCCGCTTCTTGTCTTCTTCCTCGCCTTCGGTAATCTCGTCGAACTCTTCGTCAATCACCGGCAGAGCGGCCTGATTCAACGACAGTTTGGAAATGCGGCTCTCGTAATAAATCGGCACCGTCGCCTTGTCAGCCACAGCGCGCTGGATGTCATAGATACTGATGTAGTCGCCAAAGATTGCCCGCGTGTTGGCATCGTTCTTTTCGATGGGCGTGCCGGTGAAGCCGATGAATGACGCATTCGGCAACGCATCGCGCAGGTTGCGCGCGAGTCCGTCGATCAAATCATATTGGCTGCGGTGTGCTTCATCGGCAATCACCACGATATTTCGCCGTGGCGAAAGCTCGGGCATTTTTTCGCCCTTATCTGGCATGAATTTTTGTATCGTGGTGAAGACCACGCCGCCGCTGGCCACTTGCAATAACTCTCGCAACCGCTCGCGGCTATCCGCCTGCACCGGCATCTGGCGTAATAACTCGTGACAGCGCTGGAACTGGCCGAAAAGCTGGTCGTCCAGATCGTTACGGTCAGTGAGCACAACCAGCGTCGGGTTCTGCATCGCCGGATGGCGCACCACGCGCGCGGCGTAAAACAGCATAGAAAAGCTCTTACCCGAACCCTGTGTGTGCCACACCACGCCAGCACGACGGTCGCCCTGTTTACCGCCGTGCATTCTGCCTGCCCAGTAATGGCCTTGGTTTTGGCGCAGAAGATTTTCATCCGCCATGCCGCTCGCGCGCACCGTTTCTTCCACGGCGGCATTAACCGCGTGGAACTGGTGATAACCCGCGATGATCTTGTGTAGTCGGTCGCTGTCCGTGTCTTCTTCAAATACGATGAAATGCTGGAGCAGATCGAGAAAGCGTTGCGGTTCGAACACCCCGCGCACCAGCACGTCCAGCTCAAGTGCCGTCTTCGGTGCATCGCCCTCGCCGTCTATCGTGCGCCACACCTTGAACCATTCCTGATTAGCAGTGAGCGAGCCGATGCGCGCATTGGTGCCGTCGGACACCACCATCACCTCGTTGTAATTAAACAGACTGCCGATCTGCTGCTTGTAGGTTTGTAGTTGATTGAACGCCGACCAGATGGTCGCATCTTCATCCGCAGCGTTTTTCAATTCGATCACCGCCAGCGGCAAGCCGTTGACGAAGACCACGATGTCAGGCCGCCGATTATTCTGCCCTTCGATCACCGTGAACTGGTTCACTGCCAGCCAGTCATTGTTCTTGGCATCGTCAAAATCCACCAGCCGCGCATGATCGCCTGCAATGCTGCCATCCGCGCGCTTGTATTCCACCGGCACCCCATCGCGCAGCATGGCGTGAAAGTTACGGTTGGTCTGCGTGGGCGATGGCGTACCAACGCGTAGCACCTTGCGTAGCGCATCCTCACGCGCTTCTTCCGGGATGGCTGGATTCAATCGCCAGATTGCCTCGCGCAACCGCCCCGTCAGCACCACATCGCCAAATGAATCCCGCTCTGCTGCCGGTTCACCAGGAGCCATGTGCGGCCCGTGGCCGATGGTATAGCCCAACTCCCCGAACCAAGTCAGAGTGGCATCTTCTACAATGGATTCGTTAAGGAACATGGGTACTAAAAACGAACACCCAGCAAGCAGCCGCTCAAATCATCATCCGTTAGACTTACTCGGATAAAATCTTGGAGCCTGAACCCTTCAGAGAATTCGTTCCATGGCACGTAATCGCTATTAAGGGTGCAAATGTATTGAAAGCCATGAGCCTCCGATTCCTTCGCAGCAATCTCAAGGGCCAAAGCGCGCTGACGTTCGTCAACACCGTCGAATATCGCGCTGTCATGGAGTAGCAGCTTGGGTGAAGGCGTTTTTGGTGCCCAGATTGACGCCAAAGTCATGTCATAGCAGAACACCTTCATGTTGCTAATCCCGGTACTGCCCGAACGCTCAATCTCTACGTCAAATTTGAACCCCGTCGGGCCAACATCAATCACTAACCGCCCTGGCACGCTGTAAAGACGCTCCGAGTAATTATTGAATAGCTCGATAGCCTTCTCCCAAATCTCGTGCCGTTCTTCATAATCGCCCCTCGCTTTTTGCTGAAGAATTTCTTGGTCAATCTTGAGTTGGCTTAATCCTGTCTCGCAGGATTTCAAATTGTCGATGGTCATCGAAATAGAATTTAACTCGCTGACCATTTCCAAGTATCGCATCTGAATGAGAGTGTATTCCTCCAAAGCGCCGTGGCTTTGCAGAACCTCCATAACAGAGGCACGCTTATCAGACTTCACCTTGATTGTCCGTTCACGGGCCAGCACTTCACTTTTCAAACGAGACACTTCCGCAGCAAGATAGCTCCGACGATTTTCGATAATATCGTGGTGGAAGGTTTGGACTTCTTCGATGTGACGGAGCGTCACGCCTGGCAGCGCCACGCCAGCTTCGGCGTATAGCTTCTCGATGGAATTCAACACCGGTGCATCTGCCTCAGCAAGGCTTTTCTCGTAGAGAGACAGCATGCGCTGATCTATCGAGTTCTTGTTCGCAGCCTCATGAATTTCCTCGGTGAGCAGGTTGGCTTGCATGCGGATTTCTTCGTATTGAGGATGCACCTTAAATGAAGCGAGATTGGCTGCATCTTGATCGGCCTTTTTCTGGAGCCTTACCCGTCTCGCTTCCAACTCGCCAAGCGATCCTATAAAACCCTTTACGACTCCGGTTTTCGCTGCCTTCTTCAGACTATCCAACCCCTTCTTTCGATCCTTTAATAACTGCAACTCGGAAGCATCGTCCCAAGCCAATCCAAGAAGGAAAGCGTTGTTCACCTGCTTGTCCCATTCGACCTGTTTTCGGTGATGTTCGAACGGAGTCGTGAACGCGTCTTTCCCTCGCCTGATGCTGTAAGAAATGAGGCTTCGAAACGTTGGCTGATACTTGGCATCACTTTCCGTCGGGAGCCCGTAAAACAGCTTCCCCAAAAGTCCATTCCATTCTCTCAAGCCGTAAGCGAGTTCACCCTTTTTCTTCTTTGGCTTCACTGGCCAATGTGCCGTGTCACCCTCAACAAAAAATGAATTTGGGTCATCGACACAACGCCTGACGGAGATCGGCTTTCCGTCTATCTCAATTTCCAAAGTGAATTCCCAGCCCTTCAAAGCCTCCACAAGCAGGCCCTTCCCCTTGGAGGATTTTGCCCCGAGACAGAAGTGAATGATTTCTATCAACGTGGATTTCCCCAAACCATTTCTGGAATCCCGCTTCGTTGATTCCTTCGTCCGGTCTGCCCAAATGACATTGAATCCCGCACTGAACTCCACGGTTTTAAACGAGGCGTGGTTCGCCGACAGTTTTTTGATCATGATGCTTCCATTCTGAAGATGAGGCCTTCCGCCATGTCAATCGCTCCCATGGCATAAAGAAAATCCAAGGTAAGCACAAACCTACTATATGTGCCAATTTCAGGCGCGTGCTTCACCCGCTCCCAAATACCAGTCGTAGTCATGGATTCAGAGAGCAAAGAAAGCACGACAGCACCCGCTCCGAGCAAGGACTTATTCAACGATACGTGTTTAGTCGGCAAAATCATTTTTCAAAAACGTCGCACTTCTCGAAGAGATAAACTAATACTGCGAGACCTGCTGAGCGCTTCGATTGCCCCTTTACACCTCGTTGCGCAAAATCACACATCAGGTCAAACAAGTCGTCACCTCGATGCCCTTCGCGCCAAAGCCGGAAATACTCTTCTAAGAATCCCGCCTTTAACCTCTCCGGGTAATCTGAATCGATCTGCGCCTCATGCTGAACGAAATCTCCAACCAATTTGGCAACGCTGAGTCCCATGGTAATGGTTATACGGCTTCCATTTCTTAGGTCATTTTTTCGAATCTTTTCGTCGGGCGGAAGAAGCGAAAAATCCTGCGATTCCACACCTGGTTGAAAATGATTAACCCACTCTGTTGCCATTTGAAGCTCAGGGAAACCGACCTGCGCAAAAGCGAAATTCATTCCCTCTCGTGCTTTCAATTCATGATTCGTTTTGATCTGAAGAAGCGTGTCCACGGTGAAATTTGCTTCCTGCTTATCAATCTGGGTATGGTGGTTTGCACACAAGTAGATCAGGTTGTCGTAATGATCGCGCGCAGCTTCACTGATCGTGGAATCGTAGCGGGCAGCTGTCGGATTTTCGCCAGCGATGTGGGCAGCTTCGCCAACCACAACCGAGTCACCCCCTGTTGGCGCATCCACCGTCAGTTCGCTTTGGCAGTCAGGAAATGCGCATCGGCCTCCACTACGAAACGCCAGTAATAGTTTTGTTGGATAGGTTGCACTCATGCTGAAAGTATAAATGAAGTTGGTAGCTCCCCGCTCCGCAACTTCAGCAGCTTCGCGTTGCGCAGGATAGCAAGGGTGCAGGATGGAATGGCCCGGTTCAGCCGCAGGATCGCATCGCGTAAACGCCCCGTCAGAACCACATCGCCAATCCGCTCCACAGCCGGTTTGCCAGGAGCCATGTACGGCACGTGGTCGATGGCATAGCCCAGGCCCCCGAACCAAGTCAGGGCGGCATTTTCTATGATGGATTCGTGGAGGCTCATCTCTGCTGAAAGCGCCACCTGTTGGCTATGATGCCTAGCTGGGCGGCTGTCATCACGGGGCTTTGCCAGCCCTTATCAAAATCGATGTCGTTCGACCGAGGTAGCTGCTCTTTTGTCAACGAGCGGACAAGAATCCGAGAGGGGAGTATTGCCGCTTGCCCGACAAAAATGGCCTCTTGGCGACGGAGTCCGGAGAGCATTTTTGTGAGCCCTGCCATAGAGTCTGGAAGTATTGCGCGCACATGTTCACGATCAGCATCGTTGGTAATTCGGAGGATGATCCAACTGTTGCACTGAGACAGTACCGTTGCCTCGACTTCGCTTGGCCGCTGAGAAACCAAGAGCAAGCCAAGTCCATATTTTCTTCCCTCTTTGGCGATTCTTCGAATCGCTTCCTGTGCTGCTTCATACTGTGCTTCTCCACGGTTGGGCACGTAGCGGTGTGCTTCCTCACAGACCAGCAGAACTGGGTCGTTTTCTCGCTCCTCGGAAGTTTGCCAAACTTTCAGATTGAAAAGGGTGCGGGCGATGACAGCGCTGCATATTCCGGCAACCTCGTTTGGTACACCCGAGAGATCGATAATACGGACGGGCTTTCCATCTCCAACAAACTGGGACAACACCGGGGCAAACTCGTCGGAGGCATTGTCCCATGCAGTCAGCATGAAGTTCATCCGCGTGTCTCGTTGCAGAGTCTCCAATTTATTGATGACTGAGTTGAATGGCTCTTGTTCCTTCTTGTCCTTGCCGGGAGGCCTCAATGCTTCGACCTCCTCTTTGAATTTCTGAATCGAATAGGGTGTGGGTGAATCCACAGTAATCTTCGTCGAATCGATTTGGAGAATTACCGCTCCAGCAATGCGCGCGTTTAAGAGTGCGAGTTTGACAATGTTCGACTGTGATGTCGCCACGAACTCTGTCTTGCCAATGATCAGCGAAATGGTCTCTTGGAAGTTCAGCAGCCAATATGGCAACTTCAGACTCCCCTCGTCGGTAGAGAGGCGGACGTGTTGGTCTTTGAAGGCTTGCGCATATTCATTGTGCGGATCAAGGACAACGATGCGAGGTTTCCAACTGGCTAATCCCGCCTCGCTGCCTCGTTCTAGCAGGCTATGTATAACCGCAGCAACTGTCCCTGACTTGCCCGCGCCCGTTGAGCCGAGGATGGCTGTATGTTTTCCAAGCAACTCGTTCATTTCGGCGTAGCACGGTGTTCCTCCCGATCCAACGTGCTCGCCCAAGAGAACGCATGGGCCTTTCCCATGTCCGTAAATGAAACGCAACTCTCTCTTTGGCGTTAGATAAATAGTTTGTTGGGGGAGTGGATAGGTAGCGACACCTCGATCAAACTTGAGTTCCCAGTGCGGTGGGGTGGCAGACGCGTCTAGGAGCCATTCGCCCTCACCAAATAGATCGGCCTCGATAACCCTTTCGTCGCTGGCGGCTTGTGGTGCCGCCCCTCGCTCAAGTTCATATTCGGCTTTCATGCGGAGCCTTCCAACGAAGGCAAATATGATTCTCCTCCCGAAGTGGATTTTCACAATGGAGCCAAATTGCCCGATGGGATAAATGTCTCCCCCAAAGATACGCGAAAGCTCGGTGATTCCAGGCTTCAACTCAGCGACGATGTGGGAACCGTCGACCTCAATTATCGTCCCGATTGCGAGATTTTCGATGGGGTCATTCGGATTATGGGTATCGGCACTCATCGTTCACCTCCAAGCAGACGGGTAATATTTTCGAATTTCCACCAAGGTAACTCGACCACCGATTTGGCTACTGTAGAGCCGTGAAAGAAGCCTTTTCTCGCGTAAATCCTCACTTGGTCGGTTAAGTCCTTGTCCGCGTGCAAGCGTTTCAGCTCGCCTGTGGGTTCTTCATCGAATGTAAACACCACCATGGTCAACTCCCCGCCAGACTCTCGTAGTGCTCGCTCGATTTCGATGTTGATATGAGAATCTCCAAAACTGTATCCGCAGACCATGAGCACCGTCTGGGAGCCGGATTGCGGGTGAAGGATGCGCCGAGCTAATCCGGCCAGCTGCGCATACGGGTCGCGTTGCGTCTCTCTGTATTTGGTCGAAGCGGGCCAAATCAAAACTTTCCGATCGTTCCCGTCTGGAAGTGTCAGGCTCTTGGCGATCCTTCTTGGAAGCGGGTCGCCGGAGATTTCACTCCAGTCAATCGACCCATGAAGTTTCAATACACGCGCAGCAAGTCCATCTACCTCAAACGTCGCGGCATCCCACCACGCGCTGATTCCGCCATTCATCCCGTCGGCGTAGCGCAGCTTCTCAAGGGCGAGGGAACTTTCAATTAATGTGTCGTAATTGAGTACCAAATAATCGACTGGCCGGATTGGATCGATTCTGCCGGGACGTGATGGCCGATGCACCGCCTGGATGAACTTCAAGTGAACTTCCATTTTGATGTCTATATCGATGACCTCAGCGATAGCGCGTTTGATTTGTTCGACGGCATCTTTCAATTGCTTCGCCGTGTAATCGCTCCCGTTGAGAGCAACTGTGTCGCTGGTGGCACCACGAAGACCTCGGCGTTCGGCGATGGCGACCAAGTCAACAAGCTCGCTCAGGTAGTCCTCAATGTTGGCGGTTTTTGCGCCCGAAAAAAGCGCCTCGATTGCAGTCAGAATTGTTTTGGTTGTCGCATCCAGCAACGTACTCGCAAGAGTCTTCGTCGTGAGCTCAGCGGTGAGCGGTAAGCCTGCACACTTGCTACATCCTGCACCGACAAGAAAGGCTTTGCCGCTTTGTGTCAGCAGGTCATCCAAATCGTTTAGAGCAGTTGCGAAGACTGGCTTTTTCAGTTCGGATAAGTCGTCTGACATAGTGTTCCTTAAGCTGAGGTTGATTGAGAGATTGCAGAAAACTCTACGCTCAACAGCTCCGGCAGCAGCTTGTCACGCAGGATGGCGATGGTACAAGTCATCGACCGATTCATGATTTATTCATTAAGGATTCAGACAACTGCTCACCAAGAGTATGCAACGCAGCAACAAGCGCACGGACTTCGATAGAATCAACTTGGCTCTTCCGCCCCAAGACGGCAGTATGGTCGCCCGTGGCCTGGATGTATTCCTCGTCCACGACTCCCATTTTATGCGCCAGTAAATGGCGCTTCTGAAAACAACGGGTCACGAGTGCCCACTCCGAATCATTAAAGCCGTCAGCAAAATCTACGCCGAACTGCTCCCGGACTCTCTGCCTTGCACTCGCTATATTCTGAAACCGAATTTCGGAAGCCTTCTCAGGCGTAGCTGCTGTTGACGAGAAGACACGGCATGTTTCGCGACCAAAGCCATCAAACGATGAAACACAGTCCTCTAGAGCATTCTCAATTAACACTTGTGCCACCGCATGCTCTTGCACCTCGGCAACGGCGAGCATCTTGTCGACCAGCTCCAGGTTCTTGCCCAAAATCTGGAGTGAATTATGGGTTCCGCAGTCTGGGCAGAAACCAAACACTCCATAAATCATGTAGCGTAGTGTGCATGTGTCGCACACCACCTCCGTCTCAAGCTGCTTCTCGCGGTAATGACGAACCGGTGTCGGCTGCCCGGTCACCTTCATGCTAATGCCAATTCCGAAACCGCCACTTGGGCGGTGATTGAACTCAAGTGTTTTCAAGTCTTTTAGCAGCGCACCGGTAACCTGGCTAATAACAATGGACTTCGCATACTCAATCTGCGCCTTCGTGAAGAACTTATCTTGCCCCGCTTCATGTCCGCAATAAGGACAATGGGTCGGCAGCTCCTTGCCTGTTAGCCCAGTACCGGGCTGAAGCTTGAAGTAACTCTCGCACTCCGCAACTGGACATTCACGCCCGATAAAACCTTCTTCATCAGGCGTAATTGAAATGCTAAATTGTGAGCCAAGGCGTTCGAGATTCTTCATGTTACCGCCTCCAGTTCGGAGGTGGCTACCACGACACTTATTTTTCCGCTCAACAGCTTCGGCAGCAGCGTGTCGCGCAGGATGGCAAGGTTGCGGGACTGTTGAAGGTTGGCGGTGATTTGTGCGTAGAGCGGCGCAACTTTTTCGGTGAAGGCGGCCATTAATTCTTTCGGCGGCAGTTCAACGAGAATCGGACGGAAATTTGTTTTGCTGATTTCGGCGAAGGTTGTGCCAGTGGCGCGGCTTTCAATTTCGGCCATGTTTGTCTGGCACCAGTTCAGCATAAAGAAATTAGAAGCCCGCTCGTTACACTTGATGGCGATGAAACCCTGATTGATGGCGACAGGCATTGCGGCGATGGCGAGGTAGCCAACTGGCGCGCGTGATGACAACAGGAGAGTTCCAGCAGGCAGCAGGCCGGAAGAAATCTTGGCGATGCCCGCATCGGTAATTTTGCGGTCGGTGTCGAGGAGTATGGGAGCCTGGAGCGAAGAAAAATCTTTGGGTGTAGTCCAGTGATGTGTGCCGCCCTCCCAGAACTTTGGCTCTGCGGTGCTCGGTGTACCACCGCCAACGCATTCGACAACTTCGCCAACTGGCTCAATCGTCCAGCCCTGCGGAATATGACCAAGCGTTGATTCTTGGAAGTGCGCGGGAAACAGTGCGGCGGAAGCCGCATTGAGGCCAGCGGGTTTGCGGCCATCGAGTTTGGCGCGGACTGGATCGAAATCCACGAACCAGCTTTGAAACATTGCCCGCGCTATCGCCTCCAACGTCGCGTTCATCCGCTGGTTCAACTCGATCTTGTCGTCCAACGTACCGAGGGTGTGCGCGATGGATTTTTGTTCCGTGAGGGAAGGAAGTGGGACTTTGACAGTTTTCAAATCTCGCAAATTGATAACTTGCTGCACTGAGCCAAGCGATTGCGCGCCTAGTGCCGTTTGCCCTTCCCTTGATTGAAGAAAATAGCTAACAAACCTAGTATCAATTCCGGGTTTCAATCTAACCAAACCTACTTGTCGCGCGATGTTTGCCCCAGCCAGTTCGGGGGGAGCAATAGCAATTTGGCCGGGATTGCCAACGAGAGAGACCAGAATCTCTCCTCCCCGTAGTAGCGTGCGGCGGTATTGCTGAGAAACTTCGCGCTCAATCGTGCGAAGCTGGTTCATCAGCACTTGGCCACCCGCAATATCTCCACCACGGACAAATGGCACATCACCCTCTTTGCCAGGTTTAACAACGCCGTAGGTAATAGGTGTCTCATCTTCGGTCAGATCGTCGAGAGGAATAAGATTGCGCAGGTTTTCATCCTCCTCCTGCTTCTCATCAGGCTCTAGAAGAATGACATATTCTTTACGGATTATTTCGTGAAAGCGCTCAGGCACTTCATCCCAGACATGAAAATCCACGAGGAAGGGAAGATCGCTTTCGCCAAGCGCTTCTTTGAGTTCTGAAACCAGAGAGCTTTGCGCGGGTGTGGTAAAGGCAACGAGATCGAGATCGGAGTTGGGGCGGGCAGTCCATTTCACGCGGGAGCCATAGGCCCACACTGCGACGCTGGGGATGAACCGACGCAAAAGCGCGAGCAGCGTTTTCCGCTGTCCCGCCGTGATGTCTATCGCAGCGGTCATTCCCAAGTGGTTCCCGTCATCGTCTGGTAGAGGCCGATGGCGTCGTCAATGAAGTCGCCGACGACAGAGAGTGTTTCCTCTGCCTTTTCTCCGCTGTAGTCATGGGCGGTGCTGGTGCGGGCATCCGCGTATTTCAGCCATTGCTCCACGGGGGAAGCGAACAGCTCGTTCTGGCCGGCCAGCTTGAGAACTTTTTTTGGGCTGTCGGGGACATCCGCCAAGCCGCTGTCTTCGATAAGGTAGCGTTTGAGGTCTTTCCACAAAGTGTCGTAGCAGGTCTCGAAGCGATGGATAACGGATTCCGCGATGGCCTCACGGTCTATGTCGGTGAGTTCCGCACGATCCTGTGCCAGTTGGTAATTGGCAAATTGCTGCTCCAGATGTTTGAGCGATTTTTGGAGTTTGTCGTAGTCGATCATGGCTTATTTTCCCTGCTTCGATATTTCGTAGCCCAAACCTTTCAGGTTTTTCGCTATGTCTTTTTCCAACTTTTCGGATGCGTCGAACTGCTCGCCCAGTTCGGCGACCAGGCGCACCATCTTTTCCTCGAAGGGTTCGCCATCGTCTTCGACCTCTTCGGCCCCGACGTAGCGGCCAGGTGTGAGGACGTAGCCGTGTTGCTTAATTAGGTCGAGGTCAGCGGATTTCGCGAAACCTGCCACATCTTCATATTTGCCCGAATCTTGGTCGCCGCGCCATGCATGGTAGGTGCTGGTGATTTTGGTGATGTCGGCATCCGTCAGTTCGCGGTGCACACGATCAATCAGCGTGCCAAGTTTACGGGCGTCGATGAACAACGTCTGTTTACGGCGATCACGGCGCTTGCCTTCCTTTTTGTTTTTCGTGAGGAACCACAGACAGACCGGGATTTGCGTGGAGTAGAAAAGCTGGCCGGGTAGCGCCACCATGCAATCCACCAAGTCAGCCTCGATAATCGCTTTGCGGATGTCGCCTTCACCAGACTGGTTGGAGGACATACTGCCGTTGGCGAGGACGAAGCCAGCGAAACCGTCAGGTGCCAAGTGATGAATGAAGTGCTGCACCCAGGCAAAGTTGGCGTTGCCCTTGGGCGGCACGCCATATTGCCAACGCACATCGTCATCCACACGATGCCAGTCAGAATCGTTGAACGGCGGGTTGGCGATGATGAATTGCGCCTTGAGGTCTTTGTGCAGATCGCGCCGAAAGGTATCGGCCTGCTCGGGACCGAAGTCGGCTTCGATGCCGCGAATGGCGAGGTTCATGACGGCCAGGCGGCGGGTGGTGGCGTTGCTCTCTTGGCCGTAGATACTGAGGTCGCCGATGCGACCACCGTGTTCGAGGACGAATTTTTCCGACTGTACGAACATACCGCCGGAACCGCAGGCGGGATCATAGACGCGGCCTTTGTATGGAGCGAGCATTTCGACGATAACGCGGACGACGGAACTGGGTGTGTAAAACTGGCCGCCGTTCTTACCTTCTGCGCTGGCAAAACGGGTGAGGAAGTATTCGTAAACGCGACCGAGCAGATCAACCGAGCGGTGGGATTTGGCGTCCGCGCCCTCTGTGGCGGTGGCGATTAGCGTGATGGTGCCGATGAGGTCGATCAGTTCACCGAGGCGGTGCTTGTCGAGCGAGGGGCGGGCGTAGTCTTTGGGCAGCACACCTTTGAGGCGTGGGTTGTCGCGTTCAAGTGCGACCATCGCAGTCATCCACCAACTTGCCGATATGGGTAGCTTGGCCGACGCCATGAGGTGCGACCAGCGCGCCTCTTTCGGCACCCAGAAGACATTTTCAGCACGGTATTCGTCGGCGTCTTCCGGATCGGAGCCTTCATAGTCGCCCTTTGCCCTCAAGGAGCTTGGTGTGCATTTCTTCGAAGGCATCGGAGATGTATTTGAGGAAGATCAGACCAAGGACAACGTGCTTGTATTCCGCCGCATCCATGTTGTTGCGCAGCTTGTCGGCCGCGAGCCAGAGCTTGGCCTCGAAACCGATGTTGGCGGATGAGTCGTTATTCTTCTTCGATGCTGCTTTTGCCATCGAACTTCCCTTGTTTTTTTCTTAGAGGTCGGCCATGTTGGAGCCAAACCAAACATGAATAACTGTGCCCAATCCTAACAGATTTAAGAAAATTGCTCGCTGTGGTTGCCTTGCCTACTGAAGTAAAACAATCCAAGATTAGATACTGCTCATCATTTAATTGCGTCTTGCAAACAGCAAGACCAGCTCAACGATTATTACATCTCTTTTAAGCGAATCGGATTAATAATGATTAATACTGATTAGGTAATTATTTGCAATAACAGAGAAGCCAATGTTTACTTAAGCAAGCAACGTGGATCGACCTAAAATATCGGGGGTGCTGAATCGGCATGTTAGGAGCGACAGAACGGCTTGCCGGGGTTGATGGAACGGTAAACTAGGGGTGCTAAAACGGTACAAATTAACTCAGGGTTTGTGCCTGCGTTTTTTCGTGCCCTTTTTCACTAAGTGTAGTTGCTGCGATCTTGTCGGTTGTTTTTCAACACTCACTAGATTACCAATAAGTTCGTACTTAAATGGCTGTCCAAGGGCATTACTTGCCTCGGCAACTGCATCAAGTGCTTTTCGCAAATCCTTCTTGAAGTCACTGAGCAATGCTGCTGTGCTTCCACAAAATTGGTGCAGCGTTCCAACGCTTACAGGATATGGTTTGGCATGGCTAGCATAGTAGCCGTGTAGCCACTGAGCCAGAGGCTTACCATCCAAGGCGTGGCGCACGTTCCAATGGATATATGTGAATTGCCCAACCTCAAACAGTGCTCTCAGCTTTGGATTTAACCGAATTACATACTCACGACTTTCCACCGCCCGGTATACCTCGTCGATCAGGCTGCCTTCGTAACTAAATCTCCCAACGCTTACATCTACGCCGGTCGCCTTCATCCTGCTTAAGCGGCGGCTCAGAATCTCCCTATTTTTTCCTGAGTCAGTTTTGCCAAGCATTTTGAGAAGATGATATGCCGTAACCCGACACTCATCGCCAAGCACCTGCTGGCGAGCCAAGTGCAACACCAATTCCCATACATCGAGGTCACCTTGATCTAACCTAGCTCCTGTATAGACGATGCTGATACCTTCCTGTGCATGAATCTTATATCTCTCTAAATATGGTCGAGCACCCTTTTTGATTGCCCCAAACAATGCCGATCTCAGTGCAACATTCGGTACTCCCCGCACTAGCTCTGGCCAAAATGGAAGCTTTACACTGACGCTGGGGGTGGAATCAACCCTTACAAAATTTCGATGCTTCGCCTTTTCCGCTAGTTCAATAGACAATGCCACCGCATCGCGAATTGGTTTAACTTGGCGCGTTCCGAGCTGCGAGGTATCCATGAGGCTATCGCAACTCAAACCTTTATCGCCGCCTTTGCTAACCTCTCAGCTACAGTAGGTGCACCGCGCCGCTTAGAAACAATGATTAGCGGCTTTTGGGGTGCTCGCTTAAATGCAGGATTCGCTCCTTGCACCCGTATTTGAGCGCGGTAAAAACTAACTACATCTTCACGCAACCATAGCAACTTTTTCTGACCATCAATAATCAAGCGCGGCGGAAGCGACATCGGCTTTCTAGTCAATATTGTCCTGATTGTTTTAATGCTCAGGTGAATTTCCACGCTCAGCTGTTTAATATCCAGAATCATTGATTCGTTATTCATATCCACACCTATTTGATTGACGATGGGACGATTCTGAATACTTTGATTTTTTCTACAATCGAGACTTTATAGATATTTGTGTACATTTCCTGCCTGTCGTAGATTACGATATGAGCGGGCTATGAATCGAGCATACGAAAGATAATGGGCAAGGTATATTTCCAATACAGTGATGGGAAAAGTGGACATGTAAGCACCGTGAGGGCTGATTTTCCGTTGTTCAGGTACGAAGATGAGCTATTGAAAAGGGTCGTTGTATACGACCCCAAGCGCAATCCAAACGGTATCGATCTTTTCAAAGATAAATTTTGCGCCTTATGCTGGCGCAAAACTGAGATGCATAAAATGGCCATTAAAATGGTCACTCCAGCAGAAAATAAACACAACGAGAGTAACGTTGCTGGAAAGTACTCAGGGGAAGTTAACTCCCTCCAATATGATCTCACTTGCCTGAGAGAATATATCGAAGACTTTAAATTGGGTACCCGGCAAATACCTAGTGAATACCAAGAGCTGTTTGAAGAGGCTGCAAACATACTTGCATACATTTTTAAAGCCATAGCTCTGCCACATTCTGTTGAAAATCATCTCCTGGTTGACGACCTTCTAACGATACACGCACCAAATTATGTGCCCGTAGATATCCCCTCCGGTACGTCTATCAATAAGTGGGAGCTACTTTTTTGCATCATGGAGCAATTATGTGTTTCGGGATGGACGCAAGATAAAATCCCAGCTATCTCTGCATTAAGCAGGAAACCAAGCTCCAAATTGTGCTCCGAACATAATCAATCAAATGGAACAACATCAAGGCAACTGTATCAGCGCGACATCAAATTCAAGAACCGATTCCAAAACAAGTTACTTGAAACCTTAATATTTAGAAAAATTGTCAGCAGACTTCTTGTTGAAGGCGAAGAATGGCTTTGGAGCAAACCTGTGAGCAGTAGAGTTATCGAACAGGTTCGGCGAGAAGTTTATAACGGCATTATGTTGCAGCCTTGTTGCACTGAGCTGATATTGAATATGCACTCCCAGGAAAGACGTCAGTGTGAAATCGTTGATGAGTTAGTTAAGCAAGGATTAGCGAAGCGTGGAACTGCTAGGCAAATTGTTTCTAATACGATCAAGCGCAATAGGGTTAGGCAAATGAATATTTATTCAATAATTACATTAAAAAATGCAGGGAAGTCAGAAAGCGAAATTTCCAAGACATTAGGAATAAGCGTTCCGATGGTCAAAAGACTATATGAAGCAAGGGATGGCACTCTGCTGGCACAGTCAAATGAAACAACACAATGGGATAAATGAACAATCTTCTTGGCACAATGCTGGCACACCGACTGTGCCAAAACGAATAAATTCCAACCTGAAAAATAAATACAGACGCAAAGAAAAAACCCACTAACCTTTTGAATTAGTGGGTTTAGATTGGTGCCGCCTATCGGATTCGAACTGATGACCTACCGCTTACAAGGCGGTTGCTCTACCAACTGAGCTAAGGCGGCGTTCCTAGAATGGTGGGTCGGGCGAGATTCGAACTCGCGACCAACGGATTAAAAGTCCGCTGCTCTACCGGCTGAGCTACCGACCCCTGCAAAGGAGCGCGAATTATACGTATCTGGACTTTTATGTCAACGCAAAATCTGCGTTAAATCACAACTAATTTACAAAATGCGATAAGCCGTGGAATCGACTATCCCTGCCGCCGCAAAACCGGCGCTGCGCAGACGACAAGAATCACATACGCCACACGCGCGCCCCTGTTCATCCGCCTGATAACAGGACACGGTCTGTGCATAATCGACGCCCAACAGGGTACCTGCGACGATGATTTCGGCCTTACTCATATGCAGCAGCGGCGCATGCACACGCAAGACGTGCCCTTCCACCGCAGCCTTGGTCGCCAGATTGGCCATACGTTCGAAAGCTTCGAGATAGGCCGGGCGACAATCGGGATAGCCGGAGTAATCAACCGCATTGATACCGACGAAAATATCCTGTGCCTGCAACACCTCCGCCCAAGCCAAGGCCATCGATAACATGATGGTGTTGCGCGCCGGCACATAGGTGGAAGGGATGCCGCTACTGGGCGACTCGGGAACCGCGATATTGTTGTCCGTCAGCGACGAGCCGCCGAATCCGGTCAGATCAATTTTGACCACGCGCAACTCTTGCGCGCCCTGGTTGCGTGCCACTCGTTGCGCCGCCGCCAATTCCGCGTGATGACGCTGGCCGTAATCCACACTCAGCGCGTAACAGGTAAAGCCCTGCTTGCGCGCCATCGCCAACACCGTCGCAGAATCCAGTCCACCCGATAAAAGCACCACTGCGTTTGTCATGCTCAATGTCCCGCCGCGTTCTGCCAAAGTATCTTATGCAATTGCACCTGCAGTCGTACCGGCAAGCGATCACGCAATATCCACTCGGCCAGATGCGTCGGATTCAGCGTGCCATGCACAGGCGAAAAAAGTATCGGACATTTCTTCGCCAATTGATGTTCGACGATGATGTCCTTGGCCCATTGATAATCGGCCGCGTCGCACAACACGAACTTGATCTCGTCATGCGCGCACAGCAACGCAAGATTCTCCCAGCGATTCTTGCTCACTTCTCCCGATCCCGGCGTCTTGATATCGACGACGCGCATCACGCGCGCATCGACCTCGCTGATATCCATCGCACCGCCCGTCTCCAATGAGACTGCATAACCCGCATCACACAGGGCGCGCAATAACACGATGCAATTCTTTTGTGCCAATGGCTCGCCGCCGGTCACGGTCACATAACGTGGCGCGTAGCTGGCGACCTGTTCGAGTATAGAAGCGATGCTGACCGTCTCGCCGCCACTGAAAGCGTAGGCGGTATCACAATAGGTACAACGCAAGGGGCAGCCGGTGAGACGCACGAACACGGTGGGCAGACCGACGCGATTGGTCTCGCCCTGCAGAGAATAGAACACCTCGGTGATGCGCAATGAAGCGCTGCTATCGATGACTGACATAGAGAACTACTTAGTTGCTGCAGCGAGTTTGCGTGCCTTGTCGGCAGCGGCTGAGTCTGGATATTTGGCGATGAGTTGTTTGAGCGTCTTCTGCGCGGCGGCAGTCAACTTCAATTGTCGTTGGCTGGCGGCCATATTCAGCATGGCGTCCGGCACTCTTGACGAACTTGCATAGTCACTCAGCAGTCTCGCATAAGTGAGCAATGCGGCCTTATCATCTTTAAGTCCAGCTTGGGCATTACCTAACCAGAACAGCGCATTGGGCACATGCACCGAATCCGGAAACTTCTTGATGAAGTCCTGGAAGGCTTTTACTGCATTGACGTTATTTCCCGCCGGCACCCAAGCGTACGCAGCCTCTATGGCGCGATTCTCGCGGGCGGGATCGGAGGGGTCGACACTGGCGACACTCGCATCCGGGCTGGGGGTGGCGGATTCGAACTTGCGCAAGCGCGTGTCCAAATCCACATAAAAATCCTTTTCGCGTTTCTCGGCATCTTGCAAGCCGTGAGCGATCTCTTCATTCTGTCCGCGCAGAGTGCGCAGCTGATTCTTTATATCATCAAGCTGACCTTGCAAGTCCAACAATGACTTGGTCTGCTGCTTGGTGACATCTTCGATATTCAATGACTCCAACTGCAGCACACGCGCTTCCAGCTTGTCGATCTGTTTATGCGCCTCGTCGTCCGAAAACAAGCCCGCTTGCGCGGGCAAGGCGATACAAAGACCCAATAGGATGAAAGCGCGCAGCTGTAGCATCTGATTACTGAGCGTAGTTCAGATCGGAACGACGGTTCTGCGACCAAGCCGCTTCATTATGACCGACAGCCTTAGGCTTCTCTTCACCGTAGCTCACTGTGTGCACTTGTGCTGCGCCAGCGCCACTCAGTGTCAACAGTTTAGCCACACCGTTCGCACGACGCTGACCCAATGCCAAGTTGTATTCATTGCTACCGCGCTCATCTGCATAGCCTGCAACTTCTACTTTACGTGCAGCGTGCTCACTCAGATATTTACCGTGTGCTTGCAACATAGGCTTGTCTTCAGCGGGTACCGCATCCACATCGAATGCATAGTAAACGCTGCGTTTTGCCAGGATGCTGGCTGGATCGTTCAATGGATCGACCGCAACGACAGGAGCTGGAGTCGGTGCCGGTGCAGCTACCGCGACTGGTGCGGGAGCAGGTGCAGGTGCTGCTGCTTCAGGTGCTTTCTGGCTAGCACAGGCAGCCAACAGATTAACGAGTACAACACTGATAACAAGTTTTTTCATGTTATTTCCCTTCTTAAGATTGAATTAAAGATGTGGTCCCCACACCGGTTCCCGTGCATCACCGCTTTGCGTGGACATACGCTGCTTGACACGACCATCGCTGGAAACGCTCGCCAATATACCACGACCATTGGCTTCGCTGGCAAACAGGATGAGTTTGTCGTTGGGTGCGAAGCTGGGTTTCTTCTCCCAACCACCATCACTGACGATCTGCATCTGCTCGGTCAGGAAGTCTTGTGTGGAGATATAGAACTGGCCATTGGCACGATGAGTGAACACAAAACCCTTGCCGTCATGACTATGCCTAGGCGAGTAGTTACTTCCCTCGCCGAAGGTCAGCCGCTGCACCGGCCCACCTGCCACTGCCATACGGTATATCTGTGCGCTGCCGCCACGATCCGAGGTGAACAACAACCACTGACCGTCCGGCGAAAAGTTGGGCTCGGTATCTATGCCCTCGCTGAAGGTGAGTCGTTTCAGACCGCTGCCGTCGGGTTGCATCAGATATATCTGTGAACTGCCATCACGGGTGAGGACCACCGCCAGCTGCTTACCATCGGGAGACCAGGCTGGCGCGCTGTTGCTGCCCGGAAAATCGGCCAGCAAGCGGCGCTGATTGGAGAACACCGATTGCGCGAACACCGCCGCATGACCGGTCTCGAAACTCACATAGGCCAGTTGCTTGCCATCCGCCGACCAGGCCGGCGACATGATGGGCTCGCTCTGCGCCAGCACGGTCTGCTCGTTATAGCCATCGCTGTCTGCTACCACCAAGCGATATTTACTGCCGTTGCGGTTCACATAAGCGATACGCGTACTGAACACACCCAGATCACCAGTGAGTTTCTGATAAATCAAATCCGAGATGCGGTGACCGATGGCACGCAGTTCACATCTCTGGCGGAGACCACCTCGCCCACCAACGTCACCTGCTTGACCACGTCCAGCAAGCGGAACTTTGCGCTGATGCGACCATTTTCCTGTGTCACCGACCCGATGGCCAGCGCTTCCGCGCCACTGGCCTGCCATTCTGCAAAATTCACATCGGCGGGTTCGTGCGGCGCCTTGCCCGCAGGGTCGACCAGCTTGAACCAGTCCTCTGCGGGTCAGATCGCCGACCACCACCTCATTGATGGACGCAGAGGTTTGGCGTCACCGCCCAGCGGCACGATAGCGACCGGTATCTGGTGCTCACCCGCACCGATGATTTCTATGGTCAGTTCGGCATGCGCCAACGCCGCGTGGCCCAACAACATCCCCAGCAGGGCATGGAATATTTTCAACATTGATACTTTCCTTATTCGACAGGTTTGAACTTCAGTTTTAATTCGCGGAAACGATCGAACATGTTCGAATCCGGCGGTAATGGTAAAGGCTGTGATTTAAGAATGGCACGCTCCACCGCATTGTCGTAGGTAGCATTGCCACTGGATTGATTAAGACGCGCACTCAACACCGAGCCACCCGGCAACAGGGTCACCGAAAATATCGCCAGCGCATCGTTGGGGATGTTCGGGGGCATCACGATGTTACGGCGTATCTTGGTGACGATCTTAGCTGTGTACTCATCCACCACACGCCCGACCGCCGCCGCTTGTGCCGCCTGTTCGGCCTGCACACGTGCCGCTTCCAGCTCGGACGCGCTAGGTTGCGCAGGCTTCGGGCGGTATCTTCGCCTCAGGCTTTCTGGCTTTGGGCTCGATCTGCGGCACGGGTTTGGCCTCCACCGGTTTGGCCACAGGCTTCTTGGTCGGCAGCACGATATCCGGTTTAACCACCATCGGCAGTGGCACCGGCTTCACTTCCGGCTCTATCTGCTTGACCGGGGGCGGTGCAGTCTGGGGACGACGCACCTCAGGCTCGCTCACCTCGTCCGGCAGACTCTGCCAAAGCTGCACACTCATCACCGCAGGCTGCTGATTCTGCCAAGTGAAGCCAAAGTATAGCAAGCCAAAAAATGCCGCATGCACGAACAGCGCGAGCATGCCCGCCGGTAAGCTGTAGTTGTCGGAATAGGCCGCGTTAGATTTCCCTTGGCTTGGGTCAGCAGACCAATCTTCTGGATGTTCTGCTGTTGCAGCATATCCATAACATTGATGACTTCCTCATAGCGCACGCTCTTGTCCGCCGAGATCACCACCGCCTGCTCGGCCTTCTTGCCCGTCCTTGCCTTGAGCATGTCGATCAACTCATTGCGCGACACACGGAACTCGCGTTCGCCCATGGAGTGATCACGCACCGCCAGCGTAGTGTCCTTGCGGATGATGACCTCCAACGGTGCGACGGCGGGCGCAAGCGATTTACCCAACTGCGGCAGATCGACCTGACCAGATCATCATCGGCGCGGTCACCATGAAGATCACCAGCAGCACCAGCATCACGTCGATGTAGGGCACGACGTTGATCTCATTCATCAGACGATTCTTGGAACGACTATTCGATCTCATCGCAGGCTGAGGTTAAGGTTGGCGTTGCAGGACATTGGAGAACTCTTCGGTGAAACTCTCAAAGCGCGTCGCCAGACGGTCGATGTCATGTGCGTAGCGGTTGTACGCCACCACAGCCGGAATCGCCGCGAACAAGCCCATCGCGGTCGCCACCAAGGCTTCGGCGATACCGGGTGCGACATGCGCCAGCGTCGCCTGTCCGACGTTGGCCAGACCACGAAACGCGTAGTGATACCCCCCACACCGTACCGAACAAGCCCACATAAGGACTGACCGAACCGACCGAGGCAAGGAAAGCCAGATGAGATTCCAGTCTATCCATCTCGCGTTGATAGGTGGCGCGCATGGCACGGCGTGTCCCGTCCATCACCGCACTAGGGTCCATGGCATGCTGTTTTTTGAGTTTGACGAACTCGACAAAACCGGCGGCGAATATACGTTCCAGTGCCCCCACATCGTCGCGCGAATTCGCCACTGAGAACTTGTACAACTCGTTCAGATTGGGATTGCGCCAGAACGCCTCCTCGAATTCGTGCGTCAATTTAGCTTCACGACGGATGGTGAACATCTTCATGAAGATGTACCACCAGGACATCATGGACACTGCCAGCAGCAGCAGCATCACCAATTGCACCAGCACGCTGGCGTTGGCAATTAAATGCACGAACGATAAGTCTTGAACCACTTCCATATTTACGACCCCTGTCAATTACCTATGTCCATTGTAGAGCAGCTTGCTCGCTCCTACAATGGACGCTTAGATTTTCCATTTCTCGCGCAATACTTCCGGCACGCTCACCGGCTTGAACGTCGCCAGTGCCACGCACACCAGATGTACTTCGCCCTCGGTCAGTAACTCCCCTCACGGCGCTTCACGGTCTGGGTCAGCGTCACGCGGCTGCGTCCGATCTCCTTCACCTGGCAGTGACTTCCAGTATGTCATCCAGCAAGGCGGGCTTGAGATTTCCACTTTCATCGTCCGCACCCACGAACGCCACGCCGAACTCCTTCGTCGGCGCGCCGTTGCTGAAACCGCACACGTCGCGCAGCCACTTAGTCCGTGCGCGCTCCATAAAGTTCACATAACTGCCGTGATACACCACGCCACCCGCGTCGGTGTCGTGGAAGTCACGCGCGCACGGCGACTAAAGACCTTATGTTTACTCATCGAGCAAGTCTCCATTGACAGGCACGCCTACCACCTGCAAACCAAAATGTTGATAGGCATGCGCCGTCGCCATACGGCCGCGCGGTGTGCGTTGCAGATATCCCTGCTGGATCAGATACGGCTCCAGTACGTCTTCTATGGTATCGCGCTCCTCACCGATGGCGGCGGCGAGATTATCCACGCCCACCGGGCCCGCCGAGGAACTTTTCAATGACCGTGAGCAACAAGGTCCGGTCCATCAGATCGAGTCCTTTGGAATCCACATCCAGCATGGTCAGCGCGGCATCGGCAACTTCACGGCTAGCCACACCCTGCGCTTTCACATCCGAATAGTCGCGTACCCGGCGCAACAGACGATTGGCGATACGCGGCGTACCGCGCGCGCGCTTGGCGATCTCCAGCGCGCCATCGTGCGCGAGGTTCATATCCAGCAGACCCGACGAGCGCATCACGATGCGCTGCAACTCCTCCGGCGTATAGAACTCCAGACGCGCCACGATGCCGAAACGGTCGCGCAACGGATTGGTCAGCATGCCGGCACGCGTGGTCGCGCCCACCAGCGTGAACGGCGGCAGGTCGAGCTTCACCGAACGCGCCGCCGGCCCCTCGCCTATCATGATGTCGATCTGATAATCCTCCAGTGCGGGATACAGGATCTCCTCCACCACCGGCGAAAGCCGATGGATCTCGTCGATGAACAGCACATCGTTAGGCTCAAGATTGGTCAGCAAAGCGGCCAGATCGCCAGCTCGCTCCAGCACCGGCCCCGAGGTATGGCGGATATTCACGCCCATCTCGCGCGCGATGATCTGCGCCAAGGTGGTCTTGCCCAGCCCCGGCGGACCGAACAGCAACACATGGTCGAGCGGCTCTTTGCGCTGCTTGGCCGCTTCGATGAATATCTCCAGTTGTCCGCGTATCTTTTCCTGCCCGACATATTCGTCGAGTTGCTTGGGCCTCAGCGCACGCTCCAGCGCCTCCTCCTGTTTGGAGGCGACGGCGGGCGTTGCCAGACGCGGTTCAGTGGTGAGGTTGTCGCTGTG
>CAWKIN010000010.1:0-59807 GCA_963849875.1 uncultured beta proteobacterium
AATACACCCGTTTCTATGTGGGAGTTGTTGGACATCATCAGCAAAGGTCAGGTCGGCAGCACAAAGCCAGTTGAGTGTCATCGAGGGGTGGAGCTTCAAGCAGTTCCGTGCCGCCGTGAATCAAAACCCCGGACTCAGGCACAACACACTTGAACTGAGCGATGCAGAGTTATTGCAACGTATCGGTGCGACGGAGACGCATCCCGAGGGACTATTCTTTCCCGATACCTATTACTTCGCCGCCGGCAGCAGCGGATGTGCGAGGTGTCACAAGCGCGCTTACGAGACCATGCAGCAGCGCTTGACACAGGCTTCCGGAGGGTCGTGATGCGGGCCTGCCACTCGGCAACGCCCTATGAGGCTTTGATACTGGCTTCCATCGTCGAAAAGAGACTGGTACGCCCAGCGACCGTGACATGATCGCCGGTGCGTTCGTGAATCGTTTGCGCAAGGGCTTGTTGTTGCAGACCGACCCCACGGTCATCTACGGTATGCGGGCGACAAGTTCGATGGCAACATTCGGCGCGAGGACCTGCATATTGATACGCAATACAACACCTATACCCGCGCAGGTTTGCCGCCTACCCCCATAGCCTTGCCGGGCGTGGCGGCGTTGCATGCGGCTATGCATCCGGCCAAGACCGATGCGCTGTATTTCGTGGCGCGCGGTGATGGTAGTTCGCAATTCTCCAATAATCTGGCGGCGCATAATCGTGCCGTCAATAAATTCCAGATCAAATGAGTATCAGCAAGTTCATCAGTTTCGAAGGCATGGATGGGGCCGGTAAGAGCACCCATCTGAATTGGTTCGCCGAGCAACTCGAGGCGCGCGGGAATGAAGTCATCGTGACGCGCGAACCCGGGGGGACGCCGCTGGGCGAGCAGTTGCGCGAGATACTTTTGCATCAAAAGATGTGCATGGATACCGAGGCGTTGTTGATGTTTGCCGCGCGTGCCGAGCATATCGCGCAGGTCATCAAACCCGCGCTGCACGCCGGCAAGTGGGTGATCTCAGACCGTTACACCGATGCCAGTTTTGCTTATCAAGGCGCGGGGCGCGGTATGGATTGGCAGAAGTTGCAGCAACTGGAGCAATGGGTACATGCCGACCTGCAACCCGATCTGACGCTGTTCTTCGATGTACCGGTAGCGGTCGCGCGTCAGCGTCTGTCCAATAACGTGATGCTGGATAAGTTCGAGCAGGAGCAGGGCGATTTCTTCGAGCGCGTACGCAGTGGTTACCACCGTCGTGTAAAGGAACAACCGCAACGTTATGCCGTCATCGATGCGGCGCAGAGTCTAGTGCAGGTGACTGCACAACTCGTCACGCTAATCGCCAAGCTATGAGCGATCTCTACCCCTGGCAGTTGAACGATTGGCAGCGTCTGCTGGCGCTGCGTGAACGTCCGCCGCAGGGCCTGATGTTCAAAGGCGCAAAAGGGATAGGCAAGCTGGATCTGGCGCTGAATTACGCGCACTCCTTATTGTGTGAGCGACCACAGGCATCGGGACTGGCATGTGGTGTGTGCCCTGCCTGTCATTGGCTGTCGCAAGGTTCTCATCCCGATTTTCGCCTGCTGCAGCCGGATGCCTTGAGTCAGAGTGGCGAGGAGGGCGAGTCTGGCAAGAAACCCAGTAAGCAGATCACCGTGGAGCAGGTGCGTGAGCTGGCGGATTTTTTGGGTATGTCCTCGCATCAGGGTGGCATGCGAGTCATCGTCATCTACCCGGCCGAAGCGATGAACAGCAATGCGGCAAATGCTTTGTTGAAGAGTCTGGAAGAGCCGCCGCGTGCGACCTTGTTCATTTTGGTGACGCATAAGCCGCAACAATTGTTGCCCACCATACTTAGTCGCTGCGTGTTGTTTGGTTTGGCCGTGCCGGATGCGGCAGCCGCGACGACATGGTTACGTTCACAGGGGGTAGCCGACCCCGAGCACATCTTGGCGGCTGCAGGCTACTCGCCGCTGTTGGCGCTGCAGGGCGATGCGCAAGTTGGTGCGGAGGAGCGGGTCAAACTATTGCACGCACTGCGCACACCAGCCGCTTTGGATGTGTTTGCCATGGCAGAGCTGTTGCAGAAGACCGAGCAGGTGCTGGTAGTGCAGTGGTTGCAGCAATGGTGTTATGACCTCATCGCCATGAAGCAGGCAGGCAGTCTGCGCTATCACACAGGTGATGAGGCGGCGATCAAAAAACTTGTCGCTCCGGTCGCGGCACTTGAGTTAGTAAGATTGCAGAAGTTATTGCAGACCGCGAAACGTGAAGCGCAGCACACGCTCAATCCCAAGCTCTTCTTCGAATCCTTATTGCTGGCCTATCGCCAATTACTTTCAGTCTGACTTATGTCCTTTATTGATTCCCATTGCCACATCAATTTCCCCGATCTGGTCGCCAACATCGATGATGTCTTGGCTCAGATGCAGCGCAACGATGTCACTAATGCCTTGTGTGTGTCGGTGAATCTCACCGATTTTCCGCAGGTGTTGGCACTGGCTGAGCGCTTTACACATATCTACGCTTCGGTAGGAGTGCATCCCGACTATGAGGATGAGGTCGAACCCAGTGTCGCCGATCTGCTGCGCTTGGCGCAGCATCCCAGGATCATCGCCATCGGTGAGACCGGGTTGGATTACTTCCGCCTGACAGGTGATTTGGAATGGCAGCGTGAACGCTTTCGCACCCATATCCGAGCGGCGCGCGAGTGCGGCAAGCCGCTCATCATCCATACCCGTTCGGCGGCCGAAGATACCCTGCGCATCATGCGTGAAGAACAAGCGCAGGAAGTGGGTGGCGTGATGCATTGTTTCACCGAGAATTGGGAGGTGGCTCAAGCAGCCATAGAGCTGGGTTTCTATATCTCCTTCTCCGGTATCGTGACCTTCAAGAATGCCACACAGATCAAAGATGTCGCTCAGCGTGTGCCCTTGGAGCGCATCCTGATCGAGACCGACTCACCCTATCTGGCACCCGTGCCCTATCGCGGAAAACTTAACCAACCCGCCTATGTGAAGCATGTCGCGGAAGAGATCGCATTGTTGCGCCGCATCAGCGTGGACGAGGTCGGCAGCGTGACCAGCGAGAACTTTTCACGCCTGTTTCGTGTGCCCGCAAAATAGTAAGAATTTGTTCACAATTGGGTTGACAGAATTTTCTCCATCCCTATAATGCGCACCTGTTTCGCGGGAATAGCTCAGTTGGTAGAGCGATACCTTGCCAAGGTATAGGTCGAGAGTTCGAGCCTCTTTTCCCGCTCCAAATCCGAGGGAAAGCGTAATAGCTTTCCCTCTCTCATTTGAAGTCGTAGCGATGACTCAAGTGAGGATACAAAGAGTAGTCTTGGTGCGTTAGCAAATCGGTTATGCCCCGGATTGCAAATCCGGTTAGCCCAGTTCGACTCTGGGACGCACCTCCAAATGCAGTAGGTTTTAAAGTTTCGCGGGAATAGCTCAGTTGGTAGAGCGATACCTTGCCAAGGTATAGGTCGAGAGTTCGAACCTCTTTTCCCGCTCCATACAAAAAACGCCCCAGTTTCAGCTGCCAGGCGTTCCGTAAAGGTGTGTAGGTTTTTATAAGGTAGCCTATAGATGCCCATCTAGTGAAAGCTAGATGGGCATTATATTTCCGGCATAAAATCTTTCGCAGAAAACAACCCAGAGTACCGTCCATCAAAAAGAGTTAAGGTTGGAGGTTTTTATACGGCGCGGACATCCGACCTCTCCGCTTCACGTATTTCTTGTGATAGAGGTAGAGCGCCAGGCCCATATTTGACAAGCTTACCTTCGTCCCAGCCATAAACATTGCGACCCGCTTTTACGGCGTTAATCGCAGCCTGCTGCGTAGCCTTTTTAGCTGCGCACAGAATCGTTTCGACAGGAAATTCTGATAAATGCTTTTTCATGGCGTTAATCCTAAACTTATCACTTAGGCTAATCAACATTGCAGCCTAGTTATTAGTTACACACCTTTACGGAACGCCTAGTTTCAGCTGGGGCGTTTTTCTTTTACCTGTTAATTTTCTCAGGCCTATTTTGCCAGTGCTTTGTTGATGATTTCGCGCACGTCCTTCGCCAGCGCCTTGTCGCTGGCCACCCTGCGCAGCGCGGATTGCATCTGGTCGCGCAGCGCTGGCTGGTATCTGCGCCAGTGATCGAGACTGCGTGCAAGGCGGGCGGCGACCTGCGGGTTGATGGCGTTGAGTGCGATGACTTGCTCTGCCCAGTAGGCGTAACCGCTGCCGTCCTGCGCGTGGAACTGTGCAGGATTGGCATTGCAGAAGCTGAAGATCAGGCTGCGCGCGCGATTCGGATTCTTCAGGGTGAAGGCGGGATGCTGCATCAACTTGCGGATGGTGCTCACGTCGTTATGGCGTGCGGTCGCCTGGATGTTGAACCATTTGTCCACCACCAGCGCCTCATCGGCGTAGTCCCGGTAATAGCGTTGCAAGGCCGGGGTGGTCGGGTCGCGTTGCACCAGCGCGACGAGGGCGGCTAGTCTGTCGGTCATGTTGTTGGCGCTATGCTCCTGCGCCAATGCCAGTTGTATTGTGCTGTCATCTTCCCATTCCAGCAGATAGGAGAGGCACTGATTCTTCAAGGCGCGCTTGCCAGCGGAGCTTGCATCGGGGCGATATTTTCCGGGCGTGAGTTGAGCCTCGTAGGCGGCGATGAACTCGGCTTTGAGTGTCTGTGCGAGGGTGCGGCGCAGGAAGGTGCGAGCCTGATGGATGACGTGCGGTGCGATGACTTTGCTGTGCTCTGCCAGCACGTTCTCGCTGGGCAGATTCAACATCAGTTCGCGGAAGGCCGGTGTAAGTGTCTCGTCGGTGAGTATGTCGCGCAAAGCGTCTATGTACAGTGTGTCGGCACTTAATGCCTCACCGGCTTCCAGCTTGGCGATTAATCCCTGCAAGCGACGCAAGCTCAGGCGTTGTCCGGCTTCCCAGCGATTGAACGGGTCGCTGTCATGCGCCATCAGATGGATCAGTTCAGCATCGCTGTAGTCGTATTCCAGTTCTACGGGGGCGGAAAAATTGCGCAGTAGTGAAGGGGTGGGGCAGCGTGCCACCTTATCGAAGCGGAAGGTCTGTGTCGCGGCGGTGAGTTCCAGCACGCAAGTCGCGTGGGGCAGGCGAGTACCGTTCAGGTGCAGCGCCATATCATTGCCTTGCGCATCGAGCAGACCGATGGCGACGGGGATATGCAGTGGCTGTCCGTTTTTGGAAGTCTGCGTCAACGTCACCTCATAGTGTCGGGACGCGGCATCGTAATGGGTCACCACGCGCACATGGGGCGTGCCCGGCTGGCTGTACCAGCGCTCGAACTGGCTTAAGTCGCGACCATTGGCATCGGCCATCGCGGTGCGAAAATCATCGCAGGTCACGGCGTGCCCATCATGGCGTGCAAAGTACAGATCCATGCCTTTGCGGAATCCCTCACGCCCCAGCAAAGTTTGGTACATGCGCACCACCTCGGCTCCTTTTTCGTAGATGGTCGCAGTGTAGAAGTTGTCTATCGCCACATAGCTGTCGGGACGCACGGCATGCGACATCGGCCCTGAATCTTCTGCGAACTGGACTTGGCGCAGGCCGCGCACATCCTCGATACGTTTGACCGCACGGCCGGTATCCGTACCCACCATGTCGGCGGAGAACTCCTGATCGCGGAACACCGTCAAGCCTTCTTTTAAAGACAGCTGGAACCAGTCGCGGCAAGTCACGCGGTTGCCGGTCCAATTGTGGAAATACTCGTGGCCGATGACGGACTCGATACCGTCGTAATCGCTATCGGTGGCGATGCGCGGATTGGCCAGCACGTATTTGGTGTTAAAGATGTTCAGACCTTTATTCTCCATCGCGCCCATATTGAAGTCGCTCACCGCGACGATCATGAAGCGATCTAGGTCCAGCTCCAATCCGTAGCGACGCTCGTCCCAAGCGATGCTGTGTTTGAGCGACTTCATCGCGTGTCCGGTCTTGTCCAGATTGCCCGGCTCTACCCAGACTTGCAGCAAGACTTTGCGTCCCGAGGCCAACTTGTATTTCTCTTCCTGACACACTAGCTTGCCCGCCACCAGCGCGAACAGATAGCTGGGTTTTTTGAATGGGTCTTGCCACAGCGCGTAATGTCGACCATCCCCCAGGTCGCCGGACTCGATGAGGTTGCCGTTGCTCAGCAGCACTGGATACTTGTCCTTGTCACCGCGCAGCATCACGGTGTATATCGCCATCACATCGGGACGGTCGGGGAAGTAGGTAATCTTGCGAAAGCCTTGTGCCTCGCATTGGCTGAAGAAATTGCCATTGGAGACATACACGCCCATCATCGTGGTGTTCAGGCTGGGATGGATGCGGGTGGTGATTTCCAGCGTCACTTCATGTGGCGCCTTCTTGATGACTAACTGTTCATCGTTCAATAGGTAGTCGGTTTTGGCTTGCAGCAGTTTCCCGTTCATGCGCAGGGCGAGCAGTTGCAGTGATTCGCCCATAAGTTGCAAGCGTGTGTCAGAGCTGTCCGAATTGCGGCGCAGCACTATGCGTGTACTGACGATGGTCGACTCCGGGTCCAGGTCTAAGCCCATCTCCACGGTCTCCACACTATAGGCGGGCAAGACATAGTCGTTACGATAGACGGTGGTTTGAGTCTGGGTCTTCATGATGAGGTGAGCGTGTGTTTAACAAGTGGTGCCGAGCTTATCAGGAATCGTCATCACCTTGCATTCAACATAGTTATGAAGTTGTTCCAGATTGTGAATTTATTCGCTACACTGCGCAGCCTGCACTGCCTAGGTGCCAGCGAGTTTGATACCGTGGTTACCCATTTTTGCTTTACCTAATATTGGAGACTCATCAAATGAAAAAAACATTGATCACTACCCTGCTGTTGGGCATGTTCATCACGCCGGCGTTCGCCGCTGACGCACTGAAGATCGCAATCACCGGGCCATTCAGCGGGGGATCCGCACCGATGGGCACTTCCATGCGCGACGGTGCCAAGTTGGCTATTGCCGAGATCAACGCGGCCGGGGGTATCAAGGTCGGCGCCAAAAAGATGAAGATCGAAATCATCGAGCGTGACGATGAGGGCAAGAACGAACGCGGTGCGTTGGTCGCCCAAGAGTTGGCCTCTATGGATGACCTGTCCGGTGTGATCGGAACCGTGAATACCGGCATCGCTTTGTCCGGCGACAAGCACCTGCAGGAAAAGAACATCACCAAGATCATCACACCCGCAGCGGGCTCGGCATCGATGACACAATGGGCCAACAAGGCGGACAAACCTGGTGTCAAGGATCTGTCCATCTTCCGCTTCGCAGCACATGACGGAATTCAGGCCGCGATGGTGGTCGAGCAGGCCATCAAGTCCAAGTTCAGCAAGGTGGCCATCCTGTTCGACTCCACCAACTACGGCGCGTCTGGACGTGACGACCTGATTGACCAGATCAAAAAGCAGGGCAGCAAACTCGAAGTGGTCGCGACCGAGAAATTCAACATCGGCGACAAGGATATGACCGCGCAACTGTTGCGTGCCAAGGCAGGCGGTGCGCAAGCCATCCTGATCTGGGGTATCGGCCCTGAGCTGGCAGCGGTCGCCAACGGCTTGGCGAAGAATGATATGAAGATACCGATGATAGGCGGCTGGACTTTGTCCATGTCCAACTTTATCGACAATGCCGGCAAAAACGGTGACGGTACGCTGATGCCACAGACGTTCATCGAAGAAGCCATCACACCTAAAACGAAAAGTTTCATCGAGGGTTATCACAAGGCCTATAACGTAACCCGCATCCCTTCGCCCGTCTCGGCTGCACAAGGGTATGACGCAGTGTATATCTTTGCCGCTGCAGTGAAACAGGCGCAAAGCACCAACACAGTGAAGATCAAAGAAGCGTTGGAAGATCTCAAAGAGCCTGTGAAAGGCGTGATTGCCACTTGGCATCATCCGTTCAGCAAGTGGGACCCGGCCAATGTCGAGACTCATGAGGCATTCCGCAGCAGCGATACGGTGATGGGCATGGTCAGCGATGGTCATGTGGTATTCGCTAATCAAGCTGATCGTGAACGTTTGAAGAAGAACGCCTCTAAATAATCCTCAGTTTACGGGCGACCATCACGGTTGCCCGCCATCCCTTATGAATATAGAAATCATCGCGCAGATGGTCGTGAGCGGAGCCTTGATGGGTCTGGTTTACGCCCTGATCGCTTACGGCTTCCAACTGACCTACGCCACCAGCAAGAGTATCAACTTCGGCCAGGGCGAGTTGGTCATGCTGTCCGCATTTTTCAGTCTCACCTTGCTGAACATCGGTGTGCCGTACTGGCTGATGGTGCCGGGTGGCCTGCTGTTTGGCGCGGCGTTGGGTCTGCTGGTCGAACGTGCCGGTGTGCGTCTGGCATTGCAGCAAAAGAGCGAGGGCTGGATCTTGCTCACCATCATCTTGGGCTTGCTGGGTTTTTCCAGTGCCGAGAATATCTGGGGGCGGGACGACCGGCCTTTCCCCACCCCTATTTCATCCGACGCATTGCATGTGTTCGGTATCAACATCACCCCGCTGGAGATATCCGTCGCGATCGGCGTGTTCGCCATCATGGGGCTGGTGGAATTGTTCAAGCGCAAGACCTTGCTGGGCAAGGCTTTCGAGGCGGTGTCGGCAGATCGTGACGCGGCCGAGCTGATGGGCATCTCCGCCACGCGCACCATCATGTTGTCCTACGGGCTGTCCGGCATGGTCGCCGCGATGGCGGGCATCCTGATCTCGCCCATCACCACGGTCGGCCCGACCATGGCTTCCGCACTCATCCTCAAAGCCTTCGCCGTGGCGGTGGTGGCGGGGCTGGATTCCGGATTCGGCGTGGTGCTGGTCGGGATCGTGCTGGGTGCGCTGGAGAGTCTCACCAGTTTCTATGTGGGCAGCGGTTGGCGTGAGGCGCCCGGACTGGTGCTGCTGATCCTGGCTCTGGCGGTACGCCCCAATGGCGTGTTCGGCAAAGCCACCATACGCAAGGTGTAGAGCATGTTGAAAAGATTTCTGTTATTACGCGGTGCCGAGATCGTCGTATTGATGGCGCTGTCTGCCGTGCCATTGCTGGTCGATAACACCTATGCGCTGGGCTTGCTCACCTTGCTGGCGATATACGGTATTTTGCTCATCGGGCTGGATGTCACGGTCGGTTATCTGGGGCAGGTGAATCTGGCACAGGCTGCTTTCCTCGGCTTAGGTGCGTATGCCGCAGGTTTATCGGCCACTGCGCTCGGCTTTGGCATGATGGCCTCTTTGTCCATGAGTATGCTGGTCGGACTGGTGTTGGGCGGCATGCTTGCGTTCCCGGCCTTGCGTCTGGATGGTCCGCAGTTCGCTTTGGCGACCTTGAGCTTCTCCGCGCTCAGCACCACGGTACTGAACGAATGGGAAGGATTGACCAGCGGCGCACAGGGCTTGTCCCTGTCGCGTCCCACCTGGTTGGGCTTGAGTATGGATGCACAGGGCTTCTATTGGCTGTGTCTGTTGATGCTGGCGTTGGTGTGGATGCTGATGCGCAACCTGCTCGCCTCGCAATGGGGGCGCGCCTTCGAGGCCCTGCGCGACAGTCCTATCGCGACCGACGCGATGGGCGTGGGCACCTTCCGTCACAAGGTCGCCGGCTTTGCTTTGGGTTCATCTTTGGGAGGTCTGGCGGGTGGTCTGTATGCGTTCAACTTCCAGTATCTGCAACCGCAGAGTTTCACCTATGACCTGATGGTCATCCTGTTGTTGGGGGTGGTGCTGGGTGGACGCAAGAGTCTATGGGGCGCATTCTTCGGCGCGTGTCTGATCGTACTGTTACCCAATCTGCTTTCCAATAAGTTGCTCTTCGAACTAATCTCTGCGGCAGGACTGTTACTGGCCGTGGTGGCCGGTGTACGCGCATGGAAGAGCAAGAGCACGCAACTCTTTCAGATACTCGCACCCATCGTCGCCATGGGACTGTTGGTGGTGGGCGGTTTTCTGGTGGAGAACACCGAGAACTGGCGCAAGGCCATCTTCGCCCTGATGCTGTTCTCGGTGGTGGTGGGATTGCCTGATGGCGTGATGGGCTATATTGCAAAACTGCTGACACGCCTGTTGCGTGTCCCGCCCTCTGACATTGCTGCGGCAACGAGTCTGGATGCGGTGTTGCCCAAGCGTGTGGCGGACGGCAGAGCATTGCTCGAATTGATAGACCTGAAACGCTACTTCGGCGGCGTGAAGGCGGTGGACGGCATCTCGCTGACGGTGCGTGCCGGACAGGTGCACGGCCTGATCGGTCCGAACGGCTCGGGCAAGAGTACCGCAGTGAACGTGATCTCTGGCTTATACGCGCCATCGGCTGGCGAGATCAAGTTGCTGGGCAAGCGTCTGCCCAGCGGCAGTCTGTTTAAGGTCGCGCGGGTAGGGGTGGCGCGCACCTTCCAGAACCTGCAGTTGTTCGGCGAACTGACTGCCCTGGATAACGTCATGGTCGCCTTGAAAGGCGTGTACCGCACACCACTTCCTTTATTGTTATTGGGGTTGGCAAGAGCCGAAGAACAGCGTGCACAGGGTGAGGCCCTAGCTTTACTGGAACTGGTAGGACTCCAGGCACAGGCGCGCACGCTGGCCAAGGACCTGACCTATGGTTCGCAGCGTTTCCTCGAGATCGCGCGTGCCTTGGCGCGTAAACCGGCTTTGCTCATACTCGATGAACCCGCAGCCGGATTGGCGCATCCGGATGTGCAGGTGTTGATCACGCTGATCAAGGCCATACACGAGCGCGGCATCACCATCATTCTCATCGAACACCATATGGATGTGGTCAGCGAATTGTGCGATGTGGTCACGGTACTGGATGGTGGCAAGGTGATCGCCGAAGGCATACCCGACGAGGTCAAGCGCGATGCCAAAGTGATCAAGGCCTATCTGGGTGTGGTGCAGGAAGAGGCAGCGTCGGATGGTGCATCAGGAAAGGAAGTGCCGGCATGTTAAAAGTAGAAAATCTACACGCCGGTTACGGCTCCAGCGAAGTGCTGAACGGTGTTTCATTACATGTCAAAGCGGGTCAAGTCGTGGCTCTGATCGGTGCCAACGGTGCGGGCAAGACCACCACCATGCGCGCTATCTCGGGAATGATACGACCCACTTCAGGAAGTGTGCTGCTGGATGGTAAGGCAGCGCAGGGATTGGGCGCAGCGCGCATCGCGCGCATCGGTCTGGCCCATGCACCCGAGGGACGCAAAGTGTTCGGTCCACTCTCGGTCGAAGATAATTTGCTGTTGGGTGCGTTCAGTCGTTTGCCGCATTTCTTTGGTTTTCATGCTCAAGCGGCAGAAGAATTGCAGCGCGTCTATGAGTTGTTCCCGCGCTTACTTGAGCGCCGTGGACAAGCGGCGGGGACACTCTCGGGCGGCGAGCAACAGATGCTGGCTATCGCCCGCGCGCTGATGGCCAAGCCCAAGGTGATTCTGCTGGACGAACCTTCGATGGGCTTGGCGCCGGTCATCGTGCAAGAAGTGTTCAACATCATCCGACGCCTCAAAGAAGCTGGCATCACCCTCTTGTTGGTCGAGCAATTCGCCAAGAGCGCGTTGGAAGTCGCGGACTATGCCTATGTGATGGAGCATGGGCAGATCGCGGTGGAAGGCACCCCGGCAGAGCTGAATAAGAACGAAAGAGTGTTGGCAGCTTATCTCGGGTGAGTCATGCAACACGCTTTGCTGGCGAGAAAAACAAGCGGCTATGCTAGAATGCGCGCCGTTGTTTTTGCCAGCCAAGCAAAGGCGATGTCATCAGCTAGGTCGGTTTGTCAGTCTGGAAAAGCTCCGCTTTATAGAACGTCAGTCCGTCGCGAACCAAGCCCAAGCTTGGCCGCACTGAAATCACTCGCCCGGGTGGTGAAATTGGTAGACACAAGGGACTTAAAATCCCTCGAGGGGAAACCTTCGTACCGGTTCGATTCCGGTCCCGGGCACCAAATCAACAATACTGCGAACGTAAAGTATGTTCGTCAGTATCTGACACCCAACTCTTTTTAAGATTCTTCCTTAGTCGGCTAAGGTCCGAGCATGCTCGGGATGAGCCTAGGAAATTGACCCTAGGGTCATGGCGTTGTGTTAATGACGATGGTTCAAGTTTTGCATGATAGCGATGCCTTGCTGCTCTTGTCGGGCATCGAGTACTTCGTCTCTAGCTTGGCTCTCATTTACTCCGTTGCTTTTATCCGCTGTAGCTGACTCCATCGCGATGAAGCCCGCCAATTGGTTTTCGAAGTCGTAACTGCCTTTTTGAAACATGATGTCCTGCGCTTTCTGATTTCTCATTAAATGATATTGAACGGCTGCCGGATGAATGCAGATATCGAATCGCGTTCAAGGCGGCAGTTGGAAGGGGATAAGTAGATAAAGTTCAATATCGTGACAAGGAATCACCATGCGGCTTGCGCGCCAGCGACTGGATGTGAGCGTGGTATGTGAGTGGGTTACCTATTGCGCAAGCACGCTGATCTGTACATCTCCCAGCGTGACCACGGAAGCGGCGCGTATCTTGGCAGTCTTGCGCAGCTCCACCTGACCATCAACAGATACCACGCCCTCAGCAACCAAGGCTTTGCCCTGACCACCGCTATCGCATAAACCTGTCATCTTGAGCAGCTGGTTAAGTTCTACGTATTCGCCGTTGAGTTGGAATTCAAGTTCTTGCATGGTATAGGGTCCGTCTCTATTGGTTAATGTCACTGAAGGGGGCGAAACGGGGTACGGTCAGTCCGTCCACGGTCACTGTCTCAAAGAACACCTCGCTGGGTCTGGCCCAGATCAAGCCGTTCGCGGACTTGTAGATGATCAGGTCGACCGACGGGTCGGACTCTAGCTTAGCCTCACACACGATCTCGTAGATGCCGCCTTTGTAATGTCGATATTTCATTTTCCGAACTTTCCGCATAAGCTAACGTAGTAAAAAACTATACCGACCGCACAAGAAAAAACCGAGCGGAAAATAAAAAAGCCCTGCATCACTGCAAGGCTTATCTTATTTGGCTCCCCGACCTGGATTCGAACCAGGGACCTGCGGATTAACAGTCCGTCGCTCTACCGACTGAGCTATCAGGGAATTAAGAGGTGCGCATCATAGTGATATTGATTCGATTGGTCAACCGAATCCGTGTAATTAATTTGTAAATTAATTGCGATCAGGATTTCGAATTAAAAACGTATAGGCATGGTGATGAAATTTTCCTGGGCAAGTGGGTGAAAATTTTGTTGTGGGTGAATAAGCCTATATATTCTCTATGCATAAAGGGGTGTGGCGAAATCTGTAAGATACGCTATGATAAGCAATCTTGTGTTTTTTCATGGTGCGTACTGGTGTGTAGCTGCACATCGCGAGTTTAAAAGCCGGATAGAAATGAATCTTGAGGAACGCGCTTCATTTCATGAGTATGGAATTTTGTGTTCAAAATAAAAATAATTACTTCAACAGAAACATCTCATCATATAAAACAATATGGATACTAAAACGATATTTGTGCTGACACCCAAAGGTGATGAGGAGGTCGCTCATAAGACTTCACTTTTGTATGGTGATATCAAACGTGCTTTATCGATGATAGACGGTGTATCTACTTATGCGGAGATTAGCAAGCGCGCGGCGCCAAGTTTGCGCACGATTTTGGCTGAATTGGTGAAGGAGCTATTGACGGGGGGCTTCATACAAGATAAATCCCGAGCGGGATTTATGGCGAAGATCGTAGTGCCCGCCAAATCTGCCCCTGCACCTGCACCATCAACCCCACCTAAACAGGAGCAAGGCGGTAGTGAGCTGGATTTTACTACCATCATGCGTGCGCCTAGCGCGGATATGCTGCGTGCTGAGGCGGCAAAATTTCAGGCTGAACAAATTGCTCGGAAAGAGGCCGAGCAACAGAAACTTAAAGCAGAGCAAGAGGCCGCTAAGGCGAAACAAATGGTCGATGCTGAGAATGCGCGTCGGGCACAAGAGCATGAAGCACGACTAAAGGCGGTTCAGGCGGCAGAAGCTCGCGCCAAGCAAGAGGCCGAAGAGAAAGCTCGCAAGGAAGCAGAAGCTCGCGCCAAGCAAGAGGCCGAAGAGAAAGCTCGCAAGGAAGCGGAAGCCCGCGCCAAGCACGAGGCTGAAGAGAAAGCTCGCAAGGAAGCGGAAGCCCGCGCCAAGTACGAGGCTGAAGAGAAAGCTCGCAAGGAAGCGGAAGCCCGCGCCAAGTACGAGGCTGAAGAGAAAGCTCGCAAGGAAGCGGAAGCCCGCGCCAAGCAAGAGGCTGAAGAGAAAGCTCGCAAGGAGACGGAGGCTCGCGCAAAGCAAGAGGCCGAAGAGAAAGCCCGCAAGGAAGCGGAGCTGGCTAGAGAAGAAGCTGAAAGAAGGGCCAGGGCTCAAGCTGAGATCGTTCGTTTGAAGGCTGAGCAAGAAGCAGAGAAAGCGAGAATAGAAGCGGAACTGGCCAAGAAGAAAGCCGAAGCCGAAGCGCGCGAAGAAGCAGAGCGCCGCGCCAAAGCGGAAATCGAAGCGGCCCGAAGTAATGCTGAAAAAGAAGCAGCAAAGGCCAAGGCTGAACTGGAACAAGCCCGAATAAAAGCGGAGGCGGAAGCCAAGCTCAAGCAGGAGGCTGAAGCCGCTCGTTTGCAAGCCGAACAAGACGCGGCACAAGCTCGTGCAGAGGTAGAGCGCGTCAAGAAGGAATCTGAGTTGGCCGCGGCCCAAGCAAAAGAAGAAGCAGAGCGGATCAAAAAAGAAGCAGAGCTCATGGCTGCTAAAGCAAAAGAGGAGGCAGATCGCGCGAAACAGGAAGCCGAAGCTGCACGTCTTAAAGCAGAGGCGGAGGCTGAAGCTGCACGTCTTAAAGCAGAAGCAGAGGCGGCGCGCGCGCGCGAGGAATTGGAGGCAGCCAGACTCAAGGTGGAACAAGAGGAGATCGCACGGGCAGAAGCAGAGACTGCCCGTTTGGCGGCTGAGCATATTGCTGCTCAGGCACTCGTCGTTGCCGAGCAGAAGAAGTTGCAGGAGTTGGAACAGCTTGCGATACAAGCGAGAGAAGAGGAAAAAATACGCGCCAAGCAACATGCTTTGGCTGCGGCAAGTACACAAGTTCGTGACACCCCCTACGATACGAGTAAACCGCCCGAACCCAGCGCACTCAAGCTGGATGCTTTCGATTTGGACGCACTCGATATCAAACCTGATCCCGCTGTCGCGGCTGCAAAAGCAAGTGAGGCTGCCAGGGCGAGCGAGATTAAGGCGCAGGGACCGTCAGCTGAAGAGTTGAAAGCTAAAGAGTTGGCTCTTAAAGAGCAGGCCAAGAAAGCTGAAGAGGCGCGCCTCGCAGAGGAATTGTCCGCGAAAAAGCTGGCAGATGCTCAAGCCAAGGCTTGGGCAGAAGCAGAAAAGCGTGCCGCGCAATCGGCCAAGGCGCATGTCGAACATCTGGCTCAGCAATCTGCTCAGAACGCCCAGGCTAAGCAGCAGAGCGAGATGAAGCTGAACGCTGCGATGAAGAAGAAGCGCAAGCCCGTGCCTTGGACAGGTATCGCTATTGGTGTGTTGTTGATTGCAGTGTTGGCCGTGTTCATCGTACCGATGACTTTGCCTACTCAGCAATATGCAAATAATCTGGAGGTGATGCTTGCGAAAAATCTCAAGCAACCTGTGCATATAGGCAAGATGTCTTTGCGCATCCTGCCAACACCGCGCATCGACCTTGGCGAGATATATATCGGTGAAGTCAAACAAGTCAAAGCGCAGCAAGCGCAATTGAGTTTTGGTTTTGGTGCATTGTTTAGCGACGTCAAACGGGTAGAACGTCTCGAATTGCAAGGTGCCGAATTGAATAATAGCGGCTTGCTCATTGTGCCAGCCTGGTTGCAGCAGATGTCGGCCGATGCCAAGTATCCTATTTCACATATCGCATTCTCGGGTATGAAGGTCAATGGTGATGTGGTGCAGCTCACCGACGTGGATGGCGAGGTCGACTTCTCGCCCAAGGGCCAAATCACTGGTGCGTTATTGCACGCCAAAGGTGGCAAGTACGCGCTGGACATCAAGGCGACTCCTGAAGGGAAGTTCGCAACCACATTCAATTTGCGTAATAGCGCGCTGCCGCTGTTGCCGAACTGGAGTTTTGAAGACATGACGGCCAAAGGGGAGTTGACCCAGGATGGTTTGGTCGTGAGCGAGTTCGACAGCCGTATCGCGGGAGGCGTGTTGCAAGGTGATGCCCGGCTGGATTGGAAGAATGGATGGAGTGTGCAGGGCTCGCTGAATGCAAAATCCATATCCCTTGCCAGCTTGAGCAAGCTGTTGGAAGGTGATATGGACGGCGTGGCGCGCTTCAAGATGCAGGCTGATTCATTGGCTAATCTGGCCGATAGCGCGTCTCTGGATGGTACTTTGGTTGCGAAAAAAGGGCTGATTAATGGTGTCGACATCGTCGAGACCGCACGCTTGCATAGTAAAGATCATCTGCCCGGCGGCAGAACTCATTTCGACCAACTGGACAGTACCTTGCTGTATACCGGCAACGCATATCATTTCAAGTCCATCAAGATCGTCAATAGCGTGATGAATGCGTCTGCCAATGTAGACATCGTCAAGCAGCAACTGTCGGGCCGCATATCGGCTCATCTTTCCATAACGGAAGGCATGGGCACAGTAGATCTACAAGTGGGTGGGGCGTCGGATAATCCGAATCTGCGCGCGATACGCTAGCGTCACTTTCCAACGAACTTCAATTAAGGCAGATACGTGATCCGTGTCTGCCTTTAGCTATGGACAGCGAGATGATTGTCGGGAGATAAGCTGCGCGTAAAAAAACCATGCGACCTAGTTAACTAAGTCGCATGGCTATTCGGGCGGGAAGGCTAAGCCAGCGCTTTGGCCATACGTTTCAAGGCTTCCTGCAAGTTCTCCATGGAGGTCGCGAAGGACAAGCGGATATAACCTTCGCTGCCGAATGCCGATCCCGGAACCACGGCCACCTCGGCCTCTACCAGCAGATATTCAGACAATGCGATGTCAGTCGCGGCCGAGATCGTGCCGCGCTGGTGCAGTTTGGTGATTACCGCACGCATATCGGGGAAGGCATAGAAAGCGCCGCCCGCCATCAGGCATTTCACGCCTGCGATTTTATTCAAGGCCTGCACCACGAACACATGGCGTTCGCGGAACGCTTTGATCATGGGCGCGAGGCAATTCTGGTCGCCGTTCAATGCGGCCTCGGCGGCCACTTGTGAGATTGAGGTCGGATTAGAGGTGCTTTGCGATTGCACGTTCTCCATCGCGGTGATGATGTTCTCCGGCCCCGCTGCATAGCCGATGCGCCAGCCCGTCATCGCATACGCCTTGGACACACCGTTCAGCACCATGGTGCGCGAATACAAATCGGGGCAGGCATCCAGGATGTTGACGAACTTGCCGTCGACCAGCGCGATGTGTTCGTACATGTCGTCGGTGGCGATCAGGATGTTGGGATATTTGCGCAACACTTCGCCCAAGGCCTTCAGGTCTTCCAGCGTATACACCGCGCCGGAGGGATTGCTGGGGCTGTTGATGACCACCATTCTGGTCTTTGGTGTAATCGCCGCAGTCAGTTGTGCCGGCGTCAGTTTGAAGCCCTGTGCGATATCGGCCTGCACGATGACTGGTTTGCCTTCCGCGATGATGACGATGTCGGGGTAGGACACCCAGTACGGTGCGGTGATGATGACCTCATCGCCCGGATTGATCACGGCCAGCGCGAGGTTGAAGAAGCTCTGTTTACCGCCGCAGGAAACCAGTATCTGTTTGGCGGTGTAGTCCAAGCCATTGTCGCGCTTGAACTTGGCGATCACCGCTTGCTTCAGCGAGGCGGTGCCACCGACCGCAGTGTACTTGGTGAAGCCCTTGTTAATGGCCGCGATGGCGGCATCCTTGATATGTTGTGGTGTATCGAAATCCGGTTCTCCTGTGCCCAGCCCGATGATATCTTTGCCTTCTGCTTTCAGCTTGGCCGCACGAGCGGAAACTGCCAGGGTGGGGGAGGGTTTGATGGCTTGCACGCGTTTCGAGAGAGGCACGATTTTTCCTTGGGGGTTGGACGGTGCTTGAGATTATACCTGCACTGAAAAAAGATAGGCTTCCCCAGACCCCGCAGCCCAAAAATTAAGTTTTCATTACTGAACTTTTAACATCACCTTCATATTGGGGTCATAGAATTAGCGCTACATGAGCGTCACAGAAAATATTTAGCCAGGGCAGGACAACATAATAATACTGGAGTATATATGCCCCACTTTAATCATTCAGGCAGGGATATCTCATCGCTGGTGAACAGGATAGATGCCATCTCGCCCGATTGCCCGTTGGAGAATCTGGCCGAACTGTTTTCCGACCAGAAATATTCGAAGTTGTTGTCTTTGCCAGTGGTGGAGGATGGTCGCCCAGTTGGGGTGATCAGTCGCTACCGCTTTATGGATATCTATCTCAAGCGCTATGCACGCGAATTGCACGGCAAGCGTCCGGTTCGCTCCTTCCTTGATACTGCACCGTTGTTGATCGAACTGAGTCAGCCTCTGGCCATTGCGGCACAGTATGTTGCAGTCAATATGAAGTTTCCCCTCACTGAGGATTTTATCATTACCGATCAAGGCAACTACCTTGGTGTAGGATTCGTGATGGATCTGTTGCAGGCGATGGAAGTTCAGATGCGAGCCAACAACAGCGATCTTGAACTGGCGAATAAACAATTAAAATCTTCGCAACTCGCCCTAGTGCAATCGGAAAAAATGGCCTCGCTAGGTCAGATGGTCGCGGGAATCGCACACGAGATCAATACGCCGCTGGGCTATGTTCAGAACAATGTGGCGATGGGGCAGGAATTATTTAACCATGTACAGAACATGATCGCCGCATATGAAGCATTGGCGGATGGTTTGCTGGACGAGCATGCGGTAGAGGAAGAAATCGCTGCGCTGATGCAGCAGATTGTTGAATTTCGCAACGATATGAATACGCGCGAGATGCTGGGCGAGATGAATGGTTTGATGAATGATTCTCTATACGGAATCGCCCAGATATCCGAGCTGGTACTTAATCTCAAAAACTTTTCGCGTATGGATGCCGCCAGTACCGAAGCGGTGAACCTGAACGACTGCATCGAGAGCGCACTCAACATTGGTCGAAATGTACTCAAGGATAAAGTTCAAGTCATCAAACAGCTGAGCGATTTGCCCAAGATCAGCTGTGCTCCCTCACAACTTAATCAAGTGTTCCTCAATCTCTTCACCAATGCCGCGCAAGCGATGGAGGGGCAGGGAAAACTTTACATAAAGAGTTGGTATGCTGATGACGCGGTTCATATCAGCGTGGCGGACAACGGCAAGGGCATACCCGCAGATAACTTGACGCGCATCTTCGATCCATTCTTCACCACAAAGCCGGTGGGTGAGGGCACCGGTCTTGGCTTGGCTATCACTCACCAGATTATTCAGAAGCACAACGGGGAGATTCTTGTTGAGTCACATATCGGAAAAGGCACACGTTTTCATATCAAGTTGCCCGTGACCGCTGCCATGGTGCCACAGCAGCCCGCAGTAATGGAAGCCGCATAACACAAGGAATATCATGAGAAAACCTACTCTACTTCTGATTGATGACGAGGAGCGCATATTGCGCTCGCTACGCATGCTGTTCTTTGTGGGTTACAACGTGCGCATTACCACGGATCCGGATGAAGCACTGGCGATACTTCGTGATGAGCAGGTGCATGTGATCGTCAGCGACCAGCGTATGCCCTTGATGCAGGGTTCAGAACTGTTGCGTCTTGCCTGTGAGATTTCCCCGGCGACGATGCGCATATTGTTGACCGGATATGCTGATTTGGAGGCGTCTATCGCCAGCGTGAACGAGGGTGAGGTATTTCGTTATCTGATGAAACCTTGGGACGCCGAGCAAGTCAAGAAAGTGGTCGCAGAGGCCGCAGCGATTGCCGAAACCAGCTTTGCATTTAAGGCATCTGGTGATGAGGTCGTGGAAAAATCGGGTGCAAAACCGAGAGTGCTGGTTATGGACTACGACGAGACTACCGCAAAGACTGTGCATGAGACGCTGGGTGATCGTTGTGATGTTATCTGGGCGGCCGATGCGCAACATGCGATGGAGGAATTGGCTAAACAGGATGTGTCGGTCGTCGTTTCCGAGCTGATACTGGGTGCAATCAATGTGGGATACATTCTTAAGACAATCAAGCAACTTAATCCCAATACGCAATGTATTGTGCTGACCTCGTTTAATGATACCGCGCACCTGATTGAACTTATCAACCAGGCACAGATAAGCCGCTTCTTGCCCAAGCCGGTTAGCAAAGGGCTGTTGGTACGCAATCTTGAGTCCATGTTGGAGAGATTTCATGCAGCGTGCAAACAACCTGCCTTTATAAATCGCCAGACCGTGGCTCCAATCAGTGATCCTCAGGAACGGGTGCAGTCGGGAAATTTTCTCGGTTTGTTGGGACGTCTAAGAGCTCGAGCAGGAGTTGCGTAACGATCAACGGTAGTGAAAAGCAAGTCCCTTTCCATGGGACTTATAGGTTTCTTTGCATGGCTTGCCAAGCCGGGTAACTAAACTTATCACTGTCGTTCGATGTGCATTTTGCAATCCGCGCTTTGCCCGTACAATGCGCGGCTCATCATGAACATCAAGACCTTCCCCAATAGTCCTTACCGTCTGCACCAGCCCTTTGAGCCGGCGGGCGACCAACCCACGGCCATCGCGCAGTTGATCGAGGGGATAGAGGACGGATTATCGTTCCAGACGCTGCTGGGCGTGACTGGTTCGGGCAAGACCTACACCATGGCTAACGTCATCGCGCGTACCGGACGTCCGGCGATGGTGATGGCGCCGAACAAGACGCTGGCGGCGCAGTTGTATTCCGAGATGCGCGAGTTCTTCCCCGAGAACGCGGTCGAATACTTCGTCTCGTATTACGACTACTACCAGCCCGAGGCCTATGTGCCGTCGCGCGATGTGTTTATCGAGAAGGATTCTGCGATCAATGAGCAGATCGAGCAGATGCGGCTCTCGGCCACCAAGGCGCTGCTGGAGCGCGAGGACTGCATCATCGTTGCCACCGTCTCTGCCATCTACGGTATCGGTGATCCGGTCGATTATCACGGCATGATCTTGCATCTGCGCAACAACGAGAAGATGCACCAGCGCGATGTCATCAAGCGCCTCATCGATATGCAGTACGAGCGTAACGACATCGATTTCTCGCGCGGAAAATTTCGTGTGCGCGGCGATGTCATCGACGTGTTTCCGGCGGAGAGTAACGAACTGGCTTTGCGCATCACGCTGTTCGACGACGAGGTCGAGACGCTGTCGTTGTTCGACCCGCTCACCGGACATATCTTGCAGAAAGTGCCGCGCTACACTGTCTATCCATCCAGTCACTACGTCACACCGCGCAGCACCGTGTTAGCCGCGATAGAGACCATCAAGGTCGAGCTGGCCGAGCGCATCGCCTTCTATCAGCGCGAGAATAAATTGGTCGAGGCGCAGCGCATCGAACAACGTACCCGACACGATCTGGAGATGCTGGCGGAGATCGGTTTCACCAAAGGCATCGAGAACTACTCGCGTCACCTTTCCGGTCGTCCGGCGGGTGCGCCGCCGCCCACGTTGCTGGACTATCTGCCGCCCAACGCGCTGATGTTCCTGGACGAAAGTCATGTGATGATCCCGCAGGTGGGAGGCATGTACAAAGGCGACCGCGCGCGCAAAGAGAATTTGGTCAATTACGGTTTCCGTCTGCCCTCGGCGATGGACAACCGTCCGCTGCGCTTCGACGAGTTCGAGAAGATGATGCGCCAGAGCGTGTTCGTTTCCGCCACGCCCTCCGTGTACGAGGCCGAACACGCCGGGCAAGTGGTCGAGCAAGTGGTGCGCCCGACCGGCTTGGTCGATCCTGTCATCGAAGTGCGTCCGGCGATCAATCAGGTCGATGATCTGATGTCCGAGATCACCCTGCGCATCAAGGCAGGCGAACGGGTGCTGGTCACCACGCTGACCAAACGCATGTCCGAAGACCTCACCGATTATCTGTCCGAGCACGGCATCAAGGTGCGCTATCTGCATTCGGATATCGAGACCGTGGAACGCGTCGAGATCATCCGCGATCTGCGTCTTGGTATGTTCGATGTGCTGATCGGCATCAATCTGTTGCGCGAGGGGTTGGACATCCCCGAGGTGTCGCTGGTCGCGATACTGGATGCCGACAAGGAAGGCTTCTTGCGCTCTGAGCGTTCGCTGATCCAGACCATAGGCCGCGCCGCGCGGCATATCAACGGCAAGGCTTTGCTGTATGCGGACAAAATCACCAACTCGATGCGCCGCGCCATAGACGAGACCGACCGGCGCCGCACCAAACAAGTTGCCTACAATCTGGCGCACGGCATCACGCCGATAGGCGTGCAGAAGCGTATCCGCGACATCATCGACGGCGTCTACCAGATTGATGATGAGCGTAGTCAGCTCAAAGCCGCGCAGACTCAGGCCAAGTACCTAGCGATGAGCGCGAAAGAGATTTCGAAAGAAGTCACCCGTCTGGAAAAAGAAATGCTGCAAGCCGCCAAGAATCTGGAGTTCGAAAAAGCCGCCGACCTGCGCGACCAGCTTAAGAAATTGCGCGAGAGCGTCTTGTTGTCGCCGCTGTAGTATGCAGAACTTGGATGTGGTGAGATTGAGGATGAGTCTTATCAATCTTACTTTCCATAACGAGAATGTGTTCCTGAACATGGGACGACACTTGCAATACTCACTTCAATCGCGAGCTTATAAATAATTATGAAACGTGCGTACTACGCAGCTCCCATAGATAGTTTTGTTCAGTCCTCAACAGAACAGATACTCGGCGTTTTGGCATTAGGTAATGATTTCGCGTTAATTCAAACGCAACGCGATGCATGGGTCACGCAAATTGAAATCCTAAGAGTTACGCTTGCGCCTCATGTTGGCTCTGTATATTTCGAATACTCCATTCCTCGTATGGGGCGAAGAATTGATGTGGTGGCAGTGATCGGCGCTGTCATTTTTGTCATGGAGTTCAAGGTTGGTGAGGCGGAATTCAGTGCGTATGCTATAGACCAAGTATTCGACTATGCATTGGACTTGAAGAATTTCCATGATTCCAGCCATACACAGTTTATTGCGCCTGTTTTAGTCGCAACTAAAGTGACGAATGCGACTCCGTGTATAGCGACTACACACCAGAACGATAGATTGCTCTTTCCTATTAAGACCGATGTTACTCAGCTCAGCGCCGTAATTGAGCAAGTACTGAAATTTGTAGATGGTAATGATATCGATGTGGCTGAATGGGAGCGGGGAAGATATTGCCCTACACCCACCATTATCGAAGCAGCGATGGCGCTGTATAACAACCACTCGGTTGCTGAAATTACCAGAAGCGATGCGGGGGCTACCAATCTCACCCTAACTTCTCAAGCAGTTTCTAAAATAATCAGCCAATCAAAAGCGCAGTCGTATAAATCAATTTGTTTGGTGACGGGGGTTCCTGGGGCTGGTAAGACGCTAGTTGGTTTAGATGTTGCGACGCAGCATATTAATGCTGATGACCAACTTTATAGTGTTTATTTGTCCGGCAATGGTCCGCTGGTAAAGATACTTTGTGAAGCATTAGCTCGTGATCGAGTGAGGCGTGCAGCTGAGATTGGCGACAAAGTGAAAATTGGTGTGGCACGCAGTGATGTGAAAACCTTTATTCAAAATGTGCATCATTTTCGTGATGATTGCCTAGTAGATATTGCTGTCCCACCTGTAGAGCATGTGGCCATTTTCGACGAAGCTCAGCGTGCATGGAATCTAGAGCAGACCTCATCATTTATGGCACGCAAGAAGAATACGCCGAACTTTAATCAGTCTGAGCCCGAGTTTTTGATTTCGTGTATGGACCGCCACCAAGACTGGGCTGTTGTTGTCTGTTTGGTTGGAGGCGGGCAGGAAATTAATACGGGCGAGGCCGGTATTGGTGAATGGATAGAGGCGATAGGTCGCTCCTTCCCTGACTGGCATATTTACATTTCATCTAGGCTAACTGACTCTGAATACAACGCCACAAAAGCACTTTCTGAGCTTGCAACCAAACAGGTGGTTAGTTACCAAGATGAGCTGCATTTGGCTGTCTCTATGCGCTCTTTTAGAGCAGAAGATGTTTCATTATTGGTCAAGCAATTACTTGATATAGAAGTAGAGGCGGCACGTGCAACACTTATGCGTGTGAGGAACCAGTACCCTATTGTTATCACCCGCAATCTTGACGTTGCGAAGCAATGGTTAAAACGCCAAGCTCGTGGTTCCGAGCGTTATGGGATTGTTGTGTCGTCACAAGCAGAAAGGCTCAAACCCTATGCAATCGATGTGAAGTCACCTATGGATCCAGTTCACTGGTTTCTGGATGGCAAAGAAGATGTACGTTCATCTTATTATTTAGAAGATGTTGTTACTGAATTTCACGTGCAAGGCTTGGAATTGGATTGGGCATGTGTGACTTGGGATGCCGACTTTAGATATGTATCCAACGATTGGAAACATCATTCATTTTGCGGAGACAAGTGGAATAACATTAATAAGGCTGAGCGTAAGCAATATTTGAAAAATGCTTACCGTGTTTTATTGACCCGAGCTCGGCAAGGCATGGTGTTAGTGGTTCCTGAGGGTGATGCCGAGGATGCAACACGTCTATCCTCCTTTTACGATGGCACGTATAACTACCTAAAAGAAATTGGCTTTGAGGAAATTTAGGGGCTGAAAATTATCAGCGTGTCGCCCTTCACCCAAGCCGGAAATTTCTGCATCACTCTCATAAATAACTTCGACTCTGTGTAACCCCCTAGCCAGTCGCGTAGCTTGGGATAGGGCGCGCTGGCGAACCAGTCGGCATCCACCGCCGCGAACTGGCGCACGAAGGGGAGCAGGGCGGCATCGGCAATGGTCATGTTGTCGGTTAGCAGATAGGGCGTGATGCTCAGATGTGATTCGAGACGCTGTAAAAACTCTTCGCCTAGTTCGCGATAGAAGTCCTGCGGGTGCTGGGGGAATTGTTCGGGATATTTGTATCGGTCCAGTGCGCGTTTGAAGGTCAAGTCATTCTCTGCCAGCAAAGGGAGTGCTTCTTGCACATGACACTCTTCCTCGCCCAGCCAGGGGTGCGCGCCGTGTGCGCGCAAGGCCCACAGCATGATGTCCCAACTCTCGTCTATCACGCGGCCATCCGGCAGCATCAGCACCGGCACGCTGCCCTTGGGTGAGGCGGCGAGCATCGTCGGCGGGTTTGTCGCGCAACACGACTTCGCGTAGTTCCACACTGATGCCGCTGGTGATGAGTGCGCTGCGGGCGCGCATGGCGTAAGGGCAGCGGCGAAAGGAATAGAGGATGGGAAGGGGCATGGCGGGTATTTTATAGAAATTTGTGATCTGACTTTTCTCATCTGCACCTTAGCACACGCCTAACCTTCTCCCTGTCAGGGGGAAGGTTAGGATGGGGGTATTTGCGGGATGAGTAGTTTCTACCCCCTCCCTAGCCCTCCCCCTGCAAGGGGGAGGGGATAAGAGCTCGCTACGGTTCATGCGTTTGATGTGTCCAGTAACGTTGATGGGTCTTACGATAGCGTTCTACACTCAAGCCCTGCGCGTTCATCTCGACCAGAATCGCGCCATCTTCATCCGAGCGCAGCAGTTCTGTGCCGCTGTCGGCATAACGCTGCACGATCTCTTCCCTGGGATGGCCGAAGCGGTTGCGGTAGCCGTTGGTGAACACCGCATAGTCGGGCAATACGGCGGCAATGAATTCGACGCTGGATGAGCTCTTGCTGCCGTGATGCGGCACGACCAGCAGGCTGGCGGGGAGTTGCTCTGCATGCAGTCGCAGGAGTCGTTGCTCGCTGTCTTTCTCGATGTCGCCGACCAGCAAGATATGTTGCTCGCCTATGCTGATGCGCAGCACACAGCTCAAGTCGTTGTCGTGCGGTTTTTTGCTGACATCCGCCTCGGCGGCGGGATGCAGAATGGCGAATTCCACACCGTCCCAGTTCCAATGATCACCATCGATGCAGCGGTGTGCGCCTTGCATCGCTGAGCCGATTTTCGCGGGCAAGTCGCTAAGTAGCGGGCTGGCTTGCGGTAGCGATGAGGTGACCCAGTTTATAGGCATAGCTTGCATCACAGATGTCGTGCCGCCGGTATGGTCGATGTCGTCGTGACTGAGTATCAAACCATCGAGACGACTGATGCCCATGCCGCGCAGGGTCGGGACGATAATGCGGTTGCCGCTGTCGGATTCGCCCGAATAGTCGGGGCCGGTGTCGAAGAGCAGGGCGTGGTTCTGTGTCTGCATAGCCACTGCCAAGCCCTGACCGACATCGAACACGATCATGCGCAAGGTGTTCGCGGCGGGTAGTTCGGGCGTGTTGAGGAACATAGGCAACATCAATACCCAACCTAGCCAGCGCGATGGAAACCCGCGCGGTGCCAAGATGAGTAGTGCGCCCAGCATGCCGGCGACGATGCTCCAGGCGGGTGGCGCATGCTGCGTCCATACCGCCTGCGGCAGGCTGTTTAACCACTCCAGAATGTGCATGGTGAATTGCATGACCGAATGCGCCAGCCACAATGGCCACTCGATAGGGAGCACCGCACCCAGCAGCGTCAGCGGCACGACGATCAGACTCACCAGCGGGATGGCGAGGGCATTAGCCACAGGAGAGACCAGCGACACCTGCTGGAACAGTCCGAGCAGCAGGGGCGTCAATCCTATGGTCATGGCCCATTGCACGACGGCGTATTCGCGCAACCAATGGCTACGTCCGATGCGATGCGCGCTCACGTACAGGATGAGTGCCACCGCGCCGAACGACAGCCAGAAGCCGGGTGCGAGTACCGCCCACGGGTCGGGGAGCAAGACGCCGAGCAGGGCGATGGAGAGTATCTGTCCCAGCGAAAAATTACGTTTCAGCCACAATGTGGCGGCGACTGCACCGACCATATACACGGTGCGCTGCGCGGGTACGCCGTAGCCGGACAGCAGCGCGTAGGCGAGCGCTACCAGCACGGCGACAGAAGCGGCGGCTTTTCGCGCGGGTAGCCACAAGGTGAGCCGCACACTGCGCCGCCACAGCCAGTAGGTGAGTGCGAAAGCCATGCTGGCGAGCATGGTGATATGCAGTCCCGAGATTGACATCAGATGGTTCACGCCGGTGCGAGTGAACACCTGCCACTGGTGCTGCGGGATGCTGCTCTGGTCGCCTATCGCCAGCGCGCTCAACACGCCGACATAGGGTGCATCCGTGAGCGTCGCATTGAACTTGTCGCGCACCGTCTCGCGCCAGCTTACGATGCGATAGCCTATGCCGTCGGCGAGCACAGTGATGCGCCGGTTGTCGCCCTTGCCATACACATAACCGACCGCGCGGATGTCGTTCTCCAGCGCCCAGCGTTCGAAATCGAAACTGTGCGGATTGCTGCTGCCGTGCGGTTGTTTGAGGCGCACGGTGAATTGCCAGCGTTCCCCCGCCTTTATTTTGAGCGGCTCGTTACGGTCATCGTTATAGGTACTGAGATAGATATGCTGCGGCACGATAGCTCGCGGAATCAGGGATTGCTCGACATCGAAGGCGAAGCGTTGGCCGCGTTCACTGTCGCGCGGCAACTCGGCGACCACGCCGATGACGGCGATATCGCGCCCCTGCCACTCGTCCGCCAGACTGCTGGAAAGACGTTGCTGTGCCTGATGGGCGGCGTGGAAGTAACCCAGCATGAAAGCAACTATAGAGATGAGCAAGACACGCAGCACACGCGACCAGCGTGTTTTCTCATCCAGCAATAAGGGCAGCGGCGCGGCTAACAGTAGCCAGGCCCAGGCAAGGCCGGGCAAGGTGGCTTGCTGTTGCAGCAGCCACACTCCGAATGTGAAGGACAAGGTGAAGAGAACCATGCGCGTAGATTACGCCGCGACTAGAATGCCGTCATGCGTAAACAATTGAAAAAATGGATGCCGGACCACGAGTCGGTCAAAAGCCAACGTTGGCTGGTACCGTTCGCGCATCTGTTGACGCACCATAATCTGTGGCATCTGCACCGTCGTTCGGTGGCGGGCGGGGTGGCAGTGGGGCTGTTCTGCGGCCTTATTCCCGGGCCGCTGCAGATGCTGGGTGCGGTATTGCTGGTGCTGCTGCTGCGCGTCAACTTGCCGGTCGCCTTGTTCACCACGCTGTATACCAATCCCTTCACCATCCTGCCCTTATATGCCTTGGCTTATGAGATCGGAAGTCGGGTCAGTGGCGGTCACCATGCCGTGTTGCTGACGCTACCGGAGCTGCATTGGAACGGCTGGTGGAGTGAGTTGTGGCAGTGGTTCGCGGCATTGGGTAAACCCATCCTCATCGGTTTGCCGCTGCTCGCCATATCGCTTGCGCTGCTGGGTTATGTGGTGGTGCGCTTGTTGTGGCGTGTCATGGTGATATTGAGATGGCGGGCCAGAGCCAAACATCGCCAGCCGAGACGATAGTCTGGCTGGTGGAATTACCCTGCTTTTGGGCAGCTTATCGGACTATCGCCAGACTCGGTGTGTCGTTATTGTGTAGCCTTCCACAGTCACGGGTAGGCATATCTCAGAGAAATGAAGGAATCCTCGGCAGAACATCAAACGATATGGCTGCAGCCCAGGCTGCGGCCGCTGCTATCGCGGGTCTATGTCGCAGTGGGGTTGATGACCTTGCTGGTGGTGTTGTGCAAGATATTTTCCGTTGGTGAAGGTATCAGAGGGGTCGCCGGTTACCTGCCTTTACACACCTTTCTGGAGATGCTCGCCGTATTCGTGGCGATGCAGATATTCTCGGTGGGCTGGCATGCGCACCACCGTGGCGTCGCTGGGCAGAGCCTTATCATCTCTTGTGCTTTCCTCGGTGTGGCCTTGCTGGATTTCAGTCATGCCATGTCCTTTGCCGGGATGCCCGATTTCGTCACACCCAGCAATCCCGAAAAAGCTATCGATTTCTGGTTGGCGGCACGCACTCTAGCTGTGTTGGCCCTGCTGATCGTCGCAGTCAGACCTTGGCATACGGTGGTGTCCAGGCGCTCGCGCTTTCTGGTGTTGGCGGCGGTGTTGGCTTTGGTCGTGGTGTTGCATTGGGTGTTTCTGTTTCACCCAGATTTGACGCCTGACACCTTTGTGCCAGGCCAAGGGCTGACGCCGTTCAAGATCGGATATGAGTATGTCTTGGCCGCATTCAGTCTGATCACGGCATTCATCTTCTGGCAGCGCAGACATGATCAGGCCATGTTCAATGCGGCGTGGTTGTTGGGTGCGGCATGTGCCATGGCTTTGAGTGAGTTCCTGTTCACGCTGTATGCCGATGTCACCGATATCTACAATCTGCTCGGACACCTTTATAAGATCGCGGCCTATTTCTTTCTTTATCGTGGCATCTTCCTTGCCACCATAGACCGTCCTTATACCTTGTTGCACGAGGCGCAAAGCAGCTTGCAGGCGACCCTGGACGCCTTGCCCGATTTGCTGTTTGAGATAGATAGTGACGGGCGCTATCTCGATTACCATGCTTCGCGCGAGGAGTTGCTGGCCGCACCACCCGCGCAGTTGTTAGGCAGGACATTGCAGGAGGTGTTACCCGCCGCTGCGGTCGAGGTGTGCATGGCCGCAGTGGACGAGGCTGAAACACAGGGCTACTCCAACGGCAAACAGATCGTGCTGGAACTGGCGGACGGTACACACTGGTTCGAGCTGTCAGTATCGCGCAAACCTGGCGGGTCGCAGCACCGCACCCATTACATCGTGTTGTCTCGCGACATCACCGCACGCAAACATACCGAGGCCAGTCTGGAACGTATGGGCAAGATGTATTTGGCCCTGAGTCTGTGCAACCAAGCCATGATGCGCAGCGCTACTGAGGCCGAATTATTCCCAATCATCTGCAGCAATGCCGTACGTTTCGGGGGGATGCGTATGGCTTGGATAGGCAAGCTGGATGACGAGGCTAAGACGGTGCGTCCTATTGCCTCATTCGGTGAGGGGACGGACTATCTGGAACAGATCAATATCAACCTTGATGCAGATAGCCCTTATGGTCGAGGTCCCGCCGGCATCGCCATGCGTGAGGACAGGCCGTATTGGTGTCAGGATTTTCGTCATGATGTGGCGACCACTGTTTGGCGGTTGAAGGGTGATCGTTACGATTGGCTGTCCTCCGCCTCGTTGCCGCTGCACCGTAACGGCAAGGTGGTGGGTGTGCTGACGGTCTATTCGGAACAAGTGGGCGCTTTTGACGAGTCACTACAGAGTTTGCTGATAGAGATGGCGCGGGATATCGATTACGCGCTGGAGGGGTTCGCTGGCGGAAATATGCGTGAACAGGCCGAGGCGGATAGGGATAGCTCTCGTCAGTTGTTGCAGACCATCATCGATACCGCACCGATGCGTGTGTTCTGGAAGGACAAGAATCTGCGTTATATGGGCTGTAATCCTTTGTTCGCGCGCGACGCCGGCAAGGACAGTCCCCGCGAAATGATAGGCAAGGACGATTTCGATATGGCCTGGCGCGAGCAGGCCGAGTTGTATCGCAACGACGACAGGTCTGTGATGGAGAGCGGCGAGGCTCGTCTGTTCTTCGATGAGCCACAGACCACACCGGACGGCCATCAAATATGGTTGCTTACTTCCAAGGTGCCACTGCGCAACAAGGCGCAGGAAGTGATAGGTGTGCTGGGTGTGTATGAGGACATCACCGAACATAAGCTCGCTGAGCAGCATCTGCTTAATGAGAGCATCGTACGCAAGCAGATGATGGAGGCGTTGCCTGGCGTGTTCTATATGTTAGACGAAGACGGACACCTGCTGATGTGGAACAACAACTTCGAGCGCTATCTGCAACGTAGCGGCGGCGAGTTGCTGAAGATATCCCCGCTGGAGTTGTTCGTCCCCAAAGACCGGGGCCGTGTCGCGATGGCGATCGCCAACACCTTTGAGAGTGGAGAGGCGTCGCTCGAGGCTTCCTTTTTGGCCAAGGATGGAACGGTGTTGGAGTACTATTTGACTGGGTTGCGTATCGAGCTGGATGGCAGGCCGGTGCTGATCGGTATAGGCGTGGACATCAGCGAGCGTAATATCGCCGAGGCCTCGCTGACCATGTTGTCGCAGGCGGTGGAGCAGAGCGCCAACTCCATCGTCATCACCGACCTGCAGGCCAATATCGAATATGCTAATGCGGCATTCACCAAGGTCACCGGCTATACGCTGGAAGAGGTCAGGGGAAATAATCCGCGCATCCTGAAATCGGGCAAGACCCCTATGGCCACTTATGAGGAGATGTGGGCCACGCTGAGTGCCGGCAAGACTTGGTGTGGCGAACTCATCAACCGCCGCAAGGACGGCAGCGAATATATCGAATCCGCGATGATCTCGCCGGTGCGTGGACCGGGCGGCACGGTCACCAACTATCTCGCCGTCAAAGAGAATATCACCGACAAGAAGTTGGCCGAATCACAGATACAGCAATTAGCGTATTTCGACCAACTGACAGGTTTGCCCAATCGCAGACTGCTGATGGATCGATTCGCTTTCGCACACTCTCTGGCTCAGCGTAACACTGAACATCTGGCAGTGATGTATCTGGATTTGGATCATTTCAAGAACATCAATGACACACTGGGGCACACCATAGGGGATGCCGTGCTCAAGGAAGTGGCGCAGCGTCTGAGTGGAATGCTGAGGGAAGGGGACGTGGTGTCACGGCAAGGCGGTGACGAGTTCATCTTGCTGCTACCGAGCACCGATGCGGATGGTGCGGGGCATGTCGCGGCCAATCTGATCACCGCGATCTCGCTACCCTGTCAGATCGAGCATTACGAATTGGCCATCACGCCATCTATCGGTATCGCCATCTATCCTGAGGATGGTGATGACTTTGAGACGCTGGCCAAGAATGCCGACGCCGCCATGTATCAGGTCAAACAGGACAATCGTAACGGTTACCGCTTCTTCACCGCGCAGATGCAGGCTCATTCGGCACGCACCCTGTTATTGAGCAATGCCTTGCGCCACGCGCTGACGCGCAAGGAGTTGTTCCTGCAATATCAGCCGCAGGTGTCGATACGCGACGGTCATGTGATCGGTGCGGAAGCGCTGTTGCGTTGGCAGCACCCCGAACTGGGCCTGATCTCGCCCGTTGAATTTATCCCTATCGCCGAGGATGCCGGTCTGATCATTGCCATAGGTGCATGGGTGTTGCGTACTGCGACGCGGCAACTTAAGGACTGGCTGGATGCGGGTATGCCACCTATGGTGATGGCGGTGAATCTGTCCGCTGCGCAGTTCCGGCATGCGGGTCTCACCGAGGTGGTGACGGCGGTGCTGGATGAGGTGGGTCTGCCGCATGAATATCTGGAGCTGGAACTGACCGAAGCGGTGGCGATGGATGACCCGCAGGCGGCCGTGGCGGTGATGGATAAATTGGATGAGTGCGGCATACGAATGTCGATAGATGACTTTGGTACCGGCTATTCTTCACTGAGTTATCTGAAACGCTTCAAGGTGTACAAACTGAAGATCGATCAGTCCTTCGTGCGCGATATCACCGAGGACGCGGATGACAAGGCCATCGTCACCGCCATCATCAATCTGGCTAACAGCCTAGGCATGCAGACCATCGCCGAGGGCGTTGAGACCGCCGGCCAACTGGCCTATCTGCGTTCACAGGGTTGCGACGAGGTGCAGGGGTATTACTTCAGCAAACCCTTGTTGGCGGAACAATTCGTCGATTATGTGAAGAAGCTGGGAGATTTTTAAGGCGTTGCAGGGGGGGGTATAGCCGTCACTCGACTTCGTCGCTACTGGTTTTACGCCGGGTAGCGATCTTGGCCTCGCGGCGCAGCGCCTTCTCGGTCTTGCCGTGCGCGCCGGATTTCTTGAACAACACCAAGGCCACCAGCGGATTGCGCGGCGGTGAGACTTTCCGCTGTTTAGCGCGCTTCATGATCCAGTTGCCCATCCACCAGACGCAGACAACGCGGCATGCGCGCGGCCAGTTCGAGGTCGTGTGTGACCACGATGAAGCTGGTCTGTAGCTGCTCGTTGAGTTGCTGCATCAAATCGAATAGCGACTGCGCGCTGTTGCGGTCCAGATTGCCGGTCGGCTCATCGGCCAGCACGCAAGCCGGTTCGGTAACCAAGGCGCGCGCCACGGCGACACGCTGGCGTTCACCGCCGGAAAGCTCGGAAGGTTGGTGATGCAAGCGATGCGCCAGTCCCACCTTCTCCAGCATCGCTGCCGCGCGCGGTTCCGCCTCGCTGCGCTTCATGCCGCGTATCAGCAGCGGCATCGCGACGTTCTCCAGCGCGCTGAATTCGGCCAGCAGATGATGGAACTGATAGATGAAACCCAATGACTGGTTACGCACTACACCGCGCTGCGTCTCGCTCATGGACTGCACGTCTTCTCCGAGGATGTGCACACTGCCACTGGTCGCTTTGTCCAAGCCACCGAGTAGATGCAGCAAGGTGCTCTTGCCCGAACCGGAAGCGCCCACGATGGCGAGTCGCTCACCATGCTGCACTTGCAGATCGACGTGCTTAAGCACTTGTACGGTCTGCTTGCCAAGCTGGAAATCTTTGCACAGGTCACGACAAGCGATGACGGTATTCTCTAAAGGCTTATTCATAACGTAGCGCCTCCGCCGGTTGGGTCTTGGAAGCACGATAACTGGGGTAGAGCGTGGCCAGCAGGCTGATCAGGAAAGACATGGCGGAGACCATGATGACCTCGTGATAGTGCAAATCGGAAGGCAGTTCGCTGATGTAGTACACGTCCTTGGCGAGGAACTGCACGCCGAACAGATGCTCGATAAAGGGCACCACCACATCCAGATTGAGTGCCAGCGTGATGCCGCTGACGCTGCCCAGCAGTGTGCCGATCACACCGATCACCACGCCCTGCACGATGAAGATCTTCATGATGCTGCGTGGCGAGGCACCCAGCGTGCGCAGGATAGCGATGTCGGCCTGCTTGTCGGTCACCGCCATCACCAAGGTGGAGACGATGTTGAAGGCGGCCACCGCAACGATTAGCGACAGGATGATGAACATCATCTTCTTCTCCATCTGCACCGCGCGGAAATAGTTGCTGTTCTGATGCGTCCAGTCGTTGGCATATAAGTCGGTCGGCAGCACTTTTTGCAGTTCGCGCGCCACAGCGGGCGCTTGATCGATGTCGTGCAGCTTGGTGCTGATGCCGGTGACCGCGTCGCCCAACTGGAACAGTTTCTGTGCGTCGTGGATGTTGATCAGTGCCAATGAATTGTCGTAGGGCGCCATGCCGATCTCGAAGAGTCCCACCACGCGGAATTGTTTGAGACGCGGCATCATGCCGGCCGGGGTGATGGAGCCCTGCGGGGCGATCAGCATCACCTTGTCGCCGACCCGCACGCCCAGCGCGCGCGCCAGATCGATGCCCAATACGATGCCAAATTCGCTGCTGCGCAAGTCATCCAGATTTCCAGACTTGATCTTGTTGGACAACTCCGTGATGCCAGTCTCCAGTGCCGGATCGATGCCGCGCACCATCACGCCTTGCACACTCTGCCCGTACGACAACATGCCTTGACCCGCAACATAGGGCGCGCTGGCCGTGACCTGCGGCTGGCTGGCGACCTGGGCCATCACCGGCCGCCAGTCGTTGATACGCCCGCCGTCGGCGACCACTTCCAGATGCGGGGTCGCGCCCAACATGCGTTCGCGTATCTCTTTCTGGAAGCCGTTCATCACCGACAACACCACGATCAGCGCCATTACACCCAGCGCCATGCCCAGCATGGAGATCAGCGAGATGAAGGAGATGAAATGGTTGCGTCGCTTGGCGCGCGTGTAACGCAGGCCGATATAGAGTTCGTAGGGTTGCAAGATGGTTCTACTCAAAATTCAAACGGGCGCAAGTGTGCCACAAGCAGGACGCTTATGACAGCTGGCGAATGTTAAACTGACCGCCATGAAAAAACTCCATCTCATCATCCCCGACCTGCTGCTACCCAAACAATTCGCATCTGAAGTCACTGCCGATCTTGCTTTGCCATACCTGCAGAAATTGCTGGCACGTGCCGACGGCACGGCGTTGCCGGCGCAGAGCATGGAAGCTGCCTTGTGTGAAGCATTCTCATTGGAAGTGCAACACGAGCTGCCTATCGCGCCTATCAGTGCGGCCTACGACGGTCTGCCTGCGGGTTGCTGGATGCGTGCCGATCCGGTGCATCTGCGCCTGCAGCGTGATCAGATGTTGTTGTCGCAAACCGCCCTGAGTGCCGACGAAGCCGTGCGGTTCTGCGCCAGCCTGAACGAGTATTTCGCCGGGCAGGGTATGACCTTTTATGCCCCGCACCCGCAACGCTGGTATGTGCGATTGCAGAGCTTGCCGGACATGCAGACCACACCCTTGTCCGAAGTGATAGGGGGCAATGTACGCGGCGCGTTACCCCGTGGTAGCGATGCGCCACATTGGCATCAGTTGTTCAACGAGATGCAGATGTTGCTGTACTCGCACGCGTTGAACGAGGTGCGTGAGGCGCGCAGTGAGTTGCCGGTCAACTCCTTGTGGCTATGGGGGGGAGGGGAGACGGCGTCGCTGCAGGCACGCTACACTTCCGTCAGTTCGGATGACAGCCTGAGCGCGATGTTCGCCGCCGTCGCCGGCGTGCAGTATCGTCCTCTGGCTGATCTTGGTCTGGAGGCGGCGGGGGAAGGGTTGATGGTGTACTCGGCTTTGCGGGTTGCCATGCAAGCGGGTGATCTGCATGCGTGGCGCGAGGCTTTGCTGAAGTTGGAGGCCGATATTGCGCTGACCGTGTGGCAGGCTTTGCGCAAGGGCACCTTGGATGACTTGCAGCTGGATATTCTGGCCGGAGAGAATTCGCGGCGTTTAGTCATGGGACGTGCTCAGACTTGGCGTTTCTGGCGGCCTGCCAAACGTTTGGTCAGCTATTCCTTGGTGTAGAATCTCGGACAGTTAACGCCACAGGAGCAGATGATGGAATTTTGGCATACGGCCTTGGATTTTTTCTGGCGCGAAGAGTCGCTGTTGGTTGTCCTTATGAGTCTGGGCCTCACCTTTATCCTCTATCACTTCCATAAGGAAGAACGCCGCAGCATTGTCAATACCCTGAGTTTCTTCCTCGCCTGTCTGTTCGGACAGTTCATCAGCAGCCTGTTACACGCCATGATGTTCACGGCGGCGGCGTCCACCTTGCGCGAGGCGTTCGTCATCGGTGGCGGCATCGCGGTGATCCGGTTGTGGGGCTTGTTATTGTTCCGCTTGGTGTTGCCATTCGCGCGCGTCTCGCCCCCGCGTATCGCGGAGGATTTTTTCGTCATCATCGCCTATCTGGTATGGGGGTTGGTGAGACTGCGCTATGCCGGGCTGGATCTGGGTAGTATCGTCGCGACGTCGGCGATGATCACTGCGGTCGTCGCGTTCTCCATGCAGGATACGCTGGGCAACATCCTCGGCGGTCTAGCCTTGCAGATGGACAACTCGGTGGGCATAGGCGACTGGATCAAGATAGACGATGTGGTCGGGCGTGTGGTCGATATCCGCTGGCGCTCCACCTTGGTGGAGACGCGCAACTGGGAGACCGTGGTTGTGCCCAATAGTCAGTTGATGAAGAACAAGTTCGTGGTGTTGGGACGGCGTACCGACAAGCCTGTGCAATGGCGGCGCTGGGTATGGTTCAACGTGAGTCTGAACACCACGCCGACCAAGGTGGTGACGGCGGTCGAAGACGCGATCCTGCAGGCCGAGATCAACAATGTCGCCAAATCACCCGCACCCAGTTGTGTGCTGATGGAGATAGACAAGGGTTGCGCACGCTATGCTTTGCGCTATTGGCTCACCGATCTGGCCATAGACGATCCGACCGATGCTGCAGTGCGCTGGCATGTCTACACCGCACTGGAGCGGGTCGGCATCAAGCTGGCCGTCGAAGAGCAGAACGTGCATTTCATCAAAGAGAACGAGAAGTACGAGGAGGCGGTGCAGCAACGCGAGATGGTGCGGCGCATCAAGACACTCAAACGCGTCGAGTTGTTCATGCAGATGAGCGACGATGAGTTGCAACGTCTGGCTGCGCGACTAAAATACGCGCCTTTCGCCAAAGGAAACGTCATCACTAAACAGGGGACGCCTTCGCAATATTGGCTGTTCATCATCACCAACGGTGAAGCCGAGATCTATCTGGAAGGCACGAACGGCAACAAACGCATACTCAACGTGTTGGGCAAAGGGGATTTCTTCGGCGAGATGAGCCTGATGACGGGTGCGCCGCGTGCGGCCTCGGTGATGGCCAAGACCGATGTGGAATGCTATCGCCTGGACAAGGCCGCCTTTGAGGAAGTCATGAGGGAGCGTCCCAGTATCGCCGAAGAGGTCGCGCATGTGCTGGTCACGCGCCGCGCCCAACTGGATACTGCGTTGCAGAATCTGGATGAAGAGACTAAACACAAAGAGATACACAAGCAACATTACGAGGTATTGGAGACGGTGCGGCGCTTCTTTGGCCTGTAGAGGCGGGGAGTAAATGAGTGCTTCCAAAGGTGGGCTGTAGTATCATCGCGCCGCGTTTTGACCGGCAATATTGATTACCTTTCTATAAGAAAGAGGGATGGGAAGATTATGAAGATTACGTTTCTGGATTTTGAGAATTCGATCGCCGAACTGGAGGAAAAGATAGAGCAACTGCGTGATATGCAGGACGGCTCGACATTGGACATCGCGGATGAGATCGCGAACCTGTCCAAGAAGAGCGAGGCGCTGACCAAAGAAGTCTATGCCAAGCTGACACCCTGGCAGATATCGCAGGTGTCGCGTCATCCGCAACGCCCGTATACGCTGGATTACATCGAACATCTGTTTACTGATTTCGAAGAGCTGCACGGCGACCGCAACTACGCCGACGACAAAGCCATCGTGGGAGGTTTGGCGCGCTTCAATGGGCAGAGCGTGATGGTGATCGGGCATCAAAAAGGCCGCGACACCAAAGAAAAAATCATCCGCAATTTCGGCATGCCCCGTCCCGAAGGCTATCGTAAGGCGATGCGCCTGATGCATCTGGCGGAGAAGTTCGGCATCCCTGTCATGACCTTCATCGACACACCGGGAGCCTATCCCGGCGTGGGTGCGGAAGAGCGCGGTCAATCTGAAGCCATCGGACGCAATCTGTACGAGATGACGGAGTTGAAAGTGCCGGTGATCTGCACCGTGATAGGCGAAGGAGGTTCGGGTGGTGCGCTGGCCGTGGCCGTAGGCGATACGCTGCTGATGTTGCAGTACAGCACTTACTCGGTGATCTCGCCTGAGGGATGCGCCTCTATCTTGTGGAAGAGCGCATCGAAAGCTTCCGAAGCCGCCGAAACACTGGGTATCACTGCCACGCGCCTGAAGGCTTTGGGCTTGGTAGACAAGGTCATCAGCGAGCCTTTGGGAGGCGCGCATCGTGACTATGCCGCGACCATGCACAGTGTGAAGAAGGCCTTGCAGGATGTGCTCAAGATCGCGCAAAACAAGCCTACGCAGACGCTGCTGCAAGACCGTTTCAATCGTTTGATGAGTTATGGCAAGTTCAAGGAAGTCGAACTCGGTTGATCTAGCCCGCCGGCTGGAGCGGGAATTAGCCACGCTGATTCCCCCGTATAGCAAGGTACTCATTGCGTTCAGCGGCGGGGTGGATTCCGTCGTATTGCTGCATATCATGCATCATCTGGCGCGTCGTTATTCCTGGCAGCTCTCCGCGTTGCATGTCCATCACGGCATCAGTCCCGATGCCGATGCCTGGGCTGATTTTTGCGAACAGCGCTGTGCGGGTTACAACATCTCTTTCCATCTGGAACGTGTCGACATCACGCCTTTGCGCGAGCAGGGCATAGAAGCGGCCGCACGCCAATTGCGCTATCAAGCTTTTGCCCAACATCACTGCGACTATCTCGCATTGGCGCACCATGCCGACGATCAGGCGGAGACGCTGTTGCTGCAATTGTTGCGCGGTGCCGGGGTGCGCGGCGCGAGTGCCATGCCCATGCTGGCGCAACGCGATGTGCGTTGGTTGCGCCCCTTGCTGGCGTTCACTCGCGCCGAGATCGTCGCTTACGCACAAAGCCATCACTTGCCATGGATAGAAGATGCGAGCAACGCGGACGACAACTATCCGCGTAACTTTTTGCGTCATCAGGTGATGCCTGTGCTCGAGCAACGCTTTCCCACTTATCGCCAGACGCTGGCGCGTAGTGCGCGGCATTTTGCCGAGGCCAGCAGTCTGTTGGACGAGCTGGCGCTGACCGATGCAGCGACGGCAATCATCGATCAGACGCTGCAGGTCGCTGCACTAAAAAACCTGAGTGCGGCGCGGGCCAAGAACCTGTTGCGTTATTTCTTGCAGAGTCGCGGCGCGCCTATGCCGCAAGCCGCGCAACTGGAGGACATGCTGCTACAACTCTATGATGCGCGAGATGATGCCGCGGTGTGTGTGGAATATGCCGGCTGGCAAGTACGCCGTTACCAGAGCGGGATATTTGTGTTGCAGGCCTTGCCTGATTTTGATGTGACGCTGAGATTGCCCTGGGCACAAGAAACATCCTTGTATTGGGCGGCGCTGAATAAGCGGATAGATTTCGTCCCGGCGCAAGGCAGAGGCATCAGTCTTGCCAAGTTGCGTCGCGCGCCTGTGACGTTGCGCGTACGTCAGGGCGGCGAATCGATACGGCCCCAAGCGAACGCAGCAACGCGCAGCCTGAAAAACTGGTTGCAAGAACAGTGCATCCCACCCTGGTTGCGTGACCGTGCGCCGCTGTTGTTTTGTGGCGAAGATCTGGTGTGTGTGCCGGGTGCGATTGCAGCAGACTATCAGGCGGGCGAGGGGGAAGTTGGAGTTGAGATGCAAGTGGTCGCAATGACGTAGCGGCATGAATTTAGCAGCGACTTGCGGCTTGCCGACTTGGTCGATTGCTTATACAACGCCATCCTCTAATGGATCAATATACAAATCGTTCCCGATAGCTCAAAAAAAGAGCCGCACGAATCATCTTCGTGCGGCTCTTTTGCTTGCTGCTATTACTTATGCTGCCGGGTGCTGTGTCTCGATCTGTACCAAAGGTTCTTCCACATACACTTCGCGGGTGCGTTCACGACGGCGCGGCGCATGTGATTGCGGGTGAGTCGGTGTGTGGTAAGCGATCTTGGCGACCTTGTTGGGATCCGTCTCAATCTGTGCCAGACCAGCTGCCTGCACTTCCGCAGCGGGCGCAACCACTGCAGTTGCTACGACCACGTTGGTGGGCATCGCGAGGTACTCGGTCGGCCTGACCATGTGGCTAGGCATGGCGATATATTCAGTCGGTACCAACTTCCTGGGCTCAGACTTCGCTATTGCTGCGGCATTGTTGGCCATGTTTTCGGTGCTGGACTGCTCGGTGCCGTTGGTAGTCTCGCCATTCGCAACCACATTATCACGACGCTCACGTTCGCGACGACCGCCGCGACGACCACGACGACGTGAACCTTCACGTGCGGCGGTCTCTTCACCGGCCACGCCGGGATTCGCTGCCACCGCCTGCACTACCGCTTCTACTGCGGGCTTAGGCTCACGTGGTGGACGCGGCTGTTTGGGTGGACGTGGCTCACGCGATTCACGGGGCTCGCGTGGTTCACGCTGTTCCTGAGGCTTGGCTTGCATTTCGTTGGTTTTTTCGCCACCGCGTTCACGGCGTTTATTACCCTCACCGCGCTCACCCTTGTCGCCGCGATCCCGACGCTTATTGCCGTCGCCGCGCTCAGTGCGTTCACCGCGTTCGCTACGTTGTGGACGGGATTGCGCAGGCTTGGCTTTAGGCTTCTCTTCCTTGGCAGGCGAGGCGAACCAGCCCAACACCTTGTCCAGGAAGGAAACTTTGACTTCAGGCGCTTTCATTGGTGCGGGCTGTGCAGGGGTGATGCCCTGTACCACAGCTTGCGCACGTTTGGCTTTCTGTTGTTCTTGCGCGTTGTCCTGTGACTTGTCTTCAGCCGGCTTTTCCACCAGCTTGTAGCTCGCCACCACTTCGCCGCTCATGTCGTCTTGCTTGATGCGGTTGATACTGTAGTTAGGCGTTTCCAGATGCGGGTTTGGAATCAGCGTGATGGCGACTTTCAGACGCGATTCGATGCGATGGATATCGCCACGTTTCTCGTTCAATAGGAAGGTCGCAACGTCTACCGGCACTTGCACCTGCAAGGCCGCGCTGCTTTCTTTCATCGCCTCTTCCTGCAGGATGCGCAGGATATGCAATGCAGAGGACTCGGTACCGCGTATATGGCCGATGCCGCTGCAACGCGGGCAAGCCATGTAGTTGCTTTCGCCCAAGCTCGGTTGTAAGCGTTGACGGGACAGTTCCAGCAGGCCGAAGCGTGAGATCTTGGCGGTCTGCACACGCGCACGGTCGTAACGCAGCGAGTCGCGGAGACGATTCTCGACATCGCGCTGGTTGCGGCTGTTCTCCATGTCAATGAAGTCGATGACGATCAGACCGCCCAGGTCGCGCAAGCGCATCTGACGGGCGATCTCTTCGGCCGCTTCGAGGTTGGTATTGAACGCGGTGGCTTCGATGTCCGAACCCTTGGTGGAGCGCGCCGAGTTGATGTCGATGGAGGTCAAGGCTTCGGTGTGGTCGATCACGATAGCGCCGCCGGAAGGCAGACGCACTTCGCGGGCATGGGCCGATTCGATCTGGTGTTCGATCTGGAAGCGCGAGAACAACGGCACGTCGTCCTGATAGAGCTTGATACGGTCGACGTTGTCGGGCATCACGGTGCTCATGAAGGCCAGGGCTTGTTCGTAGACTTCGGGCGTGTCGATGAGGATCTCGCCGATCTCAGGATTGAAGTAGTCGCGTATGGCGCGTACCACCAGGCTGCTTTCCAGATAGATCAGGGAAGGTGCTTTCTCGGATTTAGCTGCGCCGTCGATGGCGTCCCACAATTGCGTGAGGTAGTTCAGATCCCACTGCAGTTCTTCCTGATTGCGGCCGATGCCGGCGGTACGAGCGATGATGCTCATGCCATTCGGCACTTCGACGTGCGACAGGACTTCACGCAACTCGTTGCGCTCTTCACCTTCGATGCGGCGTGAAACGCCACCCCCGTTGGGGTTGTTAGGCATCAGCACGATGTAACGACCGGCCAGACTGACAAAAGTGGTCAGAGCCGCGCCTTTGTTGCCGCGCTCGTCTTTTTCGACCTGAACCAGCAACTCCTGACCTTCACGCAACGCTTCCTTGACAGAAGGGCGGCTAGGGCAACCGGGTTGGTAGTAATCCGATGAGACTTCTTTGAAGGGGAGGAAGCCGTGGCGGGTGCCGCCGTATTCGACGAAGCAAGCTTCCAGGCTGGGCTCGATACGGGTGATGACGGCTTTGTAGATGTTGCTCTTGCGTTGTTCCTTACCGGCGGTTTCGATGTCTAGGTCGATAAGTTTCTGACCGTCGACTATGGCGACACGGAGTTCTTCCGGTTGTGTCGCATTGAATAACATGCGTTTCATTTATATTTTCTCCCGCGCTCTTACACGGGTAAAACGGTCGCTACCCGCGGTTAGGCGAGTCTGATGAGCAAAGGTCGAGCAATCGTGCAATCAGCATAGAGATATGGCGTGTACGGTTGGTCGTTTATTTCTCTATCGTAGCGAGTCTTAAAAATCGGGTGCGGTTGTGCAAGTCACAAACACGATGAGAGGGAGTCTCCTGGAAGATCGGCAGAGCGGATGAACCGCAACGCGTGCCGACCTTGGTCTCGACCTGGTCACAGTGCCTTAACTCAAGCAACCCCACGAAAAATCCACAGGTGCTTTGAGCGCGTAAATCAATTACTATCGTTGCTGGTTCCGGTGAACGATATTAACCGGGCTGCGGCGGGAAGGTGGGGGGCGGCATTGCCGTCTCTTTAATTTTCATAGGGTTATCCCGCAGGAAGATACCCATAAAACACCCAACTCCAAATCGCGCGAGCGGCGAAGTATATTCACAATGAATGGTTTAAGCAAAGAATCTGTCACATTTCTGGAAATAGACGAAAGCGGTGCAGGGCAGCGCATCGATAACTTCCTTTTTCGTCATCTAAAGGGCGTTCCCAAGAGCCATATCTACCGTATCTTGCGCGGCGAGGTGCGGGTCAACAAGAAACGTAAGGACCAGACCTATAAGTTGCAATTGGGTGATGTACTGCGTATCCCGCCGATACGTGTGGCGGAAAAGACTGTTGCGGATGAGGCTCATATCCCTGCTGTGGAATTCCCCATCCTCTATGAGGACGAGGCGCTGGTGGTGATCAACAAGCCATCGGGTGTGGCAGTACACGGCGGTAGCGGGGTGAGTTTCGGAGTCATAGAACAGATGCGCCGCGCCCGCCCACAGGCCAAGTTCTTGGAACTGGTGCACAGGCTGGACAGGGAGACTTCCGGTGTTTTGTTGCTGGCAAAGAAACGTTCGGCGCTGGTCGCTATGCACGAGATCATGCGCGAGGGGAATAGCGATAAACGCTATTTCGCGCTGGTGCTGGGACAGTGGATGAACGCCAGACAGCACGTGAAACTGCCTTTATATAAGTTCGATACGCCGCAGGGCGAGAAGCGGGTGATGGTCAGAGAGGATGGACAGGCCTCGCATACCATCTTCAATCTGCAAAAGAGCTGGCCGGGGTTCAGTCTGCTTGAAGCCGAACTCAAGACTGGCCGTACCCATCAGATACGCGTGCATCTCTCGCATCTGGGTTTTCCCATCGCTGGTGATGATAAGTATGGCGACTTCGCCGCGAACAAGGTATTGATGAAAAAAGGACTTAAGCGCATGTTCCTGCATGCCCACAGTATCGCTTTCGCCCATCCGCTCACGGGCGAGGCCATGCAGCTGAATGCGCCGCTGCCCAAGGATCTGCAGGGTTTTGTGGATAGGCTGGATGCGAATCAGGTCTAAACTTTAGTCCAGACTGGCCGATAGCAGACTTACATATAGGTCACCTGCCACCGAGGAGAGTGTGATGCGTATTGATTCTCAACCTGCACCCATTATCGCGACGCCAGAACGTCATGAGGTCAAAGGTGTGACTTCAGTCCATGTGGTCAAGCCGGTGTCTGTCGATGAGCATGAGGTACCGGACGTGATCTATCATCATGAAACAGAGCGGCAAGCACCCAAATATGAGGGGGCTGAAAAAAGAGGACATGGCGAAGAGCGACGAAAATTGTGCCGTAGAGTCAGCAAGCAGGCGGTGTTGATCGAATTGCGTTCTGGTGTGGATAGGCGTCGTGTCGATCAACGTGATGGCGATGTGCGTATCCATATTGATGAACTGGCATAGCGGCCTTAATAGATTGCGCCAAGCGGAAGGCAATGGGTATTCGAGGCGATGTATGACGGCAGCAGCTATTTTGGGCGTAATATGTCGCGTATCGAGAACGAGGCAGTACCTCTCACCACTCAATAATTGAAGAGAACAACGCATTGAACAATGTCAGTTTTGCCGATCTGGATCTGGCACCGGAAATCCTAAAATCCCTCACCGAATCAGGTTACCTCACCCCCACCCCGATCCAAGCTCAGGCCATACCGCTGGTATTACAAGGCTGTGATCTGATGGCAGGCGCGCAGACCGGCACGGGAAAGACCGCGGCCTTTGCGCTGCCGGTCTTGCAAAAATTACTGCCGTTCGCCAGCAGCAGCACCTCGCCGGCGCGACATGCGGTGCGCGCTTTGATATTGGTGCCGACCCGCGAACTGGCGATACAGGTAGAGGCGAGCGTTAAGGCTTATGCCAAGCACACCCAGTTGCGTTCGCTGGTGGTATTCGGCGGGGTCGACATCAAGACCCAGACACCTAAGCTCAAGGCGGGCGTGGAAATACTGGTTGCTACGCCGGGGCGCTTGCTGGACCACATCGAGATGAAATCGGTACAGTTGAATCAAGTGCAGATACTGGTGCTGGATGAGGCGGATCGCATGCTGGATATGGGCTTCATGCCCGATCTGAAACGCATCCTCGCACTGTTGCCCAAGGTGCGACAGAATCTGATGTTCTCCGCCACCTTCTCCAATGAGATCAAAAAACTATCAGAAGAATTCCTGAATGCACCGACGTTGATTGAAGTGGCACGTAGCAACGCCACGGCGGAGAACGTCATACAAAAGGTCTATCTGGTCGCGCACGAAGACAAGCATGCGCTGCTCGCGCAACTGTTGCGCGGTAGTGATGCTACCCAAGCCATCGTGTTCACCAAGACCAAACTCACCGCCAGCCGTTTGGCGCGCCAATTGCAGCGTGAGGGCGTGGCTGCCGATGCTATCCATGGTGACAAGAGCCAGCTGGAGCGTATGCAGGCATTGGACGCGTTCAAGAGCGGCAAGGTGAGTGTGTTGATCGCCACCGACGTGGCGGCACGCGGTTTGGATATCGACCATCTGCCCATGGTCATCAACTATGAAATTCCCCATGCGCCGGAAGACTATGTGCACCGCATCGGACGTACCGGACGGGCGGGTGCCTCGGGTACCGCCATCTCGCTGGTGTCGCCCGATGAAGAGCGCTATCTGCAAGAGATCGAGAAGCTGATCAAGCGCGAGATACCCAAGCAGGTCAGCGACTTGCCACCCGTCTCGGCACGTACTCATGCGCCGGCCCGCGTCGAACATCATGAGCGCAGCTATGCGCCGCATCCCGTCAGCAAACATCCCAGCCGCGACGCCTGGTTCGACAAGCCCTACGAGCCCAGTGTACGCAGCGCACCGGTCAAAGCGGTCGAGCCGCCGGTCAGCAGACCCAAGACCCCGATGCCCGCCTTGTTCATGCGCCGCAAGCCCGACGAAGTTACTTGATTCAGCCTTTGGTCTTGGTGAGGAACACGGTGATTTCTTCGCGGTCGTGGTAGAGCTGCTTGGCAGTCATGCGGAAGTTGATGCCTTCTTCGTTCAGCTTCTTGCGTATCCCGCCTAACGCACTGTCCACCGCACCCAGATGTTGCTTCATCGGCAGTTTGAGATTGAAGATGGCGTGCTTGCACCAGCCTGCGACGAACCATGCGGCCATCAGGTCGGCGACCTTGGCGGGTTTCTCCACCATATCGCAGATCAGCCAGTCCACCGCTTTGCGCGGTGCGAACTTGAAGCCGTCCTGACGTAGATGTTCCACCAGCGGATGTTTCGCCAACACACCTTTCATCGGGCCGTTGTCTACCGCAGCGACGCGGATGCCGCGTTTCACCATCTGCCAGGTCCAGCCGCCGGGGGCGGCGCCCAAGTCCACTGAAGTCATGCCGGCGCGCAGCAAACGTGATTGCTCACCTTTGTCCATGAACACTTCTATGGCTTCGGCCAGTTTCAGTGTGGAGCGGCTCGGCGCTTCGGCCGGCATGTTCTGCCTGTGTATGCCCATCAGCGAAGATGAACTGTTGTACGGGTCGCTCGTGCCTATCAAGGCGGAGGATTTGTCCGGGAAGAAGATATGCAAGCGTGGCAGGTGGTTGAGCTTGTAAGTCGCAGTTTGTTCACCGTCCTCTGCAACCGCATCTTGCAGCTTGCCCTGTTCGCGCAACGCGCTCTCCAATAGTGGCTGGAAGCGGCGCGTGAAGGCGGAGACGGTCTTGCCATCATTGGTGTCGGGCACTTCCAGCCACAATGCGCCGAAGGTCTGCGGCAGTTTTGCGATGGCGGCGAGCAACGGCGTCAGTCGGTCGCGTTCGGGGAGGTCATCTATGCGGTGCTCCAAGCGGATCAGCTGGCGCGCGAAGATCAGGTCTTTGTAGCTCAAGGATTGCGCGTTCAATGAAATCTGCAAATAGCCGCTGTCGGCGCTGATAGGCGCCTGTTCGATGCCGATGATGGGGCGCTGCTGTTTGGCCTGACGCAGGGCTTCTTGCGCGCAATCCTGTTCGAAGCCGGGGCGGCAATATAGCAGCCAGTCTTGTTGTGTCTTGTGTGTCATATATATCCTTATGAATCAATCCTTGGCGTGCAAGCGCGGCAAATGGATATGCCAGCGTATCGCGGCCAGGCGGATGACGACGATGCCGCTCATGGCGATCAGCATGGCGTGGTTGCTGGGGATGCCCAGTTGTACCTGTGCGATGAAAAGCATAGCGCCGGCCAGAGAAGCGGTGGCGTAGATGTCGGTGCGCAGGATGAGCGGCACCTCGTTACACAGGATGTCGCGTATCACCCCGCCGAATACGCCGGTGATGACGCCCATCAGGCTGGCAATCAGCCAGGGTGCACCGAGTTTGAGTGCGACACTGGTGCCGATTACGGTGAATAAGGCCAAGCCGATCGCGTCCGGGATGAGGAAGAAGTTCTTGGGCAGATCCAGGCGCCGTCCGAGGAAAAAGGTCAGCGTGCCGGCGACGATACCCACCATCACATAGATGGGGTCATGTATCCAGTACACCGGCAAACGTCCCAGCAGGATGTCGCGCACCGTGCCGCCGCCTATGCCGGAGATGATGGCGATGACCCACACGCCGAACAGGTCCAGCTCACGGCGATGGGCTTCCAGGGTGGCGGTGATGGCGCAAACAGCGACGGCGCTTAGGTCTAACAGGTAGATCAGACTCATGGTGCGGACGAAGAATCAAAGTCGCGCATTATACGAGCCGCAGTCGTATACCGATGGATTATTGCAGCATGGGAGCCGACTTGGCCTTGTCGCGTATTTTTTCGTTGAAGCGGTCACGGTCGATGATGAAACGCTCGTGCGTGCCTTGCGCGATCATATCTACGCCGTCGTCGGCCTCCACTTCGAAGGTCACGCGGCGTCCTTCGACGGCGACGATCTGTACTTTTGCTGTGACGATCATGCCAGGTGGGGTAGGGGCCAGATGACTCACATTGATATGGATGCCCAGCGATTGTTCGGTCGGCCAATTCAGATGCGGGTTGAGTGTGACGATGCAAGCCCATTCTATGAATCCCACCATAAAGCCGGTGGCGAACACGGCTGGCATCTCCTGGAACTCGGGCGACTCGGGGTAGAGCGCGGGGACGGTCTTGTTGTCGGGGACTCGCATGCTGAAGCTGTGTCTGATGCCGGGTTTGAGCGTGTCTTTCAAGTCGAACTCCTTGATCGTCATGGATGGAAATCAGCTCAGACTGTACGGATTTGCGGGCTCAGGGTCAATGTGAGAATGATGACGCCGGCATAGTGTTGGTAACGGCAAAGTGATAGACTCGCGCCTCATTTTTTGGCGGGTGCGGTGATGAGTAAGCGATATGATCTGATCGTGTTCGATTGGGATGGCACGGTGATGGATTCCACGGTGGTGATCGCCGGTTCGATACAGATGGCTTGCCGCGATCTGGAACTGACTGTGCCCAGCGATGAAGCTGCGCGCCATGTGATAGGACTCGGCTTGCAGCAGGCTCTGCGTCATGCCGTGCCCGATGCTCCCGAAGAGATGTATGAGCCTCTGGTGGCGCGTTACCGTCATCACTTCTTGGCACAGGACGGTGCCATTCCCTTGTTCGACGGTGCGCGCGAGACCATCGCCGAGTTGCATGAGGCCGGCTACTGGTTGGGTGTGGCGACGGGCAAGAACCGCAACGGTCTGGATCGCGCACTGACGACTACGGATATGAAGAAGTATTTTCATGCCACGCGTACCGCCGAGCAGACACGCTCCAAACCCGATCCCACCATGTTGTTTGAACTGATGGAAGAACTGGGTGTCAGTGCAGCGCGTACCTTGATGATAGGTGACACCACGCATGACCTGTTGTTGGCACAGAATGCCAAGGTCGACGCGGTGGCCTTGGGACACGGTGCGCATCCACCTCATCAATTGGAAGAGCTGAATCCGTTGGCCCTGCTGGATGATTTCGTGCAACTCAGAGCGTGGTTCAAGGCTAACGCTTGAAGCTGTGAAAGGTGACGCGCCGCAAGCGGCTAGGTGAAAAGTGAAACGCAGAACTGTTTCTGTTTTTCACTTTTGACACAAATTTATTAAGGAAGAAAAATGTCAGATCAGAACAATTGGGAACGCGGTGTATTGGAGAAGCTCGCCATGTCGGCGCTACAGGAGCAACGTCGTGCGCGACATTGGAACATCTTCTTCCGCACCCTGACTTTTGCCTTCCTCTTCATAGTGTTGTTTATCGTCATGGGGTGGTCCAATAGCAAAGAGACCGCACTCACCACCGGCAAACATACTGCGCTGGTCGATCTGCAGGGTGTGATCGCCTCTGATAGCGCGGCCAGTGCCGACAACCTCATCCCCAGTTTGCAAGAGGCGTTCAAGGATCGCGGTACACAGGCGGTGATTCTGCGTATCAACAGTCCGGGCGGCAGTCCGGTACAGGCAGGACAGATCAATGACGAGATACGCCGCCTGCGCGCCAAGTACCCCGCCATCCCGTTGTATGCCGTGGTCGAGGACATCTGTGCCTCGGGCGGTTACTACGTGGCGGTGGCGGCAGACAAGATCTTCGTCGACAAGGCCAGTATGATCGGCTCCATCGGTGTGCGTATGGACGGTTTCGGTTTCACCGGCATCATGGACAAGGTCGGCGTGGAACGTCGTCTGGTCACAGCCGGTGCCAACAAAGGTTTCCTCGATCCTTTCAGTCCGGTCAATCCTGTTCAGCAGGAATACGCCAGACAGATGCTGGCCGAGATCCATCAGCAATTTATCGATGTGGTGAAACAAGGTCGCGGCAAGCGTCTCAAAGAGACTGCCGATACCTTCAGCGGCCTGGTGTGGAACGGTCAGAAGGGCGTGGAGATGGGGCTGGCTGACGGTTATGGCAGTATCGAATCGGTGGCGCGCGATGTGGTCAAGAACGAGACCATAGTCGACTTCACGGTCAAAGAAGGTTTTGCCGATCGCCTGGCAAAACGCTTCGGTGCGGGAGTGGTCAGTGCGTTTCCGGGATTCTCGACCATGAGTGGTGTGTCACTGCGCTAACTTAGTCCATTATTTGAGCAACAGCGGTCGTAACGGGCGCAACACGTTGTCCATGATGTGTGGCTGCGCATCGGCATTGGGATGCAGGTTGTCGGCTTGAAACTGTTCTGCCGGGACGCCTTCGAGTAGAAAAGGCAGCAAGGTCACGCGATGTTTTTTGGCGAGTTGCGTGTAACTGTTCTGAAATTCATCCACATAGGATTTCCCATAGTTCGGCGGCAAACGCATCCCGACCAGCAGCACTTGGGCTTTTGCATGCTGAGCACGTTGGATGATGCTGCTTAGATTGTTGCGCATCACAGTCAAAGAGCCGCCGCGCAATCCGTCGTTGGCCCCCAACGCTATGATCACGATATCAGGTTGATACTGTTCCAAGATGGGCGTTATACGGCGTAGTCCACCGGAAGTGGTTTCGCCGCTGATGCTGGCGTTTACCACCACGAACTGAGGATGACTGCTCCCTAACTCTTGCTGCAATAAATTCGGCCAGGACGTTGCGCGCGCGATGCCATATCCTGCTGATAGACTGTCACCGAACACGAGTATGGTCTTGGCGGCATGCGCAGCCGGACTGATTATCAGTAACAGCAGGGATAGGAATTTCAATAAGGATAGGTTCTTCATGGCAGCGATTGTGCAGGTAGCAGGACTTACCAAGCAAGTGTTAAGCGGCGATCAGCCGCTGGTCATCTTGCACGATGTCAGTTTCGCGGTGGAAGCGGGAGAGAGTCTGGCCATCATCGGTGCGTCCGGTTCGGGAAAATCCACCTTGCTCGGTCTGCTGGCGGGCTTGGATGTGCCCAGTAGCGGCACGGTATCGCTGCATGGCACAGCACTGTTCGCTTTGGACGAGGACGGACGCGCAAGATTGCGCGGTGAACTGGCCGGCTTCGTGTTCCAGTCCTTCCAGTTGTTGCCCGCACTGAACGCCTTGGAGAATGTCATGTTGCCCTTGGAGTTAATCGGTGCAAAAGATGCGCGCGCGCGTGCCGAGGAATCCTTGCAGCAGGTCGGCTTGAGTGCGCGTGCCTATCATCTGCCCAAACACCTCTCCGGCGGTGAGCAACAACGCGTGGCACTCGCGCGCGCCTTCGTCACCCGTCCCAAGATACTGTTCGCCGATGAACCTACCGGTAATCTGGATGCGGCCACCGGCGCGCAAATCATCGCACTGATGTTGGAATTGAACCGCACTTTGGGTACGACGCTGATACTGGTCACGCACGACGAGGCACTTGCTGCACGCTGCAACAAGCAGTTGCGGTTGGCGGGCGGGCGGGTGGTGGTCTAGGCGTGGGAAACGATCACAAATGGAGTGGTCTCAGGTACGTAGTTGCTTTAGTTGCTTTTAGTTCTCGGTAACCTCAACGATGGTCTAGTCGTATCCGGAATAATCGTCAGCCATACCAAGTGGTCCTTACACTATGAGTGGCTTGCGAGGGATCTCGGTGCAACCACCCTACCGCGACTGACCCCGCCGTACATCCCGAACGGTTACAAAACCTTGCTCACCTTCATGATGGCGTGATCCTCTTCGCTCGACTTCATGCTAAACCCCAGACGGGTCATCAGCTTGAGCATATTGTGGTTGTTGTTCAACACCTCGCCCTCGATGACCTTTAGTCCTTTGTCGCGTGCGGCATCCATCAACGAGGTCATGAGCTTGTTGCCCAGCCCTTTGCCGGTGATGCTGTCGGCGACCACCAGCGCGAACTCGCAAGTCTCGCCATCCGGGTTGATGGCGTAACGTGCCACACCCAGCTGGATATCCTTGCCTTGCTCATTGGTCACGGCAATCAATGCCATTTCGCGGCTGTAGTCAATCTGGGTGAAGCGCACCAGCATGGTCTCGGTGAGTTCCTGCAAGCTATTCATAAAGCGGAAATACTTGGTCTCGTCCGATAGATCGTGCACGAATTTCTGTACTAGCTGTGCGTCTTCCGGACGGATAGGACGGATGGTGATGTCGGTGCCATCAGCCAGTTGCCATCTGCTCACCAGCTGAGTTGGGTAGGGGTAGATCGCCATGTGTGAATAGCGGTCGGCACTGGGTTGGGTAAATTCCACCACGATGCGGGCATCCGCCGCCAGCGCGCCGTTTTCGTCGAGGATGAGCGGATTGATGTCCATCTCTTTGATCAGCGGCAGTTCGCACACCATTTCGGAGACGCGCAGCAGCACTTCTTCGAGTGCATCCATATCGGCTGCCGCCATATTGCGGAACTTGCCCAGCATCTTGGCGATACGTGTGCCCTGTATCAGTTCCTTGACAAGGAACGTGTTCAGTGGCGGCAGCGCGACCGCACGGTCTCCCATGATCTCCACCGTCGTTCCACCCGCGCCAAAAGTGATCACTGGGCCGAACACCGGATCCGTGGTCACACCTATCATCAGTTCGCGACCGCCGGGCTTGACGATCATAGGCTCGATGGAGATGCCATCGATACGCGCACTAGGCTGGTTGCGCTGCACGTTGTCCACAATGTGCTGATACGCTGCGCGTACTTCTTGTGCGTTGCGCAGGTTGAGCATGACGCCGCCCACATCACTCTTGTGTGAGATATCGTGCGAGTTGATCTTCATGGCCACCGGGAAGCCGAGTTGTTGCGCAATCAGCAGCGCCTCGTTAGGTGAGTGCGCCACCATAGTCTTGGCGACTGGGATATGGAAGGCCGACAGCAGGGCCTTGGACTCCATCTCTGTGAGCACCTTGCGATGTTCCTGCATTGCGCCTTCTATGATCAGTCGCGCGCTGTCGACATCCGGTTCTACATGGTGCGAGAACGGGCCGGGCATCTGCATCAGCAGCTTCTGGTTGCGGTAGTAGGCAGACAGATGGGCGAATACTTCCACCGCAGGCTCTGGGGTACGGAAGTATGGTTTGTGTGCCGCAGCAAAGGCTTTGCGCGCCTCGGCCACTTGGGTGTCGCCCATCCAGCAGGTCAGCAGCGGTTTGCTGTGGGTGTTGGAAAGCTCGATCATGACCTGCGCCGATTCCAGCGGCTTGGTCATCGCCTGTGGCGTGAGGATGGCCAGTACGCCATCGACGTTGTCGTCTTCCAGGCAGGCTTTCACGGCATGCAGGTAACGGTCGGCCTGCGCATCACCGATGACGTCCACCGGATTGGCATGAGGCCAGGTAGGTGGCAGGTATTGGTTGAGGTACTCGATGGTGCTATCCGACAAGGTCGCCATGGTCAGGCCCAGATCGGAGGCGCGGTCTGTCGCCATCACGCCCGGCCCACCACCATTGGTGACGATGGCGAGACGGTCACCCACCGGACGGAAACCGCACGACAATGCCTTGGCCGCCGTGAACAGCTGGGTGATGGTCTGTACGCGCACTGCACCGGCGCGACTCACCGCCGCGTCGAACACATCGTCCGCACCCACTAGCGAGGCGGTATGCGACATTGCGGCCTTGGAGCCGGCCGCATGGCGACCGACCTTGACAAGGATTACTGGCTTGATGCGCGCGGCGGCCCGTAAAGCGCTCATGAAGCTGCGTGCATTTCGTATGCCTTCGATATACATCAGGATGCTGTGGGTGTTGGGGTCAGATACCAGATAGTCGAGGATCTCGCCGAAGTCCACATCGGTGGATGAGCCCATGGACACCACGCTGGAGAAGCCCACGTCGTTGCATTGCGCCCAGTCCAGGATGGCGGTGCACAGAGCGCCTGATTGCGACACGAATGCGATATTGCCGGTGTTCGCACCGCCCTTGTTGAAGGTCGCATTGAGGCCAATGGAAGGGCGCATGATGCCCAGACAGTTAGGGCCGATGAGGCGGATGTTGTAACGGTGCGCTGCGGCAATCAGCTCCTTTTCCAGCGCGATGCCTTCCGCGCCGGCTTCACCGAAACCGGCGGTGATGATGACGGCAGCCTTCACGCCGTGTAAGCCACATTCTTCAATGATGCCGGGTACGGACTTGGGCGGGGTGGCGATGACCACCAGTTCTACAGGCGCATCGATGTCGCTGATGGATGAGTAAGCGCGTTGTCCCTGTACTTCGGCACTCTTCGCGTTGATGGGGTAGAGCGCGCCTTTGAAGCCGCATTCCAGCATGTTCTTGAACACGATTTGGCCAACCGAATCCACACGGTCGCTGGCACCGAACACGGCGACGGATTTTGGAGCGAATAAGGTATTGAGGTAATGCTTGCCCATGATTTTGCACTTTGGCCGGATTGATTAGCCCGCTATGATAGCACCGCCATGTTGTTTAACCGTTACGGAGATTGACTTGCAGACTGCCTATATCAGCCACCCGCTGTGCCAGAAGCATGACATGGGGGCACATCATCCCGAATGTCCGGCACGTATCCCTGCTATCGAGGATCAGTTGATTGCCTCGGGATTGATGGACTATTTGCAGCACCACGATGCGCCGGAAGCCACGCGCGAGCAGTTGTTGCGCGTGCACGATGCGCAGCATATCGATTACGTGGCAAGCAGCATACCAGCGCAAGGCATCGTGCATATAGACGGTGACACCGCGCTCAATCCGTTCAGCTATCAGGCCGCGTTGCGCGCCGCCGGTGCAGTGGTGATGGCGGTCGATCTGGTCATGGCGGGCAAGGTGGAGAACGCTTTTTGCAACATCCGCCCGCCGGGTCATCACGCAGAACGCGCGCAAGCGATGGGCTTCTGTATCTTCAACAACATCGCAGTCGGCGCAGCGCACGCACTGGATCAATATGGTTTTCAGCGCGTCGCGATACTCGATTTCGATGTGCATCACGGCAACGGCACTGAGCAGATATTCCACGACGACCCGCGTGTCATACTGTGTTCCACCTTCCAGCATCCTTTCTATCCTTATTGTGGTGCCGACAGCGGTAACGACCACATCATCAACGTGCCGCTTGCTGCCGGTTCAGGTGGCACGGAGTTCCGCGCGGCGGTTACGCAACATTGGCTACCCGCGCTGGAAAGATTCCAGCCGCAGATGCTGTTCATCTCCGCCGGCTTCGACGCGCACCGCGACGACGATATGTCCATGCTAGGCCTGGTCGAAGCCGACTATGCTTGGGTCACCGCCGAAGCCAAACGCATCGCCGCGCAATCCGCGCAACGCCGCATCGTCTCCGCACTGGAAGGCGGCTATGAACTGCATGCGCTGGGCCGCAGCGTGGCCGCGCACATCAAAGTGCTAAGCGGGTTGTGAATAGGCCGCAATAATCGCGCGGTGCTTATTTTGAAAGTGATGCGGTAGAATCCGCACGCGGTAGTGAATCAGACGCAAAAGGAGCTTCAAGATGTTAGTTATCGAACAAAAGATACAACAGCAATTTCATCAACTGGCCGAGGAAACGCATCGGACAGAATCTGAAATCATCCATGAGGCACTTGCCGGATACCTCGCGGCAGACCGGCACTATGTCGAAGTTCTAAAACAACGGATCGCTGCGGCAGACCGTGGCGAATTCGCCAGTGATGCCGATGTTGAGGCGTTCTTTGCCGAGCGCAGAGAGTAATGAAACTACGTTGGCTGAGTGATGCGCTGTCAGACTTGCGCGCCATCAAAGCCTACATCGCCGAAGAAAATCCACAAGCTGCGAGTCGGGTTATCGCCAGCATACGCGATGAGATCAACGTTCTTCTGAGTCAGACAAATATCGGTAGAGCCGGGCGAATATCCGAAACCCGCGAACTGGTCATCAGCCAATATCCCTACATCGTGGCGTATCGTGAGCTGGGCGGCGAAGTGCACATTCTTGCAGTGGTTCATACGTCGCGTAGATGGCCGGAACATTTGGCTATAGGCAAAAGATAGATGAGTCGCCACGTCCACTCTGTTTGAACAGTAATGACCACACCATTCTCCGATTTCTACAATAGCCTCCATGCTGACTCGCTCAAGCGCGGCAAGCAGTTCGAGCACTTCGTAAAGTGGTTTCTCAAGGCCGACCCTGAGTGGTCTACTCAAGTCGATCAAGTCTGGTTGTGGGAAGAATGGCCGCAACGCTGGGGAGCAGACTGCGGCATTGATCTAGTGTTCCGCCACAAGAACGGCGAGCACTGGGCAGTGCAAGCCAAGTGCTACTCACCCGACCATGGCGACATCAGCAAACACGATGTCGAGACGTTTCTTACCGAATCCAACCGCAAGGAAATCATTTCCCACCGCCTGCTGATCGCCACCACCGACCGCATCGGCGCGAACGCAAGAAGAGTTTGCGAAGATCATGGTGTCATCCGTATTCTGCGCTCCCGTCTTGAGAGCGCCGCGCTGGACTATCCCGCCGACTTCGCCGCACTGCCCCAAGCAAAACGCAAACCCCGACCCACACCCAAAGAACACCAGCTAGAGGCCATTGCAGCAGTAGTAGACGCACTTAAAACTGCCGACCGAGGCCAGCTCATCATGGCGTGCGGCACAGGCAAGACCTACACCACGCTTTGGATCAAAGAAAGATTGGTGACCCAGCAAGCGTCGAACTTAACAGCCGTTCGTGCTGAGCATGTCGAAGCACAAGAATCCACTCACATTTCGACAGGCTCAATGCGAACGGATTCCGGGACAAACACGGCTGAATCCATCGGCGCAACCCGCACTTTGGTATTGCTACCCTCACTCGGCCTGTTGGCGCAGACCCTGCGCGAATGGACTTTCGCCGCCGCCACCCCGTTTGAAGTGCTGTGCGTCTGCTCGGATCAAACCGTCGGCAGCAAGGGCAGCGACGAAGCTATCCACAGCGTGGCCGACTTGGCCTTCCCTGTCACATCGGATGCCAACGAAGTAAAACGTTTTCTCAGCGCCGCAGGCAACCGCGTGGTTTTCTCCACTTACCAATCTTCCAACGTCATCGCCGCCGCCCAAGCAGATGCAAGCATCCCCGCATTCGACCTAGCCGTGGCGGACGAAGCCCACCGTTGCGCGGGCAAGGTCGGCAGCGACTTCACCGCCATCCTCGACAACGAACAGATACGCAGTGCTAAGCGGCTATTTGCCACCGCCACCCCGCGCACCTATTCCAGCACCGTGCACAAAGCTGCCGAAGATCGCGGTGTCGAAGTCATCGGCATGGATAACGCCGCCCAGTTTGGCGAAGTGCTGTATGCCTTGCCGTTCGGCAAAGCGATAGAACGCAAACTGCTCACCGATTATCGTGTCGTCATCATAGTCGTGGACGACCCCACCATCGCGCAGTGGATCGCCAGACGCGAACTGGTTAGTACCGGCACGGGCATCGAGACAGACAGCGAATCTCTCGCCGCCCAGATCGGTCTGCTCAAAGCCATCAAAGACTACGACCTCAAACGCATCATCAGCTTCCATAGCCGCGTCAAACGGGCGGAAGACTTCACCACCGACATGCAAAATACGATGCAGTGGATCAACGACGAACACCGTCCCAGCGGAACCCTGCGCACCGATTTTGTAAGCGGCAACATGCCCGCCAACAAGCGCAAGATCAAACTCGACCAACTCAAAGCACTGGGCGCAGACGAAAGAGGCGTGCTGAGCAATGCGCGCTGTTTGTCCGAAGGCGTGGACGTGCCGTCGCTAGATGGCGTGGCCTTCATCGATCCGCGCAGCAGCCAGGTGGACATCATCCAGGCCGTGGGCCGCGCGATACGCCTGAGTCCGGACAAGAAGGCGGGCACGATCGTCTTGCCGGTATTTCTCAAGGCTGGCGAAGATGCTGCAAGTACGATAGAGGCGAGTAACTTCAAGCCGATATGGGAAGTGCTGGATGCGTTGAAAGCGCACGACGATGTGCTGGCGGATGAACTGGATCAGATCAGAATCGAGATGGGCAGAAAGTCAGGCTCAGCTTTCAATGCGAGAGACCTCAGCAAGATCACGATTGATCTGCCTGCCACGGTGGATGCGAATTTCAGTAGCGCATTGCGCACTTATCTGGTGGAGCAGGTCACGGCGTCTTGGAACTTCTGGTTCGGGTTGTTGGAGGTGTATGTTGAACGCGAAGGACGCTCAAATGTTCATCAACATTTCAAAACTGCAGATGGATATAGCCTAGGTACTTGGGTTAGCTCTCAAAAAAAGAATGAGTCCGGCATTCCTATAAATCGCAAAGTTCGTCTTGCAGCTCTGCCTGGTTGGGTTTGGTCAGAAAATCAAACACCATGGGATGAGAGGTTCGCTGAGTTAATGGCATATAAGGCAACTCATGGGCATGTAGATGTCCCTACAGACCCGTCGAATAAACTGTGGGTTTGGGTAAGAAAACAGAGGCAATCCGGTGGCAAGGATTCGTTATCCAAAGACAGGTTGCAGCGGCTTGTCGAGATTGGATTCGACTGGGATCCTCGCGCATCGCTATGGGAAGAAATGTTTGCCGAATTACTTGCATACAAGGCGGAGCATGGTGATGTCAATGTTCCTGATAATTGGCCCACTCCTTTAGGAGCATGGGTAGGAAAACAAAGGAACACAAAGCGAACAAATATATTGTCGCTAGATAGGCTTCATCGATTGAACGAAATTGGCTTTGTATGGGAGGCCAACGAATCAAAGTGGGAAGCAAGATATAGTGAGTTGTGTGCATATAAAGAGGCGCATGGAGATATAAACATTCCGCATGACCGGACTAGTGAGTTATGGCGATGGGTAAGCACACAAAGGATATTCAAGAAAAGAGGGAAGCTTTCAGCTGACAAAATTCAGCGACTTAACGAGATTGGTTTTGTCTGGGATGTTGCAGAAGCTCAATGGGATACGAGATTCAATGATTTGCTTGCATATAGGGCGGCACATGACACAGTAAACGTACAACAAAGTGAGGAAACAGGTCTGGGGGCTTGGGTCAATACGCAAAGAGCAGCAAAAAAAACAGGGGGGATTTCGGAGGAGCGGATTCGGCGGCTTGAAGAGATAGGTTTTGAGTGGGGACGGAACAGTAAATTCAAATAAATAGGGGTTATGCATATCATGGGAGAAGCGCAACGAAGGAAGGCAGAGATTGAAAAAGTGTCACGGCTATATACTGATTGGTTAGCAACACTCACTCAGTCTGAGCGAGAAGTTGCGCAAGTTTCCATGCGTGCGCATGAGCGTATTGTCAAAGGCAAGCGTCTATTGGGTGCGTGCTATCTGCTCTCGTTTTTTCTTCATCAGTATTTGAAACGCGAAAAGAGCATTGAAACGACTATCGTTGTTGGCTGGATCAATGATGGCACGACTCCATTGATGATTTCGCATGCATGGCTTGAGTTTGGGGGTAAGAAATCCGACATCACATTGACTCATACCGAGCATCCAGATGTGCAGCTAACTGGGGAGCTGATTATTCTTGACCATGTTGTTCGTTCAGGAAGAGTGAAATATACCTACCATCGACAACGTACAGCTGAGGCAATGAGTGCGGTACAAGAACTTCGTGAAGAACTACCTTGGGCTGTTGATGCTAAAGAAGCAGAGCATCAACAGATGGAGGGAATGTCCAAGAGTGAAACTTTAATCCAGAGTTATCTCGATGGAGCACCAAACGATAGAAGCTACGATGCACTTGCACGGCTGTTAGCAAACTAATCGTTACTTACGATTTCGTGAATATCAAATGAACCTCATCCAGCTTTTCCTCAAACACCTGCGCCGCAACTGGCGCGCCGGTGAATGGCGCGTATTGCTTATCGCGATGATATTGGCTGCGCGGATCAATGGGGTCGTACTCGATCGATTATTCAATCCTTAGCCAGCGTAGGGCGCAATCAATATTGCGCCGAATGAAACTTCAGGTGCAATGCGCTTCGCATATTGACACTCTACAGAGGGGGAGTTTATGGGGCTAGCATCACATTTGATCCCCATC
>CAWKIN010000011.1:0-98536 GCA_963849875.1 uncultured beta proteobacterium
CTAAATCAGTATTTGGCACTCACAAGCCCAGAGTGCTAAAATCGATGTAAGGAGAACCAATATGAACGCAACGATGATGAACTTACCTATGCCTTCTGCTCTAGGCAGCTTGGAAAGTTATGTACAGGCGGTCAGTCGCTTCCCCATCCTCACCGCCGAGGATGAGTTGGCTTTGGCAAAACGCCTCAAATTTGAGAATGACCTTGACGCTGCGCGTCAGTTGGTCGTTTCGCATTTGCGCGTGGTGGTTAGCGTGGCTCGCGGCTATGCCGGTTATGGATTGCCCCAAGCCGATTTGATCCAGGAGGGCAACATCGGCTTGATGAAGGCGGTCAAGCGTTACGATCCCGACCGTGGTGTGCGCTTGGTGTCGTTTGCTTTGCACTGGATACGTGCTGAGATACAGGAGTTCGTGGTGCGCAACTGGCGTATGGTGAAGATCGCCACGACCAAGTCGCAACGTAAACTGTTCTTCAACCTGCGCAGCTTGAAGAAAGGTCTGGAACCACTTAAACCCCAGCAGGTATCCGAGATTGCGCAACAGCTTAATGTATCTGAGCATGATGTAGTCGATATGGAAGCCCGTTTCGCTGGACATGAACTAGCCTTGGAATCAGGTGCCAGCGATGACGATGAGGCATACTCTCCTATACAGTATCTTGCCGACACTCCGGAGCATGAACCTGCGGTGATCTTGGAGACCAACGAACGTCTGCAACTACAATCCACCGGCTTGGCAACTGCCTTGTCCAGTCTGGATGAACGTAGCCGTCGTATCGTGGAAGCGCGTTGGTTGCGTGAGGAGAATGCAGCGACCTTGCATGATCTGGCCTCAGAATTCAACGTATCGGCTGAACGTATCCGCCAGATCGAACAAAAGGCTTTGAGTAAGATGCATACCTCGCTCAGCAACTAGGTGCGTTGTATCGGGACGAAAAAAAGCCGCAGACTCTGCGGCTTTTTCATTGCTTGGCTACTACTTAACGATCTTCAGGACAGGCTTGTGTGCCACCGGCTTGTCTGAATTTTCGGCTAAAGGCTCCGGTGGCGGAGCATCTTCGGGCTGAAACATCAAACCCTGTCCCGTCTCCTTGGCAAATATACCGATCACCGCACCTACCGGAACTATCAGGTTGAACGATGATCCACCAAACCGCCCACTGCAAGTGATGTACTCATTACCCATTTCCAGATTACGCACCGCGCTAATACTTAAGCTCAAGACTATCTCACCATCTTTCACATAAGCTACCGGCACTTCGGTCTGCTCATTCACCTTGACCGCTAGATAGGGGGTAAGCGCACTGTCCACGCACCACTCATAGATCGCCCGGATCAGATAAGGACGGGTGGACAACTCACTCACTTACGCATCGCTCTTTCTGGTGAAGTCAGCGCATCTATGAAACCCTGACGCGAGAAGATGCGCTCGGCATACTTCATCATCGGTGCTGCATCCTTGCTCATTTGGATGCCGTAACGATCCAGACGCCACAACAATGGCGCAATGGCCACATCCAACATTGAGAACTCATCCCCCAACAGGAACTTTTGTTTGGTCAATATCTGCGACAACTGGGTCAGGTTATCGCGGATAGCGATTCTGGATTTATCAGCCGTCTTTGCGACGCCCTGCTCGAGCACGTCCACATGGCTATACAACTCCTGCTCGAAGCGGTGCAGGAACAATCGTGTACGGCCACGCAATACAGGATCAGGCGGCATCAATTGCGGGTGAGGAAAACGCTCATCGATATACTCATTGATGATGTTCGCCTCATACAGAATCAGATCGCGCTCAACCAACACTGGCACTTTGTTGTACGGATTGATCGCGGCGACATCCTCGGACTTGTTTTGCAAGTCCACGTCTATCACCTCGAAGTCCATACCTTTTTCAAACAGGACGATGCGGCAGCGGTGGCTGTAGGGACAGGTAGTCCCTGAGTACAATCTCATCATTTACCACTTACCTCTAATCAACTGTGTGCGTCGCATAGACAGACGTACCGAGTAATAAGCAATCGTACCAACTACCGCACTCACAACCACAGTGGCAACCAGTGGGTAGGAACCTGTTCCATTGATACCGCCGATCCAGACATAACGCTCGAACAAGGTACCGACGATGATACAAATTGCAACTGCATTGATCGCGGCAGTGTTGTGGCGTGGTCCGGGGAAACAGAATGCAACAAATGGAATCACGAATTTCAGTACCAGCACAGACCACCACAGGAAGGCGTAATCACCGTTCTGCATACCAAACACACGATCAGTTTCATCGCCGATATTGCCGTACCAGATGGTCAGGTACTGCGAATAGAAAGTGTATATCCACAACAGTGTGAAAGCCAGCAGCATCTGCGCGAGGTAGTTGTAGATCTTCTCCGGGACTGGACGCAGCAGGCGCTCACGTGTGTTCAGCACATAGATCCATACCACCATGAAGGCCAGAAACATACCGAAGTTACTGATGAACTGTTGCATACCGTAGATCGCACTATGCCAATGCGGCACTAGGGTCATCTCAAAGTCCCAAGCCACCATCGTGCTGTACAGCACGAAGAAGAACGGGATCCAAGTCGCGATGTGGTGAAAACGCAGTGCATCTTCGGGACTACGCTCGCTGACAGATTGACGTTTGATGAACACCCAGTACAACGCCATCATGAATAACATGCCGATCACTTCACGGGCGATCAACCAGTGTGGCTGATACCAGCCTGGCATATGGTATTCGCCATGATCATGCGCATTCCACCAGGGGAAGGTGTGCTCACCACCGACCAACAATACGATGAGCATAACGAACGCCAGCGGGAACAAGGCATACAAGGATGATGCCAGATGTCTTACCTCGAAACGCCATTTAGCATTTACCAAGTGCAGCACTGAACACAACGCCACACCACTCAAAGCCAGTGACAGGACAACTACGAAGTTGACCGTCAATACCGCCCAATTACTGTATTCCATTTTGTTGTCTCCTATTTCGCCTGAGCTGCAGCCGTTGCAGGCGGAGCTTTTTGCAAGACCTTACGCACGTAGTTCACCACATGCCAACGTTCTGTAGGGGATAGATCATTAGCGTAACTGGGCATGACTGCACCACCCAAAGTCATATAACCAAAGATGTAGCCATCAGGATAGTCTTTGGTATTCCATGGGTGCATGTCATTACTGCTAGTCAGATTCCATGGTTTCATGATCAGTTTCGCACCGACCAATCCATCACCTGTACCCGATTGACCATGACATGGTGTGCAATAAATATTGAACAACTGTGCACCCTGCGCCACCGACTGCTCGTTTGCAGCCACCGGATTGACCATATTACGTGCTGCTTCCTGATCCTTGACGAACACGGTAGTACCTTTTACTGGTACAGAACGCTTGGGGAAGGGTTCCATACCGGGCTGCTTGGCATCCACGCTCTCGCCTGGCTTGATACTGATGGCGTTCGCCATGTCGTTAGACCAAGGCCAAGCTTGAGCCATGGTGGGCAACACTAACAATGCTACTGCTAAGGATAATTTTTTCATTTCCCTGCCTCTTCTTGAATTTCTAATGCTTCATGCTTGGTAAAGATCGCCTTCAATATGCCTGCCGACTCCTCATCGGCTTTGACCAACAGTGCGATCTGGTCTTCAGACACCTTAGAGCTGTACAAAGGTGAACGCTTGGCAGGCAAGCCGGCGCAGATCAGGAAACCCAGGATACTGACGAATACGCCACCCAGAATAAACATCTCATAGGTCAGCACAAAGTTAGGCGGGAACGGAACGATAGGCTTGCCGCCCTTGATCTGCGCGTAGAAATTCGCCTGCGCGCCCGAGATCAGGAAGAAGCCCAACAGCCCACCCATCAATGCACCAAACAAGGTGAACCATTGCACATACACAGGCTTATCACCGAGAAACTCCTCGACTTCAGGATGCTCGATAGGTGACTTTACTATCAGGTCATCATTCGCATCGAAGCCCTTGATTGACGTATTGCGCAGCTCTTTGACGACTGCTTCAGCTTCATCGAAGTTGCTGAAAACAGCCAGTAAATGACGTTTGCTCATTTAGTGTGCTCCTTCTACTGATTCTTGCACGCCAGAAACTTCCAGCTTCTTGCTTGCCAGACTGCGGTGATAAACCATTTCCTTGACTTCGTACATGGATACGGAAGGGAACACCTTACAGAACACCATGAACAGCAGCGTGAACCAACCGAAGCTACCGAACACCATGCCCCACTGTACCCATGATGGCCATTGATCATGATCCCATGTCCATGGATAGTAACCATGCGAGTAAGTAGGTGCCACGATCATCCAGCGTTCCAGCCACATACCGACGTTGAGCAACAGTGAAGTCACCAGCAACACAGGGATATTGGTCTGGAAGCGCTTGAACGCCAATACGAACGGCACGACCGAACCGCAGAAGACCATGGACCACCAGAATGGCGCATATGGACCTGTTGCTTTTTGGATCAACACGTCTTTCGAGGCCACATCATGGCTATACCATACCGATGCGAATTCCACTGCGTTCAGATAAGTCCACACCATAGCGATCGCGAAGGTCAGACGTACCGTCTTCTTCAGGATAGGCAGGGTCATGTACTCTTCAAACTTGAACACATAGCGCAGGATGATGAACAGCGTGATGATCGCGGCACAACCGGAGTACAACGCGCCCGCCACGAAGTAAGGTGGGAAGGAAGTCACGTGCCAACCAGGTTGCTGAGACATCGCGAAGTCACCCGCAACGATGGAATGCACCGATACCGCCAGCGGGATCAGGAAGCAAGCGATGGTCAGATAAGTCACGCGGAAGTTACGCCATTGACGATCCGTACCCTCCCAACCCAGAGACAGCAATGTGTACAGCTTCTTGCGCCAGCCACTGTGAATGTTGTCGCGACAGATCGCCAAGTCAGGGATCATACCGACGAACAAGAACAGGATGGATGAGCTCAGATAAGTGAAGATCGCCATCGCATCCCACAACAACGGGGATTGGAAGTTAGGCCACAGACTACGATCATTCGGGTAAGGCAGCGAATAATAGAACTGCCACAAACGTCCCAAGTGCACCATGACAAACAGACCGGCCGTCATCAGTGAGAAGGTGGTCATCGCTTCGGCGAAGCGATAGATAGGTTTACGCCAGTCAGCGTGCATCAGATGCAGAATCGCTGACAATAGCGTACCGGAGTGGCTCATGCCGATCCAGAAGATGAAGGTGGCGATGTATAGACCCCATACGTGCGGGTTGTCCAAATTAGCTACACCCATGCCAACGTTGTACTGGTAAATCTCGCAACCCAGTCCCACACTGAATACCAGCAATGCGCCTATAACGATCACCCAGTACAGATTACGGGGTGACTCCAAACTTTTGAGCACGTCTTTATTGATCTTTGCCCAAGCGATGTCTTCGCGAATATCTTTCATTGTCGTTCCCTAAACAAGTTACAGCGAATCAAATCGCGCTTTCGCGCACGCGTTCCATGTACATCACAGAGGGGTATGGTCGCAACTCTTCCAAGATGCGATAACCACGCAGATCCGTACCGCCTTCTTCCTTATCCTTCTCCTGCTCATCGGCAGTCAACTCAACACGTTGAGCCTTCCACTTCTGGTGAACTTTAGATTCAGGATCGACCAGATTACCAAAGGTGATCGCGCCGCTAGGACAGACTTGCTGACAAGCGGTTTGCACTTCGCCATCGCGCAGGATACGACCCTCGTTCTTAACGGCACGCTCGCCGGCGCGGATACGTTGCACACAGAATGTGCACTTCTCCATCACACCCTTGCCGCGCAATGTGATATCGGGATTGAGCTGCATGGTCATCTCAGCGGGCCAGACATTCTCGGTGGTCGGGTAGTCGTACCAGTTGAAGTAACGCACCTTGAATGGGCAGTTGGCCGAGCAGTAACGTGAACCGACGCAACGGTTGTATATCTGCGAGTTCAAACCATCCGCCGTGTGGTTGGTCGCGCCGACCGGACAAACCGTCTCACAAGGAGCTGCCTCACATTGCTGACACATCATAGGCAGGAACTGCGCGCCTTGATCGGGGAACTCACGGCCATCTTCAGGCCAGTAACGTTCGATGCGCATCCAATGCATGACTTGCCCATGCTCGTATTTTTCTTTACCGACGACGGGCAGATTGTTCTCTGCATAGCAAGCCACGCTACATGCATTGCATCCCGTACAGGCATCCAGATCGATGCTCATCGCCCACTTGTATGGATCATGAGGCACATCATCTACCGGATGCGTATGACGGAACTCCGCCCAATTTTCTAATAAGTTAGATACCGACATACTTTAGACCTCCTCCGAAAGATCGACCTGATCGCTAGACTTAGTCACAGCGATCTTCTTGCCATGCTGAGCACCACCCGCAAAGCCCTCATCCTTAACCACGATGACGCGCTTGCCGACCTTGCTCAACCTGACCTTGGTCTCATGCATCGCCAACTCGCCAGTCTCTTCATCGAATACTCGATCCAGTATCTGGAACGGATTCACACCGTAACCCTTGGCATAACGTCCCATCGCTTCATGACCACGTCCCAGCGGGATAGAGATCGCTTCAGGATGGATACCAGGGAACAGGTAAGCCTGCGCATTGATCGTGCCATTCCTGGATTCGACCGCGATGATATCGCCTTCGACAATGCCCAGATCCTTGGCCTTGCTGGGGTGTATCTCAACCCATGAATCCCACACGATGGTAGTCAATGGGTCTGGAGACTCTTGCAACCAAGGCTGGTTGGCATGACGACCATCACGCAGATTGGCCGTGACACTAGGAATCAAGGTAAATGGATATTTCGCATCCTGCTCGGCTGGAGCCGGCAACTTGATGTTAGCACCTTGAATGCTGTTCAACTTGTTCAGATTGCCGCCAACATTGATGATGCCGGAACTCAATATACCGTTCCAGAACACATCGTCATCCATCCCCGAGCTCGCAAACTCGCTCTTGTTCTTCAACATCGCAGTGCGCAGATAGGCGTAGTAGTCATCGAAGGATTTATATGACTCAGGCTGACGCTGCTTGATCAAAGCCAGCAAGATGTCGCCCATGCCACGCGTCTCAGGGTGCAGCTTCTCCATCAATGGCTGCTGCACACTGATCTGTACACCCTCTGGTTGATATTCGGCGACCAGCGTACCCCAGTCTTCCAAAGCGGAATCCAAAGGCAACACCAGATCAGCCTGCAATGCAGTCTCATCCAAGTAGTGAGCAAAGGCCACTCTGAAATTCGCTTTTGCCAGATTCTCTTTGAACTTCATTTCTGCTGGCGCAGTGAACACCGGATTGGTTGCGTAAGTGAACAACACCTTGGTCTGGCCGTCGGCCAAACGATTGTTCACCATGCGCAGTGCGGCAGTATTTCCGATGGTCGGTGCGATCTGTGGAAACGGCACAGCTGCCGAAGCTTCCAGCGTCTTGCCCACGTTACCCAATACTTGGTTGAGCAGATTGATCGCAGCGGCATTTTGCGAACCGTGCGCATATCCTTCTGCGGCACTACCCAGCAATACCAGACTAGGAGAACGCGCTTTCAAGATGGCAGCGAGCTTGACCAGACTCTCAGTGCTTACCCCCGTATCCTTGCTCACCCGTTCTTTGTCATAACCCTTCACTGCTTCAGCGACATTCGCCGGCAATGGCAGACCTGCAACAGCCAATGCGTTGATGACACCCAACGCCAGAATACCTTCCGTACCAGGACGAACCACCAACCAGCGATCCGCATTCGCGCCGGTCAGCGTCATCTTCGACTCAACTTGCACCAATACGCCGCGCTGACCATCCACACCCTTACGGAACTGCGCATACTGTTGCGAGAAATGCACTGGAGATATCCATGCGCCCAGGAAGTCCGCGCCGAACGACACCACGACCTTGGCTTTATTGATACTGAAGCGCGGCATCTCCATACCATACGACTTCATATTCGCTGCGCGCTGTACCGCAGGAGAGACCGCCTCATATACAAAGTGGTTCTTGCTGGACAGGCTCTCAAGATAGTTACCCAACAGGGCCTTAGTATGACCACTGACCGTACCTGTCAGGAAATCGACCTGATCACCACTCACACCATTGAGCTTTTCAGCGATCAATGCGTAAGCCTTATCCCAAGTGATCGCCTCCCCCTTGTCACCGCTGCGCAGCAATGGCTCACGCACACGGTCAGGATTATAGTGATGTTGCACGCCCGCTTGACCCAGACCGCACATCTTGCCACGATTGATGACCGAATCAGGGTTGCCTTCCAGCTTCAACACTCGGCCTTCACGCACACGCCCACTGATACTGCAACCCGCATCGCATTGCGCGCAGGTCGAGTTGAAATACACCGAGATGCCAGGTGCCACATAATCGGCAGCCTCAACATAGGAAACTACCGTTTCTTTACCATCTTCCACCGAGGTATTGCCGCAACCGGACAGCGCTACTGCAGCACCACCCCAGCCCAATACCTTAAGAAAATCACGTCGATCAAAATTGTTGTCTATCATCACAACCTCACTGAAAAATTCTGTAAATGCGCACGCATCATATTAGTAATGGCAAGACGAACAGTCGTTCGGCCCCTTTGCAACTTCCACACCCGCGCTGTTGAGCGCCGGCTTCTTGAAGCCGTACCAATACGCTTGCGAACCTACCGGCATGCCACCCGCGGCCACGACCACGTGATCCTTCTCGTGACAGCTGATACACCAGCCCATCGCCAGAGATTTCTGACGGCGCGCAACGGTCATCGTCTTCACATCACCGTGACATGCGCCACATACTTCCTGCACAGGACGGTTCTGCTGGAATACGAAACGCTTGATGTGACGCTCATGATTGAAGCGCACAAAATCCGGCAGATCATGAACCTTCTTCCAAGGCACAGCCTTTTTGGCTTCCCAATACTCGAAGAGTTTCTTTATGCGCGGAGTCTCACGTACCGATTCGATGTTTTGATGGCAACCTATACATTTCTGCAAGGGAGGAATGCCAGCAACGGAATCACGACGCGCATAGGTATGGCAGTACATACAATTGATCTCCATGCCACCCTTGAGCGGGTCGCTATTGCTAGGATCGTTTGGATTGCGCAAACCGGCATGGCGGTTGTGAGGGAATTCGATGGGCTGTTCGATTGCAGGACCCAGATCATCGGCGGTAGTCAATGGCTCAAGTGCCGCATCAGCTGAATAACTGCTGCTTGCAGCGAACAAACCCATCAACAATATTGAAAAACGAATAAAGCGGTGCATCGTTAGTGGCTCCCCCAACAAACAATTTAACCCACATCAAATTTGAGAATTGATGTGATATGAAAAGTAAAACGGATTATTTTTACTGCGATGTGTCGCGTAATAATTTTTTCTTGATTTCAGCTACCTGCAGTAAAGTAAGGTATTGCGACACAAGCCGAATAATGTCTAGTCTAAAAAACAATGTCAACACCCCATACCTAATTAATTCACTAGTGCATTAAAAAACCCAGTAGCGACATAAAGATACATGATTCCCTTATATTCAATTTAGTTCCCTGAGGATTTGCAATGAAAGAAGAGCAAGCTGTTCTGGACTTTTTCTCCAAGATCGAAAACCTCCCCTTGGCGCTATCTGTCGCCGAGCAGACCGACCTGATACGAGAGCGTATCAATAGCGATTTCTGGTCCGATCTGTCGCTACACATAATGGGATTCATACAACGCAACGAACTGGCTTGGCAGATCGCCACCACCGAGGATCGCAACACGCCTGACAGCTTGGTCGGATTCCATTGTGCGCTGGAGAGCGACCAAGCGCTGTATATCCGCCCGATGATGGAACAGCAGAACTTGGGCAAAGGTATGCAGATTTATTTTGGTTTGATGTGGAGCGACAAGCCCACGCCCGAACATTTGTCACTCCCTGCCGTGACCACCTTACGTGACGCGCTTACGAATGCGGGCTATAAGGGCAATGAGAATTTTCTGGCCTGGCAATGGACCAAGCTCTACCCGCGCAGCAAATCCTTCTTGCTGAGTTATACCCAACAACCCGAGCAACTATTTTCCGAAATCGAAGCCGTCCTGGCAAGGCTGCTCTTGATACACCGTGATCAGATAGCGCTAGCCAATGCCGCCCTGGCCGCCGCACCGCGCAGCATGATGGTCTCGCTGGATCAACTCCGCATCAAGCGCAAATCCTAGACCGGATTCGCCTGATCGAAGAACTGGTGTTGCAACCGAAAATGGTCGGCCAGATGCGCGCCCAAAGCCTGAATGCCATAACGTTCGGTGGCATGATGTCCGGCCGCGATGAACGCGACGCCGCTCTCTTGTGCCAGATGGAAGCTCTGTTCGGATATCTCGCCGGTGATATAGGCATCCGCACCTTGTGCGATGGCCTGCTCGAAGTATCCCTGCGCTCCGCCACTACACCATGCCACTCGCCGGATACTGCGCCCATCACCCGCGATCAGTTGCGGCACTCGCTGCAATCTTGACTGCAACTGTAGACCGAAATCACCCAATGCTTGTGGCGCCGGCAATTGCCCCAGAGTGAGCAGATTCTGCTCACCGCAACGACTGGTAGTATGCAAGCCCAAGAGCGCGCCAAGTTGCGCGTTGTTACCCAATGTCTCATGTGCATCCAGGGGCAGGTGATAAGCCAGCAGACTGACTTCATGCGCGAGTAACTTGGCAATGCGCCGCTTCTTGATGCCCACTATGGGCGATTCTTCGTTGCGCCAGAAGTAGCCGTGGTGTACCAGCAACGCATCAGCGCTCCAAGCTATCGCGGCATCGATCACGACTTGCGATGCGCTCACAGCGGTGGCGATACGCAACACCTCTTGCTTGCCTTCGATTTGCAAGCCATTCGGGCAATAGTCTTTGAACAGACTGATTTGCAACAGGCTTGCGTTATAATCGCGCAATTCTGACAGCCACATAGACATCCCTTTAATTGATTCAACACGATTCATCATATCATGCGTAAACACTGGCTATTGTTCACTCAAACCGTAACCATCGCACTCGCGTTACTGTTCATCATCCACACCCTCAAACCGGAGTTGCTGCCCAATGCCGCGCGCAATGGCGTGGTTACCTTGTACGAAAGCGCCCCCACGCTGAACGACCTCAAACCATCCGGCATGAGCTTGAGTGGTGCCGCCAAGAAGGCCATGCCTGCCGTGGTCAACATCTTCACCCGCACTGAAATCAAAGCACCGGTCAATCCCTTCCGCGACGACCCTAGATTCAAATTCTTCTTTGACGAGCAACAGGACAGCGAACCGCAGACCAGTTCCAGCCTGGGTTCCGGCGTCATCGTCAGCCCCGATGGCTATATCCTCACCAACCATCATGTGGTCGAAGCAGCGGACCAGATCGAAGTGGCACTATCCGATGGCAGAAAGTCCAGCGCGCACGTCATAGGCTCGGACCCGGAGACCGATCTGGCCGTGATCAAGATTGACCTGCCCGGCCCCATCCCCACGATCACTTTCGCTCATCCCGACCAGGCACATGTTGGCGATGTGGTGCTCGCCATAGGCAATCCCTTTGGCGTGGGTGAAACCGTGACTATGGGTATCGTGAGCGCACTCAAACGCGACCACTTGGGACTCAATACCTTTGAGAACTTCATCCAGACCGATGCCGCGATCAATCCCGGTAATTCAGGTGGCGCCCTGGTCGATGTCAACGGCAACCTGATCGGCATCAGCAGCGCCATCTACTCGCCCAATGGCGGGTCACTGGGCATAGGCTTCGCCATCCCGGTCAGCACCGCCAAGAAGACCATGGAACAGATCATCCAGCACGGCTCAGTGACGCGCGGCTGGATAGGTGCGGGGGTACAGGAACTCACGCCGGAATTGGTGGAATCATTCAAGCTGGGCGACTCCAGCGGGGTGCTGGTCACCGAGATTATCAATAACAGCCCCGCCCAAAAGTCCGGTATCAAGACGGGTGACATCCTGCTGGCTATCGACACTCATGCGATCAGCAGCTGGTCGACCATGCTGGAAACGGTGGCGAACATCCCGCCGGGAAAAGTGGTGACCGTAGATATCCTGCGCAATAATAAAGCGCAGACCTTACAGGTCAAAGTCGGCAAACGCCCGCAAGTCAGCAACAGATAAAAGAACAGCCGCTGATAGCGGCTGTTCTTTTACAATTCTTTTATAAAGTGTGCGGCTTTATTCGGGTATTTGCGTCGATCTCTTCGTCCAGCTCGCCACCACGATGCCCGCCTCGTACAACATCCACAGCGGCATCGCCAACATGAACTGCGATACCACATCCGGCGGGGTGAAGATCGCGCCGACCACGAAGGATCCGACGATCACGTAACGGCGTATGTCACGCAGTTTTTCCACCGTGACCCAGCCCATACGCACCAACAGGACGACCGCTACTGGCACCTGAAAGGTGACCCCGAATGCCATAAACATGCCCAGCACGAAACTGAGATATTTATCGATGTCGGTCATCACCGCCACGCCCTGTGGCGCACTCGCGGTGATGAAACCGAACACCACGGGGAACACGATGAAGTAGGCGAAGCCCATACCGCAGAAGAACAGCAAAGTACTCGCCATGATAAGCGGCCAGACCAGACGCTTCTCATGCGCGTACAGCCCCGGAGCAACGAAACGCCATATCTGATACAGGATGTAGGGCAAGGCGATGAGGAACGCCGCCATCATGGCCACTTTCATCGGCACGAAGAACGGCGTGGTGACATCGGTCGCGATCATCTGCGCACCTTTGGGTAACTTGGCCAGCAGGGGTCGCGCGAGCCAGGAATAGAGATTGGCAGCCCAAGGGAACAAAGCGATGAACACCAACAGCAATGCCACCACCGAGTGCATCAAACGGGTGCGCAGCTCGATCAGATGGGCGATGAAACTTTCGGTCGTATTCATCAGGAGTGTGCGCTAGGCTTGGTCGATTCGGCTTTCGCGCTATCGACGGGTTGCAGCGGCAATTGCGCCTGCTGTTGTATCTCTTGCAAGGGTTTAGCGACCGCGACGTTCAGCTTGCGCACTTGCTGATCGAGATTCTGATCCAACTGTTTCGCGGCCGACTGCACGGCTTCCGCTTCAGCCTGTATCTTCTCCTTCATCTCGCGCAATTCCGCTATCGCCATATCTCGTTCGATATCGGCTTTCACGCCGTTGACATAGCGTTGTGCGCGCCCCCACAGCAGGCCCAGTGTCCTGGCCACCTTGGGCAATCGCTCCGGCCCGATGACCACGAGGGCCACCACCAGTATCACCATCAACTCGGAGAAACTCAGTTCGAACATGCTGTAACGCGCGATCTGCTGTGTATCAGACGTGGGTGTTGTGCTTGTCTTTGACTTCGCCCTCTATGGTCTGTCCGCCCTCTTTCAACTGCTTACTGGGCTCCTCTTCGCTCTTCATGCCTTCCTTGAAGCCTTTTACCGCGCCGCCCAGATCACTCCCCAGATTGCGCAACTTCTTGGTGCCGAAGATCATCACCACGACCAACAGTACGATCAACCAGTGCCAAATGCTAAATGAACCCATGATGTTCTCTCCTAAAAAATTATTGACCTACTAAGCTCGTTTCACCATAGGCGGAATGTTGCCGCCACCGATGATATGTATATGCAGATGGAACACTTCCTGCCCGCCGCCTTTGCCGGTATTGATGACCGTGCGGAATCCGTTCGCCAATCCCTGCTCTTTCGCCAGACGCGGGGCCAAGAGCATCATCCTGCCCAACAAAGCGGCGTGCTGTTCCTCGGCGTGCGCCAGCGTATCCAGATGCAGCTTGGGGATCAGCATGAAATGCACCGGCGCGACCGGATTGATGTCATGGAAGGCGAACACCTCATCGTCTTCATACACTTTACGGCTGGGTATCTCACCGCGTGCGATCTTGCAGAACAGACAGTCACTCATCGTCACTCCTGGGCTCGGCTATTCTTCTCGGTGATGCCGGACAGACCTTCGCGGCGCGCCAGCTCATCGAGCACGGCTTGCGCATTCACACCGTGATGCGCCAACAACACCATAGAGTGGAACCACAGGTCGGCGGTCTCGTACACCAGATGCGTCTTGTCGCCGGACTTGCTGGCGAGTATCACTTCAGTGGCTTCCTCCCCAACCTTCTTCAAGATGGCATCTTCGCCCTTGCTGAACAACTTCGCCACATAGGACGTATCCGGCGCCGCCTGTTTGCGCGCCTCCAGAGTCTCGGCCAGGCGTTGCAGTATGTCTGATCCCATATTCGTCACACTCACTTTTTATATATCTCATCGGGCGACTTCAGTACCGCATCGACCTCGTGCCACTGGCCGCCCTCCAGAAGATTGAAGAAACAGCTCGCGCGCCCGGTATGGCAGGCGATGCCACCTTGTTGTTCGATCTGCAGCAGGATCACATCGGCATCACAGTCCATGCGTATCTCTTTGACAATCTGGAAGTGGCCGGACTCCTCGCCTTTGTGCCAAAGCTTCTTGCGTGTACGCGACCAGTACACGGCTTGCTGTTTCTGCCAGGTCAGATCGCAGAGCCTCGCGATTCATCCAGGCCACCATCAGCACCCGTCCTGTCGCCGCATCTTGCGCGATGGCCGGCACCAGGCCATCGTCCGACCAATTGATCTTGTTTAGCCACACTTCGCTCATAATCTGACTTCTATCCCTTGATCCGCCATGTAGCGCTTGGCTTGCTGCACGGTGTATTCGCCGAAGTGGAAGATGCTCGCGGCCAATACCGCATCCGCGCCGCCCAGCTTCACACCATCCACCAGATGCTGCAGATTACCCACCCCGCCACTGGCGATGACCGGTATCTCCAATGCGGAGGTGACCGCCTGCGTCAAGGCCAGATCGAAACCGTTTTTCTGCCCGTCCCTATCCATGCTGGTCAGCAGGATTTCGCCCGCGCCCAGTTGCTGCATCTTGCTCGCCCATGCCACCACATCCAACCCGGTCGCCTTGCGTCCGCCATGAGTGAACACCTCCCAGCGACCCGGTGCGACCTGCTTCGCATCGATCGCCACCACGATGCACTGCGAACCATAACGCGCCGAAGCATCGGCCACCAGTTGCGGATTCACCACGGCAGCCGTGTTCATGCTGACCTTGTCGGCACCCGCATTAAGCAGGTTACGCACATCCTGCACCTCGCGTACCCCGCCACCCACCGTCAGCGGGATGAACACCTGCGAGGCGACCTGCTCGATGATGCGGAAGATGATGCCCCTGTCATCGGAACTGGCGGTGATGTCCAGAAAAGTCAGTTCGTCCGCGCCCTGATCGTCATAACGCTTGGCAATCTCGACCGGATCACCCGCATCGCGCAACGCGACGAAGCTCACGCCTTTGACGACGCGACCGGCGGTGACATCCAGACAGGGAATGATACGTTTTGCCAGCATGCTGGATCAGCTCAGCGTGGAGAGTTTGATGGGCGTCAGCTGGTCGGCCAGCAGCTGTGCGGCACGCAGATCCAAAGAGCCTTCGTAGATCGCACGGCCGGTGATCGCGCCGGTGATACCTTCCTGATAGACCGCCGCGAGCGCACGCACATCGTCCAGATTGGTGATACCCCCGCTGGCGATGACCGGCACACGCAAAGGTCTGGCCAATTCGACCGTAGCGGGGATGTTCACACCGCTCATCATGCCGTCGCGACCGATGTCGGTGTAGATGATGGCTTCCACGCCGTAGTCTTCGAAGCGCTTAGCCAGATCACCCACATCGTGTCCGGTCAGCTTGGACCAACCGTCCACCGCCACCTTGCCCGCCTTGGCATCCAGACCGACCATGATATGACCGGGGAAGGCATCGCATGCCTCATGCAGGAAGCCCGGCACCTTGACCGCAGCCGTACCGATGATGATGTAGGTCACCCCCATATCCAGATAACGCTCTATGGTCGCGAGATCGCGTATACCGCCGCCCAGTTGCACCGGCACTTCAATACCCACCTCTTCGATGATGCTGCGCACCGCCGCTTCGTTCTTGGGCTTACCGGCAAACGCGCCGTTCAGGTCGACCAGATGCAGCCGTCGCGCACCTTGCTCCAACCAGTGTCGCGCCATAGCGGCGGGGTCATCCGAGAATACTGTCGCACCTTCCATCTCACCTTGTTTCAGGCGCACACAGTTACCGTCTTTCAAATCAATCGCAGGAATAATTAGCATGGCAGAGGATAAATAATTAAGGATTCCATTTAGTAAAATTTTGCAGCAACTGCAAACCAGCTGCATGGCTTTTTTCAGGGTGAAACTGTACCGCGAACAAATTATCCTGCGCCACCGCGCAAACAAAGGGTTGCGGATAATCGCTGGTCGCCTGGATCACGCGCGCATCCTCAGGCTGAACATAATAGCTGTGCACATAATAAAAACGTGCATCTTGCTCTATACCGTTCCACAGCGCGTGATCAGGCATCACATGATGCACTTGATTCCAACCCATGTGCGGCACCTTCAAACGTTCGCCCTTGGCATCATGCGCGACATGCGGGAAACGCAATACCTGTCCACGCAACACCCCTAAACCGGGCACATCGCCTTCCGCGCTGTGCTCGAACAGCATCTGCAGACCGATACAGATACCGAGGAAAGGCTTGCTACGCGCGGCGTCCAGTACCGCAGCACGCAGACCGCGCGCATCCAGTTCACGCATGCAATCCGGCATCGCACCTTGCCCAGGGAACACCACGCGCGCGGCAGCGGCGATGACGTCCGCATCGTCCGTTACGCGCACTTCCGCAGCAGGAGCGACATGGCGCACGGCCTGTTCGACCGAGCGCAGATTGCCCATGCCGTAATCAACAATCGCGACGTCGACCATTTGCTATAGGGAACCTTTAGTTGAGGGCATCATGCCCGCCATGCGCGCATCCTGCTCCAATGCCATGCGCAGGGCACGACCGAACGCCTTGAAGATAGTCTCGGCCTGATGATGGGCATTGCTGCCGGCCAGATTATCGATATGCAGGGTGACCAAGGCATGGTTGACAAAGCCCTGGAAGAACTCATGAAACAAATCAACATCGAACTGGCCGATGCTGCCGCGCACGAACTCACAGTTGAAAACCAAGCCGGGACGACCGGACAGATCGAGCACCACACGTGACAAGGCCTCGTCCAGCGGCACATAAGCATGGCCGTAACGGCGCAAGCCCTTCTTGTCGCCGACCGCCTGATTGAATGCCTGACCGAGCGTGATACCGATATCCTCGACGGTGTGATGCGCATCGATATGCAGATCGCCTTTGGCGACGATGCTCAGGTCCAGCAGCCCGTGCCGCGCAACCTGATCCAGCATATGGTCGAGGAAGGGCAGACCGGTATCGAACTTAGCCTTACCTATGCCATCCAGATTCAGCTCGACACTGATCTGAGTCTCTAATGTGTTTCGTGTGACGCTAGTACTACGCATGTCTATTCGCCTTATGCGAGTTGAGTGATGGTTTCTTTAAAGGCACCGAGGAATCGCTCGTTTTGGTTACGACCTAACCTAAAGGTTCACCCTTCGGGTACAAGAGTCTTCACCGAAACTCGCTATTTCATCTGTAGGCATTCTTTGAAAGCCACTATGAATTGCTCGTTTTCTTCAGGCATTCCCACCGTGACGCGCAAACAATCTTGCAACATCACGTGACTGCCGTGCAGATTCTTTATCAACACACCGCGCTGTTTCAGCCCCTCGAATATCTCCTTGGCACGCGCTACGCGCAACAACAAGAAGTTCGCCGAACTGGGATAGACCTCGACGCCGGCGACAGCGAACAACTGCTGCGCCAATAGACCACGGTCGACTTTGATCTGCTCGGCTTGAGCCAACAACACAGCGTGATGATCCAATAATTTTTCCGCGACCAACTGCGGCAAAACACCGACATTATACGGCAAGCGCAGCTTTTCCAGCTCGTTCAACCACAGCTCGCTGCCGACCAGGAAACCCAGGCGCAATCCCGCCATACCCAGCTTGGAGAAAGTACGCATCACCAGCAGATTGGGATAGTCCGCCAGATGCGGCACAAAACTATCCTCGGCAAAGGCGTAATAGGCTTCATCCACCACCACCAGCCCCGGTGCGGCCTGGATGATCTGCCTGATGTCTTGTGCGGAGAACGCATTACCGGTCGGATTGTTCGGATAGGCCAGAAAGATCAAGGCCGGCTTATCGCGCGCGATCGCCGCCAGCATCGCCTCCATATCCAGCGAAAAGTCTTGCGCCAGCGGCACGCCGACATAGCGCATGCCGAGGAAGGTCGCGATCATCTTGTACATGACGAACGACGGCTCGACACTGAGCAAGGTCGCGCCCGGCTTGTTCACCGCCATCGCCAGCAACTGGATCAACTCGTCCGAACCGTTACCGAGCAGTACCTGCATATCCGCAGGCAGCTGTAGTAGTGCGCGTATCTTCTGCTTGAGCGGCTGCGGATTCGGATCGGGATAACGATTGATCGCCGCACCGCTCACCAGCGCTGCAATCTCATCGCGCAAAGCGGGTGGAACCAGATAGGGATTTTCCATCGCATCCAGCTTGATTAAGCCGCTACTCACCGGAACATGATAGGCGTGCAAAGCGAGTATCTCGGGGCGGAGCAACTGACTGACGAGAGCAGGAATCGACGACATAGACTTAACGAAAATAGGCTAAATACAAGGCTGCGCAGCTTACCACAGCAGAGCTTTTTCGTGCCACACGGCGCAAAAAAACAGGGCGACTGTTGCCGCCCTGCTTATATGTACACGCCGATCAAATACGGTGCTGCCAATAACCCGGCTCACGATGACAATGCATCACCGCGACTATCAAAATGTAATCGCTCTCTATCGTATACAGAACAGCGTAGGGGAAAACCTTGGTCAAAAATCGCCGGACATCCTCATCCATCACACGACAGGATTGTGGTGCGGCAATTATATGATCGACCGCAGACTCCACTGCCACGATAAATCGCGCACCCAAACCGATTTGTTGTGATTCATAGAAAACTGCCGACTCTTGAAACTCGGCGAGAGCTTCAGGATGGAACTCGTAATTCATCGCCGAATTGCTGCACGTACTTGTGCAAATACTTCCTCTCCAGATATCGTCGCTACCGCACCGCTACGCACTTGTGCAATGCGCCGCTGCGATTCTTTAGCCCACAACTGTTTGATGTAACCATCCTCTGCCGGATCTAGACTTTCCACTAAACGGTCTGCCAACAAAGCACGCGCTTCGCTTGGCAATGCCAGCGCACCCTCAGTTATTTGTTCAAGTGTGATTTGCATAATGAACCCCTTTAAATACCAACTTACGGGCACATTGTTGCGGATGAGGACGCAATCTGCAAGCGCAATAAAACAGGGGAGGCTTACGCCTCCCCTGTTTTATTGCTCAACTTTCGCTAGCTGGGTCAGACTTCGACCCAACTCACGTTAGCTGTTGCTTAGTACAGTGCTTCCAACAACAGTGTTGTTGCAACTTTACCTGGCAGTTCGTTACCCAAAGCATCCACATTCCATGCGGAACCGGACTGTTGTGTACGTGTCAGGCTCAGGCCCAAGTTCTGTGCCAGTTCGTAAGTCACACCCAACATCAGAGCATTATCCTTAGTGCCTACATTAGAACCAACAACAGGAGCAGCACCGTTATCACCCATACGGATCGCTACTTGTACAGTAGAAACGTGAGGGATAACACCGATCTCAGCAGCCAAGTTCAAAGATGTCTTTGCCTTAGCACCAACACCTGCTACCGCGCCGAATGGGTTAGATGCAGTTGCAGTACTTGCTGCGGCAGTACCGTAAGATGCATAGAAACCAGCTGGCATACCAGCGACTTCACCTTGCAACTGAGCATCGACGATGGTTGCACGTGGGGAGTTAGTAGTTCCAGCAACGTTAACGACATTGTTACCGCCAGTCACGTAGCTGTTACCGCCGAAGTTCTGGATACCGAAGCCAGCGTCAAAGCCAGCAACATCGATCGTACCGGCAGCACGGATGTAAGTCAGAGGCAATGTGTTAGCACCTGCAACCAGACCGTTACCCGCCATTTCGTATGCGCCCAATACCACGAAGCCCATGGTGTTGTTAGCCACCAGAGACACACCAGTCGCTGCTGTGTTAGTACCCAAGTACTGAGCAGCAGAGAACGCCTTAACGTGCTGACCGCTAGGACCGGAGTTACCCATCAGCTTGTGGGTGTTAGCCGCGCCTGTGTTCAACAGTTCGAAGCTGTATGCAACGCCTTGACCATTGCTGGAATGGATCACAGCGCCGATACGTGCATCGCCCACTGGGAACAACAGAGCCAACTTGGTAGCGCCAACCACTGGAGCCGCACCGCCCAAACCTGCTTCCATCAAAGCGCCAGCGAAGTCAGATGCGCGACCACCGATGAACAATGACAGCTCACCGCCAGTACCAGGAACGCCCCACTTAGGCTGTACAACTGGGTTATTAACGCCAGCTGTCTTACCAGTAGATTCTGATTGTACGAATGTTGTCGAGAAGATCGCCATGTTCAGACGGTCAGGGATGTCCAGGTTTTCGCCTTCAACCTTGCCTTGTGCGCCCATCATGGTGAAGCCAGCTGCCTTAAATGCGCGACCGAAACCATTCAGCAATGGGAAGTGTTGGAAGTGACATGCAGAGCAAGCCATGCCAGTTTGACGTGCGAATACGGGAACAGCAGAAGCTTCTGGAGCAAATGCTACAGCAGCCATAACGCCTGCCAATGTGAGAACGATTTTCTTCATTGTGTTTTCCTCAGTTTTATAAATTTATAAAGTTGACTAGAGATACATCACTCTGGTGCCAATAAGACCTCCCTACCAGCACTGGGGTCGGACTGTATAGAAGCCGGCGAGGGGGTGTCAAAACTTTATGGCCTTGGTGTGGTTTTTTTGCAACAAGGGATGGAACTTTTTTTGAATTGCGCCCTCGTGCCGTGCCTTTGCAGGCCGCAGTCAGCGCCGCCTTATGTCGCGGACTAAGCCCCGCCGCCACGCTCCCCATTCCGGCGACTTGCCCGCTCGCGGGCTTAGGGAATCTCTGACTAAGTCCCCCCGTTCGTGGTGAGCTTGTCGAACCATGTGCGGGGGACTTAATTGGCTCAACAAGTTATTGAGACCACCCTTCGACAAGCTCAGGGCGAACGGACTTATTCATGCCCTCCTTAAGTCGAATATCTAGTAGTTCTATCAATGACGTATCCTTTCGACGGAGTTTAGCCGCGCAACTCGAAACAGACCTTGCCATCCTGATTGCTTTCCAGCGTCAAACTATAGCCGAGCTGCTCGGCCCACTTGGCCGCCTGATACAAGCCCAGCCCCAGCCCTTGTTGCGACACCATCACGGCACGCATCAGCCTGGGCAGGTCGCTTGCCGGTATCGGCTTGCCGCTATCACATACACTGATGATGAGTGCGCCGGTATAACGTAACGCCACCCTGATCGATAGCTCCGCTTGCGCTTGCCGCTTGCGCAGCGCGTTATCCAGCAGGTTGTCCAGCACGCAATCGAACAGGGCGGCGGGTATCTGCAAGTCCGGCATCGCGGCTGGCGCATCCCAACCGATCTGCAAGTGTTGGTTACGTTGCCGCAAGGCATCCCACCAGGCCGCGAACTGCAACAGGGAGGCGTCCTGTTGCGAGTGCGGCTGTTGCAGCTTGCTTAAAGTCTGCTCGATACGCTGGGTCAAGGCAGGCAGCTGCTGTTGCAATAGCTGCTGGGCACGCGCTTCCTTGCTTTGCGCGATGGCCGTCAGGGACAACAAGGACTGCAACATGTTCTTCAAGTCATGGGTGAGACGCGAGCCGGTCTCGTACACGGCTTGCATGCGCGTGATGTCACGCAGACTTTGCTCGCGTTGCTTGGCTTGATAGAAGTAGCCTACCAACTGGCTCAACAGCCGTACATGCAACAGCACCGTGGGACTCAACGCCTGTTTGGCATACACCGTCAAACGCAGATCCCCCTCGTGCATCACTTCCGAATGCGGGCTGAATTGACCGAACTGCCCGGCCTTATCCGATGTCTGCCAGGACAGCCCGGACAACCAGTGCAGATCGGCCAGCAGCGCCGTGGCGCGCGTCAGATAACTTTCCGCATCGGGTGAATGCTGCGCCGCATCCGCCAAACGCATCAACCAGTTTTCGAACGGTGTGCCTATGTTCAACAGATAGCGCGAGAACACCACCTGCAGCCCATGAAAGCCGAACAAGGGATTCCACAAAGCCCCCAATGCCAGCAGGATCAAGCCCATCAGGAACAAGGTGCGCAACAAGGCTTCGATATAGTCGATGTGCGCCAGCGTCATGAACGCCAGACTGCCCAGCACCACCAAGGCCAGCAACATGAACAACATCAGGCTATAAAAGAAATCGATGCTCTGTGCCGTATCCGCGCCACGCCGGTCGGCTGGCAACAGCATCAAGAGGGGCAACATCACCGGCAACACATAGATCAGCAGCAAGCGGCCTATCTCGATACTCATTTGCGCGGCAAACAGATTGGGCACGACCCACAATAGCAACAAGGTCAGCAGATAGACCATCTGGGCCAGACTCAAGGCACGCGCCCAGATCGAGCGATAGGCCAGCACACGCCCGCCCACCAGACCGAACAAGCCGATCAACCAGAACGCCATGATCCACCAATTCAGCGCGAACAACACCAGCAGCGAGGCGAAGGCGATGAACACCAGTGCAGGCACGCTAACCTGCCCATCGCCCCGCCATAACGGTTGCCAGATCAGGAACAAGCCCAGATGCGTCAACATCAAAGGATGCGCCCACGGACTATCCACGCCCACCAGCAACACACTATGTAAAGCCAGCAGCATCCATAGCAACAACCAGCGCCCGGTGAGCAATCGATTCCTTATGTTCAGCGTCAGCATTTCATCATCCACCTGTTGAGATTTCGACAAACCATTACTAAAACCTGCCTTGATTGCCTATGAATACGCGCGCACGGCCAAGCAAATAAACACGCAACTATTTGAGCAATATATAAATAAATAAATTATTCTTGATTGCGTCACAATGTGGCACAGGACTTGCTTCTTGTTAGGCGAGACATATACAACAAGGAGAATACATCATGAAACGCAATCAATCCGGCTTTACCTTAATCGAGATTGCCATCGTACTGGTCATCATCGGTCTGCTGCTAGGCGGCGTACTGAAAGGCCAGGAGCTGATCAATAGCGCCAAGGTCAAGAACCTCGCGACCGATTTCCGCAATATCCCCGTGTTTATCTACGGCTATCAGGATAAATTTAAGTCATTGCCTGGAGATGATGCTACCCTCGGCGGAGCTAATACACACATCCCAGGTGCAAATGCATGTGGTGCTGCAGGTACAGCAACAGCCTCTTGCACTCCCGGCAACGGCTTAATTAATGGCACTTGGAATGATTACAGCGCTACATCTGAAGCATATTTATTCTGGCAACATGTACGCTTGGCTGGATTAACCTCCGGCCCGACCACCATACCCCCAGCCCCTGGTGCTGGTGATGGATTCAGGCCGGTTAACGCTGCAGGCGGCGAGATTGGCATACAGAGCGGCACAGCTGTAGCTGGTCAAGCTCCTGTATATGCCGACGCTGCCAAGGCACTACCGATTCGTGGCACATACATCATCTGCTCACCCAACGTTCTGGGTAAATTTGCCAAGCAACTGGATATCCAGTTGGATGATGGCAATACTGCAGGTGGCTCTATGATGGCGTTTGTCGGTACCGCCATCGGTTCAGTGGCTGTAGGGAACAATACCGCGGCATGGGATGATGCCGCTGTCTACACCGTCTGCATGGGCGTATAAAAATACTCCGGCGTGACATTCAAAGCCCGCTTAGGCGGGCTTTGTTTTTTGGTAACGACTGACTAGAATCGCGCCACTATGAACACTACAGAATTCTCCGGCCTTATCAGCCACGCGCACGAGCTGCTTACCCGTCTGGAAAAAATACTGCCCTCAGCCACACCTTCCACACCGGACTGGGCTGCGGCGAGCGCGTTCCGCTGGGACCACACGCAGCGCGTGTTGCATCCCGTTGCCAATTTTCAGCGCATCCGTCTTGCCGACCTGTTGGGCATAGATAATCAGAAGCAGCGCATCCGGCAGAACACGCTGCAATTCGTACAAGGCGGCACGGCCAACAATGTGTTGTTGAGCGGGGCGCGTGGCACCGGAAAATCTTCCTTGGTCAAAGCGCTGCTCAATGAATGTGCGTCGTTGGGACTCAGAGTCATCCAGATAGACAAACAAGGCCTGGTCGATCTGCCGCTCATCATCGGCATGGTGCAAGGGCGCGCGGAACGTTTCATCCTGTATTGCGACGATTTGTCGTTCAACGCAAATGAGGATGGCTACCAGACGCTCAAAGCCGCACTGGACGGCGATCTGGTCGCGTTCTCCGACAACCTGCTCATCTATGCCACCTCCAACCGCCGCCATCTGATGCCGGACTATATGTCCGACAATCTCGCCACGAAATACGAAGGCGACGAGATCCATCCGGCGGAAAGCGTGGAGGAAAAAGTCTCGCTCTCGGAACGCTTCGGGCTATGGATATCGTTCTACCCTTTCAGTCAGGATGAATATCTGGCCGTCGCTGCGCATTGGCTGGAACATCACGGTTGGCCGCACGGCATGAACGACGAGGTGAGACGCACCTGCCTGCAGTGGTCCTTGTCACGCGGCTCGCGCAGCGGCCGCGTGGCGGGTCAATTCGCCAAGGACTGGTGCGGACAACATCTGCCTAAAATTAAATAATCAATCTGCTTAACTATCCCCTCCCACTGCCAGAGGGAGGGGATAGGGTGGGGGTAGAAATCCAACTGTTACAACTACACCCCCATCCTGATATAACAACTAGCCATTCGACTAAACCAGCAAGCTAGCAAGTCGCTGGTTATAACCTTTCCCCTGAAATGGGGAAGGGACTGGCTTAGCCCTAGTAGAATGTTCGACTGAAATAATCACCACCATGACCTCAACCAAAATCATCAAAGTCGCTGCCGCAGTTCTGCTACGCCCCGACGGCAGTTTCCTTCTGGCACAACGCCCGGCAGGCAAGGCCTATGAAGGGTATTGGGAGTTTCCCGGCGGCAAACTCGAAGCGGGTGAGTCGGCCTATGACGCGCTGTGTCGTGAGCTACATGAGGAACTCGGCATCACGGTCATACGCGCCCATCCTTGGCTGACGCGGGTGTTCACTTATGCGCACGCCACAGTGGAACTTCAATTCTTTCGTGTGTTCGAGTGGACAGGTGTGCCGCACGGCATGGAAGGCCAACAACTCAGCTGGCAAAGCCTGCCGCACCTGACTGTGAGTCCGATACTGCCTGCCAACACCCCCATCCTGCGCGCGCTCTCCCTGCCCACGACCTATGCCATCAGCAATGCTGCCGAGTTGGGCAAGGCAATTTTTCTCGGGCGCTTGGAACATGCGTTGCATAACGGCCTGCGACTTTTGCAAGTACGCGAAGCCCAACTTCCCGCCGGGGAGATGCTGGACTACGCACGCCAGATCGTGACACTGGCGCATCGCCACGACGCGCGCGTGCTGGTGAATGGCGATACCGAATTGGCACGACTAAGCGGCGCAGATGGCGTGCACTACACCGGTAAGCAGCTGCTGGCGTGCACAGAAAGGCCGAATATGGGGTGGTGTTCAGCCTCCTGCCATCATGCCGAGGAATTACGACATGCGGGCCGTCTGGGCTTCGACTTTGCGTTGCTGAGTCCGGTGCTGCCCACGCTGAGTCATCCGGGTGCGGCGCATCTGGGGTGGGAGAAGTTCGCGGAAATGGTGAACGGCGCGACCTTGCCGGTATATGCCCTGGGTGGTTTGCAACAGGATGATCTGGCTATCGCGCAACAGTATGGCGCGCACGGTATCGCGCTATTGCGTCAGGCGTGGGTCTGACTCCATAAAGTCGGCCAATTCCGGCGGCTGCTCGACGCGATACTCTTCGCTGGCCCATTTGCCGAGGTCTATCATCTTGCAGCGCTCACAGCAGAACGGACGGAACGGATTGGCGCTATCCCAAAGCGAGGACTTCTTGCACTGCGGGCAGGTAACGACGGGGGCTTGAGTCGGCTTCATTGTGAAAGGCTGCAGAACGTCAGTTCAAAGGGAACGTCGTATTCATAGACGGTGGACTTGGCGGCGTAATTGGCATCGACGAAGCGTATGTTGATCGCATACTTGTTGGCACTGATCTCCGGCAGGCAGGGCAAGTGACGACTCAGACTCACGCGCAACAACTGTGCGACCCTGCCGCCCTGCATCTGCTGGAACGAACCCAAATGCGCGGTGAAGTGCAACACCTTGCCACTGTCGCGCAACAGGCGTAGCAAGATGCTTATGGCGGCACTCAAGGGCAATAGCGGGGCTAGCCACTGTTGCATGTTGCCGCGGCGCATGTGCGGCGCTTGCTCTTGCCAATAGTGATAGGAAGGCAGGTCGAACTCGCATGTCCCGCCCGGCATACAGGCGCGCTGCTTGATCCCCATCAACCACTCGTTCTCGCGCAGATGCTGCCCGACCTTGCCGGTCAATGCCAAAACGTCAGATGCAGCCTTTTCGATCTCGCCCAGTATCTCGTCCAACGCTTCTTCAGAGATGGCTGGATTGTTATGCAGGTTGGCAAGGACGCGCTTCTGGCGCTCCAGTTCTTGCAACAGTTCAGACTTCATATCCGAACGGCTGGATACCTCGAGTATCTCGAACAGGGTGATCAATGCGGCATGATGATCCACACTGGATTCGGCACTGATGAGATGGGTGATACGCGCGAACAGATCCTCAAGCCGCAACATGGTGCGTACTTTTTCATTGAGCGGAAACTCGTAGCTGATCACGCGATTGTCGCCATGTGGATAAATAGTCAGAAGAATATTAGCGGCGAAAGATATATCGGATAGGCCGATTCAGTCAATCACCGTTTTGCGATTTCAACGAAATATAGGTCGCATGCAACGCTTCGACCCGACTGGACAAGTTGGCAAGATTGCCGTTATTGACGACCACATCGTCGGCCCTGCGCAGTCGCTCCTCGCGACTCGTCTGCTGCGCGATGATGGTACGCACCTCCGCCTCCGATAGCCTGCTGCGTTGCATCACTCGTGTGATCTGCAACTGTTCTTCGCAGTCCACAAGCAAAATCCGTTGTATGAGTTGCAAATAAGTGGGGTTATTGAACAACAAGGGCACGACGATGATCGCATAAGGATAATGCTCGGCATCCTCTAATCGGGTCTGCACTTCAGCAAGGATCAATGGGTGCAGCAGGGCCTCCAGCTTTTGCTTCGCCACGGCATCCGAGAAGACGGACTGGCGCATCTTGGCCCGATCCAGCGCCCCATCGGTTGAGATGTACGCATCACCGAACGCCTCCCTGATAAGCGGGATCGCGGCACCACTGCTATTCGTCAGCTGGTGCGATATCGCATCGGTATCAATGATCAAAGCGCCCAAGTCCTGAAACATCTTAGCCACCGTGGACTTGCCGCAGCCTATCCCGCCAGCGAGTCCGACTCGTAGCGTCATGGAACAGACAGCAATTGCAAATAGCTTTGCGTGAGCGCATCACCCCAGAACAAGGCGATCAATCCACCCCCCGCAAGATAAGGACCAAACGGTATCGGGATGTTGCGTCCATGCTTTAATGCCACGATTAGCGTGATCCCCACCACGGCGCCTACCAATGAGGACAGCATGATAATCAATGGGAGCATCTGCCAACCCAGCCAGGCGCCCAAGGCGGCAAGCAATTTGAAATCACCATATCCCATGCCTTCCTTGCCGGTCACCAACTTGAACAACCAGTAGACGCTCCAAAGCGCCAGATAGCCCACCACGGCTCCATATAACGCATTCGACAAGGAGGTGAAGGTAGCAGAAGCAGCATTGAACAACAATCCCAGCCATATCAGCGGCAAAGTGATGTCATCCGGAAGCAACTGTGTATCAAAATCGATCGCGGTCAGAGCGACCAATGCCCATATCAGAAATATCGCCCCGACAGCCGCAGCCCCAAATCCAAAATGCCAAGCAGCATAGGCGCTGAGCAGGCCTGTGAGCGATTCGATAACGGGATAGCGCAAGGAAATAGCGATGCCACATCCTTTGCACTTCCCACGCAACAGTACATAACTAATGACCGGGATGTTTTCCCAAGCGGAGATCGCGTGATGACAGCTTGGGCAAGCGGATCTGGGCACCAGCAGATTGTAAGGTGGTTCAGCCTTCAGCGCCTCACCCCTAAGTTCGGCACACTGCTGCTGCCAACCACGCTCCAGCATCTTGGGAAGGCGATGTATGACCACGTTCAAGAAGCTGCCCACTATCAATCCCAGCAATAGGGCTGTCAGTACAAATGCGGCAGGCACCGCCTGTAGCACTTCAAATAGACTCATAAGTTGGGGACTGCTATAGAAAAGGATTTACTCGACACAAAAAACCGGCAGTGCTGGCGCGTAGAACTGGACTCCCCCACGCTAGCGCTGCCTGATCTCTTCACTAAACCACTTGACCCATTTTGAATATGGGCAGATACATGGCGACGACCATACCGCCGATCAAGGTACCCAAAACCACCATGATGATAGGTTCCATCAGGCTGGACAATGCATCGACCGCATTATCCACTTCTTCCTCATAGAAGTCGGCGACCTTGGACAGCATCGCATCCAAAGAACCGGCCTCTTCTCCGATAGCCACCATCTGTAGCACCATGCTGGGAAACACTTGAGTGTCCTGCATCGCCACGGTCAGACTATTACCCGTGGTGACTTCGCGCTGGATCGCCTTGGTCGCGTCAAAATAGACCGCGTTACCCGCCGCGCCCGCCACTGAATCAAAGGCCTCCACCAGCGGTACACCGGCAGCAAACATGGTGGAAAGTGTCCGGCTCCAGCGCGCGATACTTGCTTTGCGTATCAACTCACCAAAGATAGGCAGTTTCAATACCAACCTATCCATGACGCTCTGCATTTTCTTACTACGCTTCCAGAAATAGAAGAACGCATAGATGGTACCGCCCGTGACACCAAAGATAGCCCACCACCAGGCCACGAAGAAATCTGATATCGCCATCATTACTAAAGTAGGGGCCGGTAGGTTGGCACCAAAACTGGAGAACAATTCTTTGAACGCAGGAATCACGAAGATCATGATCACTGCCGTAATGATGACGGCAACGGCGATGATAGAGACCGGGTAGAACAACGCCGACTTGATCTTGCCTTTAATTGCTTGGATCTTCTCTTTGTAGGTCGCCAAACGCTCCAACAGGCTGTCCAGAATACCCGCCGCTTCTCCTGCACCGATCAGGTTGCAATACAGCTCGTCGAAATACAGCGGATATTTCCTGAAAGCCTGCTGCAAGCTGCTTCCTGTTTCCACATCTGTCTTGATATCAAACAGCAGCTTGGCCACCGAAGGGTTGCTATGCCCTTTACCCACAATATCGAATGCTTGCAACAAAGGCACGCCGGCCTTCAGCATCGTGGCCAATTGCCGTGTGAACAAAGAAATATCTTTTTCACTGACAGCCTTGCCACTACTGCGTAAACGTTTTACTTTTACGACATTCACTCCCTGACGACGCAGAGCCGCAGAAACGACCGCTTCGCCAGCTGCGCGCATCTCGCCTTTGACTATCTTCCCGGTTTTGTCCCGCCCTTCCCATAGGTAGGAATATTCTTTGGGTTTCTGATTTCTCTGTGCGACAGCCATAGTGTCTCCGATCGGTTCACTTTAATGTTTCTTAGCAGGCATCATGCCGAGCTTTATGCTTAATGTAAAGCCACCACCGCAGGTGGCATGGGCAAAGGAGAAACTCAATGCTTGATCACATGCACACGTATCGATTCCTACACCGCTTTATTATCCAACCGCACAGGAAAAATACGCACCACTTTGACCACTCTATCCTGCGTCTGAATGATCTCCATCGGGTAACCGGATATCTTGAGACTAGTGCCCGCCTCAGGAATGTCCTCCAGTCTTTCAAGAATCAGGCCATTCAATGTCTTGGCACCATCCAAAGGAAAATGTAGTCCCAGCTTTCTGTTCAATTCGCGCAGGCTACTTCCCCCCTCCAGCAAGAAGCTGCCATCGTCACGGCGCAAGTACTTGCCGGTTTGACTGGGCGCTTGAGTCGTGAACTCCCCCACGATCTCTTCCAAGATATTCTCCAACGTGACCAGGCCCAACAACTCACCATACTCGTCCACCACCAAACCAAGGCGACTGTGCCGCTCTTGAAATTGCTGCAACTGCTTCAACAATGGCGTTTCTGAAGGAATAAAGTAGGGTTCGTTAAGCACCTCCTTCAACGCATCAAGGTCGAAACTACTACCCTGCAACAGGGTCAAGGCACGCTTGGCATGCAAGATGCCGATGATATTACTGGGTGCATCCTCATACACAGGCAGCAAAGTGTGGTGGCAGGTGATGATCTGTTCGCGCAGACGGGACATTTCCTCATGCAAGTCCAACGCCTCGATCTGATTACGCGGAATCATCACGTCATTAACGGTGATGCGTTCAAGGTCGACCAGATTCAACAGCATCTTCTGGTGCTTGCGCGGCAAAAAATGTTCCGCGTCCAGCACCAGTCCCCGCAACTCTTCCAGGGTCATCTTTTGCTTGCTTTGATCAGTTTGGATCTTGATGCGCAACAACCACAGAAAGCCCTTTACCATACCGCCTGCTACCGACACGACAGGATGAAACAAGGTGATGAGTGGGGTGAGCACATAGCTGGCGGGCAGCGCAATGCGCTCTGGATAACTGGCTGCGATGATCTTGGGCATGATCTCGCTGAACACCAGCAACGCGAATGTAACGGCCAGCGTGCCGAGCAGAATCGCCAAGTCGTCTTGCCCGAACATGCGCAGCACGATGATATTGGTCACTGCCGCCGCCGCTACATTAAGCAAGGTATTGCCCAACAGGATGGATCCCAGCAACTTGTCGACCTTGCCCAACAGACGACTGGTGAGCTTGGCTGCCTTGTTACCCTTGCGCAACATGTGATTGAGGCGATGACGATTGATGGCCATCATGCTGGTCTCAGAGGCCGAGAAGAATCCGCTCAATACGAGCAATAACAGCAGGATGCCGAACAGGGTGGACAGGGGAATATCGCTCAAGGATGACTGTATCCGTATGGGGTGCTTCGAGTATCAGTCAAGCGCGGCGCGGGTGTCAAGGCATTAGACCTTCTGCGCATTGCGCTTGCTCCACACCATCATGGCGATACCCGCGACGACCATGGGCAGACTCAGCCACTGCCCCATACTCACACCAAAGGTCATCAGGCCGAAGATGCCGTCATCCGGATTACGCGTGAATTCGCCAATAAAACGGAAGCTGCCATAGCCGATCAGGAACAAGCCCGACACCGAGCCTACCGGACGTGGCTTGCGCCCGTACACCCACAGAATGAGGAACAGCAGCACGCCTTCCAGCATGAACTCGTAGAGTTGCGACGGGTGGCGCGGCAATTGATCGACTTTGGGGAACACCATGGCCCAAGGCACGTCGGTGGTACGCCCCCATAATTCGCCGTTGATGAAATTGCCCAAACGACCGAAGCCCAGACCAGGTGGTACGAGTGGCGCGATGAAATCCATCAGTGCCAACCAATGTAATTTATGCTCACGAGCGAACCAAGCCATCGCCACCAACACACCCAAGAAGCCGCCGTGAAAGGACATGCCGCCTTCCCACACTGCCGGAATCTTGAGCGGATGAGAGAAGTAGTATCCGGGGTTGTAGAACAACACCTCGCCCAGACGCCCGCCGATGATCACACCCAGCACGCCATAGAACAGCAAATCATCGAGCAGCTTGGGCGTAAGCTGCGCATGCTGCAATATCACGATGCGCTTGCGCCCCAACCAGATGAACGTGATGAATCCGGCCAGATACATCAGACCGTACCAATGGATGCCAAAAGAGCCGAGATGGATCGCGACAGGATCGAATTGTGGATGAACGAGCATAGTGTAATCGGTTAGAATCGAGCGCTGAATTATCCCGTATTCGCGCTCAACGCGCTCCACATTCGAGAAGACATCATGCCAGACTACCGTTCCAAGACCTCCACGCATGGCCGCAACATGGCCGGTGCACGCGCCCTGTGGCGAGCCACCGGTATGACCGAAGGCGACTTCGGCAAGCCCATAATCGCCATCGCCAACTCCTTCACCCAGTTCGTTCCGGGCCACGTGCACCTCAAAGACATGGGGCAGTTGGTGGCACGCGAGATCGAGAAGGCTGGCGGCATCGCCAAGGAATTCAATACCATCGCCGTTGATGACGGTATCGCCATGGGCCATAGCGGCATGTTGTACTCCCTGCCCTCACGCGACCTGATCGCCGATTCGGTGGAATACATGGTCAACGCACATTGTGCCGACGCGCTGGTGTGTATCTCCAATTGCGACAAGATCACGCCAGGCATGCTGATGGCGGCGATGCGCCTGAACATCCCGGTGGTGTTCGTCTCCGGCGGGCCGATGGAAGCGGGCAAAGTGACTTGGGGCGGCAAGACCAAGGGACTGGATCTGGTCGATGCCATGGTGTCTGCCGCTGACAGCAGTTGTAGCGATGAAGAAGTCGAAGCCATCGAACGTTCCGCTTGTCCGACTTGCGGCTCGTGCTCCGGCATGTTCACCGCCAACTCGATGAACTGCCTGACCGAGGCACTGGGATTGTCGTTGCCCGGCAACGGCTCATTGGTCGCCACGCACGCGGAACGCAAACAATTATTTTTACGTGCCGGTCGCGTGATTGTCGATCTGTGCAAACGCTATTACGAGCAGGACGATGCGACTGTGTTGCCGCGCAGCATCGCCAGCTTCGAAGCGTTCGAGAATGCCATGACGCTGGATATCGCCATGGGCGGTTCGACCAATACCGTGCTGCATCTGCTGGCCATCGCCTACGAAGCAGGCGTGGATTTCACCATGAAGGATATGGATCGCTTGTCGCGCCACGTGCCTACCTTATGCAAGGTCGCACCTTCTTCCGAATACCATATGGAAGATGTGCACAGAGCGGGCGGCATACCCGCGATCCTGGGTGAGTTGCATCGCGCCAAGCTGCTACATGGTAATGCACATACCGTTCATAGCCCCACGATGGCGGAGGGGATCAAACAATGGGACATCACCCAGACCAACGATGAAGCGGCCAAGAAATTCTTCCGTTCGGCACCCGGCGGCATCATCACGACGATAGCCTTCTCGCAGTCCATGCTCTATCCAACCTTGGACGATGACCGCAGCACCGGCTGTATCCGTGACGCGGCACATGCCTACAGCAAGGATGGCGGCCTCGCCGTGCTGCATGGCAACATCGCCGTGGACGGCTGCATCGTCAAGACTGCCGGCGTGGATGAGAGCATCCTGAAGTTCACCGGACGCGCCCGCGTATTCGAGAGTCAGGACGACGCGGTCACCACGATTCTCGCCGACCAAATCGTGGCAGGTGACGTGGTAGTGATTCGTTATGAAGGCCCCAAGGGCGGCCCCGGCATGCAAGAGATGCTGTATCCGACCAGCTATCTGAAATCCAAAGGGATGGGCAAAGTGTGCGCGCTCCTGACTGACGGGCGTTTCTCCGGCGGCACATCCGGCTTGAGCATAGGTCATGTCTCACCGGAAGCGGCACAGGGTGGCGCGATCGCCCTGATCGAAGAGGGCGACACGATAGAGATAGACATTCCGCAACGCAGCATCACGCTGGCAATTTCGGACACAGAGATGAGCCGCAGACGTGCTGCCATGCAGGCGCGCGGCAAGCAAGCCTGGAAACCACTCACACGCGAGCGCCACGTTTCGGTCGCTTTGCGCGCTTATGCGGCGATGACCACCTCGGCGGACAAGGGTGCGGTGCGCGATGTCACACAAATCGAAAATCATTAAATCCATCAGGAGATCAGCATGAGTACCGCACAACAATTGAACCAGCAGTTCGCCATCAACGGACACATCAGCTTCCGCGAGGACGCCAGCGGGCTGATCGTCGCAGAGATAGCCAACACGCAAGCGGCTGCCGCACTTTGCCTGCAGGGCGCGCATTTGATGAACTGGCACCCCAAGAGCCAAACCAAGCCTGTCGTGTGGCTGTCCCGCGATGCCAAAGTGGCAGCGGGAAAATCGATACGTGGCGGCGCACCGGTATGCTGGCCATGGTTCGGCGCACATGCCTCAGAATCGACCTTCCCCGGTCATGGCTATGCACGCACCGTGCCTTGGCGCGTGATCGAAACAGGCATCGAGCCTGACGGCGCGACTCGTCTGACATTGCGTCTGGTGGAAAGCGACAAGACGCGCGCGCAATGGGCGCACGCCTGCAATCTCGATCTGACCGTCATCATTGGCGATACCTTGCGCATGGAAATGACCACTGAGAACACCGGCACTGCCGATTTCGTCATCGGCGAGGCACTCCACACCTACCTGCAGATCAGCGACATCGGCGCGGTGCGCGTGACCGGCTTGGACGGTTGCGAGTATTGGGACAAGGTGGGCGGCTCGAATCTGCGCAAACAAACCGGCGCCATCACCTTTGATGGTGAAGTCGATCGTGTCTATATCAACAGTGCCGCAGAATGTGTGATACATGACGACAAACTGAAGCGTCGCATCCACATCAAGAAATCGGGCAGCCTCTCCACCGTGGTCTGGACACCGTGGGCAGAGAAGGCCAACAAGATGGGCGATATGGGGCAACCTGACGGTTGGCGCGAGATGGTATGCGTGGAGTCAGTCAATGCGATAGTCAATGTCGTGACCGTTGCGGCGGGCAGCAAGCACTCCCTGATAGTCGAGTACAGCGCCGCATCCGTTTAACAATACGTTTTTAAAAATTTGGAGAATCACATGCGCTCTTATCAACATCTATGCTTGATCCCCCTACTGGCTGGGCTTTGCGCCTGCCAGCCTGAAACCACCACGCAAGCAGCCAGCACCGCGACGGCGGATAAGGCGACGACAACGATAGTCTCAGCATCGGCAGTGGCAGCGCCAACGGAAATCATCTCGGCAGTTGCGCCCATCGCACCGTCCAAGCCTGCTCCAGCAGAACCTGTCACAGCCAAGACTAGCAGTATTAACGGTATTAACAAAAAGGTCACTGCGAGTGCGGTTCCAGCACCCAAAGTCGCGGCACAAAAAACAGTGGCTGTGGCAAGTGCTGCTCCAGCCATCGCCAAGATCGAGCCTGCGGTGACTCCGGCTGCCATTGCCAAGCCCGAAATCAAAGTCGATGCCGCCTTGTCAGAAGCAGATGCACTACTGCTGGCCAAGAAGAGTGGCTGTTTGACTTGCCACGCTATCGATAAAAAAGTGGTCGGACCCGCATGGAAAGATATAGCCGCCAAATATCGCGGTGATACGGGAGCTCAAAGCAGGCTGTCCAGCAAGGTCGCAAAGGGGGGCAGCGGCGCTTGGGGTAGCATGGCCATGCCTGCCAACTCACCGCGTGTGGCTGATACGGACATCCAGTCCCTGGTCAGATTCATCCTATTACTGAAGTAAGCTTGTCAACCTAATCGCAAGCCATTGCGTTAGTCAGTTTGCCAGCCTGGAACATATTGTTTTCAACGGCATTGAGCAGATGCGCAGCGGGATTCCCCCGCCGCACAGTTAGTCAATCAAAACACACGGAGAGAATATGAAATCTATTATCGTAAGCATGATGGTTGCAGCAGGTCTGATGGTCGCAGGCAGTGCAATGGCCACCGAGATGCCAGCCATTGCCAAGAAGAACAATTGCACAGCTTGCCATGCGATTGACAAAAAAGTGGTCGGTCCAGCTTGGATGGATGTATCCAAGAAGTATCAGGGCGCGGCGAACTACAAGTTCAACGGCAAGGAATATCCTTTAGCTGAAGGCTTGGCGATGAAGGTATCCAAGGGCGGCTCAGGTAACTGGGGCTCTATGCCTATGCCAGCTAATGACCCAGCCGGTACCAAACAAGCCGACATCAAGGAACTGGTCAAGTTTGTTTTGGGCCTAGCCAAGTAATACCCCCGCAACACTAAAAAAGCCGGCTTGCGCCGGCTTTTTTAGTTTCCAGATAAATTTGCGCAAGTGGCTATTTTTATGGATAATGCGCGCCTTCGCGTAACACCCAAGTGCGTACACCCGCCGCACAGAACCTTTGTAAGGAACATAAAATGAAACCAGCTATACACCCAAATTATCAAGAGATCACCGTGACTTGCAGCTGCGGCAATAGCTTCAAGACCAAATCCGTGATCGGCAAGCCCACTCTGGGCGTCGAAGTTTGCTCTGAATGCCACCCGTTCTACACCGGCACACAGAAGATCATGGACACTGCGGGTCGCATCGATAAGTTCCGCCAGAAATATGGCACTAAGGCTGCTGCGTAAATTTGATTCGCTTTGCTTGCTAACCATTGGTTAGCAAGCTTTACGGAACTTCGCAGGAAATTAGCATCAAAAAGGCAGCTTTTGCTGCCTTTTTTATTTGTCGGACCTTCAACTCGGGAATTGTGATGCGTGCTCTATTCATCATTACATTGCTACTAAGTCTATTGGCGGGTTGCGCCCAGAACCCCGTTACGGGCAATGCCGACTTCGTCATGATGTCAGAAAGCCAAGAGTTGGCACTCGGCCGTCAGGCGGATGAGCAGGTCAAGAAGCAATATCAGATCTATCCGTCTAGGGCACTGCAGGATTACGTGAACGGCGTAGGCCAGAAGCTCGCCAAAAAAAGCCATCGTCCCGACCTTCAGTATCACTTTATGGTTTTGGACTCGACCGAGATCAATGCCTTCGCCCTGCCTGGCGGCTACGTGTACATCACGCGCGGCATCATGGCCTACCTGAACAGCGAAGCTGAACTGGCGGCAGTCTTGGGACACGAGATAGGCCATGTCACTTCACGCCATGGGGTGCGTCAACACAGTGCGACTCAGGCAACCAACATCGGCCTGACTATCGCCTCGATATTCGTGCCGCACATCAACAGTATAAGCGGACAGAACCTGGGCAACCTGGTCGGCGGAGCCTTGTTATCCGGCTACGGGCGGGAACACGAACTGGAAGCGGATCGCCTGGGCGCCGAATATCTGGCGCGCAGCGAATACGACCCGCAAGCCATCATCAAAGTCATAGGCGTATTGAAGAATCAGGAATTGCAGGATGCGGAACTCGCCAGGCAGGAAGGCCGTGAGCCGCGTCGCTATCACGGTCTGTTTGCCACCCACCCGGACAACGACACGCGCTTGCAACAAGCGGTTGGCGAAGCTGACAAACAGATGGTCGCACAACCGTTCGAAGGCCATGACGAATTCCTTCAAGCGACCGAAGGAATGGTATTTAACGACAACAGCGAGCAAGGCGTGCTACGCAACAATCATTTCTATCAGGGTACGCTGGGCATAGGCCTGCAATTCCCCGCAGATTGGCAAGTACACAATCAGCCCAACGCATTGATTGCCGTTAGCCCCAAAGGCGAAACCAAGATAGAGATGAAACTGGATGAAAATCCGGTGGGCACCCCCAAGGAATATGCCGCACGCGTAGCCAGCGCGAATGCAACGATAGCAGCGCTTGAGATCAACGGCCTCAAGGCTGCGTTTGCCTCCCAGACCCATTCAGTTCAAGGCGTGGTGTACGCGAATGAACGCGCGTATCTGATACAGGGTATGGCCAAGACCGAGGCGGAGTTCGCACCCAATCGTGAAGCTGTGCTTGCAACTATCCGCAGCTTCCATACGCTGACATCCGATCAACTAAAACTGGCCAAGCCGCTGACCTTACACATGGTTCGCGCAGACATAGACGATACCTACGCCAAGCTGGCCGAACACTCGGTATTGGGAAAGTCCGCAGCAAGCTATCTACGTCTGATCAACGCACAATATCCCGATGGTGAGCCAAACGCTGGTGAACTCATCAAAGTCGTCGAGTAGAATTACGCATGTATTTCATCAAACCCACCGATCCCTACCCCATCACCACCGGAAAAGCCCTGATGCTGGGTCTGCTCTGTCTGGTCTGGCTGGGGACGGGACTGGTAGGACACGACCCATGGAAACCTGACGAAGCCTATAGCTTTGGCTTGATCTATTCGATACTGCAGAATGGTGACTGGCTGGTACCCACACTGGCGGGCGAATCTTACATGGACAAACCGCCACTGTTCTACTGGACTGCGGCGCTCTTCGCAAAACTATTCTCAACCTCCTTGTCGTTACATGATGGCGCCCGTTTGGCCAGTGGTTTTTACAGCACCCTGAGCCTGCTTTTCATGGGCTTGGCCGGACGAAAGCTATATGGGGAGAATCGTGGCTGGGCGGCGGCCATCATCCTGATGGGCTGCCTGGGGATGCTGGTGCGGGCGCATCAGATGATCACCGACTTAGCCCTGCTGAGCGGTTGTGCCATGATGCTGTACGGATTTTCGCATAGCCAAGAGCGCTTTATGCGTGCGGGATTCTGGATGGGCATGGGGGTAGGCATAGGCTTCATGTCCAAGGGCTTCATCGCGCCTATCTTCTTCATTCTGATCGCCACGCTGTTGCCGACATTTTTTCAAGTCTGGCGTCAACGCACTTATCTTGGGAGTCTGGCCCTCGCAACGGTGGTCGCACTGCCCTGGCTGACTATTTGGCCGGGCCTGCTCTACCTGCACTCACCGCAATTGTTCGCCGAGTGGGCATGGGCCCACAATATCGGCCACTGGTTTACGTACGCAAGTAATGGGCCAAGCACACAGTCGTTCTACTATTTGCAAAACCTGCCTTGGCTGGCTTGGCCAGCTTGGCCATTGGCGGCATGGGTAGTATGGAAATCACGCGGCCGACTCGCGCAACGGGACGACCTGCAATTGCCCTTGGTGAGCTTTGCGGTGATGTTAGCCACACTCAGCTTCGTGCCGCACATAGAAGAAGTGTTCGCGCTGCCCATGCTGCTGCCTATCGCACTGTTGGCGACCGCCTCGCTATCCATGTTAAAACGCGGCGCGGCCAATGCGCTCGATTGGTTCGGACTGATGCTGTTCGCATTGCTGGCCATCTTGATGTGGTGGGGGTGGGGCGGGTTGCTGCTGGACAATCAAGCCAAGATCACCCATTGGCTGAAAGACTACCAACCCAGCTTCGTGCCCGCATTGGACACAACCGCCATGTACATCGCACTCTCGGCCACTGTATTGTGGCTGGTACTGGTTTGGCGCGTGGGACGCTCCATGCGTCGCTCCGTAGTGAACTGGGCGAGCGGCATGACCCTGATCTGGATACTCGCCATGACACTGTGGCTGCCGTGGCTGGACAGCGGCAAGAGCTATCGCAACATGGTCATGGCACTAAAACAAGCCATGCCGGTGAAATACAACTGCATACGACGCGAGAATCTGGGCGACGGTCAGCGCGCCATGCTGCATTATTTCGGTGATATCTATACGCAAAAAGACGCTAAGCAGCGCTGTGACCTACGCCTCATCCAAGGCAGGAAATTATCCAAACCCCTGATGGATGAATCACACTGGGAGAAACTCTGGGAGGGGAGTCGCATGGATGACAAGAACGAACAGTATCGATTGTATCGACGACGATAATAGTCATCGCTGGGCACGTTTTCTTAAGTGCCTTTATGTAACCTGGACTCAGCTTGCAACAAGGCCTCAGGCAGACCCAACAACACCAGCACATCACCCGCCTGCAGCACCGCCTCTTCACTGGGCTGGGTATCCCGCACACCGTGTCTGCGTACCGCGTTGACTTCGATATTCAATTGCTCAAGATGCATCTCGCGCAAACGCTTGCCGACTGCCGCGTGCTCTTGTTTCAGAAATACGCGCAAGAATCTGGGCTGCAAACCGTCCGTGACTTCACCCACATCGGCACTACGAAAATACCCGCTGAATACCGCGTAACGACGCGCCCGACTCTCCTGAATCTGGCGTATCACTCGATTCAGTGGCACACCCGCCATCAACAGCACCTGCGAAGCGAGCATCACGCTACCCTCCACCACTTCGGCGACCACTTCGGCAGCACCCGCTTGCTTCAAAGCTTCAACATCCACATCGTCATTGGTGCGCACCACCACCGGCAGATCCGGCCGCAACTCTTTCACATGTCTCAGGATGGCCAAAGCGGAATGCTTATCGGTATATGAGATCACTAGTGCGCTGGCGCGCATCAGTCCAGCGGCCATCAACACCTCGCGCTTAGCCGCATCACCATACACCACACTCTTCTTCGCGGCAGAGGCCTCACGCACCCTGCGCGAATCCAAATCTAGCGCGATGAAACGCAAATTCTCCTGCTCCAGGAAGTTGCCCAAGGCACTGCCGCTACGCCCATATCCGCAGATGATCACATGCGCATTGCTGCCCATCCCCATACTCTGGATGGCGATCTGATGCATCTGCATTGCCCTGCTAGTCCATTCGGCAGATGAGAAACGACGCGCGATGGCTTCACCATGCTGGATCAGGAATGGCGCGGCCAGCATAGACAGCAACATCGCGGCCAGGCAAATCTGCAGAGGCTCTGCAGCCAACAGGTGGGCGTTATCTGTCAGCGTCAACAACACGAAACCAAATTCGCCTGCCTGAGCCAAACCAATGCCACTGCGCAACGCCACCCCCCAGTCACCTTCGAACAGGCGCGCCAGCAGGGAAACGATCAGTGCTTTGAAGAGGATGATGCCCAGCAATACCAGCAGCACCCAGCCGACATCACCCGCCACCGCCCCCAAGTCCAACTTCATCCCTATGGTAACGAAGAATAGGCCGAGCAACACATCGCGGAACGGTTTGATGTCCTCTTCCACCTGATAGCGATATTCGGTTTCCGAGATCAACATCCCGGCTACGAATGCACCCAGCGCCAAAGACAGGCCAGCGGTCTCGGTGAGATAAGCCAAGCCTAGCGTGATGAGTAGCACGTTGAGCATAAACAGCTCTGAGGACCGCTGCCTTGCGACGACATGGAACCACTGACGCATCATGCGCTGCCCGAATACCAGCAGCAATGCCAGTACCAAAGCCGCTTTCAGCAACGCGAATGCGAGAGTAGAGGTGAGATTGGCAGAATTGGATGCAAGCGCTGGGATGACGATCAACAGCGGTACCACCGCCAGATCCTGGAACAACAACACACCCATCATCTGCCGTCCATAGGGCAGATTCAGTTCAGCGCGCTCTACTAACATCTTGCTGACGATGGCGGTGGAAGACATGGCCAACACTCCGCCCAACGCCAAACCCGCGCGCCAATTCAAGCCAAACAACAATGCCAGCGCAATGACGATCAACATGCTGCCCAGCACTTGCGCCCCGCCCAAACCGAACACGGTACGCTTCATCGCCATCAGGCGCGTCAGACTGAATTCCAGACCGATGCTGAACATCAAGAACACCACCCCGAACTCGGCAAGATGCTGCGTTCCAACTGACTCGGGGATCCAAGCCAATGCATGCGGGCCGATCAGTATCCCCACGGTCAGGTAACCCAACATCACCGGCAAGCGCAAGATACGACACAACACCACCACCGCAACCGCGGTGGCAAGCAAAATCAAAACCAGTGAAAGTGAATTGTCCATCGTGTCATACGTGTAATTTTCTACCCTGCCCGATGATGCCGCACTGGCAGCGTATTTGCAAAGTTAAAGTGATGGTGCGAGAAGCAAGTTGATGCCGGCCCCTCACCTTTCATCCCTACATCACTCACCTCTGGCATCTACCTTGCTATAATGCCGCGCATGAATAAACCACTCCCCGCAACCCCCCGCGCACTCGAACTTGCACGTGAGGTATTAAACATCGAGGCCGCCGCAGTCAGCGCACTCAGTCAGCGTCTGGACGATAACTTCCTGCATGCGCTGGATCTGATCATGTCCTGCCGTGGCCGTGTCATCGTCAGCGGCATGGGCAAATCAGGCCATATTGCGCGCAAGATTGCTGCGACCATGTCCAGCACCGGCACGCCGGCCTACTTCGTCCATCCCGGTGAAGCCAGTCATGGCGATCTGGGTATGATCACCTCCGACGATGTCATCATCGCGCTGTCCTATTCCGGTGAAAGTCAGGAACTGATGACCATCGTCCCGGTGATCAAACGTCAAGGCGCAAAACTCATCAGTATGACCGGCTTTCCGTCTTCCAGCCTAGGGATTGCAGCGGATGTGCATCTCAACGCGCATGTCGATAAGGAAGCCTGCCCGATGGGGCTGGCGCCGACTGCGAGCACCACAGCGGCACTCGCCCTTGGCGACGCGCTGGCTGTGGCTTTGTTGGACGCGAAGGGATTCGGTAAAGAAGATTTTGCACGTTCCCACCCGGGTGGCAGCCTGGGGCGACGTTTGCTGACCCATGTGCGCGACGTGATGCGTAGCGGTGAACGCCTGCCCGCCGTGCGCGAGGATGCGATGCTGAGTCATGCGCTCATGGAAATCTCGAAAAAAGGCGTGGGTATGACGGCCATCGTGGATGCCGAACTGCATGTCCTCGGCATCTACACTGACGGCGATCTGCGTCGCACCTTGCAAAAGAGCCTGGACTTCAACACCACACCGGTACGCAGCGTGATGTCGGTGCATCCGCGTTGCATCGGTCCGGATGCGCTGGCCGTTGAAGCCGTCCAGACCATGGAGACTCACAACATCAATCAATTATTGGTCGTTGATGGGAATAACAAACTGGTCGGCGCACTCAATATGCACGATCTGCTACACGCCAAAGTCATCTAACTCAACCGGAGAACCGTATGCTGCTCAGCCGTGCCAAACTTATCAAACTGGTCACTTTCGATGTGGATGGCGTCATGACGGATGGCGGACTATTTCTCTCGGACTCGGGCAATGAATCCAAACGCTTCAACACCCTGGACGGCTTGGGCATCAAGCTACTCAAGGCGAGCGGCGTGCAAGTCGCCATCATCACCGGTCGCACCTCAAAATGTGTGACGCTGCGCGCACAGAACCTGGGCATCGAACACGTGTATCAGGGCGTGGAACATAAGCTCAACGCCATGAACGACCTGCTCAACAAACTCAAGCTGACCCGCGACGCCGCCGCTTACATGGGAGATGACGTGGTGGATCTGCCGGTGATGCGCAACGTGGGTCTGGCACTCACTGTTCCAGATGCACCTCAACTGGTACGCGAACATTCACACTACATCACCCAGCGACACGGTGGACACGGCGCGGTGCGCGAAGCCTGCGAACTGATCATGCACGCGCAAGGCACACTGGACGGGCAGTTGGCACAGTATCTGATATGACCCTGGTTACACGCGCACGCGCCTGGTTGCCGCTCTTACCCCTGCTAGGCATACTGGCGATGAGCTACTGGCTGGATCAGCAAGCACAGCCCGAAACGGGCAGCGCCAACAAAGCAAAACTGCACACCGCCGATGCCATCATAGATAACCTGAGAGCAGTCACCCTGAATCAAGAGGGGACGCCACGCTTTATCATGTCCGCCAAACAACTGGTGCATTACGCCGATGACGACAGCACGACCTTGTCCGAGCCGGATATCACGGCTCTCACCCCACAGCGCTCCGACATACACATGACGGCCAGACGCGGCACCTTGTCCAGCAAGGGCGACATCATAGAATTGAACGATGAAGTGGAAATCGTCCGCGCAGCCAGCAAAACGCGGGGTGAGTTGGTGGTCAAGAGCGACTATATCAAGGTCATTCCCGACCTTGAGACTGCCGAGACCAACCACGCTGTGACCGTAAACGAGGCCAACAATAATATGAGTGCAGTGGGTATGGAGCTGGACAACCGCGCGCAAACCTTGAAATTATTATCGCGAGTGAAAGTTTCGAATGCAATTACGCAAAATTAGTTTAGTCATGATGATGTGGCTGATCATGCCACCGTGTCAGGCGGAACAAAATGACCGCAATCAGCCGATGCACATCGAGGCCGATCAGGTCATCATGAAAGAGGCCGAACAGACCAGCACCTTCACTGGCAATGTCGAAATCAATCAAGGCACGCTGCAGATACGTGGCGACAAGATCGTCATCAGTCAAGATGCCCATGGCAACAAGACTGCATTGATCTTCGGCTCCACCGCAAGCTTCCGCCAGAAACGCGAAGGATTGGACGAATATGTGGAAGGCTATGGCGAACGCATCGAATACGACACGTTAAAACAGACCGTCGAAATATACGGCAAGGCTCAACTCAAACGCGATCAGGATTTTATTCGTGGCGAACATATCATCTACAACGCGCAAAGTGAGATATTCCAAGTAGATACCGGTGCAACGGTCCAAGGCGTAGCGCCGCAACGCGTGCGCGCCGTCCTGCAGCCCCGTCCCAAACCAGCCACTTTGCCCACGGAGAAAAAATGAGCGAATTACGTGCGGTAGGTCTGAAAAAGAAATATGGTTCTCGCAGTGTGGTTAAAGATGCCTCGCTGAACGTCAAAAGTGGCGAAGTGGTCGGCCTGCTCGGCCCGAACGGTGCGGGCAAGACCACTTCCTTCTACATGATCGTCGGGCTGGTCGCGGCGGATGGCGGCGAGATCTTCATCGACGAGCACAACATCACCCATCTGCCTATCCACAGGCGTGCCAGACTGGGTCTGGGTTACCTGCCACAGGAAGCCTCGATCTTCAGACGCCTGACCGTGACACAGAACATCCAGGCCGTACTCGAACTGCAAGGCTTGAGCAACGGCGAGTTGCAGACTCGTTTGGAGAGTCTGCTGGAAGACCTGCACATCACCCATATCCGCAACAACCAGGCCATCAGCCTATCGGGGGGCGAACGCAGACGCGTGGAGATCGCCCGCGCCCTAGCCACCAATCCGCGTTTTATCTTGCTCGACGAACCCTTTGCCGGTGTCGATCCGATCGCGGTGTTGGACATCCAGAAGATCATCCACTTCCTCAAGCAACGCGACATCGGTGTGTTGATCACCGACCATAATGTGCGTGAAACCCTGGGCATCTGCGACCGCGCTTACATCATCAATGCTGGCGCGGTGATGGCGGAAGGCAAGCCTGATGAAATCATCTATAATGAGGGCGTGAGGAAAGTATATCTGGGTGAACACTTCAAGCTATGACTTGCAGGAATCCCGGGACGAAAATGAGTCAATGAAAGCATCACTCCAACTACGCTTATCTCAGCAGCTGACGCTGACCCCCCAGTTACAACAAGCCCTACGCTTGCTGCAGCTGTCCACGCAGGATATGCAGCAAGAAGTGTCGCGCATGCTGGAAGAGAATCCCATGCTGGAACTGGCCGAAGACAGCCAAACCGTGCCTTTTACCGGCGACACGCGTGCCAATACCAATAATGAGACTGCTGCTCCTGCCGAAGTCGCTCCCAACGAGGCACGCGACGATGACAGCATGGCAGGCGAACCACAGGAATGGAACGAGACCCATAGCAACCGCAATCGTGACGACGATGACGATGCGTTCCCCGAGCAAGCAGCCCTGCAAGCCAGTTTGCGCAACCACCTGCACAGCCAGTTATCGACTACTCAACTGGACGACCCTGACCGCAAGATCATCGGCCTGCTGATCGATGCTCTGGACGACAACGGCTATCTGACGCTGGAACTTGACGAACTGATGGAGATGTTGCCCGCCGAACTGGAGATCACATTGGATGATCTGGAGACGGCACTGGTGCAATTGCAACATCTGGATATGCCCGGTCTGGCTGCACGCAGTCTAGGTGAGTGTCTCTCCCTGCAACTCAAGGCTTTGCCGGATGACACTCCACAACGCGAACTGGCGATCATCTTGGTCAGTCAGTACATCGAACTGGTGGCCGCGCACGATTTCGCCAAGATCAAAAAACTGTTGCGCTGCAGCGATGAGCAACTACGTGCCGCACAGTTATTGATCTCCGCCCTGAATCCCAAGCCCGGCTCCGAGTTCGACCATACGGTGGCCGACTACGTCATTCCCGACATCGTCGTCGACAAATACAAAGGAAAATGGCGCGCACGTCTGAACAGCGAGGCCATGCCCAAGCTGCGCGTCAACCAGATTTACGCCAACATCCTGCAACAACGCGACGACAAGAACGGCTCGCAGCTCTCCACCCATCTGCAGGAAGCTAAATGGCTGATCAAAAACCTGCAACAACGCTTCGACACCATCCTGCGGGTCGCACAGGCCATCGTACAACGCCAGGAAAAATTTCTGGAACATGGTGCGATAGGTATGCGACCATTAGTCCTGAGAGAAATCGCCGAGGAGTTGGAATTGCATGAATCGACCGTATCGCGCAGCACCACGCAGAAATTCATGCTCACACCGCGTGGCATCTTTGAATTCAAGTATTTTTTTGGCAGCGGACTGGCGACAGACAGCGGTGGCAGCTGCTCTTCCACGGCAATACGCGAACTGATCAAACAATTGGTCAGCGCGGAAGACACCCGCAAACCGCTCACCGACAGTCGCATGTCAGAAATCTTGGCACAGCAGGGCATAGTAGTGGCCCGGCGTACCATAGCAAAGTACCGGGAAGCATTACATATCCTCCCGGTGAATCTCCGTAAATCACTCTAAACTAGGAGCGCACCATGAACCTCAATATCACAGGACACCATTTGGAAATCACTCCTGCTATCCGCGAATATACGGCCAGCAAATTCGGCAAGATTAAACGTCACTTCGACAACGTGATCGATGTGCAAATCATCTTATCGGTCGAGAAACTCAAACAAAAAGCAGAGGCGACCGTGCATATAAGCGGTAAAGATCTATTTGTGGAATGCGATGATGACAATCTTTACGCCGCTATCGACAATCTGGTGGACACCATGGATAGGCAAGTGATCAAACACAAAGAGAAGCTGTCCGACCGTCGCCATGGCGAATCCGGCAAGCACAACGCAGTAGCAGAATAAACCTTGGGGCGGCAGCGAAGCCGCCCGTTTTTTTGCCTCCAAGATCGTCAACTATGAATCTAATCAGCAAATTATTGCTACCAGACAACATCCTGTTAGATACCGAATCTAGCAGCAAGAAACGTGTATTCGAGCGCGTCGGCCTGTTGTTCGAGAACAACCAGCAGATCGCACGCAGTACAGTCTTCGACAGCCTGTTTGCGCGCGAGAAGTTGGGTTCCACCGGGCTGGGGCAAGGCGTGGCGATACCGCATGGACGCATCGCGAAACTGCGCGAAGCCACTGCCGCCTTCATCAGAACCAGCAACCCCATCCCCTTCGACGCACCCGATGGACAGCCGGTCAATATGATCTTCGTCCTGCTCGTACCCGAACGTGCGACAGACTTGCATCTGCAGATATTGGGAGAGCTGGCGCAGATGTTCAGCGACAGTGACTTCCGCGACAAATTAAATGCCTGCACCGATGCGGCCAGCATGTATCAACTTTTCCACCACTGGAACAGTACACCATGAAATCATGGCCTGAAGCGCAACCCCCATCCGCAAAGGTTCGCACATGAGCCAGGTCAACATCCGCCAGTTGTTCATTGATAAGCAAGCTCGCTTGGAGTTGACCCGCGTGGCGGGCACGGATGGTGAGAACTACATCATCGACAGCGACGAGGTCGACGCCTCGAACAAGGGACTGATAGGCCACCTCAACCTGATCCATCCGAACTGGATACAAGTCTTGAGCGAGACCGAGCTGGACTATTTTCGCGATCTGAACGTTGAAAAACGCGAAGCTGCCTTCGCCAAGATTGCCCGATGCGGCACCACCTGTCTGATCGTGGCGGGCACCACGGACATCCCGGCTGAAATCATCGCCTTCGCCAACGACTCACACATCCCGCTGTTCGCCTCGCCCAAACCCAGCGTGCATCTGATGTGGCTGATACGCCACTATCTGGCCAAGGAACTGGCCGAATCGACCACACGTCACGGTGTGTTTCTGGATGTGCTGGGCGTGGGCGTGATGGTCACCGGAGAGAGTGCGGTGGGCAAAAGCGAGCTGGGCCTGGAACTCATCACGCGCGGTAACGGTCTGGTCGCCGATGACATCGTGGAACTGCACCGCATCGCCCCCGACACCCTGGAGGGGCGCTGTCCGGAATTGCTGCGCGACTTTCTCGAAGTGCGCGGTCTGGGCATACTCAATATCCGCACCATGTTCGGCGAGACTGCGGTGCGGCGCAAGAAGAGCCTCAAACTCATCGTCCACCTGCACAGACCGCCCGGCGGCGACCTGTCGCAGATTGAGCGCTTACCGCTAAACGCTTCGCATCAGGAGATACTCGGGGTGAACATCAGCACGGTCAACATCCCAGTGGTTGCGGGCCGCAACTTGGCGGTACTGGTGGAGGCAGCAGCACGCAACTTCGTTCTGCAACAGCGCGGCATCAACACCATGGACGAGTTCGTCGCGCGTCACGACCAGATGATGTCGAGATAAAAGTGCTGCCATGCAACTGTTCCTGATCAGCGGTCTATCCGGCTCCGGCAAGAGCGTGGCCCTCAAAGTGCTTGAGGACAGCGGCTATTACTGCGTGGACAATTTGCCCGCAGAATTGCTGGCAGCTCTGGTAGAACACCTGCATGCCGCCGGTTACAGCAAGATTGCAGTGAGCATCGATGTGCGCAGTGCCAACAGCGTGCAACGTCTGCCTCCCCTCCTCAATCAACTCAAACAGCAAGGCGTGGATGTGCATGTCATCTTCCTCGACGCGCAGACCGACACACTGGTCAAACGTTTTTCCGAGACGCGCCGCCTGCATCCGCTCAGCGACGGCGTGCGCACCCTGACCGAATGTGTGCAACGCGAGCGCGAACTGCTCACCAGCATCAACGATATCGGCCACCGCATCGACACCAGCGAAGTGCATGCCAATGCGCTGCGTGCATGGATCAAAGAATTCATCCGCGTCGATAAGGCCCAACTCACTTTGCTGTTCGAGTCGTTCGGCTTCAAACACGGCTTGCCGCTGGACGCCGATTTCGTGTTCGACGTCCGCTGCCTGCCCAATCCACATTACGACCCGCTGCTGCAACCTCTCACCGGACGTGATCAGCCTGTCATAGATTTCCTTGAGAATGCTCCGCAGGCGATGGACATGTACACCGACATCCGCGACTTCATTGCCCGTTGGTTACCCTGCTTTATCGCCGACAACCGCAGCTACTTCACCGTCGCCATAGGCTGCACCGGCGGACAACATCGCTCGGTGTTTCTGGCCGAGAAGCTCGCACAGCACTTCCAGTCCGAACAACAGGTGCTGGTACGCCACCGCGAATTCAAACCTTGATCTCTGGCTACATCAAACCGGGCGACTGGATACTGCTGTCACTCGGCAGCTTTGCCGTGGCCATGCTCACCATCAAGTTATGGAGCGGCGATCTGGCCGATCAGGCCGTGATACGCAGCGGCGGCAAGATATTCAGCACCGTATCCCTCGCCCAGGACCAACAAATCCCCGTGCCCGGCCCGCTGGGCACCAGCATCATCACCATAGAGAAACGCCGCGCCCGCATCAGCTCAGACCCCAGCCCCAGACAATATTGCGTGCGCCAAGGCTGGCTACAGCAAGCCGGCGAGATTGCACTGTGCCTGCCCAATCAGGTGAGTGTGGAACTGACCGGCAAACGCAAACGCTATGACAGCCTCAACTACTGAAAGTGGGGAGTGGTAAGTGGTAAGTAAAAATCAAGGGCGAGAGTCTGACGATGCGCTGAAATCGGTGCGTCCCGCTATCGACTCGCCACTCACCACTAACTACTCACTCAGTTCTTCTGTCCTGCTACATCCCACCCCAGAAGACCATCACATCGCACGCATGGCTGCGGTGGCGCTGGGTCTGACGGTATTAGAGAACGCCATCCCCTCTCCTTTGCCCGGCGTCAAGCCTGGTCTGGCCAACATCGTCACGCTCATCGTATTGAGCCGTTATGGCTGGCGAGTGGCGGCCTGGGTATCGTTGTTGCGCGTGGTCGCAGGTAGTCTGCTGTTCGGCAGCTTCCTCTCACCCGGTTTCTTCCTAGGCCTGTCCGGCGCGCTATGCAGCTTGCTTATATTGGCCTTCGCGCAACATCTGCCAGCGCGCTGGTTCGGCCCGGTCAGCCACAGCATACTCGCCGCTTTCGCCCATATCGCCGGACAAATGGGCGTGGTCTATGTGTGGCTCATCCCGCACAGCGGCATCGCCTATCTCATCCCCATCTTCGCCGCCGCCGCACTGATATTCGGCACCGTGAACGGCTTGATCGCCGCGCGTTTCATGGATAATGGCGCAATGCCACAAACGAAAGATCGAACATGAAAACGATAACGTTAGCTTTTACCGGTGCATCAGGTCTGCCTTACGGCATGCGTCTGCTCGAATGTCTGCTGCAAAGCGGACAGCGCGTGCATCTAGTCTATACGCAAGCCGCGCAGATCGTCGCCAAACAGGAACTCGATTTCACCTTACCGAACCGTCCACAAGATGCGGAGCAATTGTTTGCGGAACGTTTCGGAAAATTCAGCGGTGAACTAAAAGTGTTCGGCATCCAGGACTGGTACGCCCCCATGGCATCTGGCTCCAACCCCGGAGATGCAATGGTGGTCTGTCCCTGCACCATGGGCACACTGGGCAAGATTGCCGGCGGCATCAGCGACGATCTCATCGCCCGCGCCGCGGACGTGATGCTCAAAGAAAAACGCACGTTGATTTTAGCGCCGCGCGAGATGCCGTTCTCCTCTATCCATCTGGAGAACATGCTCAAACTCTCACACGCCGGCACAGTGATCATGCCGCCCAATCCCGGCTTCTATCACCATCCTCAAAGTGTGCAAGACATCGTGGATTTCGTCGTGGCACGGATACTCGATCATCTTGGCGTGGAGCAGACGTTGATGAAGAAGTGGGGCGAGTGAACCGTCGGTGGTAGACCGGCAGCGGTTTTGCTTTTTGCCATTCATGGTTCGACATAGCCATTCGACTAGGCCATCAAAAAACGATAGCCAAGTCGCTGGTTATCACCACGAACGGTATTTTTAGGGGATGCAATTCGCGAACAAGCTCGCACTTAATCCACCAACTTCAACACCCTCAATGTCCGCTCGCGGACTTCATGCAACAACGGCACATTCTCATCCAGCGACTCGCCATACGACGGGATCATCTGTTTCAATTTGGCTTGCCATTCGGCGCTGGCCACTCGCTCTGGAAAGCAGCGTTGCAACACTTCTATCATCGCCTGTACCGAGGTGGAGGCGCCGGGCGAGGCGCCCAGCAGAGTCGCCAGACTGCCGTCTTGGGCTGTGACGATCTCGGTGCCAAATTCCAGTTTGCCGCCCCTGCTATCGCACTGCTTGATGATCTGCACGCGCTGTCCGGCGGAGGCTAACTCCCAATCTTCTTCACGTGCTTCGGGATAGAAGTATCTCAGCGCTTCGACCCGCTCCTTGTGTGTCTTGAACGCCTCGCCTATCAGGTAGCGCATCAAATCAAGGTTATCCATGGCCACCGCCAGCATGGGTTTGAAGTTGCCTGATTTTAGCGAGTTGAGGATGTCGAACATCGAGCCCTCTTTTAAAAATTTTCCGGTGATGCTGGCGAACGGGCCAAACAACATCGCAGGTTCACCGTCGATGATGCGCGCATCCAGATGCGGCACCGACATCGGCGGCGCGCCCACCGGCGCTTTACCGTAGACCTTGGTCTGGTGACGCTTGACCACTTCGGGGTTCTTGCAGATCAGCCATTGGCCACTGACAGGGAAGCCACCATAGCCCGATGCTTCGGGGATCTTGGATTTTTGCAGCAAGGGCAATGCGCCCCCCCCTGCGCCAAGGAACACGAAGCCCGCATTGATGCTGCGTATAGCGTCGTCGTGATGGTCTTGCACGCGTACCCGCCAGCGCCCGTTCGGCAGTTGCTTCATCGCCAATATGCTATGGCTCAAGCGCAAATCGAAGTGTTCGAGTTTCTTCAGCGATTTCACCAGACTGCGCGTCAGATGGCCAAAATCCACGTCCGTACCGTGCATCACCTGTGTCGCCGCAACCTTTTGCCCGGGGTTGCGCTTGTCCATCACCAACGGCATCCATCGCCGCAGCACCTCGGGGTCTTCGCTGTATTCCATCTCCTCGAAAAGGTGGTGTTCACTGAGTTGCTGGAAGCGCTGGCGCAGATAGGCCACATCCTGCTCGCCCCATACCAGACTCTGGTGGAAGATGGGATTGATGAATTTCTCGGGTGCAGGTAACTCGTGATGCTCGACCAGATAAGACCAGAACTGCAGCGACACCTCGTATGCGGCATTGATTTGCAGCGCCTTGTCGATCGCCACTGTGCCATCCTCGTTTTGGGGCGTGTAGTTGAGCTCACAATAACCTGCGTGACCGGTACCGGCGTTATTCAGGCCGTGCGAGCTCTCGTGCGCCACCTTGCTGAGGCGCTCCACCATCATGATCTTCAGTGCAGGATCCAGATGCGACAGCAGCGTGCCCAGAGTCGCACTCATCACGCCCGCACCGACCAACAATACATCGACTTTGTTATTTTTCATTTGATAGCTTTCTTGGACTACTGTGTGGCGAAGATTCTACTAGTTTCGTATGCCTGCAAGCATCTTCTCAAGACGCTTAATCGAAACGATGACTGGGGTCTTCAGTTCCTGCGCGAAGAGCGACACGCGCAGCTCCTGCAACAACCAGGCGAACTCTTCCACGCGCGCATCGCCGGTGTGTGCCTGACGCAACTTTTGCAGCGCCTGCAACAGGGGTTGCAGCTGGCTCATGCATTGTGCGTCGCGCGCCGGATTGCTGCGCAGTTTTTCGATGCGCAGATTGATCCCCTTGAGATAGCGCGGCACATGCTGCAGACGTTCATACGGTGTGTCGCGAATAAACCTCCCGTGCACCAGCCATTCGAGCTGGGTGCACACGTCCTGTGCCACGACGGCCTGTGCCTTGAGCTGTGGCAGGCTCTTTTGCAGTGAGTGGTATTCGGTAAGGATACCGGCCGCCAGACGCGCGATCTCCTGTGCGATGAGCAGCAGGCGGTTCTTGGCTTCCTTGCCGCGCGAGAGGAACTGGGTCTCATTAGTGGGCAAGGGATCGTTCAGACAACAACGCTCGAAAGTCATGGTGATTATCTGCTGCTGTAGTTCCTGCGGCGTGCCCAGCGACATGTACAACATGCCCAGCTTCTGTGCGTCCGGCAGGTTCTTCTCCATGTACTTTACCTGCTCTTTGAGCAGCAACATGAACAGGCGGCACAAGCCCTTGCGGTGTTCTGCCTGCGCCGCATCGCGCGTATCGTAGGCGCGCAGGATGACCGCATCCCCATCATCCACCAGCGCGTTGAATAAGGTCACGTTCTGCCCAGCGCGTTGCACCACGCGCGTTTCGGCGAACTCGCCAAAACTCCAGGTAGCACTGCGTTGCTCGACGACAGGCGCACTGCTGCTTTGTTTGGTGGCGGCCACAATGACAGGTGCGACACGCGGCGCCAGTTCGCTATGCAGTTGCGCGAAGTTTCGCGACATACCCAGTTGGCGACCATGCTCGTCCAACACGCGGAAGTTCATGGACAGGTGCGGCGGCAATTGCTCGAGACGGAAGGCATCGAGCGGCGCGTCGAGTTGCTTCTGCTCGCGCAAGTAGCGAGATAAGGCCTGCAACAGCGGCGTACTGGACGGCGGCACCTCGCGGCAGAACACCGCCGCGAACTCGGGCACCGGCACCAGGTTGCGCCGTATCTTTTGTGGCAAGGTTTTGAGTAGCTGCACGACCTTCTCGGCTAGGATGCCCGGTATCAGCCACTCACAGCGCGCTGCCGAGACTTGGTTGATGAGCGCCAACGGCACGGTGAGGGTGATGCCGTCATCGTTCTTGCCCGGCGAGAAGTTATAGCTCAGCGCAAAGCTGATGTTGTCTATCTTGAGGTGCGGCGGGAACTGGTCGGTGGTGATACCGGCCGCCTCGTGGCGCATCAGATCATCTTTCTTGAGATACAGCAGTTTTGCGTCGTTGCGCTCGGCTTCCTTGCGCCACTGCTCGAAGCTCGCACCGTTGTGGATGTCGGCGCCGATGCGCGCATCGTAGAACGCATAAATCAACTCATTATCAACCAGCACGTCGGGGCGGCGCGCCTTGTGCTCCAAGGCCTCGATATCCGCGATGAGTTTTTGGTTGTGCGTGAAGAACGGCGCACGCGTGTCGAACTCACCGCCCACCAGCGCCTGCCGTATGAATATCTCGCGCGACTCGGCCACGCTCATCGGCCCGTAATGCACGCGCTTCTTGGCGTTGAGCAGCAAGCCATGCAGGGTGCTACGCTCGTAGGCGGTGACTTGCGCGGCTTTTTTCTCCCAATGTGGATCGAAATAATGTCGCTTGATGAGATGGGCTCCCACCTCTTCCAACCATTCCGGCTCGATGCGCGCCAGCGTGCGTGCGTACAGTCGATGCGTCTCCACCAGTTCGCCAGCCATCACCCACTTCGTGCCTTTTTTCGCCAGTACCGAGTTGGACGCGATGACGAACTTGATGCCTCGCGCGCCCATATACTCATTGCCTTCCAAGCCCTTCATGCCGATATTGCCGAGCAAACCGCACAATAGCGCCTTGTGTATCTCTGCATAGCTAGCCGGTTGCTCGTTAGACTTCATGCCCATCTCGGCGACCTGTCCGTGCAACTGCTGGTGCAGCTCACGCCACTCGCGCAAGCGTAGTGGTGACAGGAAGTTGCTGCGGCATTCCTCCATCATCAGGCGGTTGGATTTCTTGTGCGCCAACGTCTGTTCGTACCACGCCCATATCTTGATGTAAGCAAGGAAGTCAGATCGCTCGTCGGCAAAGCGCTTGTGCGCGGCATCCGCCGCCTCTTGCCTGTCCAGCGGACGATCGCGCGGATCTTGCACCGACAGCGCGCTGGCGATAATGAGTATCTCGGTGAGACAGTGATACTGACGGCCCGCCAGCAACAGTCGTGCGATCTTGGGGTCTAGCGGCAGCCTGGCAAGCTCATGGCCCAGTTTGGTGAGTTGGCGCGCATCGTCTATTGCGCCCAGCTCGCCCAGCAACTGATATCCGTCCGCGATCATGCGCGGCGTGGGCGGCTCGATAAATGGGAACTCAGCGATATCGCCCAAGTCCAGCGCACTCATGCGCAGGATGACGGTGGCCAGCGAAACGCGGAATATCTCCGGGTCGGTGTATTCGTCGCGCTGCAAAAAATCCGCCTCTTCGTAGAGACGCACGCACACTCCGCTCATCACGCGACCACATCGTCCAGCACGCTGATTGGCGGCAGCACGCGAGGTCTTCTCGATGTGTAGCTGCTCGACCTTCTGGCGGATACTGTAGCGATTCACCCGCGCCAGACCGCAATCGATCACATAGCCGATGTTGGGCACGGTGAGCGAGGTCTCGGCCACGTTGGTCGCCAACACCACGCGCCGCTGACCGCCGGTCTTGAACACCTTGTCCTGCTCCGCCGCCGATAGCCGCGAATACAGCGGCAATACTTCGAAGCCTCCATGACGTAAAGAGGGCGCATGGTGCTTGCGCAACACCTCGGCAGTGTCGCGTATCTCACGTTCGCCGGGCAAAAACACCAGCACATCACCACGCAAGCCGCCCGCCGCCAACTCGTCCAGCACCGCACTGACGGCTTGCGGTACATCCTGCGCTTCGCCCTCGTCACTGACCTGCAACGGACGATAGCGCATCTCGACAGGATAACTGCGACCCGACACTTCGATAACTTTGGCATTGAAATGCTTGGCGAAGCGATCCGCATCCAGCGTCGCGGAAGTAATGATGAGTTTGAGGTCGGGACGGCGCGGCAGCAGTTGCTTGAGATAGCCGAGCAAGAAATCAATGTTGAGCGAACGCTCGTGCGCCTCATCGATGATGAGTGTGTCGTAATGCCGAAGTAGCGGGTCACTATGGATCTCGGCGAGCAGGATACCGTCGGTCATCAACTTGATGCTGGTGTCCGCGCCCACCTTGTCGTGGAAGCGCACCTTGAAACCGACCGCACCGCCCAGCTCGGTCTTGAGCTCCACCGCGATGCGGTTGGCGACAGTACGTGCCGCCACACGGCGCGGCTGGGTATGACCTATACACCCCAGCACACCGCGCCCCAGCGTCAGGCATATCTTGGGCAACTGCGTGGTCTTGCCCGAGCCGGTCTCGCCGCACACGATGACGACCTGATGCTCGGTGATGGCGCGCGCCAACTCCTCGCGCTTGCCGACGACCGGCAAGTCTGCGGGGAACTCGATAGCAGACAAGCTATCCAGTCTCGCCTTGCGCCGTTGCGCACTCGCTGACAACACTGCCACCACGACACCTCGCAAAAAAGAAAAGGCTCGCATCGCTGCAAGCCTTGAGTGTTGGTGGGTCCGGTCGGACTTGAACCGACGACCAAAGGATTATGAGTCACCAATTAAATCAATAAGTTACTGATAATCAAGCAAAAGCAAGCGAAGTTAGCCAAACTATAAAGTAGTTTGCAAACAGTAGGTTAACGTAGTTAAACACAACCTAGAAAAGCTGACCAGTGTACCGCAATTGCACTCAAATCTAAACTCCAACATGAGGGGTGTTGCAGTGCGTCCATCACACAACCCAGCATCCACGGCACAGATGATTGAATTGTAGAAGCCTAAGCCAGCTCATCACTTAGCATCACGTGCTACGATTGCGACAATAAATATTGTCGGGCTGATCGAATGGTTGCGGTATCAACTTTTTATATAGATGACTCAGGGACACGACATCCAGATCACAAAGCGCAAGACTCTCATCATGGGCACGATTGGTTCGCCCTGGGTGGAGTGTTGATTGACGACGACGATATAGCGTCGGCGAATGAACAGATTGTCGCATTCCGATTGCGGTGGCCTCAACTTGGTACTGCCCCATTACATTCCTATGAGATTCGTGGGCGGCACGAAAATTTTGCTTGGCTGGGGGTCGATGCAAAGGTGTGTAACCAATTCATAGGCGAGCTTGAGCAGTTGCTTTTCGCACTTCCCGTTATCGGTTTGGCTTGCATCATTGACCGTCCTGGCTATAACCATAGATACAGGGCAAGGTACGGGCGTGGGCGGTGGTCTTTATGCAAAACAGCTTTCAGCGTGGTTGTAGAGCGCGCAGTAAAGTATTCCAACGAGAGGTCTCACAAACTTCGTATCTATGTAGAGCGCTGTAGCAAAGCAGACGATGCGTTGTTGCATGGGTACTACAACACGCTCAAGGATTCAGGGCACTCGTTTGATCCGAAAACAGCTTCTATATACAACCCCCTCGCCTCCGTCGATTACGCCGCCACGCTCTATGAGTTCAGAGCCAAAGCGAAATCTTCGAAGCTGATGCAAATAGCAGACATATACCTTTGGCCAATGTGCATCGGCGGCTACGATGAAAAGAATCGCCCCTATTCAGCACTAAAAAATGCAGGCAAGTTGATTGACTGTGTTCTGCCCGGTGAATTGGTGGCGGAGAGGGGAATTAAGTACAGCTGTTTCGACTTGGAAAATCAGGGGGGCATAAACGCAAAAGCCGAGTAGTGACAAGCACTCCCGGCTTTTAACGCAGCCACCTACGGTGACCTCGTGGGCTAGGCCCAAGCGAACTATAGCAAAATATACCAAAAAGTAAACTTTTTGTTTAATTCCGTTTTTCTTCCATTTTCCCACTTTTCCTCACTTTTCCATGTTTACGCAACTTTCAACGCGCGCCAACATATGCACGAAGGGCAGGTTGACCTTCCCCCGAAACTTCGTCTTCCAAGGGTGACGTAAAATTACGAACCCATAGAGAAGGAAGATGATGAAGATCCCGAAGCAGGAATACACGCCGGAGTTCAGAGAGCTGTCGGTCAAGCGCGTGAAGTCAGGTCAGTCGATTAGCGCGGTTGCCAAGGACCTCGGCCTGATTGATCAAACACTACGTAACTGGGTTAAGGCTGCCGATGCCGGGAAGCTGAACGGTGCTGGCGGCAAGGTGGTTACGCCGGAGCAGATGGAGTTCTCCCGCCTACGTGCCGAGAACATACGGTTGAAGCGGGAGAATGAAATCCTAAAAAAAGCGACGGCGTACTTCGCGAGAGAATCGCTGTGAGGTACGCCTGGATTGACACGCACCGCCAGGGTTATGGGGTGGACGAAATGTGTGCGGTGCTGGATGTCAGCGAGAGTGGCTATCGGTCATGGAAGCACGGTGGCAAACCACAACGGAAGCGTCTGAGCGATGCGCAGATGCTCGCTCTGATTCAATCCATCCATGTTGAATTCAAAGGTTCTTACGGCAGCCCGCGCATGGTCAGAGAGCTACGATTGCGTGGCTTCCCGGCCAGCAAGGAACGGGTAGAACGGTTGATGCAAGAGAACGGCATCAAGGCGAAGCACAAGCGACGCTTCAAGGTCACGACAGACTCGAAGCACAACCTGCCGATTGCCCCGAACCTGCTGGATCGGAACTTCACACCTGACGCGCCCAACCAGGTCTGGGCATCAGACATCACCTATCTGTGGACGAATGAGGGCTGGCTGTATCTGGCGATTGTGCTCGACTTGTTCAACCGTGAAGTGGTCGGCTGGTCACTGAAGCCACGTATGACGGCGGACATCGTAACCGACGCGCTTACCATGGCATGGTTCCGTCGCAAACCGACAGCAGGACTGATACACCACTCGGATCGCGGCAGCCAGTACGCCAGCCATGCATTCCAAGACAAGCTGAAGGAGTACAGCATGACCTGCTCGATGAGCCGTAAAGGAAATTGTTGGGACAACGCACCAAGCGAAAGCTGGTTTGGTAGTTTCAAGAATGAGCGGGTGTATGGTGAACGCTTTGAGACGCGGGCCGAAATGAAGGCAATGTCGTTTGAATATATCGAGGTGTTTTACAACCGGAAGCGGCTTCATTCCACGCTGGGCTACAAGTCACCGAGCCAGTTCTTGATTGACTGGCTCAGAGATCAACAACAGGAAAAACTGGTAGCATGAACCCCGCCGCTTGGAAGACGAAAAACCGAGGGAAGGTCAGGGCGTGTTTTGTCTGCCAGTGCCGCTGGCAATAACTCAATAACGGATTGTGTCGTCAGTATGTCAAACAGCGTCCAATACTTTCCACTAGTCAGCGTCCAATTGTTTCCACTTTTTCAGCCTTCTGAGGGCGATTCTTGCGCTGCTTGAAGCGGTAGGAATCATTGCCCGTTTCGAGGATCTCGCAGTGATGAGTGATGCGATCGAGCAAGGCTGTGGTCATCTTCGCGTCGCCAAACACTTGCACCCATTCGCCGAACGACAGGTTCGTGGTAATGATCAACGAGGTTTTTTCATATAGCTGGCTGATGAGATGGAAGAGCAAGGCCCCACCCGATGCTGGAAACGGCAGATAGCCCAACTCATCAAGAATGACTGCATCTACTAAGCAAAGCTGCTTAGCCAGATAGCCGGCCCGCCCCAGACTCTTCTCGCGCTCCAGTTGATTGACTAGATCGACGGCATTGAAGAAGCGCACGCGTTTGCCCTGATGGATCGCTGCCACTCCGATGGCTGTCGCCAGATGGGATTTGCCGGTGCCTGTACCGCCCACAGGTCGAGGACACGCGCATCATCTGCTCCACATAACCGTCGAAGTGGGCCGTGACAGGCCGCAGCAGCGACTGCTCGTCGGCGAAGCAAGCGGCGATGGTGCGCTGACTCTGCGTGGGATGAATGCGCTGTGCCAGTTCACGGCAACGGGTGGCGAGCCATTCATTGAGTTCCGCAAAAGAGGCGAAACGCGCCAGAGGGGTGAACAGCCATTCCCGTACATTGCCCACTTGATTCTCAACTTGGCCTTTCTCCCAGCCGGAGGCGGGTGTGCAGGCGACCGGTTCAAACAGATAGTGGTTGGCCAGCGTTAAGAAGCGCCGGTTGAACTGACGTTCCTTGCCTACGTATACGGTGTCAACAACGGTCTTGAGGTTGTCGTAGATCAAGCGGGCTGGCACACCACCGAAGAAGGTGAAGGCGCGACTATGCGCATCCAGCACCATCTCCTGCGTCTCTCTCGGGTAGGCCACCACGAACATCTGGCGGCTGTAAGCCATACGGAAGTGGGCCACCTTGATGGTCTGCATGATGCCGCCTAGTTCCACCTGCTCCTGGCTCCAGTCGAACTGGCAGGCATCGCCGGGTAGAAATAGCATCGGCACAAAGGCTTCAGTCGGCTTAGGCCCCGTGTTGCCTGATTTCCAGCGTTTGACGAAGCGCTGCACGCTGTCGTAGGCACCGATATAGCCGATTTCCTGCAAGCCTTCAAACAACCTGTGTGCACTACGTCGGCGCGGTCTCGAAAGTTTGGCTTCTTCCAATAACCATTGGGTTAGCTGCGCTTCAAATTGACCCAGCTTCGGCGAAGCAGGTTGCAGCCGCTGATACTTGGGTTCCTCGACAGTATTGAGATGTTTGCGTACCGTCGGGCGGGATAAACCCATCTCGCGAGCAATGGTCGAAACAGTTTGTTTTTGCACCGAATGGCGTCGGCGAATTTCGTAAATGATGTCCATGTAAAACACTCCAGATACCCCCGGCCAAAAAGCCGGATGGTTACATACTGAGGTGGAAACTATTGGACGCTGTTTCCACCCCTAATCTGGAAAGTGTTGCACGCTGTTTGACATTTAATATCTAACATTGGTCTGTTTGCTGCTGTCATAAAGTTATGTATTACCGCTTCGTCAAAAACGCGATTAAGTGCAGCATTTTGTGTAAGCAAAGTACTTTGACTTGGCGCTTTGCCCATTATTGATATACGCATCGCATCTAGCTCGTCGAGTGCTGCTGCATCAATGCTAGTTATATTCTTTCTACCTAAAGCTGGTATTAAATATTCGTTGATAACGCGTATGTAGTCCTTATATGACACCTTACCCTTGCCGTTAGCAATCTCTTGCTTCATACGCTTTATAGCTAGCTTAGCAACGTCTCTAAACTTACGTGTAATAACGGGCAAGTTATCTCGCTTTCGTATCTCAGCTGTTATCAACAAGTTATTTGCAACTTCTTTAGCTGCTACTAAATCAGTTTCTTTAGTAGATGCTCGCTGCCATTTTCCATCAACCTTATATCTACATTGCCAAACAGAACTACGCTCTCGTCTGTAAATAACGAGGCGTTTTTCCATTAGCGTAAGTGTTGTCTTTAACTGTGTTGGCATGTACGCACTTTAACGTTAGCTGCGATTAAGAGCAACGATGTCAGTGTGTAAGTAATAAATTGGCCGCTTTTTGAATAATATAAGTGTGTAAGCGGTGTGTAAGCAAAAAAAAGCACCTACATTGCTGTAAGTGCTTGTTTAATGGTGGGTCCGGTCGGACTTGAACCGACGACCAAAGGATTATGAGTCCTCTGCTCTAACCAACTGAGCTACAGACCCGAAACTGTTTATATTATTTATTTCTCACCGTCCAGGAAGCTCTTCAGCTTCTCGGAACGGGAAGGGTGACGCAACTTGCGCAAAGCCTTGGCTTCGATCTGGCGGATACGCTCACGCGTGACATCGAATTGTTTGCCGACTTCTTCCAGCGTGTGGTCGGTGTTCATCTCGATACCGAAACGCATACGCAACACCTTGGCCTCGCGCTGGGTGAGGCTGTCCAGTATGTCGGACGTCGCGCCGCGCAGACTCTCGTACACCGCCGCGTCGATAGGCACGGTGGTGTTGGAATCTTCGATGAAGTCACCGAGGTGAGAGTCATCGTCGTCACCCACCGGCGTCTCCATGGAGATAGGCTCTTTGGCGATCTTCAATATCTTGTGGATCTTGTCTTCCGACATCTCCATCTTGATCGCCAAGGTCGCCGCATCAGGCTCAAAGCCGGTCTCCTGCAGGATCTGGCGTGAGATACGATTCATCTTGTTGATGGTCTCTATCATGTGCACCGGAATACGGATGGTGCGCGCCTGATCCGCGATGGAACGGGTGATGGCCTGACGTATCCACCATGTCGCATAGGTCGAAAACTTGTAACCGCGACGGTATTCGAACTTGTCCACGGCCTTCATCAGACCGATGTTGCCTTCCTGAATCAGATCCAGGAATTGCAGACCACGATTGGTGTACTTCTTGGCGATGGAGATCACCAGACGCAGGTTGGCCTCTATCATGTCGCGCTTGGCGCGGCGTGCTTTGGCTTCGCCATTGGTCATCTGCTTGTTGATCTCTTTCAGATCCTTGATGGGGATACCCACGCGCTGCTGCAATGCCAACAGATATTGCTGTTGTTCGACGATGGCGTATTCGAAACGCAACAAGGCATCACCGTATGACTTTTTGGCTTGGCCTTCTTGCTTGACCCACTCCAGATTGACTTCGTTACCGGGAAACACTTTGATGAAGTGCGCACGCGGCATCTTGGACTTGGTCACACACAGTTCTTGTATGGCGCGCTCGCAACGACGCACTTCTTCCACCAGGCCGCGCATCGTGTCGCACAAGATATCCACTTGCTTGGCAGAGAAGCGGAAGTTCATCAACATCTCGGAGATGCCGGATTGATATTTGTCGTATTGCTTGCTGCGGTAGCCGTATTTCTCATACGACTTACCCATCTTGGTGAACAAATCCGCGATCACCGCGAAACGCTCCAGCGCATCTGCCTTGAGCTGTGCCAGATTGGCAGCGGCGGCAGCAGCGTTGGCGGCTTCGTTCTCTTCCTCATCCTCCTCGTCCTCTTCCTGTTCTTCGGAAGACTCGGGTTCGATGGCATTGGAGATCGCAGCAGCAGCAGCTTCGGCTTCCGCTTCGGCTTCCTGGTCGACAAATCCATCAATCAGGTCGTCGACTTTAAATTCGTCCTTCTCTATCTTGCTCGCCAAAGCAAGTATCTCGGCGATAGTCGCAGGACAGGCCGAGATCGATTGGATCATGTGCTTGAGACCTTCTTCGATACGCTTGGCGATCTCGATCTCTTTTTCACGCGTCAACAGGTCTACCGTACCCATCTCACGCATATACATACGCACCGGATCGGTGGTGCGGCCGAACTCGGAATCGACGGTAGATAGTGCCGCTTCAGCTTCTTCCGCCGCATCCTCATCCGCCACAGCGGGTGTGGAGTCGCTCATGATCATGGCTTCGGCATCCGGTGCGACATCGCACACTTTGATACCCATGTCGTTGATCATGCTGGCCACGCCTTCGATCTGCTCTACTTCGAGCATATCGGGCAGATGGTCGTTGATCTCGGCATAAGTCAGATAGCCGCGTTCTTTGCCCAGTACGATAAGCGCCTTCAGTCGGGTGCGACGAGCCTCGAGATCCAACTGCGGATCCACGATAACTTCCGCGATTGCGACCTGCGGCTTCTTATCCAGTTTTTTCTTGTCTTTGAGCGTTGCCATAATTTGATTCCTAATGCGTGTTGGCGCGGAAAAGCGGCGGATTATACTCGAAACCCATTACTTTTTCCTAGTACTCACTGACTTTTCCTAACATGCTTAGATGCTTAGCCCCTCATTCAGGGCTTGCTGAGCGGCCTCATCAATTGAGGATACAGGCTGCGCTCTTCCTCACTTAGATTCGCCCAGCCGACCTGCGCGATTCTGGCTTGCAAGTCCTGGAATTTTTGCGTGCGCGAGGTATCCGCCAACTTGCTCAGCAATCCTGCGAACTCACCTTCCACATCAAAGGACTCTCCCCAATTCAACATCTCAGTCTGCGCCAGCGTGATGATTTTTTCCTGTGGCGTGCCCTGGAACAACTGCGTCAACACCGCGCTGCTGATGACGTAATCGGATTCACGCAAAACCGCCAGCAAGGCATGCAAAGCTTCACTTTCCAGCCCCTCACCATGCCAGTCTTCCGGCATGTCACGTGCCAACTCCGGCCTGGCCATCAGGCATTGCAACATGCGTTGCTGCGCCGAGGATGTCTGCGCTCGGCTGGTTTTTTGCATCGCGGGGCGGGGCGGGCGGGCGACCGGATTCACCTGATACAACGCTTCCAATTCGGCCTGACTCACGCCCGCCAATATGGCCACCTCTTTACGCAACAACAAGGCGGTGGTCGGTGCGGTGATGGCCGTCAACAAGGGCTTGGCATTTTGCAACAGCTGATTGCGCCCTTCCTGTGTGCGCAGGTCCAGATCGATTACTGATCTCGCGCAACAGATAGGTCGATAATGGCATCGCATCCTGCACCCTTTGCTCGAACACTTCATGCCCATACTCACGGATGAAACTATCGGGGTCATGTTCGGTGGGCAGGAACAGATAGCTGATGCGCTTGCCGTCCTGCAGATAGGGCAAGGCATTCTCCAGTGCGCGCCATGCCGCCTTCTGTCCAGCCTTATCACCATCAAAACTGAAGATGATGTGGTCGGTCAGGCGCAATAGTTTTTGCACATGGAATGAAGTGGTCGCCGTGCCCAGTGTCGCCACCGCATAGTCCACGCCGTGCTGCGCCAAGGCCACCACATCCATATAACCCTCGACGACCAGCACGCGCTGCTGATTGCGTATGGATTTTTGTGCCTGGAACAACCCATATAACTCGTGCCCTTTTTCAAACAGCACGGTCTCGGGGGAGTTGAGATATTTGGGCTCGCCCTTGTCCAACACGCGACCGCCGAAACCTATGCACTGCCCGCGCACATTAATGATGGGGAACATGATGCGATCGCGGAAACGGTCGTAACGCTTGTCCTCGTCATTGACGATGACCAATCCGGTCTGTGTCAAGTTCGCGCTCTGATAATCAGGGAACACGGCAGCCAGATTCTGCCAGCCATCAGGCGCATAGCCGATGCCGAACCGTGCCGCGATCTCGCCGCTCAGTCCGCGTTGCTTGAGGTAGTCGATGGCACGGGTGGATGCCTTGAGCTGCTCGCGGTAGTAACGCGTGGCTTGCAGCATCACCTCATACAGATCGGGAGCGACTTTGTGCGCAACTTCGTTGTTGCTATTACGCTCCTGCGGCACTTCCACACCGATGTTGTGCGCCAGTTCCTCCACCGCGTCGACGAAACCCATGCCCGCATATTCCATGACGAAGCTGATGGCCGTGCCATGCGCACCGCAACCGAAGCAATGATAGAACTGCTTAGTCTGACTGACCGTGAAGGAGGGGGATTTTTCGTTATGGAAGGGACAGCAGGCGGCGTAGTTGGCACCCGCTTTTTTGAGTGGCACGTAACGCTCCACCACATCGACGATATCGAGGCGATTGAGCAGATCTTGAATGAAACTTTTTGGAATCAAACCAGGCCGCCCTCTCGATCACGCCGGCAGCAAGTGCCGTGGGTACGGTTATGAAACGACTATTTGGTAAGTTGCGCTTTGATCAGGGCAGAGACCTTACCCATATCAGCTTGACCGGCCAGCTTGGGCTTGACGACGCCCATCACTTTGCCCATGTCTTGCGGACCGGCCGCGCCCGTGGCAGTGATTGCGGCTTGCACCACCGCGACGACCTCCGCTTCGGAAAGCTGCTTGGGCATATACATAGCCAGCACAGCCATCTCGGCTTTTTCTATGTCCGCGAGGTCCTGACGACCCGCGGCTTCGTATTGACTGATGGAATCACGGCGCTGTTTGTTCATCTTTTCGATGATGGCGACCACATCCGCATCGGACAGCTCGATACGTTCGTCCACCTCGCGCTGCTTGATCGCCGCGAGGAGCAGACGAATAGCCCCCAGACGCGCCGTATCCTTGGCGCGCATGGCGGCTTTCATATCATCTGTTATCTGTTGCTTGAGCGTCATAGCTGCATCGCCACACACGGTGGCGATGAGTAGGGGAACGATCTTAGTACAGCTTAGGAGGCAGAGTTTGGCCCATGATGCGCTTGTAGTGGCGCTTCACGGCTGCAGCCAGCTTGCGCTTGCGCTCAGCAGTTGGCTTCTCGTAAAACTCACGTGCGCGCAAGTCGGTCAGCAGACCGGTCTTTTCTACGGAACGCTTGAAACGACGCATTGCGACTTCAAACGGCTCATTCTCTTTTACACGTACTGTTGTCATGAACAAACTACCTTCTACCAAAAAATTGAGGGCGCGATTCTAGCAAAAGCCCAAACACGCCACAACCTATATTTAAAATATTTAATTTACCGTGATACGGGCGAACTTACGCTTGCCGACTTGTGCGACCACTACCCTTCCGGCAGGAACCGTATCGCCTTTGTCATTGACACGTTCACCGTCCAGCTTGACCGCACCCGCTTGTATCATGCGCATCGCCTCGGAGGTGCTATCCACCAGACCCGCCTGCTTGAGCAGTTGCGGCACCATGATCGCACCATTCTGACTCGCCACTGCCACTTCAGGCATATCGTCTGGCAGCACGCCCTTCTTGAAGCGCGCCTCGAATTCGGCCAGCGCATCCACCGCCGCTTGCTGACTATGGAAGCGCGCCACGATCTCTTGCGCCAACATGACTTTAATATCGCGAGGATTGCGCCCGCCCTCGACCTCGGCCCGCCAACCGGCGATCTCAGTCAGACTACGGAACGACAACAACTCCAGATAGCGCCACATCAGCACGTCCGAAATGGACATCAGCTTACCGAACATTTCTGTAGGCGTATCGGTGATACCCACATAGTTGCCCAAGGACTTGGACATCTTGTTCACGCCATCCAGGCCTTCCAGCAAGGGCATGGTGAGCACACACTGCGGTGTCTGACCGAAATGCTTCTGCAATTCCCGTCCCATCAGCAGGTTGAACTTTTGATCCGTCCCCCCCAGCTCGATATCCGCCTTTAAGGCGACCGAGTCATAACCCTGCACCAAGGGATAGATGAACTCGTGGATAGCGATGGGTTGGTTACCTTTATATCGTTTTGAGAAATCGTCGCGCTCCAGCATCTGCGCCACGGTATGCGTGGCCGCCAGACGGATCAGATCGACTGCATTGAATTTATCCATCCAGGTGGAATTGAATACGACTTCGGTCTTGGCCGGATCCAGCACCTTAAACACCTGCTCACGATATGACTCGGCATTGTCCAACACTTGCTCACGCGTCAACGGTGGGCGGGTGGTGTTCTTGCCGGTAGGGTCGCCTATCATGCCGGTGAAATCGCCAATCAAGAACAAGGCGTGGTGACCCATGTCCTGCAACTGGCGCATCTTGTTGAGCAACACGGTATGACCCAGATGCAGATCGGGCGCGGTGGGGTCGAAACCCGCTTTGACACGTAAGGGACGGTTCTGCTCCAGCTTCTTGACCAGTTCCGCTTCGATAAGCAATTCGTCTGCACCGCGCTTGATGATCGCTAACGCGTCTTGTTGGGTTAATTCATTCATATTTCTAATTTCACTTGTAGGGAAGAGCAGAAAACTACCGCTCAACCCGGAAAAAACACCGTCTATCGATGTCGCATCACCACTCAAATGTTTGCTGTGCCGCGTATCTGCTGCGTTTTGAAGGAAGGCAACTTTCTGTTAGAGTGCGCAACTGTTCAAAAACGAAGCAAGTTGCCACAACAATAATAGGCAACCCATGGAGGCGCGAATGTTAACCCAAAACTTACTTAGCCAAGAACGCAAAATGAAATTGCGCTGGTTCGTCACCCTATCCACCATGCCTTTGCTGGGTGTCGTGACTGCGTTCGGGCTGGTTCCTCAAAGCGAGATCGGGTTGGACACCACGCAAGTCACCGTACAAGAAATTCCACTGACTATCACCCCGCAACAATCTGCTGCCGCCACCTTTTGGCGCAATGAGCGCATCCAACGCGGCGATACCGTCGCCGAACTATTGAGCCGCATGAGCGTCGATGATACTGCAGCGAGTGACTATCTGCGCAGCGCCCCCGAAGCCCTATCTTTCCGCAAGATGCCTGCGGGTAAAGAGGTACAAGCCGAAACCGACAGTGCCGGCAACCTGCTCTCGCTGCGCTATCTGAACGAGAACGGCGCACAAGTCGTCATCGAAAAGAAAGACAACAAGTTCCAATTCAAGACACTGGCTGCACAATTGGAGAAGCGTCTGTTCGTGCGTACCGGCGAGATTAAAACTAGCCTGTATGCGGCGACAGATGCTGCCGGCATGCCCGATGCTGCGGCGCACCAATTGATCGAGCTATTCAGTGGCGACATCGACTTCCATCACGATCTGCGCCGCGGCGACAAGTTCACCGTGGTCTATGAGATGAACTACAGCAACGGCGCACTGGTCAGTACCGGACGGATACAGTCAGCCGAATTCGTCAACAAAGGACAAGTTTATCGCGCCGTCTACTTCCAATCCGATGCCGATCATGGCGACTACTACACCCCCGAAGGCAAGAGCGTGCGCAAAGCATTCTTGCGCTCCCCTATCGAGTTCTCACGCGTGAGTTCAGGCTTCAGCTCTTCGCGCTTCCATCCGGTGCTGAACAAATGGCGTGCGCACAAAGGAACGGACTTCGCCGCGCCAACCGGAACGCGCGTAAAAGTCACCGCTGACGGCGTAGTGGCTTTGGTAGGCAAGCAGAACGGCTATGGCAATGTGATCATGGTCAACCACCAAGGCCGTTACACCACTGTCTATGGCCATCTTTCCCGCTATGCAAGCGGCCTGCACAAAGGTCAGCACGTAGCCCAAGGCGAGGTGATTGGCTATGTGGGTATGACAGGTTTGGCTACCGGCCCGCATCTGCATTACGAATTCAGGGTCAATGGCCAGCAACATGACCCCTTGCGTGTCGCGTTGCCAGATGCAAAACCCATCAGCGCTGCACAACAAGCCGCGTTCCGCCCTGTCGCCGACCATTTCACCGCCGAACTGGAATTGCTGCGCAACACCAATCTGGCCAAACTAGACTAGAACTCCTGTGTCACAACAGCTTTATATCGGGCTGATGTCGGGAACCAGCCTGGACGGCATTGATGCCGTCCTTGTTGATTTGAGTCATGCACAACCCAAGCTCCTTGCCAGCCACTTCCTCGCTTTCGACGCTGCACTCAGGTCGACACTGCTGAATCTGCACCACCCCACCAGCAACGAGCTGCATCTATGCCAACTCGCCGGCAATCAGCTGGCCCGTCTTTACGCACTCAGCATCCCACCGCTATTAGAGCGCGCCGACCTGACGCCACATCAGATCAGCGCGATAGGTTGTCATGGCCAGACCATCCGGCACTGCCCTGAGCACGGCTACACCCTGCAGATAGGCAACGCCTCATTGCTGGCCGAACTGACCGACATATGCGTGGTGAGTGACTTCCGCAGTCGCGACATCGCCGCAGGCGGTCAGGGCGCACCGCTGGTTCCCGCCTTCCATGACCACATGTTGCGCCATCCCGATATACACCGCGTGATACTCAATATTGGCGGGATCAGCAACGTGACCGATCTTGCCCCGCACTGCGCGACTTCAGGCTTCGATTGCGGTCCGGGAAACTTGCTGATGGACGCATGGTGCGAAAGTCACTTGGGCAGCACCTACGACAAGGATGGCGCATGGGCTGCGACAGGCAATGTCTTGCCCGAACTGCTGGCAATCATGCTGGTAGAGCCGTACTTCGCAATGCCACCGCCCAAGAGCAGCGGTCGCGATCTGTTCAACATGGCTTGGTTGCGCGGCAAACTGCGCGGAACTGAACGTGCACAAGATGTGCAAGCAACGCTGCTAGAACTAAGCTGCGTCAGCATCGCTCAAAGCATCCAGCACTTTTGCACGGGCGCACAAGAGATATACCTGTGCGGTGGTGGTGCGCACAATCAGACATTACGTTCTCGACTGGCACAACTCCTACCCGACAGTACGATACAAGCGACCGATGCCCTCGATGTCGCAGGCGATTATCTGGAAGCCATTGCGTTTGCCTGGCTGGCCCAACAGACCATGCAGGGCAAACCGGGCAACCTGCCGCGCGTCACCGGTGCCGCACATCCATGCGTGCTGGGCGCGATCCATCCCGCATAAATGCGAACGGGGCGCCTCAACGCCCCGCTCTCGATCAAAGCGATCCGTGTTGTTTACACAGAGAACGATGAACCACAACCACATGTCGTGGTGGCATTCGGATTCTTGATGACGAACTGTGAACCTTCCAGACCTTCTTGATAATCGATTTCCGCACCCACCAGATACTGGAAGCTCATCGGATCGATCAGCAACTGCACACCATTCTTATCCAGCACGGTATCATCTTCATTGGTCACTTCGTCGAAAGTGAAACCGTATTGAAAGCCTGAACAACCACCGCCACTCACAAACACACGCAGCTTCAAGTCCTCATTACCCTCTTCGGAGATTAACTCCTTCACTTTATTCGCCGCATTGTCGGTAAAAACCAATGGGTCTTGCACTTCAGTCATTGCGTTCATGTTTTGCTCCTAAAAATTTGATTATTCCGCTTTGCCCGCTTTTAAAGCGACCACTTTCTCTCGTTCCGCCATCGCGACGGCGTGCAATAAACGACCGTCTACCACTGCGCCCAACTGTATCTCTATCGTATCGTAACTCAGGTCACCTGTTACTTTGGCTTTGCTTTGCAGCTCCAGATACTCGCTCGCCGTGACCGATCCGTTTATCACGCCGTTCACCACCAGATGCGTGACATTCACGTTGCCGTTGATCTGTGCAAGTTCGCTCAGCACCAAAGTACTGGGCTTGCCAGGTGTCGCAACGACGTTGCCGTTCACTTGCCCGTCGATACGCATGCCTCCGCTAAAGTTCAAGTCACCTTCGATGACGGTACCGGCGCCTATCAATGAGTCGATACGATTCTGTGGTTTGCTGTGCTTTTTACTAAACATCAGTTTCTCCTTTATCTCTTTCAGGTCGGTGAGACCATCTGTTTGACCTTAGGTTCGTGAGCATCTGATTCGAACACCCTGACCTGCACGTTTTCCAACTTAGCAGAAGGCGGCAGATGAATCGCCTGCTCAATGCGCTGATAATACTTGAAATCAAGCTTGAATTGAGTCTTATCCTCATCCTTGACTGGGAATATCAGGGTAGAACGCTGACCATTATCCACCAGCGTCGCGACCAACTGATACGAACCGGTGAACTGCTTGGCGCGCTGACCGCTTTGAACCAGCAGCATGCGCAAACGATATTCGCCGGGCATCGTGTCCGGATCCAGTCGTAAACGATGTATACCCAGCTCACCCGATTTACCCCGCGTTTCGGTGAGATTCTGGAAAAAACCCAGATCCTCCTGCAGCTTTGCGTTCTCGTCATTCAATGCCTTGAGTTGCTTGCCAGTCTCCTGACTGCTGGCCTGATCGATCTGTAACTGCTGCTCGTATTGTGCAACCTTGCTATTGAGCTCGATGTTGTCTTGGGTCAACGTTGCGACTTGCATGTGCAACTGCTCCAGCTCGTGTTGTGTCTGGCCGCGATGGAAGCCCGCCAGTTCCAAGCCGCTGTCATAAGCCCACCATGCCATGCCGATGGCAGCCAGCACGAAGGGCACATAAATACTCCATCTCACATACCAGGCCACATGCGGACGCACCGACAGTTGCGTGGCATCGATACTGAACTTGCGCTTGATCTTGCGGAAAATCATGGCAGCAAGGGGACAATGTCCAACGCCATCGCTTCCGGCAGACCGAACATGATGTTCATGTTCTGCACCGCCTGACCGGCTGCACCCTTGACCAGATTATCGATCACCGACAACACCACCACGGTATCCCCGCCCTGCGGACGGTGTACCGCGATACAGCAACGATTCGAACCGCGCACCGAACGTGTCTCAGGATGACTGCCTGCCGGCATCACATCGACGAAGACCTCATCCTTGTAACGCGTTTCGAACAAAGCTTGCAGATCGACATCGCGGGTCAGCTTGCCATACAGGGTGGCATGAATGCCGCGTATCAACGGGGTCAGATGGGGTACGAAAGTCAGACCGATCTCGCTGGACTTCACCCGTGCCAAGCCCTGCTTGATCTCGGGCAGATGCCTGTGCCCAGCGACGCCATAGGCCTTGAAACTATCGGCCGCCTCGGCGAACAGCGCACCGATCTCGGCCTTGCGACCCGCACCCGATACACCGGATTTCGCGTCGGCGATCAGACTGCCTGTCTCTATCACACCGGCTTCGAGCAAAGGAATGAAACCGAGTTGTACCGCAGTCGGATAGCAACCGGGGTTGGCAACCAGTCGAGCTGACTTGATCTGCGCACGATTTACTTCGGGCAGACCGTACACCGCCTCGGCGACCAGATCGGGACAGGCATGCGTCATGCCATACCACTTCTCCCATGTCGCGATATCCTTGATGCGGAAGTCCGCCGCCAAGTCGATGACCTTCACCCCGGCGTCCAGCAGTTCACGCGTTTGCTGCATGGCAATGCCGTTCGGCGTGGCAAAGAACACCAGATCACACTGCTCCAGATGAGCCTGATCAGGATGGGTAAAGGGCAGATCGACATAACCGCGCAGACTGGGGAACATCTGACTCACCAGCGTACCGGCATCGGCGCGCGAGGTGATCACCTGCAAGGAGACCTGCGGATGCGTCGCAAGCAAACGCAACAACTCCACACCCGTATATCCCGTTCCTCCTACGATACCCACTTTAATCATCTACTTTTCCCAATCCGGATGTGTACCCATATTCTGAATGCAAGCTCAAACTGACGAGCCCATAAAAACGTTGCGCATGATACAACAAATCCCCAAAGCAAAAGCCGCCCGAAGGCGGCTTTTGCATACTTCCGAAGCGATTAACGCTTGGAGAACTGCTTCCTGCGACGCGCTTTACGCAGGCCGACTTTCTTACGTTCGACTTCACGTGCATCACGTGTCACCAGACCTGCCGCCTTCAATACCGGCTTAAAGTCTGCGTTGTAGTCGATCAGCGCACGAGTGATACCGTGACGAACCGCACCCGCCTGGCCTGATTCGCCACCACCGAACACGTTGACCATGATATCGAACTTGCCCATCATCTCGGTCAACTCCAGAGGTTGACGCACGATCATGCGGCCAGTCTCACGGGAGAAGAACACATCGACTGGCTTATCGTTCACAACGATGTCGCCTTTGCCGGCTTTAATAAACACACGAGCGACCGCGCTCTTGCGACGACCCGTACCGTAGTTATAAGTCACGCTCATGATTACGCTTTCAACAAGTTAACAAGTTTAGGTTGCTGCGCTTCGTGTGGATGCGCAGCACCGGCATACACCTTCATCTTGCGCAACATCGCATAGCCCAATGGGCCTTTAGGCAACATACCCTTGACAGCCTTTTCCAAGACACGGCTAGGATGACGACCTTGCAACTTGGTGAAGTTAGTCGTGTACAGACCGCCGGGGTAACCCGTGTGGCGATGGTACAGCTTGGCTTCAGCCTTGTTGCCCGTCACGCGCAGCTTGTCAGCATTGACCACGACGACGAAATCGCCAGTGTCTACGTGCGGTGTGTAGATTGCTTTATGCTTACCGCGCAAACGGGAAGCGATTTGTGCGGCCAAGCGGCCTAGCACTTGGTCTGCTGCGTCAACCAGAAGCCAGTCGTGCTGGACTTCTTGGGCTTTAGCGGAAAATGTTTTCATAGCCACAATTCCTAAAAATTCTATAAGTAAACCTCGAAGGGCGCGCATTCTATTTCAGCCACGGCGAACGTGTCAAACCCTTTTTGCCTTTAGTCGCCACATTGCGCAACCCATCGTGATTCTATCAGGGGGCAATCGGCTAAGATACGCGCCGTCATCGTACGCTACGCACAAGTCATGTCCTGGTTATTGACCAATCTGATCGACACCTTCCTGCTGCCTCCGCTAAGCATCCTGATGCTGCTGGGCATAGGCATCGCCTGCACCTACCGCCACCCCAAACTCGCCCGTGCGGTGCTAATCGCCACAGTAGCACTGCTCTATACGGCCGCCACCCCTTATTGCTCGCAAGCCGCCCTGCATGCCTTAGAGGGCCGGTACGCACCCCTGAGCTCCCCTAATCCCGATGCGAAAGCCATCGTCATCCTCGGCGGCGGCAGCTACTTCCATGCTCCGGAATACGGTGGCAATGATACTGTCAATCCGACCACACTCGCCCGCCTACGCTATGGCGCCAAACTACAACATGCCACCGGCAGCCCTATCCTGGTGAGCGGCGGCACCCCTGAAGGCAACGCTCGCAGCGAGGCATCACAGATGCGCGCCGTACTGGAGGATGAGTTCAAAGTGCCCGTGAGTTGGGAAGAACCAAACTCAGGCAACACACTGGAGAATGCCCTTGACAGTTACCGCATCCTGGCCCCGTTAGGCATACACACCCTCTATCTGGTCACACACGCCTCGCACATGCCCCGTGCGGCAAACGCCTTCCGCGCAGCCGGTTTCACAGTGATCCCGGCACCGACCGCTTACACCACACGCAACCGCACCGATGTAATGAGCTTCCTCCCCACCGCACGGGGATTACTCGATAGCAAAATTTATCTGCACGAGATGTTCGGCTTGCTCTGGTATCGAATAAAATCGTCCACCAACTAATTAACAGGAAATGACATGAAAGCACGCGTCAAATGGGTAGAACAGGTCGCCTTTCTGGGTGAGACCGAAAGCAACCACGCGGTATTGATGGACGGCGCACCGGCCGGCGGTGGCCGCAATCTTGGGCCACGTCCGATGGAGATGTTGCTGATAGGTGCTGGGGGTTGCACCAGCTACGACGTCATCACCATCCTCAAAAAGAGCCGTCAGGACGTGACCGACTGCTATGTAGAGCTGAGCGCGGAACGCGCCGAGACCGACCCCAAGGTATTCACCACCATACACATGCACTTCGTCATCACCGGACGCAACATCAAACCGGAAGTGGTAGAAAAGGCCATCAAGTTGTCTGCGGAGAAATACTGCTCGGCCTCCATCATGCTAGGTGCCACCGCTGCGGTGACCCATGATTTTGAGGTAGTACAGGAAGCCTAATGTGGTGAGTGGTGAGTGGTGAGTGGTGAGTGGTGAGTGGTGAGTTGAAGATTCAACCACTTCCTACTTGGGCACGCAGTGCCATTCCACTTACCACTCACCGTATTTCAAACCCAATAAACCGTATTCGTCATCAACTTGCCATTGAGTTGCATGGCGAACTGCACGGGCTGCGGCAAGGGCGCGCCACCCAACTCCACAGCCATATCGGCATGGGCGGTCTCATCCACATACATCTGCTGCACGATGGCGCGACTTTTCTCATCCTGCACGGGCAGCTTTTGTAGATGGCTTTGCAGATGCTCGCCCACTTGACGCTCGGTCTCGGCCAAGAAGCCCAGGTTCCACTTGTCGCCCAGCAAACCTGCCACCGCCCCCATCGCCAGAGAACCGCTATACCAGAGCGGATTGAGCACGCTCAGATGCCCGCCCAGCTCATGCACGCGCTTGGCCGTCCAAGCCAGATGCTCGGTCTCCTCTTGCGCGGCCTGCTGCAATCTTTGTTGCACCTGCGGATCGCGTGCGGTGAGTGCCTGCCCCTGATACAGGGCCTGAGCGCAGATCTCCCCGGTGTGATTGACGCGCATCAAGGCAGCGGCATGCTTCTTCTCCACCTCATCCAAGGGCGCATCCTGCAATGCCGCATCGGGTAAGGACGGGCACTGTGCGCCTGACTGAACAGGGTACGCAAGCCTTTATCGAACTCGACGATAAAACGATCAACACTCAACATTGCACACTCCGCGATCGATAACGAACGCGCAATGTAGAGAATTCACAGCCTAGCGTCAATAAAAAACGGGACGCCTAAGCGTCCCGTTCTAGTCTTTATAACTGAGGTTTAAGTCAGATTAGAAAGATTGGATCAGACCTACACCGAAAGCACTTACTGTTGACCGAAAGTAGTCAGAGCACCAGCAGCAGTGCTAGCTGTGGTGTTGTAGAGCACCAGCAGTTTCGTTCTTCAAGCTTAGTGTAAGCTGCAAAGATTTCGGTAGTCTTGGAGAAGTTATGACCAACACGCAGAGAGACTTGGTTAGCACCAGTGTTAGCAACGTTGGTCTTACCAGCCTTAGCGTAGCTCAGACCGATTGTGTCTTTCTCTGTGAAGGAGAACTGACCAACCAATTCCATATTGCTTTGGCAGTAGTTGAAGGAGTAGCAGCCAGTGTTGATTTTGATACTTTCAACAGTTGCACCGACCCAAGCTGGACCGAAGTTGTAACGAGCAGTCAAACGAGTTGCGCTGTCAGTCTTGCTAACGAAAGTAGCATCAGCACGATTCTCAAAACCCAACGCTACGTAGATCGCGTCAACATCGTAAGTACCGGACAAAGACATAACTGTCGCGTTCTTAGCTGCTGTTTGACCTGAATCTGGGCTGTAAGAAACGGCAGCTTGGAAGCCGCGAACTTAGGAGACCAGTATTGAATCATGTTCTTTTGACGAGTGTTGTAGTTCAAGTTTGCACTACAGCAGCACCACCGTTAGCACGACCAATGATGTTCAATGCGCTGAAAGAAGTTGTGTTGTCGAACAATTCAGTCTTGTTGTGTACAACTTTGTAAGGGGAATCCCAGATACCGACGATAGCTTTACCGAAGCCACCTTCCAGACCCACACCGCTGTTACGCGTGCCGTTACCCAGACCGTTACCTACGTTGCCGTTCAGGTCCATCTGAACTTCGTACTGAGCCAGTGCCTTCAGATCGTCGCCCAGATCTTCGCTAACCTTGAAACCCAGGCGAGATGCGTCGTTGTTGATACGCGTAGCGCTATTGGAGTTGGCCAAAGCACCACCATTAGCGACTACGTTGTTCTTGTTGTTATTGACAGATTCGATGTTCAAGAATGCCTTACCGTAAACGGTAACATCAGCCGCCATCGCTGCAGCAGGTGCAGTCAAAGCAGCAGCAACAGCCAGTGCGATCAATTTCTTTTGCATGTAAAACTCCTAGTGATTGTTGATATGTTGGCAGCACGTGCTACCCACAGTTACAAGAAAGTCCTCGTTCGAAAACTTCGGTGCGGATTATGCCGGTTGGAATATTTCACGCAAGCCTCAGTGTGACGTTTTAACAAAAGGTTCATATAACTGTTGTTTTTTTGCGACAAGCACCCGTCAGCGGCATGCAGGACTCGCGTAAAACCTTTTTCTACAAAGGATTAGCAAACACCTTAGCCAACTCCTCACCCGGCTCTAGTGCGCGCATAAACGCCTCACCGACCAAGAAAGCATGGACATCATGCTCGCGCATACGCTTGACGTCCTGAGCGGTAAAGATGCCGCTCTCGGTGACCACGATGCGGTCTTTGGGAATATTGGCCAGCAAATCCAGCGTGGTCTGCAAACTGACCTCGAAGGTGCGCAGGTTGCGGTTGTTGATACCTATCAATGGTGTGCTCAGTTGCAGGGCTGCATCCAGCTCGACCGCATCGTGCACTTCGACCAGCACCGCCATACCCAGCTTGTGCGCCAGCTTTTCGAACGCGCGCATCTCGGCAAGGAACAGCGCCGAGGCGATCAACAGAATGGCATCCGCTCCCATCGCGCGTGCTTGATATATCTGATATTCATCGACGATGAAGTCCTTGCGCAACACCGGCAGAGTGCATGCCGCACGGGCCTCCTGCAGATAGGCCGCACTGCCCTGGAAGAACTGCTCATCGGTCAACACCGACAGACAGGCCGCACCGTGCCTGGCATAGCTGGCGGCAATCTCGGCGGGGTTGAAGTCTGCGCGTATCACGCCTTTGCTGGGACTGGCTTTCTTGATCTCGGCAATCACGGCGGGCTGACCGGCCGCGATCCGGTCCTTTATCGCGGCGACAAAATCACGTGCCGGTTCGGCTTGCTGCGCTTCCATGCGCATCAGCGCTGGCGGATTGATGGCCTTGGCGGCGGCGACTTCTTGCGCCTTAACCGCGAGTATCTTGTTGAGTATGTCGGACATTGCAGCAGTGTAGTTATACAAAGGCGCGCATTCTAGCACTTGCCTCGTCATTCCCGCGCAGGCGGGAATCCAGTAGAATCAGTCCATGCAACCGGCGGTCTATATCCTTGCCAGTCAGCGTAATGGCACCTTGTACACTGGCGTAACCGGCAACCTGATTAAACGCACGTGGGAACACAAAAGCGATGCAGCTGAAGGGTTTTAAAAACGATACGGGTTGCATCTATTGGTTTATTTTGAAATGCACTCAGACATGCTATCCGCTATAGCTCGCGAAAAATGCATCAAGAGATGGAATCGCGCTTGGAAGATTAAGGTTGATTGAAGCAGCCAACCCCGAATGGCGAGATTTATGGGATGAAATCCTATAAATCTCGCCATTAGATAAAACAACCAGCGGGTTTCTAAAATAGGTGGTTTTAGATTGGCTTTGTCCTCGCTTTGCGAGGAATTTTTATTGCTGGATTCCCGCCTACGCGGGAATGACAAAATATATAGTGGTGAGGTGGGAATGGATAACGTCAAACAATACATGCAGGAAGTTGGCATCGCCGCGCGTAGCGCGTCGCGCCTGATGGCGCAAGCCGATACCGCCACCAAGAACCGCGCGCTGCTGGCCATCGCGGATGCCATCCTAAGCAACCGTGCGAACCTGATCAGCGAGAACGCTAAAGATGTGTCCGCCGCCAAGGCGAACGGTCTGGATGCAGCCTCTATCGATCGCCTGACGCTAAGCGACAAGACCATACGCGGCATGGCAGAAGGCTTGCAGCAGATCGCCACCCTGCCCGACCTGATAGGCGCGATCACCGACCTGAGCTTCCGCCCTTCCGGCATACAAGTAGGCAAGATGCGCGTGCCGCTGGGCGTGATCGGCATCATCTATGAATCGCGTCCCAACGTGACGGCCGATGCTGCCGGGCTGTGTCTGAAATCCGGCAACGCCTGCATCCTGCGCGGCGGTTCGGAAGCACTGCATTCCAATCAGGCCATCGCCGCTTGCGTACACGCCGGACTCAAAGTGGCCGGACTGCCCGCCGATGCGGTGCAAGTGGTGAACACCACCGACCGTGCCGCCGTGGGCGAACTCATCACCATGAAAGACTATGTAGATGTGATCGTGCCACGCGGCGGCAAGGGACTGATAGAGCGCATCAGCAACGAGGCACGCATCCCTGTCATCAAACACCTGCATGGCGTGTGTCATGTATATATCGATGACGAGGCGGATATCGCCAAGGCGATACGCATCGCCGACAACGCCAAGACGCATCGCTACGGCGTATGCAATGCCATGGAGACGCTGCTGGTGAATGCCAAGGTCGCGACCAAGGTGTTGCCGGAATTGTGCAAGATCTATCTGGACAAGGGCGTGGAGCTGCGCGGCGATGCTGCAGCACGCAAGCTGGTCGCGCAGATGAGCGCAGCTAGCGAAGAAGATTGGGAGACCGAATACCTCGCGCCTATCCTGAGCATACGCGTGGTCGATGATCTGGATGCCGCGCTGGCGCATATCGCGCAGTACGGCTCTCAGCATACTGACAGCATCGTCACAGAGAATTACACCAAGGCGATGCGCTTCCTGCGCGAAGTCGATTCCAGCAGCGTGATGGTGAACGCCTCGACACGTTTCGCCGATGGCTTCGAATATGGGCTGGGTGCTGAGATCGGCATCTCCACCGACAAGATCCACGCGCGCGGCCCGGTAGGACTGGAAGGGCTGACGTCGCAGAAATACATCGTGCTGGGTAACGGGCAGATCAGAATTTAAGAGTTCCGTCATTCCCGCGCAGGCGGGAATCCAGCGATTTTATTGAATGTGCAGTTTTGTTTGGTTCTCGCGTTGCGAGAATTTTTTGATTACTAGATTCCCGCCTACGCGGGAATGACAACTGAGTAAAATGGAGAAAATAATGAGTTCCACTATCGAAATCAAAGTACCCGCAATCGGCGATTTCAAAGACGTTGCAGTCATCGAGCTGTTCGTCAAAGTCGGCGACACCGTAACTGCCGAACAATCGCTGCTCACGCTGGAGACTGATAAAGCGGCGATGGAGGTGCCCTCTCCCCAGGCTGGCGTGATTAAAGAACTCAAAGTAAAAATCGGCGACAAAGTCTCCGAAGGTTCGGTGATCGTGATGTTGGAGACTAGTGCCAGCACAGCCGCTCCAGCCCAGGCAGCAGCACCCGCTCCTGCTGCAGCCCCTGCCGCACCGACTATCGCACCCAAAGCCAATGCCAGCATCGCCAAGGGCGACATCCATGCAGAAGTCGTCGTATTGGGCGCAGGCCCCGGCGGCTACACCGCAGCGTTCCGTGCCTCCGACATGGGCAAACAAGTGGTGCTGATCGAGAAGCACGCCAGTTTGGGCGGTGTATGCCTGAATGTCGGCTGCATCCCGTCCAAGGCTTTGCTGCACGTGGCCAAGGTCATCTCTGAGGCGGAAGAGGTATCGCATCACGGTGTGACTTTCGCTAAACCCAAGATCGATATCGACGCGATACGCACCTGGAAAGAAAGTGTCATCGGCAAGCTCACCGGCGGTCTGGGAGCACTGGCCAAGCAGCGCAAAGTGCAAGTGGTGCGCGGCACCGCCAAGTTCACCTCACCCAACTCACTCTCCGTGCAAACTGCCGAGGGAGAGAAGGTCATCACTTTTGATAACTGCATCGTCGCGGCAGGTAGCAGCGTGGCGCGCATCCCCGGCTTCCCTTACGACGATGAGCGCATCATCGATTCGACCGGCGCACTGGCACTGAAGGATGTGCCCAAGCGCATGCTAGTCATCGGCGGCGGCATCATCGGTCTGGAGATGGCGACGGTTTATGACTCACTGGGTAGCAAAATCTCTGTCGTGGAATTGATGGACCAACTGATGCCCGGTGCGGACAAGGACATGGTCAAGCCGCTGCACACCCGTATCGCCAAGCGTTACGAAGCCATTATGCTGAAGACCAAGGTCACCAAGATAGAAGCCAAGAAGGAAGGGCTGCTGGTCACGTTCGAGGGCGAGCAAGCGCCCACCGAACCACAACGCTATGACCGTGTGCTGATGGCCGTGGGTCGTCGCCCCAACGGTCGCGAAATCGGTGCGGAAGCGGCTGGCCTCATCGTGAACGAACGCGGTTTCATTCCCGTGGACAAACAGATGCGCACCAACGTCCCCAACATCTACGCCATCGGCGACATCGTGGGCGACCCGATGCTGGCGCACAAGGCGGTGCATGAAGGCAAGGTGGCGGCGGAGAATATCGCCGGACATAAAGCATTCTTCGAACCGCTGACCATCCCTTCCGTCGCTTATACCGATCCCGAGATCGCCTGGATGGGGCTGACCGAGACGCAAGCCAAAGCACAGGGCATCGCTTACGAGAAAGGTTCCTTCCCTTGGGCGGCTTCCGGTCGCGCGCTGTCCGTGGCGCGCGAAGAAGGCATGACCAAAGTGCTGCTCGATCCGAAGACACGCCGCATCCTGGGCGCAGGCATCGTCGGCGTGAACGCCGGCGAGTTGATCGCGGAAGCAGTGCTGGCACTGGAGATGGGCGCGGACATGGAAGACCTCGGTCTGACCATCCATCCGCATCCGACCCTGTCGGAAACCTTGTGCTTCGCTGCCGAAATGGCGGAAGGCACCATCACCGACCTGATGCCGCCCAGAAAAAAATAATCGTATCCACCGACTTGCAGGAGCGAGCTTGCTCACTCCTGCACTGGTGCAGTGACCACAATCACACTCGAGGAATCATCCATGCTGAAAAAATCCGCCGCCTTACTCGTCATCCTGTGCGCATCCTCTGCCAGTGCATTCAATCTGGATGATCTCAAAGGCAAGCTCAACGAGGCATTGCCGCAACAAGCCGCGGCCACACCCGCGCAAGCTGCACCAACATCCGCACAGCCAACTGGCAATCCGCTGGCCAACATCAGCAACAAGGATCAAGTGGGCAGTTTGAAACAGGCATTGGGGCAAGGCATAGAGACCGCCGTGACCAGTCTGTCCAAACAAGACGGCTATCTGGGCAATCCCAAGGTGCGCATTCCCATGCCGGAGAATCTGCAAAAGCTGGATAACGGTCTGCGCAAATTCGGCATGGGAAAATATGCCGATGAACTCAATGTATCCATGAACCGCGCCGCCGAAGCCGCCGTACCGGAAGCGCGTGCCTTGTTGGTGGATGCGGTGAAGAACATGAGTGTGACCGATGCCAAGAACATCCTGATGGGTGGCGATGATTCCGCCACCCAATATTTCCGCAAGAACACCGAGACTTCGTTAAGCGGCAAGTTCCAGCCCATCGTGGTGAACGCGATGCAGAAGGTGCAACTGGCGCAAAAATACGATCAGTTCGCGGGCAAGGGCGTGCAGCTGGGTCTGGTCGATGCGAAGAACGCCAATCTGGAAAGATATGTAACACAGAAGGCGCTGGACGGTCTGTTCGTGATGATGGCGGAGCAAGAGAAAGCGATACGTGCCAACCCGCTGCAAGCCACCAGCAATCTGGTCAAGAAGGTGTTCTCCGCGATCAAGTTTTGATCCAACCCCGCATCTCGTCATTCCCGCCTGCGCGGGAATGACAGCCTTCTTAATATGACCGAGACCGCCAGCCTACTGTCCCTGTTCACTAGCAGCCTGCTTGGCGCGACGCTGCTGCCCGGCGGGTCGGAGGCGGTGTTATTCGCAGTACTCAAGGCCTACCCCGATACCTTGTGGTTGGCGCTGTTGGTCGCCACACTGGGCAACACCCTAGGCGGCATGATCAGTTTCGGCATGGGCTGGCTATTGCCACAGACCCAACAACTCAAACATGTGGAAAAGGTCAGACGCTACGGCACCCCCGCGCTGCTGCTGGCATGGACGCCGCTACTGGGCGACGCGTTGTGTCTGGCGGCGGGCTGGTTGCGACTCAACTGGTGGCAAGCCGCCTTGTTCATGGCATTAGGAAAATTCGCGCGCTATTGGGTGATCGCCTACATCACAGTTTGAAGCGACGTACCAACATCACATGAATTCGATCTGGGTAGAGACGAACCAAAATCCAACGACCGCCACACTGCCGACCACCAGCAAGCACAACACCAGCAACAACCAATACGACCAAGTGGGCAGACATCCCGGTTTATATCCTTGGACCTGCAGTATAAAATCCTTCATCTCGTCTTTCTAAATTCTTTCTAAATAGTGGGCACCAGCATGGCGCTAGAACTGGCACAGTGGTATGCATATGGTTCACTCGCTTTGCAGATTCATCGCCACATGACGTTGCATTCTTCTTTCGCAGCGGCAGTCAGCAGTTCCAGTAGCGGTAATGCGCGGTGCGCCATGCTGACGTGCTTGCCATCCTTATCCACCTCTTGATGCAAGGCCTTTACGGCCGCGATAGCGGCCGTAAAGTGTTCCAACACATCCGGCACTTCTGCCGCCAGGATGGCGCCCGGCACCGTGCCGCTATGGCCCATCATTTTCAACATCGATTGCGCGACATCACCGAACATCATGACATTGGCGTGGGCATCGGTCGTGAACGTCACCAGCATAAAATTCTCCTCGTAGAGTTGTTTTGCATAAACTGCACATGTCGAAGTTAACAGACTATCCGCGCAGCCACCACCCGATAACTGTGAAATGAACACGTGATAATGTACCGAGAGCGGCAAGTAAATGCGAAAATGTCTCAGCACGCAGCATGTAAGCCGTTTTCCCATAGCGTGCACAAACTTGGCACTTCAGATCGATCAGTGTGACTGACACTATAAAAATAAAATATCTAGGCTTTAGCTGTCTGGCATTGCTCATGCTGGTGCAGACACCCTGCGCGTGTGCCGAGACGCGCCCCGACAGCACCTCTCGTGCCATCATCCTGTCCGCACCGGATTCCGTCAAAGCACTGCTGGATAAACATCTCGAGTTACCCGACAAACCGTTGACGAGTGAAACCGAACAAGCCGCCTTCCTGCGCCGTGCAGAGCGTGAGATTGCCGACTTGCTGGCGACCGAAGCTTATTTCACGCCGCAAGTGACGCTGCAGTCGCCCCGACTGGATGGCAGCCAGTTGTTGAAAGTGATACTGGGCCCCCGCACTGTAGTCACGCAGCTCGACATCGAATTCAAGGGCGAACTGGCGAATGACGACCCCGACCATGCTGCGCGTAGGACAGACATCAAATCGTCCTGGCAATTGACGGTGGGTGCACCGTTCCGCTCCAGCGATTGGGAGAATGCAAAGGCTGCCCTGCTGGCGCGAGTGAGCAGGGCGGATTTTGCTGCCGCGCAACTCACCCTAAGCAGCGCCGCAGTGGATATCGCCCATGCCAGCGCACAACTCGCGGTGGTGATCGATTCCGGACCGGGTTATCGCTTCGGCGAACTCGACATCACCGGCCTATCGCGCTACAACCGGGAGCTGGTCGCCAAACAGATGCACTTCCACAAGGGCGATGTCTATCGGCGAGACCAGTTGCTGTCATTCCAGACGCGCTTGCAGAATATGTCGCAGTTCAGCTCCGCGACCGTCAACCTTGATCCTGACACGGCCACTCGCCAGTCTGCTCCGGTAAAAGTAGTCATCACCGAAATGAAGCCGCGCAAGATTACGCTCGGTCTGGGTTACAGCGACAGTAACGGTGCGCGTACCGAGTTCAACTACCTCAATCACAATTTCATGGGTAGCGCCTTGAACCTGAACAATAACTTGAAACTGGAACAGAATCGCCAGACCGCGTCTGCCTCAGTCGATACCGCACCGGATGAGAATGGCTATGTGCTGTCCTGGGGGGCAGTCGGTCAGGCCACCCATATCGCCGGGCTGCTGACCGCGACCGACAAATTGGGCGTGGCGCGCAGTCACACGCGTGGGCAGATAGAGACGCGCGTGGGTCTCGACTTCCAGCAGGAACATCGCAAGCCAGATGGCGGCATACGCCAGATCAACCAAGCCCTGGTGCTGGACTGGCAATGGCACAGGCGCGCCATCGACGACCCGCTCTATCCCCGCTCGGGCAACTCTACTGAATTGCGTATCGGGGGTGGCAGTCAGAAGCTCTGTGTCCGATAAGGACTTTGTGCGCAGCTATGGACGTCAGCAGTTCTGGTTCCCGGTCGGCGAGCTTGATGTCGTGTCGCTGCGCGGCGAGGCCGGTTACACCTCTGCCTCATCGCGTCTGGGCATCCCCCAGGAATATCTGTTCCGCGCCGGTGGCGCGCAATCGGTGCGCGGTTACGCCTACCAGAGTCTCGGAGTGACCGAAGGCGCGGCCGTGGTGGGCGGGCGTGCCCTGCTCACCGGCAGCCTCGAATACACCCATTGGTTCGGCGGCAACTGGGGCATGGCCCTGTTCACCGATAGCGGCGGCGCGGCGGACAGCATGAAGACGCTATATGCATCGACCGGTTACGGCACCGGCTTGCGCTGGCGCAGCCCGGCCGGACCACTGGCGCTGGATCTGGCGCAGAATCTGAAAACGCATTCCCTGCATATGCATTTCTCTATCGCGGCGGTATTCTGATGCAGCGCGACCCGCACATACCTGTCCCGCAACGCAAGTCACGCTTCACGCATTGGCCCAAGCTGGTGTTGCTGGTCGCCCTGATCGTGGGCGCTTCATGCACTTGGCTATTGACCAGCAACGCCGGGCTACAGTTGTTGGTCGGGACCTTGGCACGGAGCAGCACGGCCAAGCTGGAATACCAAGGCTTGCAGGGCCGCTTGATCGGCCCGATACGGCTACAGTCACTAAACGTCCAGAGCGGCGGGACGCAGGTCACTATCACCGACCTCCGTCTGGACTGGTATCCCTCCGCCCTGCTGCACGGCAGACTGGAACTGAACGATGTGCGCGCCGGCACAGTCGCCGTGGTCACCCCCAGCAGCAACAGCGACGTGCCCATGCCGCAAGACCTGAGCCTGCCAATCTCTCTCGCCGTAACCGGACTGCACGTCGACAGCTTGCACCTGAGCATACTGGGCGATAGTGCCCCCTACTTCTCCGCGCAGGACATGGACGCGACCTTGAGCAGTGATGGCAAACAATTCGAAGTACACGATCTACAGGGCCGATCGGACTACGGTCAGTTGCGCGCCTCCGGTGTGATGCAAGCCACGCGCCCGTACCTGCTGCAGGCTCAGGCCGAGCTGGCAAGCATCGATGAGCTGGCGGACATCGATAGCAAGGCGCACATCTACGCCATTGCGAACGGTGACCTGAGTGGTTTTGATATCGCCGCCAGAGGCGAGGGGGCCGGACTCGATGGCACGGCACAAGCGCGCATCGCGCCGTTGTCGGTCATCCCTTTGCGTTCACTGGACCTTCAGGTTAGCGGCCTGAATCCACAGGCCTTTGCAGCCACTGCCCCCAAGGCTAGGCTCAAGTTGCGCGCTGCGCTGCGCGGCTCGGCCACCCAGCTGTTGGCAGGAAAAGTACAGTTACACAACGATAGTCCGGCTACGCTGGATATGGGTGGCCTGCCCGTAGTGGATGTCAGCGCGCAGCTCGGCGTATCGGCCACAGCATTGCGCTGCGACGAGCTGCTGCTTAAATTGCAAGGCGCGGCAACTATCACCGGCAACTTCACCTTGCAGCGCAACAACGGCGCAGCGGACTTGCGTGTCATCGGCCTAGATCCGTCCGCACTGGATAGTCGGCTGCGCGGCGCGCATCTGAACGGCAGCCTCAAGCTCAGCGGCAATGCTAAAGAGCAACATGGCAAACTCGATCTGAGTGACGCCACACTGCAACTGACCGCGGAATTGGTCAGGCGCGGCGACAAGCTGACTTTGCAGAACTTGCGCCTTGCACGAGGAACGACCGAGCTGATCGGCACAGGCGAATTCGATCTGGACAAGCTGCAGCCCTACAGCTTCAACGGCCAGCTGCACCATTTCGACCTTGCGGCCTTTATGCCGCATTCCCCCCGTTCCGACCTGAATGCGACACTGACCTTGTCCGGTGCATTTAAACCACAGGTCAGCGGCAAACTGGATTTTCAGATGAGCGGCAGTCGCCTGGCAGAACAAGCCGTGAGCGGTAACGGCCAGATCGAGTTCAGCAGTGCCAAGCAGGGCAAAGGGGAGGTGGTTTTCACACTGGGCGACAACCATTTTAGTCTCAAAGGTGGCGTGGGCGATGCGACTGACCGTCTGCAACTCGACGTCAGTGCACCCGCGCTGGCACAACTCGGTGCTGGCTTTGGCGGCGCGTTGAACCTGCATGCCAGTCTGGCCGGAGACCTGACACGACCGGATGCGACACTGGCTGCCGAGGCTCACAATCTGTCCATTCCCGACGCCTATCAGTTAGCCGATCTTTCCGCAGTCGCCAGTCTGCACGGCGACGCGTTGAGCGTGAGTCTACATGCGAACGAGTTGCGCAGCATGACGAGAAATTTGCTGCGCAGTCTGCAAGTGGATGTGCGTGGCAGCATCGCGCAACATGATATACAGGCACAAATGCAAATGGAGGGCGACAACAAGTTGCAACTGCGCGCCCAAGGTGGCTTGGATACTAAAGATATCGGCAAGACGCATTGGCAAGGTGTACTCAGTGAGCTGAGTACCACGGGCGTATTACCCGTCAAGTTGATGAAGGCCGCGCCCGTGAGCATCAGCCGTGAGCGCATCAGCCTAGGGGCCACCGAGTTCGCCTTGGCAGGCGGACGCTTCTCCATCGCCAGCGTGGACTGGACACCGTGGCACTGGAGCAGCCGCGGCGACTTCACCGGCATCGGGCTACGCATGGGACTCGCCTTGCAGCCCGACACCGGCGCACCGGATGACCTGCAAACCCTGCGGCTGGGCGGCGAGTGGGATATCAACTCGGCGACCCAATTGACAGGGAAGCTGGACATCCACCGCGAGCAGGGTGATCTGATCCTGGCCGGTACGCCCCCCACCTCGCTGGGTCTAAGCACCTTGCAATTCTCCGCACATGCGGCGGCGGGCAAGATCGCCGCCGAGCTGAGCGTGGTAGGCGCACGCTTGGGTGAATGGAATGCCCAGGTCAGTGCTCCCCAGTCACCTGCCGGAGCCGGCTGGCCCCTGGTTCCGACCTCACCGCTGAGCGGTCATGCCCACATCAGCGCCGACAATCTGGATTGGATAGGTGCCGCCCTGGACGGAGATATCAAGACTGGCGGGCGCCTCACACTCGATGCAGATCTCGCCGGCACACTGGCCGCACCGCGTCTGATTGGCCAGCTGAAAGGCGAGTCGCTGCTGGTCGCGCTGCTCGATCAGGGCATACGCTTGGAGCAAGGTCGATTGAGCGCCACCTTCGACCGCCAATCGGTGCACATCGACGAATTGGTGTTCATAGCGCCGCACGATACCCAGCCGCGCGACTCGCTGCTATCAGGCGTATCCATCGCCAGTACCCCGGGTGCGCTACACGCGACAGGCAACATCAATCTGGACGGCAGCGACAGCGATCTGGAGATCAGCGCCTTCCAGCTACCACTGGCTCAGCGCAAAGACCGCTGGATCATCGCCTCGGGTAACGGGCACGCGCGCCTCAATCAAGGCACGCTCTACTTAAGCGGCAACGTCACCACCGACGCCGGATTGATCAGACAAGCGGTCAGCAACAAACCACAACTGTCCGATGACGTGGTGATCATCGGGCGTCAGGTCACGGCACGCCAGGGGCCACGCATATCGGTGGATGCCAGCCTGGATCTGGGCGATCATTTCTATCTGCGCGTCTCCGGTCTGGAAGCGCGTCTGGCGGGAAAATTGAACGTGCAGGAATCACCCGGCAATGCATTGCGCGTCACTGGTGCCATCAGCGCACGCGACGCCAGTTTTGAGGCCTATGGGCAGAACCTGACCGTGGAACGCGGCATCGTGAATTTCGCCGGACCGATCTACGACCCCAGCCTGAACATCCTCGCAGTACGCAAGGGACTAAGCGTGGAGGCGGGTGTGACGGTGACCGGCACGGCGCTGCATCCGGTAGTGCAACTGGTCTCCACGCCTACCGTGCCCGACACCGAGAAGCTCTCCTGGATCGTGCTGGGACGCCCACCCGATGCCAGCGGCACCGACATATCGCTACTGCTGGCCGCGGCCGAGAGCGTGGTGGGGAGCGGCTCGACCGGTGTCACCGGTCAACTCAAACAATCGATGGGCATCGATCAACTGTCGCTGCGCAGCGGTACCAACACTACAACTGCGCAAGGCACACCTGCGGCCAATGCCGATCCCTTGAGCAACCAGATCGCCGTGGTAGGAAAACGACTATCGGCACGTGCCTTCCTCAGTTACGAGCAAGGCGTGACTGCGGCTGCAGGTGTAACCAAGCTCACTTATACGCTCACCCCCAGAATCAACATCATCACCCAAGCGGGCTTCGAGAACGCCATCGATGTGTCCTATAGTTTCAGTTTTGAGTGAATTCTTGTGTGCCGCTGCGCTCCCTCTGGCGGCTTGATAGTCAAACTATCGCGCCACGCGCCCCCGCCTGTAAGTGACAAAATATCAATGTCATTAGCTATATCATGCAAGCCTGAAATAGCCCCGACACCAGGGTGGTGTAATATGTGAAATATTATCTATATTCAATACGATACGACCTATGAAATACCCTCAAAGTTGCAGTATTCGCGCTCACACACCCGCAATCAAAAATTAAATAAGTTGACGATACTGCCACTATAGGCGTACAAGGCTTCCAGTTATTTGATTCAAAGTGTTTGCAGTCCTGGTTTCGCCATGAGCAATCTTCGATTCAAATAGTTTTGCGGAAGTATTTTCCGCTTTTTCATAAGGAAGTAATGACATGGCAACAGGCATCGTAAAATGGTTCAATGACGCAAAAGGTTTCGGTTTTGTAACTCCTGATGATGGTAGCGAAGATTTGTTCGCGCACTTCTCAGCGATTAACATGAACGGTTTCAAATCTTTGCAAGAAGGTCAAAAAGTCAGCTTTGAAGTGACTCAAGGTCCTAAAGGCAAGCAAGCATCGAACATCCAAGCAGCGTAATAGTTACTTGAATCGTTAAAAGCCCGGTACGCAAGTACCGGGCTTTTTCTTTGCCTGTCGCTGCACGAACGGCCACAGATACACATATCGTTACAAACCTTGCACGCGTCCTGATTCGGGTCGTGTCAGAATCCGAGCCACTTTCCAACACCTAGTCAGCCATGCAACGCACTTACCAGAATTGGTTGAAGAAACTCGGTCCAGGCCTCATCACCGGCGCGGCTGATGATGACCCCAGCGGGATCGCCACCTACTCTCAGGGTGGCGCACAGTATGGCTTTGGCACCCTGTGGACCATCTTCCTGACCTATCCGTTGATGGTCGGCATCCAAGTCATCAGTGCGCGCATAGGCTGCGTCACCGGTCGCGGACTGGGTGCGAACATTGCGAAGACCCATTCCAAAGGAGTGGCGTTATCCCTGGTGACGCTGCTGCTGTTCGCAAACACCATCAACATCGGCGCAGACCTGGCTGCCATGGCCGACGCGATGCAGTTGGTGCTCGGCGGACCTCGCCACATCTATGCGGTCTTGATCGGCATGGTTTGTTTGTTATTGCAGATATTCATCCCTTATCAGAACTATGTGCGCGTCTTGAAATGGCTGACGTTGTCCCTGTTCGCCTACGTGGGCACCGTGTTCGCAGTGCACGTCCCTTGGGCGCAGGTGCTACACGCCACCGTCGTGCCCAAGATTGAATACTCGCCCGAATATCTTCTGCTCATCGTCGCGATATTCGGTACGACCATCAGCCCCTATTTGTTCTTCTGGCAGGCCGGACAAGAGGTGGAGGAGTTGCAGGTAGAGCGTGCTGGCGCATCGTTGCGGCTGTCACCGGATGATGCAAAACACCATCTACATCGCATCAATATAGATACGGTGTTGGGAATGGCGTTCTCCAATCTGATCGCCTTTTTCATCATGCTCACCACCGCCGTAACACTGTTCACCCACGGTGCTCACGACATCCACACCTCGGCACAGGCAGCCGAAGCCTTGCGGCCTATAGGCGGAGAGTTCACTTTTATCCTGTTCGCGGCCGGCATCATCGGCACGGGCATGCTGGCCGTACCGGTATTGGCCGGTTCTGCAGCCTATGCAGTTGCTGAGACCTTTCGCTGGTCATCCAGTCTGGGGCTGGAACTGAAAGCTGCAAAAGGTTTTTATGCGATCATCGCACTCGCTACCGTGGTAGGTGTGCTGCTGGACTTCAGCCCTATCGACCCGGTGCAAGGACTCGTGTGGAGCGCCGTCGTCAATGGCGTGATATCCGTCCCCCTGATGATCGCCATGATGCGTATCTCCAGCCAAAGACGCATCATGGGAGACTTTGTCATCAGCCACCGTCTGCGCTGGTTGGGATGGTTGGCGACCGGCGTGATGGCGATCACCGTGCTGGCTTTCGGCTGCGTGAGTGCGGCACAATATCTAGGTTTGATCGCATGACGGCATAATTTCTACATCGCCACCCTCAAGCAGCCATGTGTGACTTGAGCGGGGCGTCCTAGGGGCAGGGTGGGGAATACAGGCAATTGTGCTAGCATTGCGTCCTCAAAAAATGTCATTCGACCCCGCCAACATAGGGGCTAAAACATGCGCCAATACCTAGACCTGATGCGACACGTGCAGACGCACGGCGCGCAAAAATCCGACCGCACCGGCACCGGCACGACGAGCGTGTTCGGCCACCAGATGCGCTTCGATCTCGCGCAAGGCTTCCCGCTGGTGACCACCAAGAAATGTCATCTCAAATCCATCATCCACGAACTGCTGTGGTTCCTGCAGGGCGACACCAATATCGCCTACCTCAAGGAACACGGCGTGCGTATCTGGGACGAATGGGCGGATGAGAATGGCGACCTTGGTCCGGTGTACGGCAAACAATGGCGCTCCTGGTCTACCGTGGATGGCCGCGTCATCGACCAGATCAAGATTGCAGTAGACCAACTTAAAGGCAATCCCGATTCGCGCCGCATCATCGTCTCGGCATGGAACGTCGGCGAACTGGACCAGATGGCGCTGGCACCCTGCCATGCCTTCTTCCAGTTCTATGTGGCCGACGGAAAATTGTCCTGTCAGTTGTACCAGCGCAGTGCCGATATCTTTCTAGGCGTACCCTTCAATATCGCCAGCTATGCGCTGCTGACCATGATGATGGCGCAGGTGTGCGATCTGCAATACGGCGAATTCATCCACACCTTGGGTGATGCACATCTGTATTCCAACCATATGGAGCAGACCGCGCTGCAGTTGTCGCGTGAACCGCGCGCGCTGCCGACCATGAAGATCAATCCCGACGTGAAGGACATACTGGGATTCAAATTCGAGGACTTCTCGCTGGAAGGCTATGACCCGCATCCCGCCATCAAAGCCGAGGTGGCGGTATGACCCAGCCCGCCAGCATCGCCATCATCGTGGCCATGGCCAAGAATCGCATTATAGGCGTGGACAACACCCTGCCCTGGCGCTGCCCTGACGACCTCAAACACTTCAAGGCCATGACCATGGGGCATCACATCATCATGGGGCGCAAGACCTTCGAGTCCATAGGCAGGCCGTTGCCCGGCCGCACCACGGTGGTGGTGACGCATAACGCTCATCTGCATCTCCCCGGCTGCGTGATGGTGAATTCGATACCGGATGCCGTGGCACATAGCTTCCATGACCCGCAGATCTTCATCGTGGGCGGGGCTGAGGTTTACCATCAGGCACTAGCGTTCGCCGACACCATGTACATCACTGAGATACAGAAGGAAGTGGAAGGCGATGCACATTTCCCCTACTTCGACATCCGCGAATGGCGCGAGACCGCACGCGAGATACACCATCAGGAATTGCCGGAAGTATTCGACTATCACTTCGTGACCTATAAACGTAAATGATTCGATCGCTTAAATACCTGCGCGCTGAGACCCCTATCGTCCTCTCCTTGCTGGTGTTGGTAGTGGGTTTCGCCTTTGAACACAGCGCGCTGACCCATGGCGGCATCGCGCTGTTGGGACTGTTGCTGGTGATACTCGTCGCCATCATAGGGGTGGCGTTCCGTATCGCCCATCATGCCGAGATACTGGCGCTGCGCTTCGGTGAACCTTACGGCACACTGGTGCTGACGCTGGCGGCGGTATCGGTCGAGGTGGTGATACTGGTGGTACTGCTGAGCGGCGAACCCAATCCCACGCTAGCGCGCGACACCGTGTTCGCTGCGATCATGTTCGATATCAACGGCATCCTGGGCCTGGCGGCCATCGTCGGCGGCATGAAGCACGGCAGCTCCAAATACAACGTGGATTCAGCCAACTCGTTCATCGCCATGCTGCTGGTCGCCATCGGCATCGGCATGTTTCTGCCCGACTTCGTACCCAGCGACAAATGGCAGATCTATTCCGCCTTCTCTATCGGCATCATGGCCATCATGTATCTGGCTTTCCTGCGTCTGCAGACCGTGGAGCACCGCAAGTTCTTCGAGTACTCATCCGAGACCGATGCAGAAGCGCATGACCAGGCCAACAGCCCCAACGCTTTGCACATAGGCCTGATGCTGTTCGCCATTGTGCTGGTCGGCCTGCTCTCGGAGATATTGTCGGTACTGCTGGACGCCGGACTGGCCGGCAGCGGTCTGCCCAAGGCTATCCCTGCCGTGCTGGTGGCCTTGATCTCCGCCAGCCCCGAGATACTGACCGCACTCAAAGCCGCGCAACAAGACCGCATGCAGACCACCATCAACATCGCGCTGGGCGCCTCGCTGGCCACCGTGCTGCTCACCCTGCCGGTGATAGAAGCTATCGCCCTGTATCGTGGCGAGCCTATCGTGATGGCCCTCACCACGGTGCAAGGCGGCATGCTGCTGCTGACCTTCCTCACCGTGATGAATAACCTGCACGATGGTGAGACCAACGCCATCGAAGGCATCAGCCATTTCGCCCTGTTCGCCGCCTTCATCGCGCTGGTGACAGTTGACGTCATTTAATCCGACATCACCATGCACCCAGACTCCCTAGAACTGCTCGCCCCCGCCAAGACCGCCGCCATCGGACGGGATGCCATCCTGCACGGCGCGGATGCGGTGTATCTCGGCGGCCCCTCGTTCGGCGCGCGCGACAAGGCAGGCAACGCCATCAGAGACATCGCTGCATTGGTGGAATACGCGCACCGCTATCACGCACGTATCTTCGTCACGCTCAACACCATCTTGCACGATGCCGAGCTGGATGCCGCACGACAACTGGCTTACGACTGTTACAACGCCGGCGTGGATGCGCTCATCGTGCAGGACATGGGACTGCTGGAACTCGACCTGCCGCCTATCGCGCTGCACGCCTCCACGCAATGCGACATCCGCACCCCGGAGAAGGCGCGCTTCCTGTCCGACGTGGGTTTCTCGCAGCTGGTGCTGGCGCGCGAGCTGACCATCAGCGAGATCGCCAAGGTGCGCGCCGCCGTGCCGGCCGACACCATCATCGAACACTTCATCCACGGCGCGCTGTGCGTGGCGTATTCCGGGCAGTGCAACATCAGCCATGCACATACCGGACGCTCCGCCAATCGCGGTGACTGCTCACAAGCCTGCCGCCTGCCTTACACCTTGCAAGACGCGCAGGGCCGTGTGGTCGCCTATGACAAGCATCTGCTGTCGGTGAAGGACAACAACCAGAGCGACAACCTGCGCGCGCTGATCGCCGCCGGGGTGCGCAGTTTCAAGATCGAGGGCCGCTACAAGGATGCGGGCTATGTGAAGAACATCACCGGCCATTACCGTTTGTTGCTGGATCAGATATTGACCGAACGCTCCGATCTGCATGCCGCGTCCAGTGGCGCAACTCGATTGTTGTTCACTCCCGACCCGGACAAGACCTTCCATCGTGGCGCGACCGATTATTTTTCCAACGGGCGTCAAGCCGACATCGGCGCCTTCGATACGCCCACCTTCATCGGATTAGAACTGGGCTATGTGACCCAGCTCGGCGACAAGTGGTTCGAGATGACCGCCAATGAAGACCTCGCCAACAGCGACGGTCTAAACTACCAGCACAAACGCGTGGTGCACGGCCTGCAGGCCAACGTGGTGCAGCGCAAACACCAGACCGAGGACGGCACGCTGTGGCGCGTCTATCCCAACGAGGCCATGCACACGCTGGAAGGCCTGCGCGTAGGCAGCACCATCAGCCGCAACCGCGACCATGCCTGGGAGCATGCGCTGACCAAGGAGTCCGCCACGCGCCATATCGCCATAGATGCGGTATTCGCCGAGACTGCAATGGGCTACGCGCTGACCCTGCGCGACGAGGACGGCATCAGCGCTACCGCACATCTGGTCACCGAAAAACAATCCGCACAACATCCGGAGGAAGCCGAACAGCAAGTGCGCAAACAACTGGTGCGCTTCGGCAGCACCGAATTCGAACTGGGCACACTAGCCATCAACTGGCAACAACCTTGGTTCGTCCCCAACTCGGCGTTGAATGGCTTGCGCCGTGAGGCCGCACTGGCGCTGATGGCGGCACGTCTGCAAGCCTGCAAGCGCCCCGAGCGCAAAACAGCGCTGCAACCTCCCGCGCGTTATCCCGAAGACACTCTGTCTTTCCTCGCCAACGTCTACAACGCTGCCGCGCGCAGCTTCTATGAACTGCACGGCGTGAAGTTGATTGCGGCCGCTTACGAGGCACATAAGGAGAACGATGAGGTGTCGCTGATGGTGACGCGTCACTGCATACGCTATTCGCTCAGTCTGTGCCCCAAACAGGCCAAGGGCGTGGTTGGCGTGCAGGGTCAGGTGCGCGCCGAGCCGATGACGCTGGTGAACGGCAGCGAGAAACTAACGCTGCGCTTCGACTGCAAGCCCTGTGAGATGCATGTGATGGGCAAGATGAAGAAACATATCGCCAAGAGCGCGCCACCCAGCATCATCCCTATCACCTTCCATCCGCGCCGCGATTGAGCACAGCCATCAAGGATACTAAGCACAATATGATTTTTTAGTAGCGCTTGCGTCATGCCACAAGCGCTACGCAAAAACCACACGCAACATCATTCTTAAGCTGAGGTGCGACATGAACTGGTGGAAATCAATATTCGGTGCCAACGATAAAGAGATAGCAGGGCTAAAAGAAGATGCGTGTGAGGAGATCGGCGGCCTGAACTTTAAGACCGCACTCGAGGCCCATATCAAATGGAAGATGCGCCTGATGGGTGTGGTGGATGGCACCGGCACCGAAGTCTTGGATCCGCGCATCATCGCGCAGGACAACCAGTGCGTACTGGGCAAGTGGCTTTACGGTCAGTGTAGCAACGACTACGGCAACCATCCCGAGTTCAAGGAACTGGTCAGCGCCCACACCCACTTCCACAAGTGTGCCGGCCATGTGCTGAATCTGGCACTGGACGGCAAGACCGAAGATGCGCGTAAAGAGATCGAAGGCGGCGCTTATGCCCTGGCATCCCTCGCGACCTCGCGTCACCTGATGCGTTTGTGGCGTTCACTGGGCATCTAGACCGGAAAACAATCCCTGCACAAATAAAAAAGGCGGAATATCCGCCCTTTTTTCGCCCCGGTTCCGACTCTACCTTATCGTCATCTAGCGCACGCAATCCACGAAATAACGTCTCACGCCATCGACTTCTTCCGCGACCAGACCGTGCACGTCGGTCTCGAAGCCGGGGAACTTCTGGTTGAAGTCGCGCGCGAACTTCACGTAATCCACAATGGTCTTGTTGAATATCTCACCGGGAATCAGCAGCGGAATGCCGGGCGGATACGGGGTCAGCAACACCGCCGTGATACGGCCCTCAAGGTCATCGATCTCGACACGGTCGATTTCGTCGTGCGCCATCCTGGCGAAGGCGTCGGAAGGCTTCATCGCCGGCTGCATATCCGACAGATACATCTCGGTGGTCATGCGCGCCACGTTGTGCAAGGTATACGCCTCGTGTATCTGCTGGCAAAGGTCGCGCAGGCCGACGCGCTCATATTTCGGATACTTGGCCGCGAACTCCGGCAGGATGCGCCACATCGGCTGGTTCTTGTCGTAGTCGTCCTTGAACTGCTGCAGCGCGGTGAGCAGCGTGTTCCAGCGGCCCTTGGTGATGCCGATAGTGAACATGATGAAGAAAGAATACAGGCCGCACTTCTCCACGATCACGCCGTGCTCGGCCAGATACTTGGTGACCATCGCCGCTGGGATGCCGCTCTCGGAGAAACCACCGTCCACATCCAGTCCAGGCGTGATGATGGTGGCCTTGATCGGGTCGAGCATATTGAAGCCCTCGGCCAGATTGCCGAATCCATGCCATTTATCATCAGCATGCAGCATCCAGTCGTCACGTGTGCCTATGCCTTCTTCGGCGATAGAACCTGGGCCCCACACCTTGAACCACCAGTCGTCCTCGTACTCTTCATCGACTTTGTACATGGCACGACGAAAATCCAGCGCTTCGGCGATGGACTCTTCCACTAGCGCCGTACCACCAGGCGCCTCCATCATCGCAGCCGCCACGTCGCACGAGGCGATGATGGCGTATTGCGGCGAAGTTGAGGTGTGCATCAGATAGGCTTCGTTGAAGATATGTTTGTTGAGTTTCTTACTCTGTGGCTCGCGCACTAGAATCTGTGAGGCTTGCGACAGCCCAGCCAGCAATTTGTGGGTGGACTGAGTGGCGAAGATCATCGATTCTTTTGCACGCGGACGGTCTTTGCCTATCGCGTGCATATCTTTGTAAAAGTCGTGGAAGGCCGCATGCGGCAACCATGCTTCGTCGAAATGCAGCGTGTCGATTTGGCCGTCCAACATCTCTTTGAGCATCTCGACGTTGTATACCACGCCATCATAGGTACTCTGCGTGATCGTCAAAATGCGCGGCTTCTTGGTCTTGTCTTTGATGAAGGGATTCGCATCGATCTTGCGCTGTATGCTCTTCATGTCAAACTCGGACTTGGGTATAGGCCCGATGATGCCGTAGTGATTACGCGTAGGCGTGAGAAAAACAGGCACCGCGCCGGTCATCATGATGGCGTGCAATATGGACTTATGGCAGTTGCGATCCACCACTACGATGTCATCTGGCGCGACGGTCGAATGCCACACGATCTTGTTGGATGTAGAAGTTCCGTTGGTGACGAAGAACAAATGGTCGGAATTGAAGATACGCGCAGCATTGCGCTCGGACGCGGCTACGGGGCCGGTGTGATCCAGTAACTGACCCAGCTCTTCCACCGCGTTACACACGTCAGCGCGCAACATGTTCTCGCCAAAAAATTGGTGGAACATCTGCCCCACGGGCGACTTCAAGAACGCCACACCGCCCGAGTGTCCGGGGCAATGCCAAGAATAGGAACCATCCTGCGCATAATGCAATAGCGCGCGGAAGAACGGCGGAGCTAGCGCATCCAGATAAGACTTGGCTTCACGGATGATATGACGCGCCACGAACTCGGGCGTGTCCTCGTGCATATGGATGAAGCCATGCAACTCGCGCAAGATGTTGTTTGGGATATGGCGCGATGTGCGTGTCTCGCCGTACAGATAGATGGGGATGTCCGCGTTCTTAAAACGTATCTCTTCAACGAAGGCCTTCAGGCTCTTCAATGCATGTGTCGTATCTTCCGGGCTACCCGAGCCAAATTCCTCATCGTCGATAGAGAGCAGAAAGGCAGACGCACGACTCTGCTGTTGCGCGAAAGAGGTCAGGTCACCATAACTGGTCACCCCCAATACTTCCATGCCCTCGCTCTGCAAGGCATCGGCTAGCGCACGTATACCCAGACCGCTGGCGTTC
>CAWKIN010000012.1:0-233316 GCA_963849875.1 uncultured beta proteobacterium
CAAGAATCGCCCTCAGAAGGCTGAAAAAGTGGAAACAATTGGACGCTGACTAGTGGAAAGTATTGGACGCTGTTTGACAGGCACACGCCGAAAAAGTCTGCAATAAGTTCACTTTGATATTATTGAGTCGACGATCTCTATCCGTTCAAAATCTTGCTACGTTAAGTAAAGGCGTAGATCGAATTCGTACTGGTGATAATTAGGCTCCATATACAAACACAGCTGATAGAACGCCTTGTTGTGTTCCATCTCCCTTAGGTGCGCCAACTCATGTACCACGATCATGCGCAAGAACTCGGGCGGTGTGTCTTTGAACATGACGGCGATGCGTATCTCGTTATGCGCGCGCAGTTTGCTGCCCTGAACTCTGGAACTGGCGCGATGTATGCCCAATGCGCGATGCAAGACCTGCAAACGGCTGTCGTATGTGACCTTGTGTATCGCCGGTGCGGCACGCATGGCCTCGTTCTTCAACGCTATCACATAGTCATACAGCGCTTTATCGCTACGCACCGTATGCGTGGCTGGGTAACGCGCTTGCAGAAAACCTGATAACTTGCCCAGGGTCAGCAACTCACGCGCTTGCGCACGCAGGCTCTCGGGATAGCCGCGTAGATAAGGCAGATCATTCATGGCGTACCGCGCCTGCCTGGGCGGAAATATCGCGTGTCGTCGTAATAGCTTGGGTCTTCGTTGTTGGCACACCAGCCCGGCACACCCAGCAGTGGCACGGGGGACAGTTCGCGTGTGCTCAAACAATTCCCTGCATCCGCCCAATACGCGGCCAGCCTCTCATCCAGATGTGCCAGTTGCTGCTGTTGTGGCCAGGCAAAGAATTCGGCATCTACGTCCAGGATGATGCCCTGACCGGTCAGTCCTACATAAGGCTGCAACACCTTCTCATACAAGCCGTGACCAAACAGATAGAAACCCATATTTCGCCGCACTTCTGCGCGACGCTGACAGAACAGTTCGCGCCACTGAAAATCGCGCAAGGCGCGCGCCAGTATCGGGTCGGCGCAGGCGACGATCACGCCGGATTCATCCATCAAAGTATTGGTATCGCGCACCGCGCCGCGCTGACTGCTGCCGGACAGGTCATGCTGTTGCAGCAAGGCTTGATAGTGACGGGTGTTGATGGCGGCCTTGATCTTGGGGAAGGTCAGCCATACCAGCGCGTTGAGCAGGTCGTGCCAGTTATCGCTTCGGCTCTGCACCTCGCCAGACAGATAGCAGCGCGGCTCGTACTGCGATTCGAAACCCAGTTTGCCGGTTTGTTGCGGTACAAAGCGCAGTCCATGTCCGCTATCTACCATGATCTGATCTGTACGCCGGGCTAGCAGTTGATTGAGTTCATTCTGGGTAGGGAACGCCTCTCCCAATTGTGCGATGACCTCACGCAGCGGCGCGAACATCGGTGTCGCCATCAGCGCGTCACGTTGCCAGGTAGGCATCCCGCTCAGACCCGCCAAAATATCTTCTGCTTGTCGTAATGCTTTAAAGCCAAGACCAGTGCCGCGAAATGCTCATGCATATCCACCGTCACTGCATCCCGCACCCTATGCGCAGCCTTCGTGTCGAGGGCCAGCTCATCCAGCAATCGGTAGGCGATTGTCGCGTCGTTGATCTGCCCCAGTTCCTGTTGCACCGCACTCAAGGCGTGCAAGAAAGCTGCCGTATGTTTTGCATCGAACCAGGCAGCGAAGAACTCGGCACTGTATCTGAGCTTCTTCGCCATGATACGCAGCTCATGCAACTGATAGGCATCACGGCCATCGCTGCGCGCCACTTGCAAAGCCAGATGATGTGTCTGTTTGTTCAGTCTATGTGCGGCCAAGTCACGCACATGGCGCTCATCCATTTCCAAGCGTTGCCAATAATCCGAGTACATCCATTGCGCGAAACGCAGCATCAAGTTTTGCACATCAGGGGCAACCGCACACAGCGCAGCATGACATACACCACGGGCATCTTTGCTCGCCTCCCACAATACATCCGAACCGTCGCGCTTGAGTGGTTTTGGATAGAGTGGACGCAAGGTCTGATCGATGAACACATCCCAATCGCGCACCTGCCCCAACAATAAGGACAGATCGGCCAACTCAGCGGTGAAACAACCCAGCGTCTCATCGTCGCGTAACTGCTGCATGAGGTGTAGTAACACGCGCATACGGCGCAAGGCCACACGCACCTGATGCAGAAACTCCCCCTCCTTGCCAACCAAAGCGCCGCGCCAGTTACGTTGCCATTGCAGCAAGCAGGCGCTGAGCGCGGTCTGTAAGCCATCGGCAAGGCCACGTTTAGGGTCAAGCAGCGGGAGGACACCCTTGTGAGGCTGCTCCGTCGTACCGCTCAGCAAACGGAAACCATATTCGGCCTTGTTCACCATCTCGATCTCGAAGGGTACGACGTCCAATATCGCCAAGGCCAGTCCGAACAACTGCTGCGGCTCACCGGATATAAGCTCCAGTTCCAATTCGCATATCTCATGCATACGCCCGCCACCACTGATCTGGCCGCGATCCATACACACCTCGATATGCGCACCCTGCCACACCACCTCCCGCGTGCTGCGAATGAAATCAGTGACGAACAAGGGCTGCAGTTTTTCGCGCCAGGCGACAGGTAATAACTCATCCCACTCCGCCGTGACCGCAGCGGAAAAGTCCAGCGCCTCACCGCGTACCGGCACTTCCCACTCGTTGCGCAGATGTAATCCGCCCTTGATGGCTCCGCCGCCTTTTAAAGTCTGCAGCCATAGACTTCCTTTACGACGCAAACGCAGCGCCATCATCGTGCGATGCAGGTCAAGTTCTGGAGTATCGAAATACACGTTATATAAACGTTTAGTCACTGCCTGAGCTAACTGATGTTCTTTGAGCAGCGCATGCCGTTTCAACTTGGCCAGATGTGCGGGCGTAAATCGCAGTTTGAGTTCGGTTTCGATAGCCATGTTTACGGGACAGTTAGTGTGGGCGATAAAAGTGCGCAGCTTTATTTCAACTGGCGTACGCAGCGGTCAAGGCCGCAATCATATAGGCATGGTCCTGCGCCCCCGCACTCTCACGTGCGCTATGCATCGCCCACATGGGTGAGCCGACGTCCACCGTTGCAATGCCCAACTGTGCCGCTACCATAGGGCCGATGGTGCTGCCGCACCCCAGGTCGCCGCGATGTGCGTATTGCTGGTACGGTACCCCGGCCTGCTCGCAATAACCCATGAAACGCGCTGACGTCTCTGCATTGCTGCTATAACGTTGATTGACGTTGCTCTTAATGACAGGACCGCCATTTACCCTCACCTTGTGATTGGGTTCATAGCCAGCCGGGAAGTTGGGATGGTAGGCATGCGCCATATCGGCGCTGATGAGGAAGCTGCGCGCCATGGCACGTTGCCTATCCACCTCGTCCAGTTCGGCATGGAAGGTGATACGATTCAATACGTCGCTGATGAAACTGCCGCCCGCACCGGTCGCACTCTCGCTGCCGACTTCCTCATGATCGAATAAGGCTGCCATGCAGGTGGCGGTCGGCTGCTCGGTCGCGAGCAACGCTGTAAGCGCCGCATGGCAAGAAGCCAGATTGTCCAACTGACTGTCCGCGATGAATTCCTCGTTCGCCCCCCACAAACAGCCCTTCTGCACATCATAGACAGCCAGCTCCCAACTCAGCAGGTCAGCCGCGTCCCCTTGGACAGCGTCGGCCAACAACTTGCGCAGATGTACTTCAGCATCCTCTCCCTCGCCAAGCTGCCCCAAGATCAGAGGCAATTCCGTCTGCTTGTTGATCTTCAAGCCCTGCTCATTGACATCGCGATTCATATGGATCGCCAGATTGGGTAGTCGCACTAGGGGCTGGTCGTAGCGCAACAACCGTGTTTCCAATCCCGCCGAGGTGCGCAGCACGACCCGCCCCGCCAGACTCAAATCCCGGTCGGTGAACGTGGCCAGTATCGGCCCCCCATACACTTCCACGCCCAAGCGCGCGAGACCCTCTTCGCCCAATGCCGCTTTGGGCTTGAGTCTTAAGCCAGGAGAATCGGTATGCGCACCGACGATGCGTAAACCCGCCTCTGCCATCGGCAGACTGCCCAACACGAATGCGATCATCGACGCACCACCGCGCACCACGTAATAATGACCACCCGCCACGAGTTGCCAGCGGCCGCCCTCCTCCAGCCGGGTGAAACCACTCGCCAACAAATACGCCTCGGCGCTCGCCACTGCGTGCCATGGGCTGGGACTGGCGTCGATGAAAGCGATCAGTTCATGTGCTGCGCTGCGGGATGGATGGGTCAAAGACATAATGGATAACAGTGAGTGTCAGTGTTAGGGAAGTATACAAGAGCGCAGCGTCCGCATGGACACGGCCTACCATCAAGTTGTCAGACAAATCAGGTTGAGCTCAATGACCTGATGGACTGCATGCTAATAGTGTGGAGGCCGCTCGTTCGCGGACTTACTCTCACCTCCGGCTTCAGCCAGTGATTGGATGTGGCGTGCGAGCGTAGCGCAGACCGATTCAAGCTGGCTGAGCTTTTGCTGCTGCTGATAGACAGTCTTGTTCAACTCCTCTATCAAGTCTTCCTGAAAAGTAATCTTTGTTTCTAAGTTCACTAAACGTTCTTCGTTCATAGGGTGTCTCGGAAAATTGGGGGGCTAAGTAGAAACTAGTGTCCGGTTAAAAACGATCCCATGACTCTGGAACCCTTATTTGATGCTGCATGCGGAGATTTTGATAGTGTCTCCGACTTGAACGGCGAACATGCCTTAGTGCAGTCTGGCAGCTTTGCTGCTGCCGGAGATTGCGATGTACGTTGGCAAGACATTGTTCGCCCAGATCATGGACTTCCTTCCTTGGAAGACCTTCCATCGCATAGTCGCTCGGCATGGCGGCGATCACCGCGTCAGGACGCTGACCTGTGCCGAGCACTTCCGTGTTCTGGCATTCGCTCAACTCACCTATCGCGAGAGCCTGCGCGATATCGAAGCGTGCTTGTCGGCACAATCTGGCAAGCTCTATCACATGGGCATTCGCGAAGCCGTGTCTCGCTCTACGCTGGCCGACGCCAACGAGCTGCGCGACTGGCGCATCTATGCCGAGTTTGCACATCGTTTGATTACTCAAGCCAGAACACTTTACGCCAGCGAAGACTTGGGGTTGGATCTGACCAACACGGTCTACGCGTTGGACTCGACCACCATCGACCTGTGTCTGTCGGTGTTTCCATGGGCGCATTTCCGAACCACCAAAGCGGCGGTAAAGATGCATACGCTGTTGGATTTGCGCGGCAGCATTCCCAGCTTCATTCACGTTTCCGATGGCAAGATGCACGATGTTCGCGCACTCGATTTGTTGATTCCAGAAGCCGGTGCGATCTACGTCATGGATCGGGCCTATGTCGATTTCGCGCGTCTGCATCGCTTGCATCTGGCTGGTGCGTTCTTCGTCACTCGCGCCAAGTCGAATCTCGATGCGCACCGGATGTATTCGGCGCAGACGGATCGGAGTACCGGCATCATCTGCGATCAGACGATTGTGCTGGATGGGATTTACACCCGGCAGGATTACCCGGAGTCGTTGCGCCGCATCCGCTTCAAAGACCCAGAAACCGGCAAGACGCTGGTGTTCCTCACCAACAACTTTACGTTGCCAGCGGCAACGATTTGCGCGCTCTACAAGAGTCGCTGGCAGGTGGAGTTGTTCTTCAAATGGGTGAAACAGCATCTTCGTATCCAACGTTTCTATGGCACATCCGAGAATGCGGTGAAGTCGCAAATCTGGATAGCCGTTTCGGTTTATGTGCTCGTCGCCATCATCAAGAAGCGTCTCAACCTGGACGCTTCACTCTACACTTTGCTACAGATTCTGTCGGTCACTCTGTTCGAGAAAATGCCCATACAACAAGCCTTGCAGGGCGTCGGTGGGCCGCCAGACAAACACCGATTTCAACAACCAATTGAATCTATTCGATTCTTAACCGGACACTAGTGCGATGGGTTGATTGTTCAACTATTGTTTTTTCGTTCGGACAAGTCTCTCAGGAACTGTGCGATATCCCATTCGCAGCCACCACAGCCCGAGAGCGCGCCCGTCCATCTTGAAATCGCATTGATATCCATACCTTGCTCGAACAGATTTTCAATATAGCCTCGCTTGGTGCCGCTGCAATGGCACATAACTTCATCTGCGGGGTTTTCATTCGGAAGGCTCATGTAACAGCTCGACGGATTGATGAGGTCATCTAGGCCATCGCCTGGATGATTAGACCGCCTGCCCCGCCGCATAGCCTGAGGCCCAGGCCCACTGGAAGTTGTAGCCACCTAGCCAGCCAGTCACATCGACCACTTCACCGATGAAATACAGTCCCGGTACGTCGTTGCATTCCATGGTTTTGGATGACAGCGCGCGGGTGTCTATGCCACCACAAGTGACTTCGGCCTTGGCATACCCCATAGTGCCGGACGGCGTGACTTGCCAGTCATGCAACTCGGTGGCGATCAGTTTTCGTTGTTTGTCGTTGTATTGGTTGAGCGGCAGATTGGCGATCTTGCTGCGTGCGGTGAGTTGCTCGCACCACGCGTCGGCGAAGCTCTTGGCGAACCACTGTGTGAGGAAGTTGGCGAGTTGCTTCTTGCTGTTCTTCTGTTCAGTGAGCAGTTCTCCCATATCTACATCCGGCAGCATATTGATATGCAACGGTGTGCCGGGTTGCCAATAGGATGAGGCCTGCAGGATGGCCGGGCCGCTCAGGCCGCGATGCGTGACCAGCACGTTCTCGCGGAAGGCCTGCTTGCCGGTTGTGACGATGGCCTCGAAGGAGATGCCGGTCAGTTCAGAATAAGGCTTCCAATCATCGGGGGCGAAGGTCAATGGCACCAGTCCGGGTCTGAGCTTGGTGATAGCCACACCGAACTGTTCCGCAACATGATAGCCGTAAGGTGTCGCGCCGGTCTTGGGGATGGATAGTCCACCCGTTGCGATAACTAGCGACACCGCTTCGAACTCGCCGCGTGATGTATCAACATAGAACTTGGCCTTCTTTCCGGCACCCGGGTCGCCTTCATAGGGCGTGTGTTTGATCTGCTCGACTTCGCAATTCATGAAACGCTTCACGCCCGCGTCGTCGCACTCTTTGCGCAACATAGCGATGACGGCTTCGGATTCTTCATCGCAGAACAATTGTCCCAGCGTCTTCTCATGAAAACCGATGCCATGCTTCTGCATCAGCGCGATGAAATCCTGAGGTGTATAGCGCGAAAGTGCCGAGCGGCAGAAATTAGGATTCTCGGAGATAAAGTTGTCCGGTTTGGTATTGATATTGGTGAAGTTGCAGCGTCCGCCACCCGAGATGCGGATCTTCTCCGCCAGTTTCTTGGCGTGGTCGAGCAACACCACGGAACGTCCGCGTTGTCCCGCTTGCAAGGCACACATCAAGCCTGCCGCGCCCGAACCGATAATGATGACATCTGTTTTCATAGTTATTCCATATGCTCTCACGAGCTTGAGTTCTTAAAATTTAATGCTGATATTTTTCGATGAAGCTATTCAAGGCATCGCGGTATTCCACCCAGCCTATCGTGCCGCTGTTGCCGTGCCCGCCCCCTTCGATGAGCGTCAACGACTTGGGTTGTGGTGCAGCAGCATAGAGTTGTTTGGCCATATCAACCGGGACGATACGGTCCCAAGTGCCATGAATAATCAGGATAGGCAGCTTCAACTTCCCTATCTTCTGCAAAGAGTCGAAGCGTTGGTTCAATAATAGGGAGACCGGCAGGTAACCGTAGTCGAGTTCCCCCATCGCCTGCATGGACGTAAACGTGCTTTCCACGATCACCCCGGCCGCATCGGCGTGACGTACTGCCAGATCGATGGCGACTGCCCCGCCCAAAGAATGCCCGTAGATGAAAAGCTTATGCGGATTGATATGCCCCTGCTCGATGATATAACGCCATGTAGATTCCGCATCCTCATAGACTTTCGCTTCGTTGGGTTGTCCTCCGGTACTCTTGCCGAAGCCGCGATAATCAGTAAGCAACACGTTATAACCCAAATCATGCAATCGCTGTACATGACTCAGATTGCTGGAGATATTGCGGTCATTGCCATGCAGATACAGCAGCGTCGGGCTATCGCCGTGTGCGGCAGGAACCCACCATGCGTCCAACTCGCCACGCTCAGCACCGGCTCCCGAAGGAATGTGTAATTCGGTATACGTGAGCCCCATGCGCGCCGGGGTACTTTGCAACACCGGTGTCGGTTCGAAGATCAATTCTTTTTGTGTCGCCCACATATAGCCACACACGCCCAGATACAACAATACCGATGCCAGCAAGGTTGCAAAAAGGATACGTACCGGTTTGCTCGTTCTTGTCATACGCCTTCCAATGCTTTCCACAGACATGCGCCCTTGCTGGCTTTATCAATGTCGGCGAGTTGCTGCTCATGCAAGGCCAACTCTTCGGCACTGGCTTGCAATACCCGCACCACCGGACGCGCGCCATCTAACCCCAACACGGCGGGGATACGCAGCACGGGCGCATCGTCATCCCCCAGCAGACTCTTCTGGCCACGCGTCATGGCGAAATAGACTTCCGCCAACAGTTCGGTATCCAGCAGCGCGCCGTGCAAGGTGCGATGGGTGTTGTCTATCTCGTAACGGCTACACAGTGCATCCAGACTATTCTTCTTGCCCGGATGCATCTCACGTGCGATCTTGAGGGTGTCCATTACTTCATTCTGCAGGACCGGCAGACCCATCAGTTTCAGCTCGTGATTCAAAAAGCCCATATCAAATGGGGCGTTGTGGATGATCAGTTCTGCCCCGTCCACGAACTCCAAGAAACTGGCCGCGACATCGGCGAACTTAGCACGACCGCGCAACATATCCCAAGTGAAACCGTGCACCCTGGCCGCGCCTTCGTCTACTTCACGCTCTGGGTCAAGATAGTGATGAAAGTGCTTCTGGGTGACACGGCGTCCGTCCAGTTCGATGGCGGCGATTTCGATGATGCGGTGGCCCTGCTCGGGATACAGCCCGGTGGTCTCGGTATCCAGTACGATCTTACGCATCCGCACTCTCCAATATCATCTCCACACCTCGGTTCGCCAACACATCGGCGCGCTCGTTGTCTTCATGTCCGGCATGACCTTTCACCCATATCCATTCGATCTCGTGCTGGGCCACGATGGCGTCCAGCCTGCGCCACAAGTCCTCGTTCTTGACCGGCTTTTTGTCGGCGGTCTTCCAGCCGCGCTTCTTCCAGTTGCCTATCCATTCGGTGATGCCCTGCATGACATATTTTGAATCGGTATGCAGGCGAACCTGACAGTGGCGCTTCAATGCCTCCAGAGCGGAGATCGCGCCCATCAACTCCATACGGTTGTTGGTGGTCTCGCGCTCGCCGCCGAACAACTCGCGCTCCACACCCTTGCTGCGCAACAAGGCGCCCCAACCGCCCACACCCGGATTCCCCTTGCATGCGCCATCGGTATATATATCGACTACGGTTTTACTCATTACTAATCGGTCTCGTTGTGTGATTTGTTATTGTTCATCTTGGGTGCGGCAGGTATCAGACTGCCCACCAACTTCTTGTTCCATTTTGGTTGTATCAAGCGCATCCCCGGCACGCGTTTGATGGCATGAAGGAAATACACCCCGCCGCTCCCAGCCCAACGGCGGTCTCCGCTGCCATCCATGAAACAGCAACGCGCTAGCGAGGTGGCACGATTGAAAGGCGGCACATATGCCGAAAAGCGCACATCCACCACCACGAAACCCAATAGCGCCAACCAGTCCTTCAAGCGTTTCAGGGCGATGAAATTACCACACCATGGGTAACCTTGCTTACAACCCAACTTGCGGCGCAAGCCCCACAGGCTATAAGGATTGAAGCCACTGATGAGCAAGTTACCTTCAGGCATCATGACGCGCTCGACTTCACGCAAAATCTGATGTGGATTCTCGGCGAACTCCAATATGTGGGGCAATAGCAACAGATCGACACTCTCGCAGGCGAACGGCAACTCATCATGGCAGAGGCGCACATCTGCCGTCACTGCCTCTTCTCCGCTCATGCGCAAAGGCATACGACTGCGGCGCAGGAACGGTTGTTCACTCAAGCCTAATTGCAGCGCGTTGAAGCCGAAGATATCCTCGACGGTCTTGTCGAAGTAATCCTGCTCGCGCTTCAACACATAGTCGCCCTGAGCGCTACTCAACCATTCGTTCAAACTTTGTGCAGATAATCTACAATCAGACATCGCTTACACTTTCATATAGACCGTGTACAACATCATCGCCATACCCGCTTTTAGCGACAACTACATCTGGGCCATCCACAACGGCAGCATCGCTGTCGTGGTCGATCCTGGTGATGCGGCACCCGTCCTGGCCTTCCTCGAGCAGCACAAGCTGCGCCTCGCCGCCATCCTGTGCACCCACAGACACAATGACCACATAGGCGGCATCGAAAAACTGCGCGGAGTATACAACGTACCGGTGTATGGGCGCAGACATCCCAACAATCCGCACATCACCGATAACCTGCGCGAAGGTGAACGATGCACACTGACAGAATTCGGCTTGCGCTTTGATATCATGGAGTTACCTGGTCATTTGGACGACCACATCGCGTATTACCATCCCGACATGCTGTTCTGTGGCGATGTGCTGTTCGGCGCGGGCTGCGGTCGCAACAAGGAAGGCACGCTGGCGCAACTGCATCACTCCCTGCAACGCCTGAGCCACCTACCGGCCACGACACCGGTGTACTGCGCACACGAATATACCGCTGCCAACATCCGCTTCGCGCTGGTATGCGAGCCGGGCAATCCAGCCCTGCAACAACGCGCGTTGGAGACCCACAATCTGCGTGCAACAGGGCTTCCCACCTTGCCTTCCAGCATAGGCCTGGAACTGGCCACCAATCCCTTTCTGCGCTGCACCAGTCCCGAGATCATCCATACCCTGCAGGGACGGGGCTTGCAAGACAGCGGCGAACTCGCCGTCTTTATCGCCTTGCGCGGGTGGCGCAATCAGTTTTGATGCCGACACCCTCTTGTTTCGATCTTGATAATGATTTGAACGCCTGAAAAATAGTGGCCTGTTTATTGCTTTCATAAACTCTATCGAGTTAAGAAGTGCGATAGAACAGGTGAGGACTATGGGTAAAGTGTATTTGATCGGTGCGGGTCCCGGTGCGGCAGACTTGATCACGCTGCGTGGTGCGCGATTGCTCGCAGAGGCTGATGTGGTGCTGTATGACGCGCTGGTACAGCCCGAACTGTTGGCGATGGCGCGCCAGGAAGCACAACTGATCGACGTCGGCAAACGTTGCCGCCAAATTTCAACCGATCAGCGTTTCATCAATCGCACCCTTATCGAGGCAGCGCAACGCCATGCTGTGGTGGTGCGTCTCAAGGGAGGCGACCCGATGATCTTCGGCCGAGCCCAGGAGGAGATCAGCATGCTGCAAGCCGCTGGCATCGCGTACGAGATCGTCCCCGGCATCACTTCGGCACTCGCTGCCGCCGCAGAGCTGGGCGTATCTCTCACGCAACGCGGTATCAGTCGCAACGTCGTCTTTGTCACGCCGCGCATCGGTGAAAATGAAGTTGGCAACGATTGGGCGAAGAGCGTTCTGGCTGCCGATACGAGCGTCTTGTATATGGCGTCCGGTCAGGCCACGGAGATCGCCGCAGCCCTGATTCAACGCGGTCTCGCAGGCAGCACACCGGTGGCACTGATCAGCAACGTCTCACTACCCGAGATGAAGAAAATCCACACCACGCTCGCCCGTTTGCCCGATGCGGCCCAACAAGCAGGCGCCCCTGCTTTGATCATTTTGGGAGAGGTTCTGCGTGCAGGTGCAGAAGAGAGTATTCCCGAATGTACATATCAAACCGCCCTCATCATCTAGCGTGACAACCTGTCATGGCCGCACCTGTTTAATGCGCAGCGCACTGTTGTTGTGCGAACTCAAAGGATTTCTCTTGCGACAAAGCATCAATCTATGCGTATGAAAAATACGGCGCGCTTGACACTGACTAGCCAAAGAAAGATAGGGGAATAAATTGAAAAGAATTCTGATTATCGATGATGTGAGAGACCGTGCGGCCTGGCTGAAGGCCAGTCTCGAATTGGCCGACTTCGATGTCGTTGGTGTGTTGACCTGGGAACAGGTAGACGAGCATTCGATACAAGCGGCATCAGCCGATGTCATCATCGTCGATGCCAACGCACCCGGACGTGACACGCTTGAGCAGATCAGTCTGATGTCCACCACGCTCGAAAAGCCGGTGGTTGTCCTGGGCGCACAAAAAGACAAGGACAGCATACAAGCAGCGATGCGCGCCGGTGTCAGTGCCTATGTGGCGCATACGGTACAGGGCGAGGATCTCAGCAGCATCATCCAGGTGGCCGCCGCGCGTTTTGCCGAACACAAGCGATTGCGCGATGAATTGAAGGAAGCCAAGAGCGAATTGGTCGAACGCAAACTGGTCGATAGGGCCAAGGGCATTTTGATAGCAGACCACGGTTACAGCGAGCCGGAAGCCTACAAACGTATGCGCAGTATGGCGATGAGCAAAGGCAAGCGACTTGCCGAGATCGCCGAGGCGATCATCCTGGCCAAGGAATTGAGTGCGTGAGGATGTTGTTGCTCGCGCCCCGCTTTGGGTTCGACCATGCACCAACAACAGTCGTTGCCCCGGTCCGCCAAATCAAACAACAAGTTGGGGGTGACGCTATCTATATGATTAACAATCAATAAAAATTGTTAGTATTTGTGGCATGAGTATTGCTTTTAACTAATCATCAACGGATCAACGGCGATTCGTAGAATTTATCAGTACAGGACAAAGGCGTCCCACTGCGTATAGCGCAGTCGGACGCCTTTCTGTTTTTTTAGCATCGTTTTTATTAAAGGAGAATTGGAAATGGATCGTTCAAAAACAGGCAGCTCCAATAATGCATCCACTGTTGTTCAAACAACAGTCGCTTCTGAACCCAACACCAGGAGAGAATTCATGAAGCAGGCAAGTGCGTTGCTAGGCGCGGCGGGAATCATGTCTATGGTGCCTATGGGCACACGTGCCGCTGCGTGGGCAGGTGGTTCCGACGCGCCCGAGCTTAAAGAGATCAAGGTGGGTTTCATACCGTTAACCGATTGCGCTTCGGTGGTGATCGCTTCGGTGATGAAGTTCGATGAGAAATACGGCATCAAGATCATCCCCTCCAAGGAAGCCTCCTGGGCGGCGGTACGCGACAAGCTGGTGAACGGCGAACTGCATGCCGCACATGTCCTGTATGGTCTGGTGTATGGCGTGCAATTGGGTATCGGTGGCCAACAAAAAGATATGGCTGTGCTGATGACGCTGAACAACAACGGCCAGGGAATCACCCTGTCCAACCAGCTTAAGGACAAGGGCGTGACCACAGGCGAGGCTCTGAAAAAGCTGGTGGACAGCGAGAAACGCGATTACACCTTTGCCCAGACTTTCCCGACCGGCACGCACGCCATGTGGCTGAATTACTGGTTGGCCAGCCACGACATCAATCCGCTGAACGACGTGAAGATCATCACCGTTCCACCTCCGCAAATGGTCGCGAACATGCGCGTCGGCAACATGGATGGATTCTGCGTGGGCGAGCCGTGGAACAACCGAGCCATCTACGACAAGATCGGATTTTCTGTGGCGACCTCACAAGATATCTGGAAAGACCATCCTGAAAAAGTGCTGGGGAGTACCGCCGAGTTTGCGCACAAATATCCCAACACGGCGCGCGCCCTGATCATGGCCGTGCTAGAAGCGTCCAAATACATAGACGACATGGCAAACCGCCACAAGGTCGCCGAGATCATCTCCGATAAAGCTTATGTGAACTGTCCGGTGGATGTGATCGACCAGCGTTTTGAAGGGAAGTACGAAGACGGTCTGGGCAAAAAATGGAACGACCCTAACTACATGAAGTTCTGCAATGACGGTGCGGTGAATTTCCCTTACCTGTCTGATGGCATGTGGTTCCTGACACAGCAAAAACGCTGGGGTCTGCTCAAGACCGATCCCGATTATCTGGCTGTGGCAAAAAAGATCAATCAGATCGACTTGTACAAACAGGCTGCCTCTCAAGTCAAGGTATCCGTTCCCAAGGATGTCATGCGTAGCTCCAAGCTGATGGATGGCACGGTATGGGATGGGAAAGACCCCAAGAAATATGCGGCCAGCTTCAAGGTGAAAGCATGAGCAAGGTCAAAAGATATATCGGCGACAACCTCGTCCCTCCCCTGCTGGGTATAGCGATGTTCATTCTGATATGGGGAGTGGTGTCTCAGACCAGCGAGAACTTGCCGGGGCCACTCAAGACCTGGGATTCGGCCGTGACTTTGTTCAGCGATCCTTTCTATCAGAAAGGACCGAACGACCAGGGGATAGGCTGGAACATCCTGAACTCGCTGCAACGGGTCGGTATCGGTTTTGGGCTGGCCGCCCTGGTCGGTATTCCGCTGGGCTTCATGGTGGGACGCTTCGACTTTCTCGACAAGATGACCTCGCCCATCGTGAGCATGCTCAGGCCGGTGTCGCCGCTGGCCTGGCTGCCTATCGGTCTGCTGGTGTTCCACGCGGCTAATCCTGCCGCCATCTGGGTGATCTTCATCTCCAGCATCTGGCCGATGATCATCAACACCGCGATGGGGGTGCGTCAGTTGCCGCAGGACTACCTCAATGTGGCGCGCGTACTCAATCTCTCGGAGTGGAAGGTGTTCACCAAGATATTGTTCCCCGCCACCCTGCCCTACATGCTGACCGGCATCCGGCTGGCCATCGGTACGGCATGGCTGGTGATCGTCGCGGCTGAGATGCTGACCGGCGGTGTGGGGATCGGCTTCTGGGTGTGGGACGAGTGGAACAACCTGAATGTCGAGCACATCATCATCGCGATCTTCATCGTCGGTATCGTCGGTCTGTTGTTAGAGATGCTGCTGGTGCAGATCGCCAAACGCTTTAGTTATTGATAGTGATGACCATGAAAAATTACGTACAGATAGAAAACGTGCAGATGTCGTTCGAAACCAAACAAGGCGTGTTCGTCGCGCTCAAAGACATTGATCTCAAGATCAAGCGCGGCGAGTTCATCACCCTGATCGGCCATTCCGGCTGCGGCAAGTCCACTTTGCTGAATCTGATCGCCGGACTACTCATGCCAACCGACGGAATCATGTTGTGTGCGGATCGCGAGATCGCAGGCCCGGGGCCGGATCGCGGTGTGGTGTTCCAGAACCACTCGCTGCTGCCCTGGCTGACCTGTGCCGAGAACGTGCATCTCGCGGTGGAGCGTGTGTTCGGTGCCACGGAAAGCAAAGTGCAATTGCAAAAGCGCACCAGCGACGCGCTTGCTTTGGTGCATCTCACCCATGCAGAACACAAATATCCGCACGAGATTTCCGGCGGCATGAAACAACGCGTCGGCATCGCGCGCGCCTTGTCTATGCAACCGAAAGTGTTGCTGATGGACGAGCCGTTCGGCGCGCTGGATGCCTTGACGCGTGCGCATTTGCAGGATGAGCTGATGAAGATTGTTGCGGCGACCAACAGTACGGTGGTGATGGTCACGCATGACGTGGACGAGGCGGTGTTGCTGTCCGACCGCATCGTGATGATGACCAACGGGCCGTCTGCGACCATAGGCGAGATATTGACGGTTGATCTGCCCAAGCCGCGCAACCGCTTGTCACTTGCCAACGATGCGCGTTATCACCAGCTGCGTGGTGCGGTGTTGGAATTTTTGTATCAGAAACAAGCGAAGGCCACTGCCTAACTTCATGAAAACGCCGAAACCATCATTTCACTTGGAGAGATCATGAAAGTCCAAATCATGTACTACGGTCGACCCAGCTCCAACCTGATGATGACCTCGGAACGGATGGAGATTTCCGGTGAAGTTTCGATGTTAGCGCAGGTGTTGGATCGCTTGCGTGCACGCGGTTATAGATGGACATATGAATTGGATGAAAGTCATCTAATCTGCACCGTCAATGATGTGGTGGCAAGGTCTACAGACCTACTCAAAGAGAGCGACGAGATAGCGATCTTTTCAAGGAAGTCCTGGCTGGACGCATGAACATAGAAACGGTGTTTGATAAATTTTTAGGGGTAGATGATGGTAAAAAATAAAACACGCTTGGTGGTTATCGGCAACGGCATGGCGGGCATCCGCACGCTGGAAGAGTTGCTCAAGATGTCACCGGACGAATATGAGATCACGGTGTTCGGTAGCGAGCCGCAGCCGAATTACAACCGCATCCTGTTGTCGCCGGTGTTGTCTGGCGAGATGATATTCCAGGATACCGTACTGAACGACTGGAGCTGGTATGAGGAGAATCACATCACCCTGCACGCGGGGAAAACGGTCACCAAGATCGACCGTCATCGTTGTGTCGTTGAAACCGAAGATGGCCTTTCTGTGCCTTATGACAGGCTGCTGATTGCCACTGGTTCGAACGCGATTGTGTTGCCTGTGCCCGGTGCGAATCTGCCTGGCGTGATTGCTTATCGCAGCATAGATGATGTGGAAAAAATGTTGGCGGCGGCAAAAAGCGGCAAACATGCGGTGGTTATCGGTGGCGGCTTGCTCGGCTTGGAAGCGGCGAACGGACTGTCTTTGCAAGGCATGGACGTGTCGGTGGTGCATCTGTGCGATTGGCCGATGGAGCGTCAGCTCGACAAAGTGGGCGGCGGATTATTGCAAAGCGAATTGGAAAAGCGCGGTTTGAAATTCTATATGGCGCGGCAAACTGAAGCTATTTTAGGGGCAGATAAAGTAACGGGTTTGCGTTTCAAAGATGGCGAAGAAATCGCGGCGGATTTGGTGGTAATGGCGGTGGGCATCCGTCCCAATATCGCGCTGGCTAAATCTGCTGGCATTCATTGTGAGCGTGGCATTGTGGTGAACGACACCATGCAGTCTTACGATCCGAAAATCTACTCGGTGGGCGAGTGTGTGCAGCATCGCAATCAAACTTACGGCTTGGTCGCACCGTTGTTCGAGCAAGCCAAAGTTGCAGCCAATCATCTCGCCGAATATGGACGCATGCGTTACGAAGGTTCATCAGTCTCGACCAAACTCAAGGTGACGGGCATCGACCTGTTCTCGGCGGGTGACTTCAATGCGGGTCCAGGCGATGAGGAGCTGCTGCTGCAAGACTCGGCGCGCGGTGTGTATAAAAAACTGGTGCTGCGCGACAACAAATTGCGCGGTGCCGTGATGTATGGCGACACCGTGGACGGCCCGTGGTATTTCCAGATGCTGCGCGATGGGACGGAGTATCAGCGAGATGCGCGAACACATCCTGTTCGGTCAGGCGCATCTGGGCGATTCGGGTCGCGGTGGTGCGGCCAGTGTCGCGAACATGCCGGATACGGCGGAAGTCTGCGGCTGTAACGGCGTGTGCAAAGGCACTATCGTCAACGCCATCGTAGAGAAGAAACTCTTCACACTGGAAGAGGTGCGCGCCCATACCAAGGCATCCAGCTCGTGCGGTTCATGCACGGGATTGGTGGAATCCATCCTGGCTAACACGCTGGGTGGAGATTACTCGACCAAACCGAGCAAGAAGCCGCTTTGTTCCTGCACAGAATTGGCCCACGACGAAGTGCGCGCCGCCATTGCCAAGTTGAACCTGAAAGCCTTTCCGGATCTGATGCGGGCACTGAATTGGAAGACCCCGGACGGTTGCCACTCGTGCCGCCCCGCATTGAACTACTACTTGCTATCCGCCTGGCCGGGCGACTATCAGGACGACAGCCGTTCACGCTTCATCAACGAACGCGTCCACGCCAACATCCAGAAGGACGGCACCTACTCGGTGATACCGCGCATCTGGGGCGGTGTCACCACCCCGTCCGAACTACGCTCTATCGCCGACATCGCGGATAAGTATCAGGTGCCGACCGTGAAGATCACCGGCGGTCAGCGTATCGATCTGCTGGGCGTGACCAAGGAGAACCTGCCCAAGATGTGGGGCGATCTGGTGAATGCGGGATTCGTTTCCGGCCATGCCTATGGTAAATCGCTGCGCACCGTGAAGACCTGCGTCGGTTCAGAGTGGTGTCGCTTCGGCACGCAGGATTCCACCGGTCTGGGCATCAAGGTCGAGAAAATGACCTGGGGTTCGTGGACACCGCACAAATTCAAGATCGCCGTGTCAGGCTGCCCGCGCAATTGCGCCGAAGCGACGATCAAGGATTTCGGCGTGGTGTGTGTGGATTCCGGTTATGAGATACATGTCGGCGGCAATGGCGGCATCAAGGTGCGCGTCACGGATTTTCTGTGCAAGGTCACGACCGAAGCCGAGGTGATGGAATACTGCGGCGCATTCATGCAGTTGTATCGAGAGGAAGCGCATTACCTGGATCGCACCGCCCCGTGGATAGAGCGCGTCGGATTGGCCTATGTCAAACAGCACATCGTTGAAGACGCGCCAGGAAGAGCCTTGTTGTATGCGCGCTTCCTTGAGTCGCAACGCTACTCACAGGATGACCCGTGGAAAGAACGGGCCGAAGGAAAAGACGCGCACGAGTACGCGGCACTCGCCACCATATAACGAGGTAATAAAAATGAACTGGATACAAATCGGCAAACTGGATGACATCCCGCGCCAAGGCTCGCGCATCGTGAACACGGCACAAGGCGAGATCGCATTGTTCCGCAGCGTGGACGATCAGGTGTTCGCGCTGAACAACCGCTGTCCTCACAAAGGCGGGCCGTTGGCACAGGGCATCGTGCACGGCAAGCGTGTCACCTGTCCGTTGCATAGTTGGGTGATCGAGTTGGAGACCGGTAATGCAGTCGCACCGGATGTGGGTTGCGCGCATAGTCACGGGATCAAGATCGAAAGCGGCAATGTGTTTCTTGAGATCAGGATCGGGGAGCGGGGATAGCGTGAAAACCTCAAGTGCGACAAGCCTGCATCCTACATCCCGTATCCTGAATCCTGCACCTACTATCCTGACCACTTGCCCCTATTGCGGCGTGGGCTGTGGGGTGACGGTGAACGTCGCTGCTGAGGGTGTGAAACGGGTGCCCGGACAAAAGTCTTTCGTACTAACGGGCGACACGCTGCATCCGGCGAATTTCGGCAGGCTGTGTTCCAAAGGCGCGGCACTGGCCGACACGCTGGATCACGAAGGACGTTTGCTCTATCCAATGGCGCATGGTCAGCGCGTTTCATGGAATGATGCGCTGGCGCAGGTCGCGCAAGGTTTTCAAAAAGTCATCGCCGAGCATGGGCCAGATGCGGTGGCGTTCTATGTCTCCGGGCAGTTGTTGACCGAAGATTATTACGTCGCCAACAAGCTGATGAAAGGCTTTATCGGCAGCGCGAACATCGACACCAATTCGCGGCTGTGTATGTCCACCGCAGTGGCCGCACATAAGCGTGCCTTCGGCGCGGATGCGGTGCCGATTTGCTATGACGACATCGAAGCAGCCGACCTCGTCGTTATCGTCGGTTCCAACTATGCCTGGGCGCATCCGGTGCTTTATCAGCGTTTGGCCGCAGCGAAAAAAACGCGCCCCGAGATGCGGGTGGTGGTGGTCGATCCGCGCCGTACCGCGACTTGCGACATCGCCGATCTGCATCTGGCACTCGCACCCGGAGCGGATGCCTATCTGTTCAACGGACTGCTGCATTATCTGCGTCGCGAAGACGCGCTCGATCTGCCTTATGTCGAAGCGCATGTGGAAGGATTTGCGGCGGCTTTTGCGGCCGCGCGCAGCGTCGGCTCTATTCCCAAAGTGGCGCAGGTGTGCGGTGTATCCGAACCCCATATCAGCGAATTCTTCCGCCTGTTTGCGCAGACCGAACGCACCGTGACCATTTTTTCGCAAGGCATTAACCAGTCTTCCAGTGGCGTGGACAAAGCCAACGCCATCATCAACGTGCATCTGGCGACAGGGCGCATCGGCAAACCCGGCATGGGTCCATTTTCGGTTACCGGTCAGCCCAATGCGATGGGTGGACGCGAGGTGGGCGGCCTGGCGAATCAACTGGCCGCGCATCTGGATTTTTCGGATGCGTCAAGTATTGATCTGATCGAACGTTTCTGGAACGCACCGCGCATCGCCCAATCACCCGGACTGAAAGCAGTGGACATGTTTCAAGCCATCGCCGCTAAAAAAATCAAAGTCGTTTGGATTATGGGCACGAACCCCGTGGTCAGCTTGCCCGATGCCGATCAGGTGCGCGCCGCCTTGCTGGACTGCGAGCTGGTGGTGGTATCCGATTGCGTGCAGCACACCGACACCACGGCCTGCGCGGACATCCTATTGCCTGCTACGGGCTGGGGTGAGAAGGACGGCACGGTGACCAATTCGGAGCGGCGCATCTCGCGGCAGCGCGCGTTCCTGTCTGCGGCGGGCGAGTCCAAACCGGACTGGTGGATCATCACCCAAGTGGCACAGCGCATGGGTTTTGCTGAAGCATTTCCTTACACGCAACCTGCGCAGATATTCCGCGAGCATGCGCGTCTTTCGGGCTTTGAAAATTCAGGTGAGCGTGCCTTCGACATCAGCGCGTTGGCGAAGCTGGATGATGATGAATATGACGCGATGCAGCCGGTGCAATGGCCAGTTAACAGTGAATCTCCTAACGGTACGGTACGGCTGTTCGGTGATGGCAAGTTCTATACCCCCAACGGCCGTGCGCGCATGGTCGCGGTCGCGCCGCGACTGCCTGCCGTGGCGACCGATGACGATTTTACGCTGGTGCTGAACACCGGTCGCATCCGCGACCAATGGCACACCATGACCCGCACCGGAAAAGTGCCGCGCCTGAACGCACATCTGTCCGAACCGTTCGTGCAGATACATCCGACGGATGCGCAGATTCACCGATTGCAAGACGGTGAACTGGCGAGCCTGAACAGCCGCCACGGCTCCATTCTGGCACGCGTGCAATTCAGTGAAGACCAGCGTCCCGGCTCGGTATTCGTGCCTATGCACTGGAACGATAGCTTTGCCAAAGCGGCACGCGTCGATGCACTAGTCGCGCCTATCACCGACCCGATCTCTGGCCAACCGGAATCCAAACACACACCGGTGCGGGTCGAACCTTATCACCCGGCCTGGCAGGGTTTCGTGTTGAGCCGCACCCGACTTGATATGGGCGATACCAGCTACTGCGCCTGCACGCTGGGTTCCGGATATTGGCGGCACGAGATCGCGGGTGCAGTGTTGCCTGATAATTGGCGTGATTGGGTACAGACGGCAGCACATGACTCAGGGACTTGGATCGAATATCGCGATGCGGCGATGGGACGCTATCGCGCCGCCTGCTTGCAGGATGGCCGACTGGAAGCGGTCTTTTTCATCGCGCCGGACCAGCGTTTGCCGGAACGTGAATGGCTAGGCAGCCTGTTCGCTCAACCACAACTGACCTCTCCTGACTTGGCCGGATTGTTGTCAGCCCGGCCACCTAAAGGTGCGGTGTCGGACACCGGGCGCATCGTGTGTGCCTGCAACAGTGTGGGTGAGAAGACCATCCAGCAAGCGATCAAGGCGCAGGGCTTAAATAGCGTCGAAGCAATCGGGCAATGCTTGAAAGCTGGCACGGGTTGTGGCTCGTGTGTACCGGAGATCCGCCGCATCCTGCAGCAGAACACTTGATGTTTGTGACAATGCTCTGCACCGGAAATATCTGTCAACAAGTTTAGGGGCGTAATCGCATAAAAAATCGGCACGAAACACAAGCTATGCCTTTACACTTACACCCATCATCCAGACCTAATCTCCCTAAGAATCTCATGATCGATGTGACACAAAATCCGGCGTGCGCCCCCGTGGAAACTGAACGGCATGGCTAGTGTATTCAGGATCGTGCCGGTGCAGGTCGCGAACCCCGCGGAACTGCGCGACTACGCGAGCTTGAGTTCGCCGCAAGTTTATGACGTGCCGCTGCTCGATACGCTGCGCCGCCCCCTGCGTGACTTGCGCATCTCGGTCACCGACCGCTGCAATCTGCGCTGTACTTATTGCATGCCGCGCGAGGTGTTTGATGAACATCACGAATTCCTGCCGCGCAGCGAGCTGCTCAGCTTCGAAGAAATAGAAATCCTGACCAAATCGTTCATCTCACTAGGCGTGCAGAAGGTACGCCTGACCGGCGGCGAACCGTTATTGCGGCGCGGCATCGAGCGACTCGTCGCTATGCTCGCCAGACTGCAAACACTGGAGGGAAAACCGCTGGAAGTGGCCTTGACCACCAACGGCGTGGTGCTGGCGCAAAAGGCGCAGTCGCTCAAAGATGCGGGTCTGTCGCGCATCAGCGTCAGTCTGGACGGCTTGAGCAACGAGACGTTCAGGCGCATGAGCGACAGCGAGGTGTCGGTAGCCGCCGTGCTGGACGGCATCGCCGCAGCGCAAGCGGTCGGGTTGCATCCGGTCAAGGTCAACATGGTGGTGCAGCGCGGCGTGAACGAGCATGAGATCGTTGCGATGGCGGAACACTTCCGCAACAGCGGTGTCGTGCTGCGTTACATCGAATACATGGATGTCGGCAGTTCCAACGGCTGGCGGCTGGACGAGGTGGTCAGTGCCCGCGAGATATTGGATCGCATCGCCACGCGCTATCCGCTGCAACAGATTGATGCCAACTACTCGGGAGAAGTGGCCGAACGCTGGCAGTATACGGATGGCGGCGGCGAGATCGGCGTGATCGCCTCGGTGACACAAACGTTCTGCCAGGACTGCACCCGCGCCCGGCTCTCCACCGATGGTAAGCTCTACACCTGTCTGTTCGCGGCGCACGGCTTGGACTTGCGCGAGCCGCTACGACAGGGCGCAGCGGATACGCTATTGACCAATCTCATCGCACAGCGTTGGGAGCGACACGATGACCGGTACTCGGAACTGCGCCGCACCCAAACTAACACAGCAAAAAAGATCGAGATGTCCTACATAGGTGGCTGAGCAAAACATGAAAGAACTGACGCATTTTTCAAGCACAGGACGGGCGCGCATGGTGGATGTCGCGGACAAGAACATCACCCAGCGCGTCGCCGTCGCCAGCGGCGTATTGCGCATGTTGCCGGAGACCCTGACGCGCATCCAGACGGGCAGGATCGCCAAGGGCGATGTGCTGACCGTGGCCGATGTAGCAGCGGTGATGGCCGCCAAGCGCACCGCAGAAATGATCCCGATGTGTCACACCCTGCCCTTGAGCGGAGTCGAGATCGTCTATGACGAAATCTCAGCCGCCGATGCCAGTGGCTGTGTCGCGCTCAAGGTGACCGCAACGGTGCGCTGCACCGGACAGACCGGCGTAGAGATGGAGGCCTTGTGCGCCGCCAGCACGGCACTACTCACCGTATACGACATGTGCAAAGCCATAGACCGGGGCATGCGCATCGAGTGCGTGCAACTGGAAGAGAAACATGGCGGCAAGAGCGGTTCCTGGATGCGAGGATCGCAAGCATGATACGCATCTTTTTTTTTGGTCCCATCGCAGAACAGATCGGCACACGTGAATCACAACTCGAATTCAAAACGGGAATGAAGTTGCAAGACGCGGTGACCCACATCCAGACCCGACATGCCAAGGCGTTCGGCCTGGTCAGTTTCATCGCTGTCAACAATACGCAGGCCAGAGACATGCAACTGGTATTGAGCGACAACGACGAGATCGCCTTCATGGCTAAATTCTCCGGAGGCTGACATGATGGAACCGGTGCGCATCCAGCTCGAAGATTTTTCTTCCGATGAAGAATTGGCGGCATTGCGCGCCAGTTCACAACGCATGGGCGGCATTGCTACTTTCATCGGTTGCGCGCGAGATTTCTCCGCAGGGCGTGAGGTCAGCGAGATCAGCTTTGATGCCTACGGCAGCATGGCACTCGCCGAGATGAACAAGCTCCGCGAGGAGGCGATCACCCGATTCAAGCTGCTGGATGCACGTCTGGTACACCGCATCGGCTTGATAGGCGCGGGCGAACAGATCGTCTTCATCGCAACAGGAGCTGAACACCGCGCACCCGCCCTGCAAGCATGCCAGTGGCTGATAGACGAACTCAAACAGCGCGTGCCAATCTGGAAAAAAGAACTCACCCCGCAGGGCGACTCCTGGGTCACACCTCATCCATGACTCCGCCCATCTTTATATTCGTCGGCCATTCCGGCGCAGGCAAGACCACGCTGATCGAAAAACTGGTGGGTGAATTAAGTGCGCGCGGCCTGCGCGTCGCGACCATCAAACATGCACATCACAAAGTCGTACTGGACACGCCCGGAAAAGACAGCTGGCGTTACAAGCAGGCCGGTGCGGTGATGAGCATGCTGGTCACCTCCAACGCCTTGCAACTGGTCGCCGATGCCGTGGACAGACGTGAGCCCGCTCAACTCGCACAGCGCTTCATGGGTGAGGCGGACATCGTGCTGGCGGAAGGTTTTTCGCATGCCTCGGGCGTGAAAATCGAAGTGTTGCGCCGCGAACATTCGACAACTCCGCGTTGCGCCATCGAAGATGGATTGATCGCGATGGTCTCCGATTTCGCCGAAGTCTATGCGCAGTTACCGCATTACGCACTCGACGATATCCAAGGCATCGTGCGATTCATGCTGGATCGTTCACCGTCATGATCTACGATTGCACTGCCATCATCCTTGCGGGCGGGGCATCTAAACGCATGGGACGCGACAAAGCAAATGTCTTACTGGGCGAATTGACGTTGTTGCAACATGTCAGTGCCGCTATGCAGCGAGTTTTCCCCGGAGTCATCGTCAGCGTCCGAGAGCACCGTCCTGAAGTCGATCTGCCGCAAGTCTGCGACGAGCCCGGTGTGGAAGGTCCACTAGCAGGTGTGCTCGCCGCATTGGCGCAAGTCAAAACACCTTGGGTATTTATCGTCGCCTGCGACATGCCCTTCGTGCGGCCTGACCTGATCGAATCACTCGCACTCTATCGTGCCGGGCATCAGGCCGTCGTACCCGTCATCCAGGGTCATGCCCAGCCTATGGCGGCGTTCTATGCGCGGGAAGTTTTGACCGTGATACACACGCATCTGGCCAGTGGGGGCAAGAACAGTCTGCGTGCAGTATTCGCACAGCTGTCGATACGCTATGTGGATGCAACCGAGCTAGCGCAGATTGACCCTGCCCTGCGCAGCTTTCTCGATCTGGATACGCCGCAAGATGTGATGAACCATACCAGCCAGAAAGCGGAAGGCGTATAAGCTGCGAAACATGTAGAAAGGCTACTTGAAAGCGTGCGTTTTAAAAAGCGTGCGTTTTAAGGGACTCGTCAGGACGATCAGACAGGTGGAGCGATGAAGCTGAGACATTGGTTCAATATCATTACCGTTTTACTTGTTGCGGGTGCAATCACTTATCTCGCGCTGCATTGGGCCATCACGTCATTCGTCGAACCGACCTGTCAACGGTATGCCAAATCAAAAGGCATGACTTATGTCAGCTATACCCCATTGGATCCGAGCATCAAGTCTTCGCATTCAGTATATGAGGGAGACTGCCAGCTGCGCGCCGCGAACGGCGAGGCCAATACGGTCAGTCTTGTCAAAGCAAGTGGCACGAGCTACGGCGCCCCATTGCTCGTCAGCCTCGCGCTGAACTGGCACCTCATATTCGGCGGAAGTCTGATTGTTATCGCATTGATCCTAGCCACGATCATCCGGTTCGTCACGGGAAAACCAGCATCGTAATTAAGGTCAAACAGGTCTTAAATCAATGTGAAAAGTGGCAACTCGGCGCGCTGAAACTTGTATCCAGTACACACCAACTCTGGGGCAAGAGCAGCTATCCGGCCATTTGTGCTGCACGTAAGGATTAAGTCTATATGAACATCATCACGCGAATTCCTGGTCTCGCACTCAAGAGAACGTTTCCTCAAAAGTGACGATATCTCCGCTTTGAGAACCATCGTATCCTGCCAACGCGTTGACTGTTTCCCGGAATGTCTCACTTTGCATGATGTTGCGTGCAGACATCACCATGCTTTGTTCCATCACGCTGGCTTTGCAGGCGAAGAAATATTTTTCGCGTGCGATAGGGATGAAATCCAGATCGAAGCGCTTGGCCGCCGTCTCCACACCGAAACCCACATCGGCCATATTGCTGGCGACATAGGCCGCCACAGCGGCATGCGTATATTCGGCACTGTCGTAGTCGGCGATATCATTGAGATTGATGTTGTCTTTGGCCAACAGTAGTTCGAGCAATATCTTGGTACCCGATCCGGTCTGTCGATTGACGAAACGCAGATCCTTGCGCTGCAGGTCTTGCAGACCTTTTATATTTTTTGGATTTCCCTTGGCGATGAACAGTCCCTGGCGGCGATATGCCAGATGTATCAACGCATGATGCTGCGGATCAAGCCATTTCAGATAGGGCTGGGCAGCGTGTTTGAACTCTCCCACCGGGACATGGAATCCGGCCAGATCACATTCGTTGTGCGCCAATGCCGCGACAGCCTCGAGACTGCTGCGATAGTTGATCTCGACAGGGACATGATCCGCGTTGAGCCTTTTGATCAACGCGTCAACAGCAAAACCGTGCGAAGCCGTGATACGCAATGAAGTGGATACGCCGATCAAGATGGCTTCGAGTTCCGAGGCGAAACTTTCCAGTATGGGGGTGAGCCGTGCAGTGATGCGTTTATCCGCCCAGATCAGTTTCTCTGCCAACGGGGTCAGTGAGGTTCCCTTGCCGCGTGATTTTTGCAACAAAGGCGCATCGAACTCCAGTTCGAAATCGCGCAATACTCCCCACGCGTGACGATAGGAGAGGCTAGCCAAAGATGCGGCACTACTGATGCTGCCGTGATCGCGTATCGCAGTCAGCAGTTGCAGCAACACAGGCAAAGACACCGCCGTACCTTTGCGTTTTTTCAGACTCCATTCAGGACGTATCTCGAAGCTCATATATGCTAAATATAACCTATTGAGGGGATGCTACCCCTATGCTAATTTGCCGACAGCTTATATGTGTAATGCAATTGCAAAGCACAATTATGTTTTTATTAGCATATTGAAATCTTCCACCCGGCAGCACGAGGAAAAGCATCATGAGCCCAGACTTTGACCCCGCAAAAGTCGCCGCCATCATCGCGACGCATCGACACCGACCCGGCGCACTGCTGCCGATATTGCATGAAATTCAAGGCGTGCTGGGCTACATTCCTCCCGACTCAGTCACACAGATCGCCGATGCATTGAATCTATCTCGCGCCGAAGTGCATGGCGTAATCACTTTCTACCATCATTTCCGCACCACCCCGCCCGCAAAACACTCCATCCACATCTGCTGCGCCGAAGCTTGTCAGAGCATGGGGGCCGAACGCCTGACGCGACACGCCGAAAAAAGTCTGGCGCAGGTATCAGAAGGTGAATGTGAATTGCATCCGGTCTACTGTCTGGGACTTTGCGCGACCTCGCCGGCGATGATGATAGACGAGCAATTACATGCGCGCGTCACACCGGAAAAATTCGACAGACTGCTCAAACAAATCGGGAGCGGAAAATGAGTATCACGGTCTTCGTACCCCGCGATTCCGCCGCAGTGGCACTGGGTGCAGATGAGGTTGCACAAACCATCCTGGCCGAAGCACAACGCCGCAGCATTGATATAAAACTGGTACGCAATGGCTCGCGCGGCATGTTATGGCTGGAGCCACTGGTCGAAGTGCAAACCGCGCAAGGCCGTGTCGCGTATGGCCCAGTCGAAACCGACGAAGTGCGCGCGTTGTTCGATGCCGATTTTTTGCACGGCGGAAAACATCAATCTCATCTTGGCCTGACCGAAGAAATTCTGTTTTTGAAAAAACAAGAACGCCTGACTTTCGCGCGTGTCGGCATCACCAATCCGCTGTCGCTGGAAGAATATCTCGCGCATGACGGCTATCAAGGTCTGCGCAAAGCCTTGACCATGCCGCCCGCCGCCATCGTGCAACAAGTGACTGAATCGGGTTTGCGCGGACGCGGTGGTGCGGCCTTTCCCACCGGCATCAAATGGCAGACCGTACTGAATGCGGCGGGCGCGCAAAAATACGTCGTGTGCAATGCGGACGAAGGTGACTCCGGTACGTTCTCGGATCGCATGATCATGGAAGGCGACCCATTCGTACTCATCGAAGGCATGACCATCGCGGGTCTGGCGGTAGGCGCGACCCAGGGTTATATCTACGTGCGCTCGGAATATCCGCATGCGATCACAGCACTGAACGAGGCGATCAGCCGTTGCGCGCAAGGCTAACTATCTCGGCGCGAATATTCTGGATCGGGAAAGAGTTTCGAACTCGAAGTGCGCAAGGCTGCCGGTGCTTACGTGTGCGGCGAGGAGACCGCGCTGCTGGAAAGCCTGGAGGGCAAGCGCGGCATCGTGCGCGCCAAGCCGCCGCTGCCCGCCATCTCAGGCCTGTTCGGCAAGCCCACGGTGATCAACAACGTCATCTCGCTGGCGACCGTTCCCATCATCCTCGCCAGGGGCTCGGCCTTCTATAAGGACTACGGTATGGGGCGTTCACGCGGCACCCTCCCCTTCCAGCTGGCGGGCAACATCAAGCACGGCGGCCTGATCGAGAAGGCATTCGGTGTGACGCTGCGCGAGCTGATGGTCGACTACGGCGGCGGCTCGGCTTCGGGTCGCCCCATCAAAGCCGTGCAGGTCGGCGGGCCGCTCGGCGCATATCTGCCCGAAGCGCAATGGGATACGCCTATGGATTACGAGGCTTACACGGCGTTGTGGGCGGTGCTGGGCCACGGCGGCATCGTGGTGCATGACGATACGGCTGACTTATCCAAACTGGCGCGCTATGCGATGAAGTTCTGCGCGATCGAATCCTGCGGTAAATGTACGCCCTGCCGAATCGGTGCGGTGCGCGGCGTGGAAGTGATGGACAAGATTATCGCTAATCAAGATAGACCCGCGCAGGTCATCCTGCTGCGCGATCTGTGCGACACCATGTTGAACGGCTCGATGTGCGCGATGGGCGGCATGACCCCGTATCCGGTACTGTCCGCGCTGAACCATTTCCCCAAAGACTTTGGCATCACCAAACAAGACGCAGTGGTAGGAGGTTCACATGCTTGAGCAAACCGGCACGAATAATTGTGGTTGCGGCAAATCCAGTTGCGGTGAAAAAGATTTCGGCACACCGCTGCGCATCTCCGAGCAAAACGTCACGCTGGAGATAGACGGCATGCAGGTAACCGTCGCGGCGGGGACATCCATCATGCGTGCCGCTGCCGAAGGCGGCGTGAACGTGCCTAAACTGTGCGCCACGGATAGTCTGGAACCGTTCGGTTCATGCCGCTTGTGTCTGGTGGAAATCGAGGGCAGGCGCGGCTATCCAGCTTCTTGCACCACCCCAGCGGAGGCGGGCATGAAGGTGCGCACGCAGTCGCCAAAACTGCAAGATTTGCGCAAAGGTGTGATGGAACTTTATATCTCCGATCATCCGCTGGACTGTCTGACTTGCGCGGCGAACGGCGATTGCGAATTGCAGGATATGGCCGGTGTCGCCGGGCTGCGCGAGGTGCGCTACGGTTACGACGGCGACAATCATCTGCATGTCAAGAAGGACGAATCGAATCCCTATTTCACTTACGACCCTGCCAAATGCATCGTGTGTAACCGCTGCGTGCGCGCCTGTGAAGAGACCCAAGGCACGTTTGCTTTGACCATCTCCGGGCGCGGCTTCGAGTCGCGTGTCTCGGCGGGACAAGACCAAAGCTTCATGGAGTCAGAATGCGTGTCGTGCGGCGCGTGCGTGCAGGCCTGCCCCACCGCCACCTTGCAGGAAAAGACTGTCATCGCCATTGGCCAAGCCGAACACAGCATCGAAACTACCTGTGCGTATTGCGGCGTGGGTTGCGCGTTCAATGCCGAGATGAAAGGCTCGCAAGTGGTACGCATGGTGCCCGCAAAAAACGGTCAGGCGAATGAAGGTCACTCCTGCGTGAAAGGCCGTTTCGCCTGGGGTTACGCGACGCATCAAGACCGCATCCTAAAACCGATGATACGCAGCAAGTTCAGCGATCCGTGGAAGGAAGTAAGCTGGGCCGAGGCACTCGATTACGCTGCCTCGGAATTCAAACGCATCCAGAAAAAATACGGGCGCGATTCCATCGGCGGCATCGTGTCCTCACGCTGCACCAACGAGGAAGGCTACCTGGTGCAGAAGCTGGTGCGCACCGCGTTCGGCAACAACAACGTCGACACCTGCGCGCGCGTGTGCCACTCCCCTACCGGCTATGGACTGAAACAGACGCTGGGCGAATCCGCCGGAACGCAGACTTTCAAATCCGTGGAACATGCCGATGTAATTCTGGTGATAGGCGCTAACCCCACCGATGCTCATCCGGTGTTCGCCTCGCGCATGAAAAAACGCTTGCGCGAAGGGGCGCAGCTGATCGTGATCGATCCGCGCAAGACCGAACTGGTGAGTTCGCCGCACATCAAAGCAGCCTTCCACCTGCCGCTCAAACCCGGTACCAACGTGGCGATGCTTTCCGCCATTGCGCATGTGATCGTCAGCGAAGGATTACTGGCCAACGAGTTCATCGCCGAGCGTTGTGAAGACAAGGCCTTCGGGCAATGGCGTGATTTTGTCGCGCTGCCGGAGAACTCTCCCGAAGCCATGCAAGATATCACCGGTGTATCCGCCGAATTAGTGCGCGGCGCGGCGCGCCTGTATGCCACCGGCGGCAATGCCGCGATCTACTACGGACTGGGTGTCACCGAACACGCGCAGGGCTCTACCGCCGTGATGGCCATCGCCAATCTGGCCATGGCCACCGGCAATATCGGCCGCGAGGGCGTGGGCGTGAATCCGCTACGCGGACAGAACAACGTGCAGGGCTCCTGCGACATCGGCTCCTTCCCGCACGAATTGCCCGGCTATCGCCATGTGTCCGACTCGACCACGCGCCACTTGTTCGAGCAGGCCTGGGGCGTGGAGATACAGTCCGAGCCCGGCTTGCGCATCCCCAACATGTTCGATGCCGCGTTGGATGGCAGCTTCATGGGACTGTATTGTCAGGGCGAAGACATCGTGCAATCCGATCCGAACACGCAGCATGTCACCGCAGCACTGTCAGCAATGGAGTGCATCGTGGTGCAGGACATCTTCCTCAACGAGACGGCTATGTACGCGCATGTATTTCTGCCGGGTTCATCTTTCCTGGAAAAAGACGGCACGTTCACCAACGCCGAACGCCGCATCTCGCGTGTGCGCAAGGTCATGCCCCCCAAGGCAGGATTGGCCGACTGGGAAGTGACCATACAACTGGCGCAGCGTCTGGGTTACGAGATGAACTACACCCACCCTTCCGAAGTCATGGATGAGATTGCGCGCCTGACCCCGACCTTCCACGGCGTGAACTACAAAAAAATCGACGAACTCGGCAGCATCCAGTGGCCCTGCAACGACGACGCGCCAGCTGGCACGCCCATCATGCACATCGATCATTTCGTGCGCGGCAAGGGTCGTTTCATCATCACCAAATATGTGGCGACCGACGAGAAAGTCACGCGCAAATTTCCGCTGATACTCACCACTGGGCGCATCCTGTCGCAATACAACGTGGGCGCGCAGACACGCCGTACCGAGAACGTGCAATGGCATGAGCAAGATGTGCTGGAGATCCACCCACACGATGCCGAAGAGCGCGGTATCAAAGATAGTGGTTGGGTCAGCATAGCAAGCCGTTCGGGTGACACGGTATTGCGTGCCAAGGTCTCCGAACGCATGCAGCCGGGCGTGGTGTACACCACCTTCCACTTCCCGGAATCGGGCGCGAACGTCATTACCACCGAGAACTCCGACTGGGCGACCAATTGCCCCGAATACAAAGTCACGGCGGTCGAGGTGAAACCCGTATCCGAGCCTTCCGAGTGGCAGAAGAAATACACCCGCTTCAGCAAAGCGCAGCAGGACTTGCTGAGTCAGGCCAAGCAAAACTGAACATGCGCACTGCTCACTCACTTCCTACGGCGGAAATCCCCTGCGTCAGCACGCAGAGCATTTCGCGCTGGCGTGACGGGCATCGCAGCGAAGAGCAAGATCAGTTAGCGGTGGAGTTGCCGGTCGCGCTGGAATTCAACGGCATCTCGCACGCGGTGATGTTGGCCACGCCCTGTGATCTGGAGAGTTTCGCGCTGGGCTTCGCGCTCAGCGAAGGCATCATCGCGCAACGTGACGAATTCTTCGGTGCGGAAGTGGAACCAAGCGTGCCGGGCATCACTGTGCATTGCGACATCGCCAGCTCGGCGTTTGTACGACTCAAGCAGCGCAGACGCAACATGACCGGCCGCACCGGCTGCGGCTTGTGCGGAGTGGAGAGTTTGGAACAGGTCATCCGGGAGCTGCATCCCGTACCGGCGGGTGTACCTGTCTCCATCGCGGCGATGCGTGATGCGCTTGCAGAACTGGCGACCAGGCAAGCACTCAACCGCGTCACCGGCGGCATGCATGCGGCGGCATGGAGTACGCCTGAAGGCAAGCTGCAACAAGTGCGCGAGGATGTCGGCCGACATAACGCGCTGGACAAACTGATAGGCAAAATGACTGAACAAGGCCTGGATTTTCAAAGGGGATTCTTGCTCATCACCAGCCGCGCCAGTGTCGAGATGGTGCAGAAAGCGGCGACCGTGGGCATCAGCAGCCTGATTGCCATCTCCGCCCCCACCGCGCTGGCGGTAAAGACGGCACAAGAAACGGGAATGACGCTGGTCGCTTTCGCACGCGGCACATCATTCGTCGCTTACGCGCATGAACATCGCATCAAGGGAGCTTAATAGATTATGGATATGCAGAATTTGATACACATGGCGAATCAGATCGGCGGTTTCTTCGAGGCCATGCCGGATCGTGACGAGGCTTTGTCGGGCATCGCCACCCATCTGCACAACTTCTGGGCTCCGCGCATGCGCAAACAGCTGCTGGAATATGTCGATAGCGAGGACACCAGCGGCTTGCACCCCATCGTCATGACGGCGATCCAGACCCATCGTAAAAAATTGATATCTCAATCCTGAACATTTCGTTTAATGTTCGCACCCGCAAAGAAAGGAGCTCGTGCATTTTTCATTTGTTATGCCTTTGCCATCTCACACACCATAGAAAACGAGGAGAAACTCATGTCAGGTAGCAGTGATATCACCAGCAACTCATATGGCTTGCTCGCTAAAGAGCACACCATAGCCAAAGCAGGTTTTAATCGATGGCTGGTCCCGCCCGCCGCATTGGCGATACATTTATGTATCGGCATGGCGTACGGCTTTTCGGTGTTCTGGTTGCCTTTGTCCAAGGCGATCGGCATCACGAAATCGGTCGCATGTTCCGCAGATGCGGGTTTGCTCAATGCCTTAATCACGACTTCATGTGACTGGAAGATCAGCGATCTGGGCTGGATGTACACCCTGTTCTTCTTGTTGCTGGGTTCGTCCGCCGCGATCTGGGGCGGCTGGCTGGAGCGCGTCGGTCCGCGCAAAGCGGGTTTCACTGCGGCGATGTGCTGGGGCGGTGGTCTGCTGATCTCCGCATTCGGTGTGTACACGCATCAACTGTGGCTGATGTGGCTGGGCTCCGGATTCATCGGCGGTATCGGACTGGGGCTGGGCTATATCTCGCCGGTCTCGACGCTGATTAAGTGGTTCCCGGATAAGCGCGGCATGGCGACCGGCATGGCCATCATGGGCTTCGGCGGCGGCGCGATGATAGGTGCGCCGCTGGCGAACACCCTGATGGAATATTTCCATACCGATATCAGCGTCGGCGTGTGGGAAACCTTTGCGGTGATGGGCGTGGTCTATTTCATTGCGATGACGCTAGGCGCGTTCGGTTACCGCATCCCACCGGTGGGTTGGAAACTGGAAGGCTGGAAGATGCCCGAGAACCGTCATGCGCTGATCTCAGATAACAACGTGCATCTGAAGAATGCCCACAAGACACCTCAATTCTGGTTGATCTGGGCAGTGCTGACTCTGAACGTGAGCGCCGGTATCGGCGTGATCGGCATGGCTTCGCCCATGCTGCAGGAGATATTTGGTGGTGGCTTGCTCGGGCATCCGGAGATCGGTTTCACCGACCTGGATCACGACCAGAAAACTGCCATTGCCGCGCTGGCAGCCGGTTTCGCCGGTTTGCTCTCGCTGTTCAACATCGCCGGACGTTTCTTCTGGGCATCGCTGTCTGACAAGCTGGGCCGCAAGAACACTTATTTCGTGTTCTTCGCTCTGGGCATCGCGATGTATGCCCTTTCGCCTTGGGCTGCACACTCCGGTCATCAGGCCATGTTCGTTGCCTTCATGTGCATCATCCTGTCAATGTATGGCGGCGGTTTTGCGACCGTGCCAGCATACCTTGCGGACATGTTCGGCACGCAGTTCGTCGGTGCGATCCACGGCCGTCTGCTGACCGCATGGGCGACTGCCGGCATCATCGGCCCGGTCGTCGTGAACTACATCCGCGAGGCGCAGATTGCCGCAGGTGTGCCGCGCCAACAAGTGTATGACTTCACTCTGTACATTCTGGCCGGCTTCCTGGCACTGGGCTTCATCGCCAACTGGTTCATCAAGCCGGTGGACAAGAAGTGGCACATCTCCGAACAGGAGATGCAGGCAATCGCCGAGGCGCAACATGACAAAGCGGCCGGCGAGAAGCTGGTAACCGGGTCTTTTGGAATTGGACACGGCGGGCTTAATGCAGCGTCGGCACTGGCATGGACCGCAGTGGGCATCCCTCTCTGTATTGGCCTCTGGATTACAGTCACCAAAGCGGCTGTACTGTTCCGCTAAGTTAAACGGCAGTAAAAACCGAAACCCATTCGGTATTGATAAGATACCGGATGGGTTTTTCATTTCTGACAGCAAGGAGAAAACACCATGTTTGGATTCCCTAAGAAATCCACTACTGCGAAATGACCTATGGCTTAGCTTTTTCCCAATCTGAAACAGAGCAAACTACGGCACCGTCGCCTCTTCGATCAACACCTTATAGACATAGCCCGCGCCGAAGTCTTGGTCGGTGTGCACCACGCCTTTGACGGTGATGATGTCACCCAGTTTGGTCGGGTTGGCGCTGGTCACCAGGATGTCGTTACTGTTGTCGGCCTCGGCACCCGAGCCGTCACGCAGGTGTATCCAGTTCTTGCCCATGATACTGGGGTTGTACTTCACGACCTTGCCGTGCAAAAGCACGGTCTTGTCTTTCAATACGTCAGCCTTGCCGACGATTTCAGCGACGGTATAGGCGTTCGCCCCTTTGGCCTTGCTAACATGGACATCGCTCATATCGACACTGGCTGGTGCGCCGTTATGCGCCGCATCGTAATGTCCTGCACCATTATTCAAAGTGCCAAACAGGATGACGGGGAATATCTTCTTCAAAGACTTGCTCTCGAAGTCGTGCATGATCATCACATTCTCTATCGTGACGTTCGCGCCCTTCTTTAACGGCGTGGCATTCACCGCCGCCCAGACCTGCCCTTCGCTAGTCTTGAGCATCAGATAGGTATAGCCCTCGACATCGATGACTTCCAGCACCTTGCCTTTAACAACAGTATTCACTTTGGCAGATTGCTCAGGCATCTCGCCCGCCCAAGACAGGGTGGCGACTAACAACAGACATGCGGTTAACAGCCCTTTCATTTATTCGGTACTCCTCTTAATAATTACTGCGTTCAAAATATTGTTTCGTTGCTCAATAAAAATTCAATACGGATTGCCCCCCAGCGCGTGCCATTCCAACTCCACCCAAGCGCAATTGGCGACGCTGTTACGCATGACCTGCTCGGGACGTTCGGCTTGCAGAGCAATCGCGGCGACGATTGGGTTCTCATGCGAGACAGCCAGCACCATTCCATATGGATGACGCGCGGCGATCTCATCGAGGAAACTGCGCAAGCGTGCCATCTGCTCCAGAAAAGATTCGCCGTGTTTGGGCTTGTAATGCAGATAGTCTTTGTCGGCCTCATCGTTGAAGACATGCACGGGCAGACCATCCATCCCGGAGCGACGTTCGTTGAGACGCGCATCGATATGCAAAGGCAAGTCATGGTGACGTAACAAGATGGCTGCAGTCTGTTGCGCACGCGAAAACTCGGACACATACGCATGGACAAAGCCTATCTCACGCAGTAGTTTGGCGGTCGCTTCCGCCTGCGCCCTGCCCTTATCCGTCAAGTTCACGATGCGCCTAGGGTCGTCGTTGATCTCATGCTTGACGTTGCCCTCGCTCTCGCCGTGCCTTACCAGAACTATCTTCATTTCGGATGCTCTCCATAGATTCGGCAAACTCTAACCAAGTGTCCATTCGCATAGAGCTTGTCGAAATGTGTATGGATTCTTGCGGCTAGACAAGCTCAGCACGATTCAATTCGTGCCAAATCTACAGTGCTCATTCCACTCAACGCAAGGTCAGCAGGAAGATGTTCTCTTGCATGCGACTCACGCCGCGTTGCTGGAAGCGCGGGTTCTGCGCCAGCACATCCTGCTGTGCCAGCAAACGTATTTCGGCGTATTGGCTGTAGAGCGTCTCCACTTCGTTCTCCGACACCGCGAAGGGCGGGCCTTGCATCTCGTGCTGCGGATAGTCGAAAGTCACCAGCAGGATGCGTGTACCTTGCGGCAGGATGCTCGCCAGATGTTGCGCATAGCGTTCGCGCATCTCAGGCGGCAGCGCCACCAAGGAAGCGCGGTCGTACACCGCACTCATCTGCGCCATGTCCTCACGACGCAGATTAAAGAAATCGCCGCAGGAAAGACAGATGCCGTCCGCTATGAAATTCTCGAATCCCGCGCTGCTCACGCGCTTGGGTAACTGCCCCTGCTCATGGAAGAAATCGCGCACCGCGATAGGACTCAGTTCCACCCCCAGCACATGGAAACCCTGCTGGCGCAGCCACAACATATCGCGACTCTTGCCGCACAGCGGCACGAACACCTCGCCACCGTGCGCCACATTCAATGAAGACCAAAAGCGACGCAGGTAAGGATTGATCTCATTCTGATGAAATCCAATCTCCGCTCGCTGCCAACGCTCCAGCCAAAACTCATTATTCATTGTCGCCCCCTAATGGTTAGTAGCACCTGCGATATAAGGTGCGAAGTTTAACAGGGCAGCGCAAGCGCGGATTACTCATAACGTGCATTTCAATATTGACACCAACAGCTCCACCCCCTTAGGCCCGTCCCACCTAAAAACCCGCCACACTCTTAATAATCAGGCGTTGAGGGAAAAATAAAGCTAGCTTTTATTTTGTTCCTGAATATAATGCGCACCTTGCCGCAAACCATGCGGCATTTAGTTCATCGTTATCTGACCTATCTCTAGCGCGTATTCAAATCGCGCCTGTCTATATAAACTCAAACGCCTTGCTTCACCGGGCACACGGGTTTTCCGGTTAGCAACGATGTTTTTGCGCCGGTTAATCGTCCGCCCACTTTGGGGTGGTTTTACTGCCTGCGCTTACCTTAGAGAATTTACAAGTTCGTTACGCTTGATCGCGTAAAGCATTCGGCTGTTCAGCTGTCTGTTTTGCCTTGAGAGCACGGAATGGATTCCCTTTGATTATAAAAAAGGAAGCAACATGTCGTTTGAAAATTTAAATCTTAATCCCTCAATTCTTAAAGCTATCGCTGAATCTGGCTATACCGAAGCCACTCCGATTCAAGCCCAAGCGATCCCGGAAATCATGGCCGGGAACGACCTGATGGCTTCGGCACAAACAGGTAGCGGAAAAACTGCAGCCTTTATCTTGCCTGCCTTGCATCGCTTGGCGACTCCATCTGCCTTGCCAGGCAAAGGTCCACGCGTATTGGTATTGACACCAACTCGCGAATTGGCTCAACAAGTCTGCGATGCGGCAACCAAGTATGGCAAGAACATGCGCTTCAAAATCATCAGCATTCTGGGTGGTATGCCTTACCCGGTACAGAACCGTATGTTGTCTGGCCAAGTGGATATTCTGGTGGCAACACCGGGTCGTCTGATCGACCATCTGGAACGCGGTCGTATCGACTTCTCACGTTTGGAAATGCTGATCCTCGATGAAGCGGATCGTATGCTGGACATGGGTTTTGTGGATGATGTTGAACGCATCGCTGCAGCGACTCCAAATACCCGCCAAACCTTGCTGTTCTCAGCTACGCTGGACGGCGTGGTTGGCAATCTGGCTTCGCGTCTGCTCAAGACTCCTAAGCGCATCAGTGTATCTGCGGCTAAAGACAAACACGAAAACATCGAACAGCGCATGATGTTTGCCGATGACGTGGCTCATAAAAACAAAATGTTGAATCACCTGTTGACCGACACTGAAGTCAATCAAGCCATTGTGTTCACCGCAACTAAACGCGATGCTGATGGCTTGGCTGATCAACTTTCAGCTCAAGGTCATTCTGTCGCAGCGTTGCATGGCGATATGAGTCAGCGCGAACGTAACCGCACTCTGCTCAATATGCGCAACGGCAGTGTGCGTATCTTGGTTGCTACTGACGTGGCTGCACGCGGTCTGGATGTGCGTGGTGTATCTCACGTTATCAACTTCGACTTGCCTAAGTTCGCTGAAGACTATGTACATCGTATCGGTCGTACCGGCCGTGGTGGCTCGTCCGGTATCGCAATCTCGTTTGCATCTAACCGTGATGCACAGATGCTGAAACGCATCGAACGTTACACTGAGCAGACGATCAAGATGCATACCATCGAAGGTCTGGAGCCAAAATACAAACTGCGTACTAGCGCACCATCAAATGACCGCGGCCCTCGTCGCAGCAATGGTGGTGGTAACGGCGGCGGCTTCGGCGGTAATCGTGGCAATGGCGGTGGTAATGGTGGCGGCTTCGGCGGCAACCGTGGTACTGGCGGTGGTAACGGCGGCGGATTTTCCGGTAATCGTGAAGGTGGTTTCGGTAGTGGCAATCGTAGCAGTGCCGGTGGTTTTGGCGGCAATACAGGCGCGCCTCATCACACTGCACCAGATAGCCGTCATGCTCATGCACCCCGTCGTGAAGGTTTTGGTGGACAACCTCAAGAACGCAGCTTTGGTAACAACCCGAGCCGTGGTTTTGGCGACCAGAACCGTGGTGGCAACAGCGCACCTCGTCGCACCGGTGACCGCCCTGCTTTTGGTGGCAACCGTGGCGGCAACACAGGCGGTAATGGCGGATTCGGTAGCCGCTAAGCTAAAGTCTCACTACTAGCACAATCAAAAAGCACGCTCCGGCGTGCTTTTTATTTAGGTTCATCTGACAATTGCGTGGGTAAAAGTTAATCTATCGTTTCCAGTTTTGTTTGGGGACGAGCGATGGAAAGCAAAGAACTGTACCGGCACTTGCTGGGGATAAATGAACCTTGGACGGTAGAGCGTGTTGATTTGGACATGACGCAAGGGCGAGTTGATGTGTATGTTGGCCATACGAAGGGCGTACGCTTTGCCTGCCCTGAATGCGGGCAGGAGCACTCCGTGTATGACCACTCTGCCGAACGTGTTTGGCGTCACCTGGACAGTTGCCAGTTCATGACCTACCTGCATGCCAGTCCGCCGCGCGTGTCGTGCTCTCTTCATGGTGTTCGGCAGGCGCGCCTACCATGGGCGGATGAAGGAAGTCGGTTTACACACCTGTTCGAGGCACTGGCGGTGAATGTGTTGTTGGCCGCCAACATCGAACGTGCCGCAGGATTGTTGCGCATTAGTTGGGATCAAGCGTGGCACCTGATGGAACGCGCAGTATTGCGCGGTTTATTTATGTGTGAGCAATATCACTCTATACAAGACTCGGCAGGGTGATAAGCCAAGCCGAACGCTTCCGCCACTTTCCTGTGCGTGACAATGCCATGCGAGATATTCAAACCATGCAGCAAGGCAGGAGAGGCTTTCAAGGCGCGCTGATAACCCAGATTCGCCAATTGTTCGACATAAGGCAAGGTAGCGTTGGTCAGGGCAAGCGTGGCGGTCAAAGGTAAACCACCCGGCATATTGGCCACAGCATAATGAACTACACCGTCTACGATATAGGTAGGATCTTGATGTGTGGTCGGATGAGTCGTTTCAAAACATCCCCCCTGATCAACTGCGACATCCACCATCACGCTACCTGCACGCATCAGCCTGATATCTTCGCGCTTGATTAATTTTGGTGCCAATGCACCGGGTATCAGTACTGCGCCTATAATCAAATCGGAGTCGGTCAATTGAGCCAATAGGTTGTGCCGATTAGAGAAAACCAGTTGCACGTTAGCAGGCATGATATCGCTTAGATAGCGAAGCTTCTCCAGGGACAGATCGAGAATCACCACTTGGGCGCCCAAGCCTGCGGCCATCTTGGCGGCATTGACTCCCACGGTACCCCCACCCAGAATCAATACTTTGGCGGGTGGCACACCGGGTACGCCACCCAACAAAACGCCCCGTCCCCCGTACAACTTTTCGAGATATTTTGCACCCTCTTGCACCGCCATGCGCCCGGCGACTTCAGACATCGGAGTCAGGAGCGGTAATTCACGATTTTCCAAGGAGACTGTTTCATAAGCGATGCATACTCCGCCGGAGTTCAAATGGGCGCGAGTCAAGGCTTCGCTTGCGGCGAAATGGAAGTACGTGAAGATGACCTGGCCGGTTCTAATCTTTGGCCATTCTATTGCAATGGGTTCTTTGACTTTGACGATCAACTCGGCCTTAGCCCAAATCTCGTCGGCCGAGGAAGTGATGTACGCTCCCATCTCCTCGTATTGGGCATCACTAAAACCACTACCCAGCCCTGCCCCCGTTTCGACCAGTACTGTGTGGCCTCCGGCGACCAATGCCCCAGCACCGGACGGCACCAAGGCAACACGATTCTCATTCGTTTTGATTTCTTTGGGTATTCCGACTCTCATATCACCACCTTGCTGCAACGATGATAAATACTAAGCTATTTCAGTGCGCCACATTACTGACAAATGATAATTTACCAACACCGGCATGTTGAGCGATGGCCATCACTTGTGCGACTTTGCCGTAAGGCACTGCGGCATCCGCATCGACTTGCAATTCAAAGTCCGCTCGTATGCCGACCAAGCTGGCGAGCTGCTGCGTCAACACTGCATCCGTCACCACCGTCTCATCCAACCTCACGACGCCCTGCGCATCGATACTGACCATCCTCTGCCGGGCCGGAGTCGTCACGCCGGTAGCAACGACTTTAGGCAACTTCACACCGACTGCTTGGGTGAGTAACGGTGCGGTCACGATGAACACCACCAGCAATACCAACATCACATCCACCAATGGCGTGACATTAATCTCACTCATCATCTCTTGATTGGAATGATTCTGAAAGGCCATACTTCCCCCTATATCTTGTAATCGTGTTTGGCTGCCAAGCGCATGAAGTCGTGTGCGAAGTTCTCCAGATCGGCCACAGACAGGCGCATACGGCGCAGGAAGAAGTTATAAGCCAAAACAGCCGGCAATGCGGTTGCGATACCGATTGCGGTCGCAACCAATGCCTCCCCTATGGGGCCGGCGACCACATCCAAGCTAGCCGAACCCGTGGCACTGATACCTTGCAACGCATGCATGATGCCCCACACAGTACCGAACAGCCCCACAAATGGCGCCGTCGATCCGATGCTAGCCAAGGTCGCCAGGCCACTTTCCAGCTGACGCTGCAAGTTTTGCACGGCTTGCCGCAAACTACGTTCCAAGCCATCTTGGGGAGACCCCAAGTGCTGCATCGCTCCACTTTGTTGCTGTGCATCGCGTAATTCGGCAAATCCAGCCTGAGCCAAGTAGGCGTTCTTCCCCCCCATTTCCACGCTGGTACGCGCGGCTAATTGCCATTCCTTTACCGCCCAGAAGGCAAAAGTGAACGCCTTATCATCCTTGGCATCGCACCATTGTTGATACAACTTGATCAGTATGATGGACCAAGTGACAACGGAAAAAATGACCAACACTAAGAGTGTACCGCTCACGACAGGCGAGGTTGCAGAGAAAAACAGATTCATTCGATTTCTTTCAAAACAAAGGGAATGGGAACCAAAAACCATTTATTGACCAGTTGCCCTGCTTGTCGAGCCGGGGTGAATCGCCAGTTGCGTACCGACTGTATGGCAGACTCGTCCAATACTGGATGTCCACTGCTTTGCCGCAACTTAACTTCTCCCGCCCTGCCATCAACCAATACTTCGACGCTTACGACCACTCGACCTTGCCAAGCCATACGTCTGGCCACCACAGGATACTCGGGTGCGGGATTATTCAGATATGCGGCCTGAAAATCCGGCTCGCGGTCGGGCAATGAAGGCGATGAGTCAGACGCAATTGCAGCATTATTTTGAGGAGCTTTAGCTATGTCTGGCTGCGTTTGTGGGCTGGCAGCGGTATGTATGGGAGGCATCTCAGCCACCTGCTTGATGGGGCGTGGCTTTTCTCGAAGGGCAGCCCCAGTCGTGAGTTGCGGAAGCTGTGGCGTTGATGCCCGCATCACGAAAGCCACCGACATCTCGTGATGATTTCTTGCTAATTCAGGCGTATTCGTCCAGCTGCTTATTAGCGCTAGATGCAAGAACACCACGCCAGCTATCAAGAGCGCACGTTGCGGAAAAGACATCATTATCGGAGTATAAACAGTTGTCATAAGCACGAGTTCACTCTATCTGAATAGTGGCGATAAGGGGCTAGCGCTAATAAAAAAGCCGGCGCAAGCCGGCTTTTTTATTTCATTCTGAAGCCGAATTACTTCAGTGTCAGAATGAACTTTGCCAAAGATGCGATTTGAGCATCGTTTGCGCCCATACCCTTAGGAGGCATAGTGCCGAACTTCCAACCGAATTGACCACCTTTGGTGATATGTTCTACCAAAGTCTTTTCAGCGTCAGCTTTTCCTGCATATTTTGCAGCAACATCTTTCCATGCTGGACCGACTACTTTGTGATCAATTGCGTGGCATGCGCCGCACTTGGCTTTGCCATCAGCTGGCATATCTACAGCCATTGCGCTACCAGCGAACATCAAACCTGCTACTGTCAAACTTGTGATGATAGATTTCATATTATTCCCTCGATTGATTGTAAGTTTTGTAATACGCCCAAAAACTTATCGCCGCACTCGATACAAGACTACTTTAATTACAAGCCATCATACCGTCCAAACGATGTAGCAAGTTATGAGCGAGGACGATTATCTAATATTTTTCCAAAATTGGGAACGTTAAATTCCAAGCTGGGAATTTTGCCACCTCTGGTTTAGAGGTTCCACTCTTCAGATAGGGTTAATACACGCCCTCACAGCCAAAGTTATCTTTGTGAGTTCCAATCTAAATTATTCATTCGCAATAAACTCCAGCGCATTGCCATCCGGGTCGCGGCAGAATAAGGCACGTCGACCGGACTGACTCAAGGTGTATTTCACCCCTGCTGCTTCTAATTGCCTGATCAATTCATCCAAGTCCACTACGCCTAAAGCCACATGGCGGTCGCGTCCGCCGTGGGCGGGACGTGCCAATCCAGCTTCGGGATTCGGCAACAACATGAGATGGATTTGCTGGTTAGCTGCAACGTCATACCACACACCGTCGAAGCTCATCTGCGGACGTTTTTTATCCGGCTGAAAACCCAGTAAGCCTTCGTAAAATGTGCGCGACTTCGCCAAGTCAGTGGTCAAGAAGGTCGTATGCAAGATAGCGGTGATCATATCGTTAGGCAGAGTGATTGGATAGGCTGGAAATTATACACACGCAACGAATCCAGCCCCGGCACAACAGGAGTAATATCCACCAGCCATTCCAACCATAAGGAGCGAGATCATGACCAGTATTGTGCAATTATTGGGGGACGAAGCCGAGCCACTGCTGAATCATCATTGCGTTGGGATACCCAAAGCATCGCTGCATTTACCGGGACCGGATTTTGTGGATCGCGTGGTGGCAATGAAAGACCGCAAGGTCGGCGTGTTGCGCAACCTGCAAGCTCTTTATGGACATGGTCGATTGGCGAACACGGGTTATCTGTCGCTGCTGCCGGTGGATCAGGGGGTGGAGCATTCCGGCGGCGCGTCGTTCGCGCCGAATCCGATGTATTTCGATCCGGAAAACATCGTCAAACTCGCCATCGAAGGCGGCTGTAACGGCGTGGCATCGACACTGGGCGTATTGTCCTCGGTGGCGCGCCGCTACGCGCACAAAATTCCGTTCATCGTGAAGATCAATCACAACGAGTTGCTCACCTACCCCAACGAGTTCGACCAAACACTATTCGCCAGCGTGAATCAGGCTTTCGACATGGGCGCGGTGGCGGTCGGTGCGACGGTGTTCTATGGTTCTGGCGAATCGCGCCGCCAGATACAGGAAGTCTCCGAGGCCTTCGAGCATGCGCACAGCCTGGGCATGGCGACAGTGCTGTGGGCGTATCTGCGCAACCCGGCCTTCAAGACGGCGGACAAGGATTATCATGTCGCCGCCGATCTGACCGGACAGGCCAACCATCTCGCCGTCACCATTAACGCCGACATCGTCAAGCAGAAGATGGCCGAAAACAACGGCGGTTACAACGCGATCAAGTTCGGCAAGACCCATCCCAAGGTGTATAGCGAACTGACTACCGACCACCCTATCGATCTGGTGCGCTATCAAGTGGCGAACTGTTATATGGGACGTGCCGGTCTGATCAATTCCGGTGGTGAATCGGGCAAAAATGATCTGCAACAAGCAGTACGCACCGCTGTGATCAATAAGCGTGCGGGGGGGATGGGGTTGATCTCAGGACGCAAAGCATTCCAGAAATCGATGCAGGATGGCGTGACTTTATTGAATGCGATACAGGATGTCTATCTTGACCTTACGGTCACGGTGGCTTGATCGCGCCAACCTGGCTTAAGGCTCAGGCAATCTGCTGTATTAGCCTTGCGCTTTCCGCGATATTGTTGCGCTTAAGCATAGTGAAAAGTTCCCGCTCGCCGTGAGCAACGACCTTTTCCAGATGAGTCATATTTTTGGTGATTGCTTCCATATAATAGTTGTTCTTCACACCCATGGTCTCCAGGAAGTGGAAGGATAGATGCTTGTAAGTTCCACCCAGCACGCCATCTAGTTTCTCGCGTGTCAAAGCGTAAAAGTTGCTGGTCTGGCGGAGCAGGTCGAACATGCTCTGGTAGTTGCCGAAACCCGCCTCCTTGAACTCTTGATAAAGAAACAGCAGTTTCTCCAGATATTTCCTGTCCGCCATCTGCCCCGTGATATCTGCGGTAGCGACGATACATGCCAACATGCGCGACCTGTCACTCTTAAAATCGATTTGATCGAAAGGACGAAAATGCTCTGTCCCCAAAATCATCCCAGTCACATCAACCAATATGTCGGCAGGAAACATACGTTCTGAAAAATATCGTTTCATGAACTCCACACCACGTTGCACATGTGTGCGGGTGAACTGGGCACCACTACCGATCTCCTCGCCTACACGCTGGGCATAGCCGATATCGTGCATCAGTATCGCCAACATCATCAGCGTGAGTTCATCATCGCTCAGATGATCGCCAGATGCATGTACGCCATGCATCAAACGTACACCGCATATAAAGACTTCCAGAGTATGGGAAAGATCGTGATACAGCGTCTTGATGGGGCCGTAACCGGGGAACTCACCATAGAAAAGACGCAGCACATCTTGATACACCTTACGCACGACCTCAAAATCGTAATCGGGATTGACACGGCGTATCACCGAAGTCGCCTTGAGCCAGACGACTTCAGGGTCGGTGTTGTCGAAGAGTTTAGATATCTCGCTTTGCGTAGGTAGGTTTTTCATAATCCAGCATATGTGCAACGGTCTATACTTTTTATACTCGTTGCGAACATTCGGTGTGCAAGTCTACCCACAGACTACCGGAAAGACAATTACCTTTTCCAACAAGCAGATGGCCTGAATACATGTAGCGGTATGGCTAGCGTCAAATGAGCGATCAGAATTACATTATGCTAGTCACGTCTGCTTTCAGGTATGAGCACAAAATAGACGGAGATGACCCACAGAAAAACCCAGCTAATATCCAGTGTCAGTTCTTTGGTAAGCATGGTTTTCGAGACTAAGATCAGCACGCCACTACACATCGTCGTTGCCATCATCACCCTGCTGGCAACGGTAATAGAGGCTCGCTTGGCCTTGCGCTTATAGTGCAACATCATATAAGGCATGAGTACCGCCACCAGTACGATCAATATAGTCTGCGGGACATCGTTGAGTATGGTCGGCCAATCAGTGCCACCTTTAAGTGAGTCCGGTCCTCCTTCGACCATGATATGCACATAGAAGACCAGTACGGTGTTGAGTGCCAAGCCCAGTATCCAGGACAGCGGGTTGTTATCGATATCTTTCATTTAATTATCCAAAGTAATAGTCAATCAGTGCGTTCGTCTGCGTGTATACGTCCAGAAAACAGGCTAGCGGAAACGATGAGCGCAGCACCCATCCAGTCACGCAGCGCCATCTCCTCGCCAGCCAAAAAGTAGGAAGTGACTGCAGCCACCACCAACTCTGACAGGAACAATAACATGGCTCGGTTGGCGGGAAGATGTGTCACCCCATATTGCACAGCATAACTGACAGCGCACATCACGACACCCAATATCGCCAGTATCAGCCAGTCTATGGCTGCGATGCTGGCAATACTTTCCAACTCACCGCCCTGAAACCATAGCAAGGGTAAGGTCAGCGCCACCGTTCCCATCCACACGCTGTAGGACTTTGCTTCCATACTCATGTGCGCGGCGCGGCGCGACACCACATTGGATAGCGCGAAACATACCCCTGCTGCCATGCCCAACCATTCGGACATATTCTGCGGGATAGGTAAACCTTGCTGCGGGTCCCATAACATCACTATGGCACCGATCACCGATAGTGCGATCACTACATAGCCGTAGCGATTGAGTCGTTCTTTAAGCAACCAGTAGGACAACAGCACCGTCCACAAAGGAGCCAGGTAGAACAGCAGCAATACTCGCATCACATCGCCATGCAACATGGCCAACACATAACCGAAGTTGGCACCACCAGCACTGAACAGCAGCAGGGCGGCCCACCACCCCAAGTCGGGTAATTCGTGCCACAATCTGGGTAACCATGCTGCACCGCATAGCATGGCGATAGCGAACGTAATGAAGGTCGCCAGCGCACCGGACACGCCCGTCTCTTGCAACATACGGTAGGGATACCAGATAAGACCCCACACCAGCGCGCCACTCAGCACACCTGCGACAGGGTATAGATTTCGTTTGGTTGGCACTAATACGACCCTTATAATGCGCGCTGATTTTTGCGCAGTGCTGACATAGTAAATGAACCACGACCTAGAAAAACTCCAGCCCTACCCTTTTCAAAAACTGGCCGCGCTGTTCCGTGAGGTGACTGTAGATCCCGCTTATCGTCCTATCAGTCTGTCGATAGGCGAACCCAAGCACGCTACGCCGTCATTCATCAAGGATGCACTGATTGCGGGTCTGGACGGACTGGCGAATTATCCCACAACGGCAGGCTCGGACGCCTTGCGTGACACCATCGCGCAATGGATAGGACGCCGCTATGACATCGCGGCGCCGGATGCCAAGACCCAGGTATTACCGGTGAACGGCAGTCGCGAAGCCTTGTTCGCTTTCGCCCAAGCGGTGATAGACCGTAGCAAATCTAATCCCGCAGTGGTCTGTCCCAACCCCTTCTATCAGATCTACGAAGGCGCCGCCTTTCTGTCGGGTGCCACACCCTACTTCCTCAACACCTTGCCGGAAGATCATTTCGCGCTGAACTTCTCGCAGTTGCCGGAAGCCGTCTGGCAGCGCACCCAGCTCATCTATGTCTGCTCACCGGGCAATCCCAGCGGCAGTGTGATGTCGTTAGATGAGTGGAAGGCATTGTTCGAGATGTCCGACCGCCATGACTTCGTCATCGCTTCAGACGAGTGTTACTCAGAGATCTATTTTGGCGATGACAAACCGCTGGGTGCACTGCAAGCCGCGCAGCAACTGGGGCGCAGTGACTACAAGAATCTGGTGATATTCTCCAGTCTGTCGAAACGTTCCAATGTGCCCGGTATGCGCTCAGGTTTTGTCGCGGGGGATGCAAAGGTCATCGCCCAGTTCGCGCTGTATCGCACTTATCACGGTTCGGCCATGAACCCGGCCATACAAGCTGCCACCATCGCAGCTTGGAACGACGAAACACATGTCATCGAAAATCGTCGCTTGTACGCGGAGAAGTTCGCCCAAGTCGTTGCCATCCTGAAACCCGTCTTGCCGGTGGTCATGCCAGATGCGGGTTTCTATCTATGGATACGTACACCCATCGCCGATACCGATTTCGCGCAACAACTCTATCGTGACTATAATGTCACCGTTTTGCCGGGCAGCTATCTGGCGCGTGAAGCGCAAGGCGTCAATCCCGGCAAGGACTTTGTGCGCCTGGCTCTGGTCGCCAATACCGCCGAGACCGTGGAAGCCGCACGACGCATCGCCGAATTCGTTACCACCCTTTAATTCAATAAAAACCTGACTGGAAAACATCATGGATCAATTACAAAAAATCATCGAAACCGCCTTTGAACGTCGCGCCGAGATCACCCCGCGCAATGCGGATGCTCAACTTAAAGAAGCGGTCGATGCTGTCATCACCAAACTGGACAATGGTTCCTTACGCGTCGCAGAAAAAATCAACGGTGATTGGGTCACGCATCAATGGCTGAAGAAGGCTGTGTTGCTGTCTTTCCGTCTGGAGGACAATAATTTCATCAAGGGCGGTTTCACCAACTACTACGACAAAGTGCCTTCCAAGTTCGCCGACTACAACAGCCGCGATTTCCGTGAAGGCGGTTTCCGCGTCGTGCCTCCGGCCGCAGCCCGCCGTGGCGCATTCATCGGTAAGAACGTTGTGTTGATGCCTTCCTATGTGAACATCGGCGCTTATGTGGATGAAGGTACTATGGTAGACACATGGGCGACAGTCGGCTCCTGTGCACAGATCGGTAAGAACGTGCACTTGTCCGGCGGCGTTGGCATCGGCGGCGTCTTGGAACCGGTACAGGCCAACCCCACCATCATCGGCGACAACTGTTTCGTCGGTGCGCGTTCCGAGATCGTCGAGGGTGTGATCTTGGAAGACAACGTGGTCATCTCCATGGGTGTGTTCATCGGTCAAAGCACCAAGATCTACGACCGCGAGACGGGTGAAGTGATGTATGGTCGCGTACCGGCTGGCTCCGTCGTGGTAAGCGGCAGTCTGCCTTCTGCAGACGGAAAATATAGCCTGTATTGCGCGGTCATCGTGAAGAAGGTGGATGCAAAGACATTGAGCAAGGTCGGTATCAACGAATTGTTACGCGGTATCTAATACCCAGAGGTATGTAAATAGTACATCCCTAGTCTCTCACCCACAGGAGAACATCATGATCGTCACACCACTGCTGCAACTCGCCGCTGACAAGCAAGCATCCGATCTGTTCTTTTCGGTCGGTGCACCGGTCAACATCAAGATCGAAGGTAAGGCCATGCCGGTCAATGCTCAGATACTCGACGGCGCGATGACCAAACAGATCGCCTACGAGTTGATGACACCCAGTCAGATAGACGAATTCGAGTTGCAGATGGAGATGAACTTCTCCTTCCGTGAACCCACTATCGGCAACTTCCGTGTCAATGTGTTCCGACAACGTGGTGATATTGCCATCGTGATTCGCTACGTCAAAGGCAAGATCAATGATGTAGAAAACCTGAATCTGCCTGCTATCCTGAAAGAACTGATTATGGAGAAGCGTGGTCTGGTGCTGGTGGTGGGTGCGACCGGCTCGGGCAAATCGACCACTCTGGCGGCAATGATAGAGCACCGCAATAGCACCACCAGCGGTCACATCCTGACCATAGAAGATCCAGTCGAATATATCTTCACACACGAAAAATCCATCGTGAACCAGCGCGAGATCGGCACAGACACCTTGTCCTACGATCACGCGCTGTCCAGCGGTATGCGTGAAGCTCCAGACGTGCTGATGATAGGTGAGGTACGCGACCGCGAGACCTTGAAGCACGCCCTGATCTTTGCCCAGACCGGTCACCTGTGTCTTACCACCCTGCACGCGAACAACAGCTATCACGCGCTCAACCGTATCGTGAACTTTTTCCCTTACGAGTCACGCATGAGCGTGCTGTCCGATCTGTCTATGTGTCTGCGCGCGGTGGTCTCCCAACGTTTGGTACGCGGCGTGGACGGCAAGTTGATTCCCGCCGTCGAGATTCTGCTCAAGACCTCCTTGATTGCCGATTTGATCAAAAACGACGAGATCGAAAAGATACGCGATGCGATCGAGAAGAGCGTTTCGGCCGGTTCCCAGACCTTCGAGCAAGCGCTTTACAAACTCATCAAGGCTGGCAAGATCACCAAGGAAGAAGGCATGCGTCATGCCGACTCTTCCAGTAACTTATCAAGCCTCATTGAGTTCTCAAGCAATACCAAGACCGCCCAGCATGCGGCATTCGACCCAACTCAAGGGGATGCTGCACCGAGTGGTTCAGACTTCAGTGATATCAAGTTGAACATGAGCAAGAGTAAATGAAGCTGTACGGCATCCCTAATTGCAACACCGTCAAGAAAGCACACGACTGGCTCATTCAGCACGACATCAGTATCGAGTTCCATGACTTCAAGAAGCACGGTCTGAGTGCCGAGACTGCACAGAACTGGTTGCAGCAAACCGAATGGGATCGTCTCATCAATCGTAGCGGACTGACTTGGCGTGGCCTGGATGAACAACGCAAGCAGCAGGTCTGCGACAAACCCAGTGCCTTGGCACTGATGCTGGAAAAGACCAGTGTCATCAAACGCCCCATCCTCGAACAGGATGGCAAGTTACTTAACATCGGTTTCGATGCCGACGCCTATACCCGGATATTCAAACTCTAAACACCTTATGTCAGATACCTTAACTCTCGCCAAACAACTCATCGCGCGCCGTTCACTCACTCCTGAGGACGCGGGCTGTCAGGACATCCTTATCGAACGCTTGACCAAGCTCGGCTTCAGCATAGAGCGTCTGCGCTTCGGCAGCGTGGACAATCTGTGGGCGCGCCGTGGCACGACCAGTCCGGTCGTGGTATTCGCCGGCCATACCGATGTGGTACCCAGTGGCCCGCCCGAATCCTGGTTCTCTCCTCCTTTCGAGCCCACCCTGCGCGACGGCATGCTATATGGACGCGGCGCGGCGGACATGAAGACCTCCATCGCCGCTTTCATCACCGCTATCGAAGCCTTCCTTGAAGAACACCCAACACACAACGGCTCCATCGCTCTGCTCATCACCTCGGACGAAGAAGGTGTGGCGGTGGACGGTACAGTACGTGTAGTCGAAGCACTTCATGCGCGCGGCGAAACTATCGATTTCTGCATCGTCGGCGAACCTACTTCGAACAAGAAAGTCGGCGACATGATCAAGAACGGGCGTCGCGGCTCGCTCAATGGCACGCTCACCGTCAAGGGCATACAAGGCCACATCGCTTATCCGCATCTGGTGAAGAATCCTATCCATATGGTCGCACCGGCCATCGCGGAACTGGCCGCCACCACTTGGGACAATGGCAACGAATATTTCCCGCCCACCTCCTGGCAGATCTCCAATATGAACAGCGGCACCGGCGCGACCAACGTGGTGCCGGGTACTGCTGAGATCCTCTTCAACTTCCGCTTCTCTACAGCTAGCACCGCCCAGCAGTTGCAGGACAAGGTGCATGCCATCCTGGATAGGCACAAGGTCGAATACGATCTGGTATGGGAGTTATCCGGCAAACCTTATCTGACCGCTAAAGGCAGTCTGGTCGTGGCGATTAGCGATGCGATCGAGCAGGCTTATGGCATCACACCGGAACTCTCTACCAGCGGCGGTACTTCGGATGGACGTTTCATCGCCGACATCTGTCCGCAGGTCATCGAGTTCGGGCCACTCAACGCCACCATACACAAGCTCAACGAGTGTGTGGCTGTGGCCGATATCGAACCGCTGAAACTGACTTATCAAATCACTTTGAACAATCTGCTGGTGGGCTAAACGATGACTTTCATACTCGTTATTTCATGTCTCTTGGTCGCTTTCATACTGTTGCTGCGTTACGACATTCATAAACACAAGTATCGCGATGGCTTCGACAAACCCACCGAAAGCGTTGAAGCCCCGACGGACGAAAGCAAGCAAAAGAAATCCAAAAAGCAGAACTGAAAGCACGCATGAACCGACACTTCCCCCTGGCCACACAAGACCTGTACACGGTGCGCGACTATATTCGTTTCGCCGTGAGCCGTTTCCATCAAGCCGATCTATTCTTCGGCCACGGCAGCAGCGAAGCCTATGACGAAGCGGTCTATCTCGTCCTGCATACTCTGCATCTGCCACTGGACAGGCTGGAGCCTTTTCTGGATGCGCGTCTCACCGAAAGCGAACGTGCCGAGCTCATCAACATCCTGCAACGCCGCGTGGAAGAGCGTATCCCTGCCGCCTATCTGACTCACGAAGCTTTCCTGGGTGATTTCAGCTTCTATGTGGACGAACGCGTCATCGTACCGCGCTCCTTCATCGCCGAACTGCTGCGCACCGAACTCAGCCCTTGGGTCGCCGACCCCGAAGCGATACATAGTGTGCTGGATATGTGCACCGGCAGCGGCTGTCTGGCCATCGTGGCAGCGCACGTATTCCCAAACGCACAAGTGGATGCCGTCGATCTGTCGCCTCGAGGCGCTGGAAGTAGCGCAGCACAATATGGATGACTACGAGTTGAATGATCGTGTGCATCTGATCGAGTCCGACCTGTTCAGCTAAACTCGGCGACAAGAAATACGACCTCATCATCAGCAACCCGCCTTATGTCGATGCACCTTCTGTGGAAGACTTACCGCCGGAATATTTGCACGAGCCCGAGATGGCGCTGGATAGCGGCGCGGACGGTCTAGACGCGACCCGCATCATTCTCAAACATGCAGCCAAATATCTCAACGACAACGGCATCCTGATCGTCGAGATCGGTCACAACCGCGATGCACTTGAAGCCATCTATCCCAAGCTACCATTCACTTGGCTGGATGTCACTGCTGGTGATCAGTTCGTGTTCATGCTGCACCGCAACGACCTGTCCGGTCTGTGACCGGCACGACCGAGCTGCGATGTCCATAGAGCATTACGAGAACTTCCCGGTCGCATCCATCCTGATGCCGCGCCGTCTGCGCAAGCCGGTGGCCGCCATCTACCACTTCGCACGCGAGGCAGACGATATCGCCGATGAGGGCGATGCCAGCGATGCGCAACGCCTGCAAGGACTGGATGACTTCCGCGCCGAACTGGCACGCATCGTCGCTCAAGAACCTCCACTTACCCCGCTGTTCCAGCATCTGGCGCCAGAGATCGCCCAGCATCAACTGCCTATGCAGCCTTTCTACGACCTACTTGATGCCTTCTCGCAAGACGTGGTACAGAAACGCTATAGCCACTATGGGGAGTTGCTGGACTACTGCCGCCGTTCGGCCAATCCGGTCGGCACCTTGATGCTGCATCTGTATCAAGAGGCCACACCGGTCAATCTCGTCTATTCCGACGCCATCTGCACTGCTCTGCAACTCATCAACTTCTGGCAGGACGTCGCCAAAGACGACGCCATCGCGCGCATCTACTTGCCGCTGGACGAGATGGCGCAGTTCGGTGTGAGCGCAGAGCCATATCCATGATGGGCGTTGCGACGATGCCTGGCGCGCGCTGATGAAGTTCCAGGTCGAACGTACCCGCGCCCTGATGCTACAGGGTGCACCGCTGGGCAGCATACTCTCTGGCCGCATCGGTCTGGAGATGCGCATGATCATCGCCGGTGGTTTGCGTATTCTGGATAAGATCGCTGCCGTCGATTACGATGTATTCAACAAACGCCCGGTATTACGTCCTTTGGACTGGGTTATCATGCTGGCCAAAAGTGCCCCTCATAGCTACTAAAGAATATGGATCCCAATCAATACTGCCAAGACAAAGCTGCTGCCAGCGGCTCCAGTTTCTACTACAGCTTCATGTTCCTGCCATTGGAAAAGCGCCGTGCCATCGTCGCCTTGTATGCCTTCTGTCGCGAAGTAGACGATGTGGTGGATGAGTGCACCGATGAGCAAGTCGCACGCACCACGCTGAACTGGTGGCGCGGCCAAGTCGCCGATATCTATGGCGGCCATCCGCAGCATCCTGTCGCCATTGCACTGGTGCCGGTGGTCAAACAATTCAATATGGCGCAGGAACATCTGCAGGAGATCATAGACGGCATGGAGATGGATCTGGACCAGCCGCGTTATGCTGATTTCAAATCATTGCAACTGTATTGCTACCGTGTCGCCTCGGTGGTCGGACTGCTCAGTGTGGAGATCTTTGGCTATACCAATCGCCAGACTTTGAAATATGCGCATGACTTGGGCATCGCCTTCCAGCTCACCAACATCATCCGCGACGTGGGCGAAGACGCGCGCCGCAACCGCATTTATCTGCCCATGAATGAGATGCAGCAGTTTGGTGTGACCGCCGCCGACATCCTCAACGCGCGCGAGACCGAGAACTTCCAGAAACTGATGGCATTCCAGATCGAGCGGGCGCAGCGCTACTACGACCAAGCGCTGGCACTGCTACCTGCCGAGGACCGCAAAACCCAGCGCACTGGATTGATCATGGCGGCCATTTATCGCGCCACGCTGGTCGAGGTCGTCGCCAGCGGCTGCCATGTGCTCAAGGAACGCGTGTCCCTCACACCGATAGGCAAACTCTGGTTGGCCTTCAAGACTTGGTTGCAGAACTGAATACTCCTCCCTCACCCCAACCCTCTCCCACAGGGAGAGGGTGCAATCGTGAAAATCACGGGTTGAACCTTGCCGTCATCGGCGGCGGCTATGCCGGCATGGCTGCGGCGGCTGAGCTGGCCGCACGCGACATTCCGGTCACGATTTACGAGAGTGCCAAGCAACTCGGTGGCCGCGCGCGCGGCGTGAGCTACAACGACACCCGATTGGACAACGGCCAGCACCTGTTACTCGGCTGCTATCGCGAGACCTTGCGCCTTATCACACTGGTGGGTGGAGATATCGAACGAGATTTCCTGCGCCTGCCGCTGCAACTCAATCTGCACCGACAGTTCTCGCTCAAAGCACCCCGTCTACCCGCCCCCTTGCATCTGCTGGTCGCACTGATGACGGCTCAAGGATTGACTTGGACCGAACGTCTCAAAGCGGCGCGCTTCATGCTTACGCTGCGCTTGAGTGGTTTCCGCTTGCAGCGCGACATGACGGTCAGCGCACTACTCGCCTTGCACGGTCAAGATGCGAACCTCAGCCTCAAACTCTGGGAACCGCTCTGCATCGCCGCCCTGAACACCCCTATCCATAAAGCTTCCGCGCAAGTGCTGCTGAACGTGCTGCGCGATGCACTGAACCGTACCCGCGCCGATAGTGACATGCTGCTGCCGCATATGGATTTCACCGCGCTGTTCCCGCAACGTGCGGCAGAATTTGTGCAACGGCATGGCGGAATAGTCTTGCTATCGGAAGGTGTGGAAAAGATCGATGTCCAGAGTGATGGTGTCGCATTGAGCACCGCTAGCGGCATACACCAATTCAGTCACGTCATCTGTGCCGTGCCACCCACCGTCGCCGCAAAACTGCTGCGCCCGATCAAAGAGCTTACGGATGTCGTGGCGCAGATCGACGCACTGGAGCAGCAACCTATCTATACCGTATATCTGAAATATCCCGAACACGTCCGTCTGCCCTACCCCATGTTGGGCTTGCATCAACGCACCAGCCAATGGTTGTTCGACAAGGGACAGATCGCCGCCGCACAACACGGCTTGATTGCCTGCGTCATCAGCGCGGAAGGGTTGCATCAGGAATTATCCCAAGACGAGCTGGCGCAAAAAGTCATAGACGAGTTGTACACAGAATTCGGCATAAGTGACACGCCGATTTGGGTGAAAGTCATTGCCGAAAAACGCGCCACCTTCTGTTGCTCACCTAATCTTTCGCGCCCAGCACAACAGACTGCGTTACCGCGCTTGCTGCTAGCGGGCGACTATACGGCGGGCGATTATCCGGCCACGCTGGAAGGTGCGGTCATTAGCGGTGTGCGCTGCGTAGCGCTAATCAACACACATCCATGAAGTCAGATATCCCTTGCTCCTGACAGTAGATAGTCCCATTTCAATGGATCATAGTGAGTGCATTAATCTGACAGGTGGAAGCCGTAAAATTAAGGAAAGAACACAGATGAAAAAGGCGACCATCCGGTCGCCTTTTCTATTCCAACTTCCAAGCAACTTACCCCACCCACTTCCTCGCATTCTGGAACATCTTCAGCCAAGCGCCGTTCTCTTTCCAATCATTTGGATACCAGGAGTTCTGCACGGCACGGAACACGCGCTCCGGGTGCGGCATCATGATGCTGAAGCGGCCATCAGGTGTGGTGAGGCCGGTGATGCCTTGCGGTGAACCGTTGGGGTTGAGCGGATAGGTTTCGGTCGCGTTGCCGCGATTGTCGACATAGCGCAGCGACACCAGCGGTTGGACCGCTTTGAGTTTCGCGGCGTTACCAAAATCGGCATAGCCTTCGCCGTGTGCGACCACGATAGGCATGCGGCTACCGGCCATGCCTTCGAACAATATCGAAGGCGACTCCTGCACTTCCACCATGACGAAGCGTGCTTCGAATTGTTCCGACTGGTTGCGACCGAAGTGCGCCCAATGTTCCGCGCCCGGGATGATCTCGTGCAGATTGCTCATCATCTGGCAACCGTTACACACGCCCAAGGCGAAGCTGTCGTTGCGTTTGAAGAAGGCTTCGAACTGGTCACGCGCACGGTTGTTGAACAGGATGGATTTGGCCCAGCCCTCGCCCGCACCGAGCACGTCGCCGTAAGAGAATCCGCCACATGCCACCACGCCCTTGAAGTCGGCCAGCTTGACGCGACCGCTGATGATGTCGCTCATATGTACGTCCACGGTGGCGAAGCCAGCACGATCGAATGCCGCCGCCATCTCTATCTGGCCGTTCACGCCCTGCTCGCGCAGAATGGCGATCTTGGGGCGTGTGAGTATCGCGCGTCCCTCCACCAACTCGGCGCGCGGTGGCTGGGATGATTCGTTGTGATCGTAAGTAAGTTTGACGTGCAGGCCGGGATCAGCCGCGTCTAGCAAGCCGTCAAACTCCTGATGCGCACACACCGGATTGTCGCGCAGTTTTTGCATCTGATAGGTGGTTTCGGACCAAATACGTTGCAGCTTCACGCCGCTCTCCGCATACAAGGTCTCACCTGCCCGCTTCACTTGCAGCATACCGGTCTCATTCAGCGTGGCGATCTTCTTCACACTTTTCAAACCCGCCTCGGTCGCCAGTTGCAGCACATGCTGCACATCACGGTTACGCACTTGCACCACCGCGCCCAACTCTTCGTTGAACAGCGCGCGCAGTGTGTCGCCATGCAGTTCATCCAGACAGATGTCCAGACCCACATGTGAGGTGAACGCCATCTCGCAGAGAGTGACAAAAGCACCGCCATCGGAACGGTCGTGATAGGACAACAAGGTACCAGCGGCATTGAGCTTTTGGATCAGTTCGAAGAAAGCCTTGAGTGTCGCGGCATCGTCTACATCCGGTGCCACGTCGCCTACCTGTTTGTAGACCTGTGCCAATGCCGAGCCGCCCATGCGGTTCTTGCCTTGCCCCAGATCGATGAGCAGCAGCGTGGTGTCGGTGTCTGCCGCCAGTTGCGGCGTGAGCGTGTCGCGTGCATCGGGACACGGTGCGAAGGCGGTGATGATGAGTGACAAAGGTGCGGTGACAGATTTATCTTCCGCGCCGTCTTTCCAGACGGTCTTCATCGACATGGAATCCTTGCCGACCGGAATGCCTATGCCCAACTGGGGACACAACTCCATGCCGACGGCGCGCACGGTATCGAACAGCGCGGCATCTTCGCCGTGGTGTCCGGCCGCAGCCATCCAGTTCGCCGACAGTTTGATGTCGCCTATCTTTTCGATGCGTGCCGCCGCGATGTTGGTCAGTGCCTCGCCCACCGCCATACGGCCGGAGGCTGGCGCATTGATCAAGGCCAAGGGCGTACGTTCGCCCAGCGCAAAGGCTTCTGCCTTATTGGTATTGAAACCCATCAGGGTCACGGCTACGTCGGCCACCGGCACTTGCCAAGGACCAACCATCTGGTCGCGTGCGGTCATGCCGCCCACGGTACGATCACCGATGCTGATGAGGAAAGTCTTGTTCGCTACCGAAGGCAAACGCAGCACGCGCTCGACGGCATCATGCAACTCGATCTTGCCAATGTCGCAAGCGCTCAGACGCGGTGTCTCGCGCACCACGTTGCGCGTCATCTTGGGCGGTTTACCCAGCAACACCGACAGCGGCATATTCACCGAATCGTTGTCGAATTCGCTGTCGTGCACGATAAGTTGATCGTCTTCTATCGCCACACCGACTACCGAGAACGGGCAACGCTCGCGTTCGCAGAAGGCGCGAAACTGTTCGAGACGTTCAGGCGCGATGGCCAGCACATAACGCTCTTGTGATTCGTTGCACCAGATCTGTTTCGGCGACATACCGGTCTCGTCCAACGGTATCTTGCGCAACTCAAAGTTGGCACCGCGACCACCGCCGTGCACCAGTTCCGGCAAGGCATTGGACATGCCGCCCGCGCCCACGTCGTGGATGGACAGGATAGGATTCTCCGCGCCTAGCTGCCAGCAACGGTCTATGACTTCCTGTGCGCGACGTTGCATCTCCGGGTTGCCGCGTTGTACCGAATCGAAGTCCAGATTCTCGGCGTTGCTGCCAGTGTCCATGCTCGATGCCGCACCGCCGCCCAGACCGATCAGCATGCCAGGGCCGCCCAGATGCACCACCAGCGCGCCGACCGGCAGGTCGTGCTTGTGCGTGTGGATGGCGGAGATGTTGCCCACCCCACCGGCCAGCATGATGGGCTTGTGATAGCCGCGCATCTCGCCGCTGACACTCTCTTCGAAGGTACGGAAATAGCCGGTCAGGTTGGGACGACCGAATTCATTGTTGAAAGCCGCACCACCCAGCGGACCGTCCAGCATGACTTGCAACGCAGTGACGATACGCGAAGGTTTGCCGTAGCTGCTTTCCCACGGTTGTTCGAAACCGGGGATATTCAGATTGGAGACCGAGAAACCGGTCAGGCCCGCCTTGGGACGCGAGCCGGTCCCGGTCGCACCTTCGTCGCGTATCTCGCCGCCACTACCGGTAGCCGCACCCGCAAAAGGCGCGATGGCAGTGGGATGGTTATGTGTCTCGACCTTCATCAGCGTGTGCATCAGCTCTTCGCTGAAACCATAACTGCCGTCGGCACGCGGATAGAAGCGCTCGACGCGCGCGCCCTCGATGACCGAGGAGTTGTCCGAATAGGCGACCACGGTGCCAGCAGGGCTGACCTTGTGCGTGTTGCGTATCATGCCGAACAGGGACATGTCCTGTGGTTGTCCGTCTATCACCCAATCCGCGTTGAATATCTTGTGACGGCAATGCTCGGAGTTGGCCTGCGCGAACATCATCAGCTCAACGTCGGTCGGATTGCGTTTTAGCTTCTTGAAGTTCTCGACCAGATATTCGATCTCGTCGCTGGACAAGGCCAAGCCCATCTCGCGGTTGGCCTGTTCCAACGCGGCATTGCCCCCCTTGAGCACATCCACGCGATACAAAGGTTGCGGTTTGCCATGCTGGAAGATACGTTCCGGCGCGCTCTCCACATCAGTCAGAACTGATTCGGTCATGCGGTCATGCAACACCGGCGCGACCGCCGCGCGCTCTTTCTTACTCAGACCTTTTCCACTGGCGCTAGACAGGTAATAGACCACACCGCGCTCGATGCGCTGCACACCGGTGACGCCGCAATGTTGGGCGATATCGGTCGCTTTGGTAGACCAGGGCGAGATGGTGCCGAGACGCGGCACGACCAACACCCGTGTCAGTTCGTTAGCTTGTCTTGGTTCTCCTGCACGCTTGTCCAGACCCAGCACCTTACCAAGCAACTCGGCTTGTGCCGCAGACAAAGACTGCACACTCAAAGCACTGAAGTAACAATGACGCGTGTCTTGCAACACCACGCTCGGCACCACAGCCTGCATGGCAGCACGAAGTTTTTCCAGACGAAACGCGGACAGGGCGGCAGTGCCAACAGAGACTCTAAACATAGCGATGACAGGTGATATAAAATTCGGAGCGCGATTATACTAAGTTTGCCTGACTACCGCGCTGTGTAAAACGCGCTCCCGCACTCACCTCATACATAGACCGGACCTGTAACCATGAAAGCCAGCACCTTGAAGCTCAAGCAACTGCGCAAACTGATTCCGCAACGTCCCCGCGACAGCCATAAGGGCATGTTCGGCACGGTCGCGGTCATCGGCGGCCAGACCGGCATGATCGGTGCGCCGCTCTTGGCTGCTCGTGCCGCACTCAAGCTGGGTGCGGGCTGTGTACATGCCGTCCTTTTGGCCGAAGACGCGCCCAGCGTAGACCTGATACAGCCCGAGCTGATGTTACACAAAGCGACTGAGCTGCTGCATCTCTCCGCGCAATGGGAAGTGACCAAGGAGAAAGGTATCTTTCATGCTGACGTGCTGGCCATAGGCTGCGGTATGGGCACCAGCCTGATCGCGCACAAATTACTGCACGACGCTCTGCGCAGCGCTGCGGCTGTGATCTTGGATGCAGATGCGCTCAATATCTTGGCGCTGCGCCCCGACCTGCGCGCGCTATTGGGTGCACGTCAGGCCGCGACCGTGCTCACCCCGCATCCTGGTGAGGCCGCACACCTGCTGGCTTGCACGATCAGCGACGTGCAGCAGCACCGCCTCGCGGCAGCCGACGAGTTAAGCAGACGTTACCATGCCAGCGTGGTGCTGAAAGGTGCGGACAGTGTGTGTGTCACCCGCGATGGCAAGCTGTATCTCAATAAGACCGGCAATCCCGGCATGAGCTCGGCAGGCATGGGCGATGTGCTGACCGGCATGGTCGCCGCCTTTATCGCGCAGGGCATGACGGGCGACGATGCACTGCTGCTGGCGGTGCATCTGCATGGCGCTGCGGGCGACGAATTGGCCAAGAAAAACGCCATGCTGGGCATGAGTGCCAGCGAAGTAACCGAATGGGCACGTTGGCTGTATAACCAGAACACACCGGAGTGAAACCATGAGCTTTATCTATCGCTATCTGATGATCATTGTTGCTTGCATCTCGCTGCTGATGGGCCTGCAAGTACCCAGCTTCGTCGATCAATACCAGAAGCGTGTCGATGCGCATCTGCGTGAGGTGACACTCAATCTGCAACCCTTTATCGATATCGCCACCAAGTACTTCGACGGTGATATGGAGAAGTTGCTCACCCTGCATCGCAACAGCGAAGCCCAGCCTTTCAAAGAGGAAGGTCTAGCCATAGAGCAGATGCTCAAACGCAAATCGCATTTCGAAACAGAACTGACCGCTTTGCGCACCGACCTGCCCCATCGCGCGCTGCATGTGCTCTTGCATGGCGACGCGCAGATGCGCGAAGAAGCGTTAGCGCAATTCAGCTATACCGTGCCACTCGATGTGGATGCGTTATCATTCGGCGCCGGCGCCGCTATCGCAGTCTTGCTCGTCGTGGAACTCCTGTTGGCAGCACTGCGCGGTGTGATGGCGCTGGTGATACGTTTGATACGTGCACCTGCCGCCGGCTAACAACTCAACGAACTGAACCACCCCATTCTACTTATCCCTTTAGACCTGAACGACCTTACCTATTCATGAACACTCCTATCGATATCTCCGAGCAAGATGGCGTCCGCTATCTGCACTTTGGTTCTACTTGGGTACAGGGCGCGATGCGCATCGCCCGTCCCTGGAATCTGGAGCTGGAATACACCCGCGAGATGATGACTTCTTTGTTGTTGCGCGACGATGCGCGCTGGCCACGAAAAATACTGCTGATCGGTCTCGGCTCGGCCTCGTTGACCAAGTTCCTGTACCGTCATCGTCCCAACTCGCATCTCACCATCGTGGAGATCGAACCGTCAGTGGTGGCTGCGGCACGACAGTTCTTCAAGTTACCGGAAGACGACATGCGTATCCATATGGTGATAGGCGATGGCGTGGAGTTCGTGATGAAAACGGACAAAAATTTTGACCTGATTCTGGTGGACGGCTTCAACGAACACGCCCATCCCGGCGGGTTGAATACGCTGCCCTTCTATCAAGCCTGCCGCAGCCGCCTCAGCGATAAAGGTGTGCTGGGGGTGAACCTGCTGGGTCTGTGCCGTGGCGTGTTGGGCGGCTTCGAACATATCCTCAAGGCCTTCGACGACCGCGGCCTGATGTTACCGGTCTGCCCCAGTGGCAACACCATCGTGTTCGCCGCCGAGGGTGACGATATCTGTATCAGCATGGAGGAATTCAAAGCGCGTGTATCCAATTTCAAGGAAGAGACCGGTTTGAGCCTCTTGCCTACTTTGGCAAGACTGGAAGCAGCCAAGACCTGTTTGAATGACACGCTGGTTATGTAGAAGCGATTCTTCGCCACACCATGGTCACGCCGCGCCATAATCTGGGCAACTTGCTGAGCGGTTCGGGTGAGGATAGACGCGCAAGCCGCTCGCCCATCACAGTCCCGAGGCCAGCGCCAGACTAGGAATCGCATCCGTTCTGTGTCTCCGTTTTGCAGCTCCCACATGCTGGCACTTTTGCTTTACGATGCAGCTTCCTATGCACAGGAGCATCTCATGTCACGTCGATTCTGGTTCTTAATTATGTTGGCTGTCAGCCTGTCCGCACAGGCCGAATCTGAGCCTTATAACCGTGTCGATTTTCAGGTCGAGGCGAGCCGCGAGATCAGTAATGACCTGCTGACCACCAGTCTGAGTGTGGAGATACAAGACAAACAGCCCGCCCGCGTCGCGCAACAACTCAATAGCGTGTTGAACGCCGCGTTGAAACGCGCCGCCTCCTATCCCACCGTCAAGGTGAGCAGCGGTAGCCAGAACAGCTATCCGGTGTACGGCAAGAACAACCAGATCGACGCCTGGCGCGGCCATGCCGAGCTGCGTGTCGAGAGCAGCGACTTCAAGGCAGCCGGTGAACTCATCATGCAACTGCAAAGCAGTTTGCAACTCAGTGATGTGCAGTTCGGCATCGCACCTGAGACACGCAAGTCGCTGGAAGGGGCACTGATCTACGAAGCACTCAAGGCCTTCCAGACCCGCGCCGATGCTATACGTCAGGCGCTCGGAGGTCGCTCCTACAAGATCGTGCACATCGGCATCCAGAACGGCGGCAATCCACCGCGCTATCCGGTTGCGATGCTGCGCAGCAGTACCACCGATGCCGAGATACCCACACCAGAATTCGCCAGCGGCGAAACCCGCATAACGATACAGATTAACGGTAGCATCGAGATCCAATAACCCTAACGAGGAGAGCACCATGAGCAGCTTGATATTTCTTGGCATCATCGCCGTCGCGACGTTCTATTTCATCGGGCTGTACAACCATCTGATCAACGTCAAACACGCGGTCGCCAAGGCTTGGGCGAACATCGACGTATTGCTCAAACAGCGCCATGACGAATTACCCAAACTGGTCGAAGTTTGCAAACAGTACAAACAGTTCGAGCAGGAGACATTGCAGAGGGTCATCGAGGCACGCTCGCAAGTGCATGCCGCACGACAAAATCAAGATATAGGCGCGCTAGGTCAGGCGGAAGGTATGTTGCGCGCGGGTTTGGGCAGCATCTTCGCGGTGGCTGAGGCTTATCCCGAACTGAAGGCCAATGAGAACTACATGCAGTTGCAAAACCGCATCACCTCTCTGGAAAACAGCATCGCTGATCGCCGCGAGCTGTATAACGATTCGGTGAACATCAACAATGTGCAGATCGAAGTCTTCCCTGCCAGCGTCATCGCCAATATGTTCAATTTCGATGCCAAGCCTTTGCTGGAATTCTCTAGTGAGGAGAAGAAAGACGTGGACATGAAGCAACTGTTTAACTAGCACATTATGGAATTCTCGCCGCGCCGTGAGTATGTACAGCTGATCACGTCGGGCGGCCAACTACTGTTGGTTGCTATCGGCTTACAGATCGGCACACGCGAGGGTTGGTTGTTCTGCCTGCCTCTCATCGCCCTGTTCAGCCTATTCGCCTGGCGCTCCTCGCTTAAGCGCTTGCGCGCGATACGCGATACACCCACCTCAAGAATCGCCTCTGCCGCCCAAGGCTATGTGGAGATCATGGGGCGCGGGCAATATCTCACCGAGGCCCCGCTCACCAGCCATCTGCGACTCCTCCCCTGCCTGTGGTATCGCTACAAGGTCGAGGAACGCTATCGCAGCAAGAACGGCGATAGCTGGCGCACCATAGACAGCGGCGAGAGCCCCGATTCCTTCATCGTCAAAGACCAGACTGGACTGTGCGTGGTCGATCCGCAACAGGCCGAGATCAGCACCATATACCGCGATCATTGGAACACTGGAGATCGCCGCTATACTGAATGGAAGCTGCTCAAGAACGACCTGATCTACGTGCTGGGCGAGTTCCGTACCCAAAGCGGCTCGCTAGGATTCGATGCCCGGGCGGAGCTCAATACACTGCTGGCGGAATGGAAACGCGACATGCCCGCGCTGCACAAACGCTTCGATCTGAACAACGACGGCGATCTGAATATGGCGGAATGGATGCTGGCGCGAAAAGCCGCGCAACGCGAAGTCGCCAAAAAGATGCGTGAAGTACAAGCGCAACCTGATCTGAACATCATCAGCCAACCGCGCGATGGCAAACTCTTTCTTGTCAGCAACCTCACCCCGGAAGATCTGTCACGACGTTACCTGTATTGGAGCTGGGGACACCTGCTCATTTTTTTTGCCGCACTGGCCGGATGCGGATGGTTGTTACAAACAACTTCATTGATTTAATGAGTGAAAAAACTCTGCTGAAAAATCAAGCGTTTTTTGTTTGAAAATAGACCGGATTGCATATTGACATCCGGGAATAATCCACAAACCCAGTGTTTCACTAGCCTTGGCTGGCCAAGCCGACTGGATAAACCATGCGAGTTACAGTATCTATTTGTTTTAATTGATAATTGCTGATATTTAAAAAATAGGCAGCCTAACAAAAACCCTTATAAGACACCAACTTAATCGTCTAGTCAGCCTGTCTATCAACATAATTATCCACAGATATTGTGAGTAAAGTGAAACACTTGTTTCGCAGCGCGAAGTTACCTCAATTTCCAAGTCATCATCATGGTGACAATTCATGCAGATACGCACGAACGACAGACGTAAAAAAGGCGGGTACAAGCCCGCCTTCTGTTGCGCAAGAAAAACTTAGTCCTTTTTACGTAAACTCATCCTGCTCATCAAGCCATCTTTCAAGATGAACTGATGCTTGATTGCACCCAGCACATGAACCACGACGATCAGTATCAGCAAGTTGACCAGTGCCCCGTGCACGTCATGCGCCCAAATCCCAGTATATTTCTTAGGCAACAAACTCGCATCACCCGCCAACAACGCACTACCCACCGGACTAGTGAAGATGGTGATCGCACCACTGATCGGTAACAGGATAAGTGCGGTATAGAGCAGATGATGTACCCCGGTCGCGACCTTATCCATGGTGCCTATCCCTATCGGCGCGGGCGTACCATCTTTGCGGCGGAAATACAAACGTATCAGAGTCAACAACAGGACCACAGCACCGACCAATGCGTGAATGATGTAAGCAACCAACGTGGCATTGCCCGCCTCTCTGGCCCCATCTAGTGCATCACCGAGAAACCAGGCTACCACCAATAAGGCCAGAGTCAGCCAATGTGTCCACACCATGCGCTTGCTGTACTGCTTCATATTTCTTTCCTTTATATCAAGTTATAGATATCGAACGGTTCAAGCAGAGGATTTCTTGCCCAGTGCCTCCCAGCGGGACATCAAATCCTGAACCAATCCATCAATCACTTCGCTACGCGCCTGTAATTGTTGCGCACGTTTGACGTCAGTGCGGAAGATAGTTCCATCCGCGAGATGCGTCGCGATCTCGATCTGTTCTTGCTCCAAGACTTCGATCTGCTTGGGCAACGCTTCCATCTCACGGTTTTCCTTGAAACTCAATTTGTTCGGTTTTGGCTTCTCAGTGACAGCGACTGTCACTTTGGGTGGTGTCGAGGTGATCGGCTTGTTGGCTGCTTGGGCCGCTTGGAATTTCTGCACACGTACCCAGTCTTCGTAACCACCGACATACTCTTGCAGCTTTCCGTCGCCCTCGAAGGCGATTACTTGAGTGACGACGTTGTCCAGGAAGGCGCGGTCATGACTGACCAGGAACAAAGTCCCTTCATAGTTTGCCAGCAACTCTTCCAGCAACTCCAGTGTCTCGATATCCAGATCGTTGGTCGGCTCGTCCAGCACCAGCACGTTAGCGGGTTGGGTGAACAGTCGTGCCAACAGCAGACGATTACGCTCGCCCCCCGAACAGCTCTTAACCGGAGAGCGTGCGCGCTCTGGCGGGAATAAAAAGTCGCCCAGATAACTGATGACGTGCTTCTTCTGTCCACCGATGTCGACGAAATCCGCGCCTTGGCTGATGGTATCGGCCAGCGTAGCGTTGTCATCCAACTGTTCGCGTAACTGGTCGAAATAAGCAACCGCGATCTTGGTGCCGAGCTTCACCGTGCCGCTGTCCGGCTCCAACTGTCCCAGTATCATCTTGAGCAAGGTGCTCTTGCCTGCACCATTCGGACCCAACAAACCGATCTTGTCACCACGCTGGATACGGCAAGAGAAATCTTTGACCAATACCCGATCACCGTACGCCTTGCTGACATTTTCCAACTCCGCGACCAGTTTGCCGGAACGTTCACCCGTCTCCACTGCCATCTCGACCTTGCCGACCTTGTCGCGGCGTGCCGCACGATCACGACGCAATTGTTCCAAGCGCAACACGCGGCCTTCATTACGGGTACGGCGGGCCTTCACGCCCTGACGTATCCATACTTCCTCCTGCGCCAGCACCTTGTCGAACTTGGCATTGACCACCGCCTCGTCCGACAACATGCGTTCCTTGATGGCCTGATAGGCTGTGAAGTTACCGGGAAAACTCGACAACACACCGCGGTCCAGTTCGACGATGCGGGTGGTGACGTTGTCCAGAAAACGTCGATCATGGGTGACAAACAACACGCTACCGACAAAGCTATTGAGCAAGCCTTCCAGCCATTCGATAGAAGCGAAATCCAGATGGTTGGTCGGTTCGTCGAGTATCAATACGTCGGGTGCGGCAACCAGAGCTTGAGCCAGCGCGACGCGCTTGCGCTGCCCACCGGACAGGTCACCGACGCGCTTGTCTGGATCCAGATCGAGCTTGGCGATGGCGGTCTCGATACGAGACTCCACCTGCCAGCCGTCCTGGGCCTCGAGTTGCGTCTGCAAATGCTGCATCTCTTCGAGCAACTTGTCATAGTCCGCATCCGGTTCTGCAAGCTGATGCGAAACATGGTGATAATCGTGCAGCAACTTTTGCAACTTACCCAAGCCTTTCGCCACCGCATCGAACACGGAATCATCCGCATCCAGCACCGGCTCCTGACTCACATAACAGATGCGCGCACCGGGCGCGCGCCACACGATACCGTCATCCAGATTGGCGATGCCCGCCAACACGCGCATCAGACTGGACTTGCCTCCGCCGTTGCGGCCGATGAGACCGACCCGTTCGTTCTCATCGAGTTGAAAAGCAGTGTGATCAAGCAGTGCGACGTGGCCGAAAGCCAGGCTGGCGTTATCTAAGGTGATGAATGGCATGTATGGTTATTGTTTTGATTGGATCGCAGCTGGCATCGCAGATTGATAGATGAATGAAAGACCGAAACCGAACAGACCCAACGCAGGATAGAGCATCCCGACGACGACTCTTGCCAGAAACACACTGAGCACTTGATTTTGAATATCGTGAATAAAGAAAGGCAATACGTAGACACCGGTCGCAAAGAAACTGCTGCCGATGATCAGCGCATGTCCCAATTTATAACCCTTGCCGGCAGGATTGCCTAAACCTGGCGGTAGTTCTTTGAAGTACACGCGCACCACCAACAATATGGCGACCAAGAACAAGGCACCTACCAGCCAACCCAAACGGTCCGCCAACAGCTCTGGCATGCCGAGCATACCGAGCAAGCCTGTGCCGAATTCTGCCAACACGTTATTCAGAAATATCTGTAACACCAGATACCAGCCCACAAACAGATTGATGCGCGCTCCCATATTCATTTCCCTCCTGAGATCAGACTCTTTAAGTCTGTGATGATTTCTTTAGAGTGGCGTGAAGTCTCCACACTGAGATATACCTTGCTGATCTTGCCTTGCGGATTGATCAGGAAAGTGAAACGGCGCGCCACCCTCATAATGCCCAGATTGATGAGTGCGCCGTAACTGGCGGCAACATGACCGTCTTTATCGGCAAGTAAGGGAAAAGGCAGATGATATTTTTTGGCAAATTCGGCATGACTATCGGTATCGTCCACACTGATACCCACCACCTCGGCACCTAGTTCAGTCAATTGATTTAGATCGTCGCGAAAGGCACAGGCCTCCTGAGTACAACCCGGCGTGTCATCCTTGGGATAGAAATACAACACCAACCACTTACCTTGAAAATCCTTCAGCGCATGAGTCTTTCCAGCCTGATCGGTCAACAGAAAATCCGGCGCTGCTTGACCAACCTCTGGCAACTCGCCGGCACGCGCCGCACGTGCCACCCACAATGACGCGAATACAATCAACGCCACGATAATCGCTAACACCTTCATGCTTCACTCGCTCCACAAATCTGTACAAAAAAAGAGCGCGCATCATACCAGTCATAACGCATGGCCGACCCTCTTTTGCGCTAGAATGCGCGCCGCGTCTCCGTAGTTAAATGGATATAACCGGCCCCTCCTAAGGGTCAATTACAGGTTCGATTCCTGTCGGGGACACCATATTCGCCCCCTTTAGACCCGCACCAAACGACATCACCTATTCCTAACTATCCATTCAAAAACAATAAGATAGCACTATCCACAAGATGGATTGAAAGAGATATGCGTGAATAACTTGAACTTTTTGTTCAGTCTCTCGTCATATCGTCACCTTTGCTTGCAATGATGTCTTTGAGTCACAAGCAAACAAGTGTGTCGTTCAATTTTTTACGAGGTGAAAAATGAAGAGAGCTTATTCAGCAGTTACTGAAACCGTTGCTAGATTCGTGCGTTGGGTCGTTGCAGGGGTCCTATCTTTCATCGTGTCCATACCTACCCTCGCTTCGTTCAGCACATCGATGTGATGTAATCGTTTTAAAGGCCCAGCCTGCCGCTCCCGACGGCAGGCTGGGCCTTTTTCATTGCGTGAAATATTTTTGTCTGTTGAGGACTAATCGCCTTGTTTTGCGATCAGGATGGAATAAACATAAGTCTGCAATGCGATACGAGTTCGGTTGGTCGTGCTGACAAACTCCACACCATAGGTCACCGAATTATCTGGATTCGCCTCCCCTACATTGCGAATGATCGCGGAGATGGCATAGGCTTGCTCCTCACCTTCTATCGGCAGATTCACATTGATCTGTATCGCCTCTCCACGCTGCCCCAGTTTCACGTTGCTGGTGATGCTCGCACCGGATGTACTCAGATCATTGAGTGTGGCAGGCATCTTCAAACTGCTGACTGCGGCGACAATGAAGCATGGTAATTTGGTCTTGATGCGCATCGCACCGCGCATCTGCAGCGCACTCACTTGCTCAGGAAAGGACAGATGAAGATGCGGGTAGGGTGTGCTAAAGACAGCGAGTACCGTGGCATTGAACTCGTAAGTCTTAGCACCCGCGAACCCACGCACGAAGAACTGGTCTCCGGTCGCAACCTCGACCAGATGGTCGTCGACTTGTGGTTGCGTGACGGTGATAGAACGCTTATTCAGATAGCCAACCAGTTTTGAGAAATAACGGTGTTGCTCTTCAGAAAAATCTTGCAATTGCAAGGCATCACCAATATTGGCTGCCATGGACAGAAAATCTTCAGACGTATCGAACTTACCCGTTTGCAGATGGTTACTCATACTTTTTCTCCCAGCTTAATTAGTATTGAACAGGTACTCGTTTGGTCAAACCACATAACAATTCATAACTGATGGTTCCAGCGGCATTCGCCACATGCTCAACCGGCATCCCTTCCCCCCACATCACCACCCGGCTGCCCACTCCGGCATGCACGACGTTACTCAGATCCACATACAACATATCCATGGAAACGCGGCCTACTGTCTTGGTCAGCTGCCCCTGGACCAAGATGGGTGTGCCATTGGGCGCATGCCGCGGATAGCCGTCAGCATAGCCACACGCTACCACACCGATACGCATATTGCGGTCAGCACGGAACAGCCCCCCATATCCGACCTCGCCCCCCGATTTCAATTCCTGAATGGCGATGATCTCACTGCGCAAAGTCATCGCAGGACGCAAACCCAACTCGCGCGCGCTCGTCTCAAGGAAAGGTGACGCACCGTAAAGCATGATGCCTGGACGTACCCAATCTCCATGCGTCTGGGGATAGCGCAACAATGCGGCGGAGTTGGCCAGCGAGCGTGCGACGCGATAGCCGCCAGCCAACTCATTGAATAAATCGAGTTGCTGCTCGATACCGCGAGCCTCATCAGCGTGTGCGAAGTGTGTCATGAGCGTGACTTCACGCACGGCACGATGCGCACGCAACTGTTCCATCGCGGTTGCAACCTGCCCCGGGATGAAGCCCAGGCGATTCATCCCAGTATTCACCTTGAGCCAGATGTCCAATGTACCGCGCTTGGGATATGCGTCCAGTAAATCAATCTGCCAGGGACTGTGTATCACAGTAGCCAGATCATATTCGGCGAGTGCTATCAGGTCCTTCGCATTGAAGTAACCTTCCAGTAGCAATATCGTCTGTTCGTAACCAGCCTCACGCAGACTCATCGCATCCTGAATATCCAGCAAGGCGTAGCCTTCCGCATCAGCCAATGCCTCGGCGACACGCAACAGACCGTGACCGTAAGCATCGGCCTTGATGACCGCCATAACGCGTGAACGAGTGTTGCGTCGCACGACATGCAGATTATTGGCGATGGCATTCAGATCTAGGTGTGCTTGGATAGGACGTGGCATGAGCGATAGTAGATGTAACGTTATGCAATGATAGCAGGGGCAATACTTTCGTGTTATAAAACGGCCTCACAAAAAAACGCTCCCACCGCATGAAAGTCGGCTTTTACATCATACTGGCAGCGCAATTCCTCTCCGCGCTTGCAGACAATGCATTGCTATTCGCCGCTATCGCTTTATTGAAAGACCTGAGTGCCCCCGCCTGGCACACCCCGGTTCTGCAGGAAGCGTTCATATTTTCCTACATCATCCTCGCGCCCTTCGTCGGCGCTTTCGCCGACTCGCTGCCCAAAGGGCGCGTTATGTTCGTCAGCAACAACATCAAGATACTGGGCTGTATCGCCATGTTGTTCGGCGTCAATCCCTTGGTCGCCTATGGCTTGGTGGGGCTGGGTGCGGCAGCTTATTCGCCAGCTAAATACGGCATCCTCACCGAATATCTGCCACCGGGAAAACTGGTGCTGGCGAACAGCTGGATGGAAGGTTTGACCGTGTTAGCCATCGTGTTGGGGGCGGTGGTCGGTGGCATCTTCCTCAGCCCCACCATCGCGCAGCCAATGCTGCAATGGTGGGACATCCCCCTCATCGACACAGGTATAGATACCGCGCCGGAACTGGCGATCAGCATCATCGTAGTGATCTATCTGCTGGCGGCGATATGTAATTTATATATCCCGCGCGTCGCCATAGACCATAAGCCGTTGAGCCGCAATCCGGTGTTCCTCATGCAGGAATTCTGGCATGACTTCAAATTATTGTGGCGCGACCCGCTGGGTCAGGTATCGCTGGCAGTCACCACCTTATTCTGGGGCACTGGAGCGACGCTAAGGCTTATCGTACTTGGCTGGGCCGCGGTCGCGCTGCATTACGACTTCAGTTCGGCCGCCAAACTAACCGCCTGGGTCGCCATCGGTATCGCTATCGGTGCGGTACTGGCGGCACGCTTCGTCAAACTGGAACATTCGGTGAAGGTATTGCCCATAGGCATCGCCATGGGTTTGGTGGTGCTAATCATGATACCCATCACCAACAGCACGCTGGCCATCATCCTGCTGATCGTCATCGGTGCGATGGGCGGCTATTTCGTGGTGCCCATGAACGCCCTGCTACAGCATCGTGGTCACTTGCTGATGGGAGCGGGCAGCTCCATCGCCGTGCAGAATTTCAATGAGAATTTGAGCATCTTCGCTATGCTGGCACTCTATGCATTGATGGAAAAGGTGCATATGAATATCTATCTCATCATCACCGTATTCGGTCTGATGTTGTCAGGCATCATGGCGGCACTATACAAGCGCCACGGCCACGATCAGGACACCGGCAAGATCTAAATCCTTGCCGCTCGCGTGTTCAGGCTTCTTGCATCACATCCACAGCGAAACACATATCCTGCCAAGCCTGCGCCTTGGCTGTGGGACGGCGCAACAGGTAGGCCGGATGGTAGGTGACCACCACCGGTATGCCGTGATAGTCATGCAGCACGCCGCGTAGCACATCCAGCTGCACATCTTCACCCAATAGATTCTTCGCCGCGACCTTGCCTAAGGCCACGATCACTTTAGGTTGGATCAATTCTATCTGGCGCGCCAGATAAGGCAGGCACTGCTGTGCCTGCTCGATACTGGGACTGTGATTCTCGGGTGGTCGACACTTCACCACATTGGCGATATACGCCTGCTTGTTGCGAGTGAGCTTGATCGCACTCAGCATATTGTCCAACAGTTTGCCTGCCTCACCCACGAAGGGCTCGCCGCATTCATCCTCTTCAGCACCGGGCGCTTCGCCGATGAACATCCAGTCGGCATGCTCATCCCCCACGCCGAACACGGTCTGCTTACAACCGGCGCGCAGATCGCAACGCACACAATCGCGCACCTGTTGCTTCAATTCCGGCCAAGTCTTGGCCGCTATGAACGAGGCTGGTTCCTCGATAAAAGGCAGTCGTTCCTCATCCCTCTCCGCCTCCTGTGCAGCATAGGCTGCATATGCGTGATCCACATCCGCTACGGGATGATCTGAAACAGGCGCATGTTCTTCGTTTTGCGCCACCACCACTACTGGCGTCTCCACCACTACTGGCGTCTCCACAACGACAGGCTTCGCTGCAACAGCAGATGCAGGCGATTCGTGAGCGGCGCGCAACTTCCATTGCGGATAGAGGTTCAACTCGCGCAATATGGCTTCGTCTCTATCCATGTTGTTTCACCGACTCTTCATAAATCAATTCACATGCCATCGCCATCGCGTCCTCGCGTCCTAATGCATTCTGATAATAAGCGCGTCGCACGCCGATCTCGGCAAAACCCATCGCCCGATACAAGGCGATAGCCGGCCGATTGGACACGCGCACTTCAAGGAAAATACGTTGCACACCTTGCTGCTGCGCCCATTGCCGTAGCGCTGCCAGCATCGCCCTGCCCCGACCTTTGCGTTGTTGCGCTGCGGCCACCCCGATATTGAGTAGCTCGGCCTCGTCCACTACCGGCATCAACACCGCATAGCTAACGATCTGACCATAGTCCTCATCCACCACACAGCGGTAGCCGCTGCTCAAGGCGTCAGTGAAGTTACCGTGTGACCAAGGATAGGGTTGCACCGCCTGTTCTATGGCCCACACTACATCCACATCGGCAAAAGTCATGTCACGCATCGAGTCTTTTCTGAGCCGCGAGTTGCTCGCGCTCTACCGTTTTCAAGGCCACCTTGTTGCGTAGGTAGAGCGGTTGCGCGAGTGCGGCATCCACGCCCAAGCCGCTTCCAAATCCTATGACAGCAAGTGCTACGACCGCCGCCGCATGCGGCACTGCCGCGCCATCTACACTAGACAGCTGTCCCGCATAACGCGTCTGCAGCGCCTCGCCATAAGCGGAAAATCCGCTCCCCACACCGAACCAGTCACCGCCTGAGACCAGTGGCGCTACTTCGGCTTTACACAAACAAGGCTCGCTCAGCGTGAGCCACTCACCTTGCTGCAACTCATACACCGCGTGGTATATCTCCCCCATACGCGCATCCAGTGCCGCGATCACGCGGGTATGACCCGAGGCCTGCGCCAGTGCTTGCAGCGTGCACACGCCGAACACCGGCAGATCGGCTCCCAAAGCCAGACCTTGTGTCGTACCGCAGGCGATACGCACACCGGTGAACGACCCCGGACCAGCGCCATAGACAAGACCATCCAGGGCAGACAGTTTCAGATCGGCATCACGCAACACGGCAGTGATCATGTCGATCAAGAGTTCGGAGTGCTTCTGTCCAACCAACTCGAAACGCTCACTGACCGCGCCGTCTTGATACAGCGCGACCGAACAATATTCAGTGGAAGTCTCGAGTGCGAGTAATTTCATCTGGACCTAGTTCGCTACCAGCAAAGTGATCGCCTGAGCCGCGATCCCTTCACCGCGTCCGGTAAATCCCAGGTGCTCGGTAGTGGTCGCTTTTACATTGACCGCACTGCGCTCCAAGCTCAAATCTGCGGCGATATGCGCCACCATCTGGCCGATATGCGGCGCCATCTTGGGGGCTTGCGCGATGATAGTGGCATCCACGTTGGCGACGCGATAACCCTGCGCGCGCACCAAGTGCAACACTTCGCGCAACAGGATACGGCTGTCGATGTTCTCGAATTTCGCATCGGTATCGGCGAAATGTTTGCCTATATCGCCCAACGCCGCCGCGCCCAACAACGCATCACAGATGGCATGCAGTAGAACGTCCGCATCGGAATGTCCGAGCAGCCCTTTCTCATAAGGGATATCCACACCTCCTATGATGAGCTTGCGCCCTTCCACCAATTGGTGGACGTCAAAACCTTGCCCTATACGCATAAAATTTTCTCCTAAATTCCTCAGCTCATGCGTCTAGCATTTTTTGATAATGCAGGCCTATGGCTACATAGCCTTCCTTCTCCCAGAAGGCACGGCCCAGATCGTTGCTGATATAACAATTCAATTCGGTCGCCACGCACCCTTGTGACTGACCGTACTCATAGACCCAAGCAAGCAACTGCTGGGCATAACCTTGTGCACGATAGGCCGGGGACAGATAGACATTATCCGGTTCGATATGCTTGCCCACATAACACTTGGTCATAATCCAGATACCACAGATACCGACCAACTTTTCTGCCACATACAGACCGGCGCAGCGATAACCCTGCGAGACCATTTCCTCTAAGCGCGTGCGTAGGGTCGTTTCATCCAGTCTGGGATTCAGTTCCTGCAGCAACGGGACGATGCTGCAAATATCCGCTGCTGCGATGAGGTGAACCTCACTGTTGGTCAAGGCGGGCATGACTCAGCAACAACTCGGCAAGGACACGATCCTGCGGATAAGTAACTTTGAAATTGGTCGGTTCACTGGCGACCAGCTTGGGCTTGAAACCCAGCGCCTCTATGGCCGAGGCATCATCCGTGACGTCTTTACATTGCTGCAAGGCATGAGCCAGCATGCCTGCGCGGAACATCTGCGGGGTCTGCGCCTGCCAGAGCTGTTCACGACGCTCGGTGCGCAACACACGGCCTGCAGCATCCGCACGCTTGAGCGTATCGGCGACCGGCACCGCCAACAGACCACCCACCTCATCGTCACACAACTCATCCAGCAAACGGTCCAGATGAGCCTGTGTCAGACAAGGGCGCGCGGCATCGTGCACCAACACCCAGTCATCCGGCTCCAGTTCGGCAGCTAACAAGCCATTCGAAACTGACTCGGCACGGGTCGCGCCGCCGCAAAACAAAGGCTGTAGTTTATCGCCGAATCTTGCGATGTCGTACTGATGGAATTGCGTATCTTCAGGCGATAACACCACGAACACGGTAGTGATACGCTCACACGCACACAGCGTGGCAAGCGCGTGGAAGATCATGGGCTGCCCCGCCAACGGCAGATATTGTTTGGGTAAGTCATGCCCCATGCGCGCACCGAAACCGGCGGCAGGAACCAAGGCGTGAAAATCGGACACAGGCACTATCCTCTCTCGTGAATCCAATTGCACAACTGTTTGGAGCGAGCTTGCTCGCGACAGGCTCAGGGCGAACGGAAAGCAATTCGCGAGCAAGCTCGCTCCTACAAAATCATTCCCACTCTATCGTTGCGGGCGGCTTGCCGGAGATGTCGTACACCACACGGTTAATACCACGCACTTCGTTGATGATACGGTTGGAGACCTTGCCCAGCAGCTCATAAGGCAGGTGTGCCCAATGCGCGGTCATGAAGTCCTGAGTCTGTACGGCACGCAAGCTGACCACCCACTCATAGGTACGGCCATCGCCCATCACGCCCACACTCTTGACTGGCAGGAATACGGTGAACGCTTGCGAGGTCTTCTCATACCAAGTCTTGCCATCAGCATCTTTGGTGGCACGCAGCTCTTCCATGAAGATAGCATCGGCACGACGCAACAGATCGGCATATTCTTTTTTTACTTCACCGAGGATACGCACACCTAGACCGGGGCCGGGGAAAGGATGGCGATACACCATACCGTGCTCCAAGCCCATCGCCACGCCCAGTTCGCGTACTTCGTCCTTGAACAATTCGCGCAGTGGTTCGAGCAGCTTGAGATGCAGGCTTTCGGGCAGTCCGCCGACGTTGTGGTGCGATTTGATATTGTGGGCTTTTTTGTTTTTACCGCCGCCCGATTCGATCACGTCTGGGTAGATGGTGCCTTGCGCCAGCCACTTGGCTTGCGGCAATTTCTTGGCTTCGCGCTGGAACACCTCGACGAACTCGCGCCCGATGATCTTGCGCTTCTTCTCCGGATCAGTCACACCCGCCAGGAATCCCAAGAACTCCGCGCTGGCATCTACATGGATCACTTTCACGCCCAGATGGTCGGCGAAGGTCTTCATCACTTCCTGTGCCTCGTTCAGACGCAGCAAGCCGTTGTCCACGAACACACAGGTCAGTTGCTTGCCGATGGCTTTATGCAACAACACCGCCGCAACGGAGGAGTCCACGCCACCGGACAGACCGAGGATGACCTCCTCATTACCGACTTGTGCACGTATCTTGGCCACCGCCTCGTCGATGTAGTTGGGCATGTTCCAGTCTTCGCCGCAACCGCAGATGTCGTGTACGAAACGGCCCAGCATAGCCTTACCTTGGTGGGTATGCGTGACTTCAGGATGGAACTGTAAAGCGTAGAAGCGGCGCGCTTCATCCGCCATGCCGGCGATAGGCGTGCTTGCGTTGCTGGCAATGACGGAGAAACCGGCAGGTAATTTGGTGACCTTGTCGCCGTGGCTCATCCACACATCGATCAAGCCGTGGCCGGCTTCGGTGGTTCTATCTTGAATATCGCGCAACAATGCTGAATGACCTTGCGCTCGTATCTCTGCATAACCGAACTCACGCACCAGCCCGTTCTCCACCGCGCCGCCCAACTGTGCCGCCATTATCTGCATGCCGTAGCAAATACCCAATACCGGCACGCCCAGTTCGAACACGATCTGCGGTGCGCGCGGCGTGTCTCCTTCGGTCACCGAGTTAGGTCCACCGGACAAAATGATGCCAGTCGGCGCGAATTCACGAATGAAATCGACATCGACATCACAAGGATGTAGCTCACAATAGACGTGGGTCTCGCGGACGCGGCGGGCGATTAGTTGTGTGTATTGAGAACCGAAATCAAGAATGAGGATTTTTTTATGGGACATGGCTAGTTATGAATAGTGAAAGGTGAAGATAAAACCGTGAAAGGTGAAACGAAGAAACGGTTCTACGTTTCACCTTTCACTTTTCACATCAGTCTATGTGGTAGTTCGGTGCTTCCTTGGTGATCTGCACATCATGCACATGAGACTCGCGTATACCCGAAGAGGTGATCTCGACGAACTCGGCATTGGTGTGCACGGTAGCGATGTCGGCGCAACCCAGATAACCCATGCTGGCGCGCAAGCCGCCCATCAGCTGATGGATGACGGCCAACACACTACCCTTATAGGCCACACGGCCTTCCACGCCCTCAGGTACCAGCTTGTCCTGATTGGCTTCGCCTTCCTGGAAGTAACGGTCGCTGGAACCCTGCGCCATCGCACCCAAGCTACCCATACCACGATACGACTTGTATGAACGTCCCTGGAACAACTCAATCTCACCCGGCGCTTCTTCTGTGCCGGCGAACAGACCACCCAGCATCACGGTATGCGCACCTGCGGCAATCGCCTTGGCGATATCGCCGGAGTAACGGATACCGCCGTCCGCGATCAAGGGCACGCCCGTACCAGCAAGCGCATTCGCCACATTCTGTATCGCAGCGATCTGCGGCACGCCCACACCTGCCACGATACGGGTAGTGCAGATAGAGCCGGGGCCGATACCGACCTTGACTCCGTCCGCACCGTGCTTGACCAGGGCCAGCGCGGCTGCGCCGGTGGCGATGTTGCCGCCTATGACTTCGATATGAGGGAAATTCTTCTTCACCCATTGCACACGATCCAACACGCCTTGCGAATGGCCGTGCGCGGTATCCACCACGATCACGTCCACACCGGCTTCAGCCAACAGTGCCACGCGTTCTTCGGTACCCTCGCCCACGCCGACTGCCGCACCGGCGCGCAAACGACCCTGCTTGTCTTTCGAGGCCAGCGGATGTTCGTTGGACTTCAGGATATCTTTCACCGTCATCAAACCCCGCAATTCGAATGCGTCGTTCACCACCAATACGCGCTCGATGCGATGCTTGTGCATCAGATTGCGTGCGTCTTCCAGACTGGTATTTTCTTTGACGATGATGAGGCGCTCGCGTGGCGTCATGATGTTCTGGATAGGTTGATCCAGATTGCTCTCGAAACGCAGGTCGCGGTTGGTGACAATGCCGACCAAGAGTTTGCCCTGTACCACCGGCAGACCGGATATCTTGTGCTGACGAGTCAAGCTGAGCACGTTACGTACCGTCATATCGGCAGTGATGGTGATCGGGTCTTTCACCACACCACTCTCGAAACGCTTGACCTTGGCAACCTTGGCCGCTTGCGCGTGTGCGGACATATTCTTGTGGATGATGCCGATGCCGCCCTCTTGCGCCAAGGCGATTGCCAAGCGCGATTCCGTAACGGTATCCATCGCGGCTGAGAGTATGGGGATATTAAGGCTGATGTTACGCGTCAGTTGCGTACGCAAAGAGACATCGCGCGGCAACACATTGGAGTAAGCGGGAACGAGTAGTACGTCGTCGAAGGTCAATGCTTTTTGAATGATGCGCATAATTATCCGTTTCGGCAAAGCGCGGATTATACGCATCCTGATGAACTAGGTAAATCAGCCCGTGATAACGGGCTGAAAATCCTGATTAAAGCGCTGTTTCGTCGGTCTCACCAGTACGGATACGTATCACTTGCTCTATGGTAGAGACAAATATCTTGCCATCACCGATCTTCCCGGTGTGAGCTGCTTTGATGATAGATTCGACTGCGGTATCCAGCAAATCATCGGCGACCACCACTTCGACCTTGATCTTGGGCAGAAAATCGACCACATATTCCGCGCCGCGATACAACTCGGTATGGCCTTTTTGACGTCCGAATCCTTTCACTTCAGTCACGGTCAAACCGCTCACGCCCAATTCAGACAAAGCCTCACGTACTTCGTCCAACTTAAATGGCTTGATTACCGCTTCGATTTTTTTCATATTACCCCCGAGATTAGTCTAGATTCGCATTCATTCAACACACGGGCAGATTGTAGCAAGTTCGACGCGAAGATGAAGAAAACAAATCACTCTAATTCGATATAAATGATGTTCGATACTTCCAACTCCGTCACCCCAGTCGGGGTACGCAGATTCGCCACATCCCCCACACGCAATTTCAACAGAGCCATTGCCAAAGGTGACACCCAACTGATGCGACCTCGTGCCACATCGGCCTCATCGACCCCGACGATGCTATAAGTATTCTCCTTGCCGGATTCATCGCACACCGTCACGGTGGCACTGAAGAATACCTGGTCGCACTGCTTGCGTAGCGCCGGATCTACCACCTCGGACATATCCAAGCGTCTGCGCAAGAACCGTATCCGCCTGTCTATCTCACGCAAGCGCTTTTTGCCGTAGATATAGTCGCCGTTCTCGGAGCGATCCCCATTGGAAGCCGCCCAGGTGATAGTCTTTACCAATACCGGACGCTCCACTTTCCACAGCTCTTCCAGCTCGTCCTGCAAGCGTCGCTGCCCTTGCGGTGTGATGTAATTCTTGACGCCCGCTGGTAACTTTAAAGCAGGCTCCAGTTCGTCATCCTCGCCATCAGACTCTTTTGTAAAAGCTTTATTCATAGTAGTGAATTCTACAGCACTGACTCGACTAACTTCCAAACCGGACGATATGGAGAGCGGGAGATAAAATGGAAGCGGCTTGAAGCCTGACATCAAACGCGCAAAGAAGCACTCTGCCGTGACGGACTGATAGTATGGAAACTCTCATACGGAAAATCGCGCTTAAAGCAGATACGCGCTAGAAGTCCCAACGAAAACCAACTGAGAAGTATTGCCTGTTCGTTCTTGACGACTGCAGCACGCTGGGCGTGGACTTGGTCCACTCTATACCACCTTCGGTTTCCAAAGTGATGCTGCTGCGCAAACGATAGCCCAACTTAAGCACAGGCGCTATGACGTTCTGCTTCCCGCCAAAGCTGTCTTTCTGCCAATACAATCTTAATGTCGAATCCAGCGTCAGCTGTTCCTGCAAGGAACTATGGTTAGTCAGCAACACCATCTGGCCTGTCATTTGTTGGCTCTTGGTATAGCTCAGACTCCCTATCGATATATCGTGATCCGTGATGAAATTATTTCCTATCAATCGACCGGACACCGTCCACGCCGCACCTGTAGACGGGGTAGCTGGAATAAAGCCCTCCAAACCCGGAGTGCCGCCGACCAAAGTACTGCCGACTTGAACACCGTTGATGAGCGTTCCGCTCTGGGGCAGACCGGATATGCTCGATATGGAAAGATCCCCGCCCGCCTGCCAGTTTTCGGTGATACGTTTATTGACGCCAAGCATGGCCAAATTGGAAGTGGCGGTGCGCTGCTTCGCCAACGCGATCAGGTCACTCTGGGTGAATCCGTTCTGCAACAAAACATCGACGGAATTGGCTGTGCCCATGACAGAGTTTCTGATATCGAGCGGAGGAGTCCTGCGGTGATCCAGCAAGAAGTTGTAATCGATCTGATCGCCATCGTCATGCAGTGTTCCCTGGAAGGTAGCCCAGTTAACCGCCCTGAATTGAGTGTCGTAATCCAGCATGGCCATCGCCGTACTGCCATGCTCGAAATACCGCATATTGCCTCCCACTGCCTGACGCGAAGTCAGTCCAGACACCGTTTGCTTGATGACGTATACCGAGCCACCCAATGCATCCTTGACCCCAATATCCACTCCGGCACCATAGAACAGAGGCTTGGGGCCGAGGATGGAATCAGACAATCTTCCTGCTACCACGTTGACCCGATAATCCGGGGTCACGCCATAACCTGCCGATGCACCGTCAAACCTCCCCATCACGCCACCTCCGTATGGCGACTGCCGTCCGACACGCAATGAGTAATCATCTATCCTGTTCCGCACATCCAGATAAAAAGCATTCAATTGCTTCTGACTGGGTTGCTGCGGCAAAAAATTTGTCGCCTTGAATCCCTGAAAAACCAAGCGATTGTCGAATTCATTATTGTAGAAACGATCCGTCATCATGACGTTGGACAACATCGTTGATTGATCGGTACGAGTCAGCTTAGTTGGGATCTGCGTCGCTCCAACTGTGGTAACGGTATCGATAGTACTCCGCCCCCTGTAGTAATACGTGGACACGCTGCCATATTCCATGTTCTTGAAATCAGTGCGCTGCGTTTTGACCGCTACGGTCTCTTGCGTGGGCAAGGCAGGCAGGACGGCACTCAGCTTGGCGTGCCTATCCTTCACCCACATTGCAGCCGTCCCGTTCGGATAGAGCTTTAGATAAGTTTCGTATTCCGATTGTGCCTTATAGGGCTGGCCCGATTTTTCTCGGGCGATGCCCACCCACACTTGCGCATCCTGAGTGTATTTATTGGCGGGGAGTTTGAGTACGTTATTGAATGCATCCACCGCCGCGAACATGTCACCCGACAAAACTGCATCGCGCCCTTTCACCATCAACAACCCCGCTTGGCTATCTGCCAGTTTGATCTGTTCTGCCAATGTTAGTCCTGCTGCTGGCGGACTGCTTACCACTACTGCTGCCTCATCCACCTCGGGGAAAATCGGCAAACCATCTTTTCCGCCCAACTGCACGCGCGCGCCATTTGTTTTCTTCACAGTCGGCTGGGACACGACTAGCGATGGCAGGACTGGAGGCTGAACGACCGTTGAAGCAGCTGCAACTGGAGGACTTACCTGCATAGCGGCGGCCGTATCAGTCCCGACTTTTGGTGTCACTACGCTGGGGGTTGGAACGCTGGGGGTCGGAACAACTGACGGCGCTATTGCAGCCGCAGTTATCGCGGGTACAAGCGGAGGAATAGCCGCAGCAAGGCTGGTACTGGATTTGCTGTCTTTTTCTTGCCTGACCGCACCTCCCTTGAAATGCAAAATCAGACTGTGTCCATCCTTACCTGCTATTAATGCATATTCTGTCGCGTGCTCGAATTCGATTTCGATCTTGGGGTTCAAATTCAAATCCTTTACGGTAGCAGTGAACGCAGGAATTAGCTCCGAACTGGGGGAATGGCGTGCAGACTGCGCTCGCCAGCGGTTGCTGCTAGCGCTGTCCGTGAGATCAAAATAGACGAGCAAAGAGGCTGACGGCTGCTTCTGCTTGACCACTCTCAAGCGCTGAATCGCTGTATTGAAGTTTAGTACCGCCTCCGTCTCACCATTACTACCCGCTCGGAGAGCGATATCGTCAAGGATGTCGGCCATGCCCGGCGTATCTGTCGCCGGTGCCGCACTTGGCTTTGCAACTGTAGGCAGCGCCGCTGTTACAGATGCACTTGCTCCCGCAACGACTGAGGGGGGGGGTGGCAGTGCATTGCTTTGAGGCGGTTCTGACACCAACTCTGGCTTGATATGCAGCACCAGACTGCGGCCATCATTGCCCGCTTTTAAACTGTATTCTGCGGCACGCACAAATTGAATCTCCAGCTTGGGACTCATATTCAGATCCCGCAACGTGACGGAAAATTCCGGAGCATTTTCCAATGGCGGAGACCGGTGTGACTCAAAATCTTGCCACTGGTCTTTCGCAACATTATCGAGCACATTGAAATACACTACCAAGAACTTAGATGACTTGGTCTGCTGGGCGTAGCGCAGATGCTGTATGGGTACGGTGAAATGTATGGTTGCTTCCACCTCGCCATTGGCATCCGTTTTAGCTGCTATATCGTCGATCACATCGGCGTATGCGGGTGATAAAGAAAGTACCAATAATAAGAGCGTCCATATGAATTTCACCCCGTGGCAAGCTCCCTTGCCCATTTTTTTATACATGCGCATTTTCCATAACTGTCGTGCATGTCGAACTTAGTGTGCTATCAATTCCAGCGTGTATATGCCGTACCTGTCTTACCCATAGGTTTATGGCAGCTCGAGCTGGAACAATCCTTGGCGGTGCTGGAACCATTATGATTTTTCTTTTGCATAGCCCCCATATACGCGACACCGGTCAGATGGCAAGTCACACAATAGTTTGGTGCGCCACCCTGCGCACTATTGTGATTCATCTGTCCGACTATCGTTGCCCATCCAGCCGCTCCCGCCATGGCGTAATTGGGTGTCTTATGGCAAGTGGTGCAATCCAGCGATCCTGTGATCGTGGTCGGAATGTGGTTGCTGACCTTGCCGACCGCACCGCCCAAATTCAAACCCTGGGTTGCATATGCGCCGCTGTGACAAATATCGCAGCGAGTCGCGGCAACGACTGCGTGCTGCGCGCTGCCCATCATACCCGGAGCAAAAGTGACTGCCGCACCGACTGAGTGACAACCACCGCTATCGCAGGAAAGCGTGCCGACCGGAATATGCCCAGCCGACTGTCCTTTAGCGATACTGCCGTTGTGGCATAGCGCACAATTGCCTGCGGCCTGTGCGACAGTAACGCCTCCAGCCGACAAAGGCATTGCAGCATGATTGACGCCACTAGCCCCCAGCCAAGACAATGTACTGATGGAATTAGTGTGGCAAGAGTCGCATGCCATCCCTGTCACCAAATGCGTTGCGGGCTTACCCTTAGCCGTCACTCCATTATGGCAATTCGCGCAAGGTGCAGGATAACCAACCATACTGTTGTGGTTGATGGTCGCCCCCAACCAACTCAAGGTTTTCAGCGATGTTGTATGGCAGGAATCACAGGTCGTAGTCGCTCTATTAACTACCACGTGAGTCGCGCCATAGGTCTTGGCAGTCGTTCCGTTGTGACAAGTACCACAGGCGTTCACTCCGCTAGGTGAGGCGCTGGGACTCGACACACCCAGTGGATGCGTGAATGTCGCTCCCATGAATGTAGTGTAGTTACCTGTATTTGCCGCGTTATGACATGTATCACATTGCGGAGTGGGGGGAGGCACTATCGTGTTGTGACTAGGCAAGAAAGAAGTGCCCAACACTCCCGGATACGCACCATTATGACAAGTCGAACAGACACCTATAGGCGAGGGAGCGGTAACCCCTTTATTCTGGTGGTACATCGCCCCTAGGAACGATGTGTAACCCGCCGTATTGGCTGCCGTGTGACAGGCATCGCACGCAATGCCTGTGGCAAAAGTCGGTATGTGCAGCGCAGGCTTGGCTTTCACGCCAGGATGTACACCATGACAACTCCCACAGACGCCGGCAACGGCACCGGTATGACTGAATAACGCACCCAGGAATGTCGTGGTGTTATGACAGGCGCCACAGTCCAAGCCATTGGTCGGAATATGCGCCACAGGCTGGCTGACCACCTTGGCTGATTGTCCGCCATGGCAAGATGCGCAACCGCTGGTGATACCGGTATGGTCCATCCTGGCACTGAGGAAGGTACTGGTATTGATGTGACAATTCTCGCATGGCAGAAAGGTAGCTATGTGCGTGGCGCGATTGATCTTTACCACGCCTATGGACTGATTCGACGTATCACTGTGGCAGGTCGCACAGCCGTTTACGATGCCAAAATGCTGAAAACTCTTCACCAGAAAACTGGTCGGGCTGACGTGACAGGTGTCACAGGAGAATGTGGTCTGCACATGATTGATGGGCTTAGGCGTGGCGCCTACCCGGCTACCTATGGTGTGGCATCCTGCACACTCTTTAGGCGTCCCCTTGAAAACACCGCCGACGTGGCATTGTTCGCACTTCAAGGTCGTGTGTATATCCCTTAATACGAATCCTGTTTGCGTATGATTGAAAGGGACACTACCGGTAACGGGAACAGTCTCTGCTTGAGCCAAGAGAGAACTGCACATCACACCCAGCAGGATATACAACACGCGGGCTACAACCTTATTGATAATCTGGCACATTTTCATCTCCTTTAACTCAAATGCCCCAAGCCAAAACTATACGTAATTGAACACTCCAGGACGGCGCAGTGTAAGCAAAAGTACAGCTGCGAGGTAGTGCCGTCCATCGGCGACCGAACTCATACCACTAAAGGTAAAAAAACCGATGAACGTCTAACCAAACCGACCAGCGGAAAAAATTATGCTCGTCATTTCCTGATCCAACTCTGACTCCCCACTTTGATCGATTTCCAGGATGTTCCGATGTGGCAGTGCTCACACAAATTGCCGAAGGCACCGTCATGCTTATCATCCTTGCTATGGCAGCGAACGCAGCTGCTGGCCAAACTGACTTTCTTGCTGACCGGCGTGTTGTGGCAATCGATACAGCGCAGTGCCTTATGCTTACCGTCCAGCTTGAACTTGGTTTTGTCGTGATCGAAATCCCAATCCTTCCAGTCACGCGTGTTGTGGCAAGACCCGCAATCCGTTCCCAGCGTGCGTTTATGCACGTCTTGCTTTTCATGACATGAATCACAGTCCGACTTGGCATCCTTATAGGCCGGTGACAAGTGACACTTTTTGCACTCGGTCACAGTATGCTTTCCGGTGAGCGGAAAACGCGACATGCGATGATCAAAATCGGTCTTCTTCCAAGACTGCTCGTGGTGGCAGGATTCGCATTTTTTGCCTTCCTGCCCCTTATGTTTGTCATCCTTCTCGTGACATGAATAGCAATCAGATTTCAGCTTATCCTTGTACAAATCCCCTTTGTGGCACGCGACACATTTCACCTCATGATGCTTTCCGAGCAAGGGATATTTAGTTTTCTTGTCGTGATCGAACACGATCTCTTTCCAGCTTCTATCCACGTGACAAGTCTCGCATTTCGGGCCGAAACTATTCTTATGCTTGTCATCTTTAAGATGGCATGACAGGCAATCCATCTTGAGTTTATCCTTGTACAGATCACCCTTATGGCACGCCACGCATTTCACTTCATGATGCTTGCCAGTCAATGGAAATTTGGTCTTCTTGTCGTGATCGAAAGGAATCTCTTTCCAGCCACGTTCAACGTGGCAACTTTCGCACTTGGGACCGAAACTCCCCTTATGTTTGTCGTCTTTCTTGTGACAGGATAAGCAATCCATCCGCAGCTTCTCTTTGTACAGATCACCTTTATGGCAACTGATACATTTCACTTCATGGTGTTTTCCCAGCAGGGGATATTTGGTCTTTTTGTCGTGATCGAAAAGTATCTCTTTCCAGCTTCTATCCGTGTGACATGACTCGCACTTCGGTCCGAAGTTACCTTTATGTTTGTCATCCTTCTTGTGACAGCCGTTGCACTCTTTAGGCGTCTCTTTGTAGTTGTTATTGATATGACATTTGGTACATTTGACATCCACATGCTTACCCAGCAAAGGAAAGTGCGTTTTGCTGTGATCAAAGTGCGTGGTCTTCCAATCTTTTTCCTCATGACAATTCTCGCACTCTTTGCCTAGGCCACCTTTGTGCTTATCGTCTCTTTCGTGACAGCCGATACATTTGATAGGTGCTTCGCGGAATTTTTTCTGCGGAAAATGACAGTCCTTGCAAAGAACTTTTTCCTTTAAGTGACCACCCTTCAACAAGAATCCGGTGGTCGCGTGATCGAATCCGGGGGTATGTAATTTGGCAATTTTCGCCTCACGCCCTTTATGCTCGGTGTGACATTCATTGCATTCTTTTTCTTGCTTCATCAAGCCGTGGTAGCCACGCTTGTCTGCGATATCCTTTTTGACCTCTTTGTGACAATCCTTGCACAGACCTGATTGCGCCAATTTGTCGAACTGCTTGTGACAATTGGCACAATCGCTTTCATATTTGGCATGGCCCTGAATCACCGGACCGGGCAACAATAAATCATTTATCGAGTCTGCCTGAGCCTGCATTGCGCAAGTCAGAACAACCCCACATATCAACACTCTAAACATCGAAAATATAGGTGGAATGATGATGCCCTCCCTAATACATGTGCACCGCAATCACATGCCAAACTCCGCTGAACACGAGCATGTAAACGAACGGAACATGAAACACATACCACAAGGAAAAAAGCTTTTCGTAAGTTCCAAACTGCGCAAGGTCACGAACTGCGATCAGGTATGCCCGAATGAAATCTGCATTCTGATAAAACAGTTCATCCAAACGCCGCATTTGCGCATCATTCCATTTTTTGGATTGTGCGTCACCATACATTACGTCTTCCAGTTCCCTTACCAGGGTTATGGACAAATACTTCACACGTACATCCAGCGTCGAGATATTCCAAAATTTAGTTTGTCCTGCTATGGAGGATTTTTTGGCAAAATCACGAAATTCAATCAATTTTTTCTGCACATTGGGGGCAAAACTAATCACCGACTTCACATCTGCGGTGCCATCCAGATCGGCCTGCAACTGACTCTGGCTGGCTTGCCTACCGTACAGGCCAAAGTGAATCTTGGTATAGAAGAAACGACCGAATATCCCACTCCCCGATACCAGCAACATACAAAGTGTCGCCACCGCCGCATTGATAGAACCATTCGGATGTAAATACGGTATATACACATGAAAAGTGGAATGAAACATGATTACCGTCGGCCCAAGCACGCCGAAGATCATGTGCCATTTGAACCATTTTGGCAGAATGACCCAATTCTTCATGAACCCGACCCGTTTGCGTACCGGGTAGAGCAGAATGCTCGCCATCATTAATCCACCAGCCAATCCAAGGTTATAGCCCACCTTGTCCCCGGCCTTGAACCAATTATCTCGAGTGATAAAGAAACCAGCGATCAGTGACAGCGTAATAATCAAAAGGTACATCACCCAACCATAATCTTTGGGTAACGTTTTTTGACGCGGCCTACGCCTATCGACGGGGTATCCAGAAATATTTTGTGCGGCCATTTATGTTTTAATATGTGACAAGTTTTGTTGCTATTGAGAGCGTGCGCATATTAGTGCAACTAATCGTTCTCTGCTTGTCGAAATGAAGCCGCAAAACTTTGTTATGCCGCGAAATATTACCAATCTCTTACTCAGGGCACTGTCAACATGTCATTTTCTGGAATTTCAGCCGGCTTCATCTACATGATTCCCTTATTGGCGATTGCTTTCTTTCATGTTCGCGGTCGCAATCGCAATACAGAAGCCGCTTTGGCCCAACAAAGAGAGGCTATCGAAGCGGGGCTGACCGAACCTTCATCTTTACATCCTTTCATTGATACAACGAAATGTCTGGGCGCCGGGGGCTGTGTCAGTGCCTGCCCCGAGGAAGCGATAGGCATGATAGGCGGCAAAGCCTATCTGGTGAATCCGACGGTATGTATAGGTCACGGGGCGTGCGAAACAGCCTGCCCTCACCATGCGATAAAGCTCGTATTTGGTACCGAAAAGCGCGGCATGGACATCCCTAAGCTCGATCCAAACTTCGAGACCAACATACCGGGAATATTCATCGTGGGTGAACTAGGCGGCATGGGCTTGATACGCAAGGCGGCATCCCAAGGCGCCCAAGCCATCGACAACATCAAGAAATACAAGGGCAGTGCTCATGCGCTTGATGTTGTCATCATAGGCGCGGGTCCAGCCGGATTAGCTTCCACGCTGGGAGCGATAGACAACAAACTGCGCTATGTCACACTGGAGCAAGAAGGCTCCTTGGGCGGCGCCATATTCCAATATCCACGCAACAAAATTGCGATGACTGCCCCAGTCAAACTACCCATCGTCGGTCTTATCAAAATGGGCGAGATCAGCAAGGAAGCTTTGCTGGAGTTCTGGAATGGCGTGGTACAGAAGACCGGCATGAAGATCAACTTCAATGAACGTATGGAAAACATCACCAAGACGGACAAAGGTTTTCTTGTTAAGACCAGCAAGCAGACCTATGACACGCGCACGGTACTGCTTGCCATCGGCCGTCGCGGCACGCCGCGCAAACTGGGCGTACCCGGCGAAGATTTGCCCAAGGTGGTGTACAGCCTGATCGACCCTGAACAATACCGGAACATGCATGTCTTGGTCGTGGGCGGTGGCGACAGCGCATTAGAGGCCGCCTGTTCTATTGCTGACGAACCAGGCACCACGGTGACCATCTCCTACCGTAGTGAAGCTTTTGGTCGAGGCAAACCCAAGAACCGCGAACGCCTGCAAGCATTGGAAACGCGCGGGAGGCTAACCGTCATGCTCAAATCCAATGTCAAGAACGTCACCACGGATAAAGTCGCACTTGAATACCAAGGACAACTCGCAGAGATCCCCAATCAGGCAATCATCGTCTGCGCGGGCGGGATACTGCCCACCCCCTTCCTTAAGGAGATCGGCATCATCGTCGAAAGCAAATTTGGATCTGAATAGACATCTAGCGGTGACCAAGTGCATCGCTGACCAAGCTGCACTTTATTGCTTAACCGCTTCCTCTATCAATACCTTATAGGCATAGCCAGCGCCGAAATTTTGATTGGTCCGGACCTTCCCTCTAAAAGTCACTACATCACCCGGTTGCACAGGCTCTGAACTTGTCACCAGGATGTCATTGGTCTGCTCCAGCTCTGAACCCGATCCGTCGCGTAGATGTATCCAATTTTTTCCCATGATGTCAGGGTTGTACTTTACGACCTTGCCGCGCACAACGACCGACTTCCCTTCGAATTTATCGGCATCTTTCACTATCTCAGCAACGGTGAGTGAACCGGCCTCATTGGCCTTCTGGATTTTCGTGGTGCCGGACCTCCACTTGTGTGACAACGCAATGAAAGATGAACCCATCCCTATAGGCATGGGAGAGCTAGCATTTTGCCCGCCAGCACTAGGTGCCCCCACTAGATTCCCGAACAAGATGGTCGAAAAAGTCCGCTTCAATATCTTGCTTTCGAAGTTCTTCATGACTATCGCGTCTTTGATGGAAACCACGTTCCCCTTTTTTACCGGCGCATTGACAACAGCGGTCCAAATCTCGCCAGCGTGGGTATTGATCCGGAGGTAAGTAAAGTTTTCCACAGCAATGACCTCAAGGACTTCCCCCGTAATGACAGGGGACTCAACTTGAGCAGGCATAACTGTCTCCCCTGCCAGCACCACTGTGGAAAAGATCATCATGCAAAATGAGAGCAGGATTTTCATGCTTTAAATACTCCTTAAAATAACTACACGGTGGCGTGTGAATAAATGTGAAATGGCAAAATCGAGCGCGAGCATACCTGATTACTCTGCCCGCCTCCAAACTAGCACATTTGACACATGAAAATCGCCCACCAAAATGCTTTGCATTGCTATGTCAAACGTTGCGACTCAATCAAACACGACTTAACTACATGCCCAAATAGCCTCCAAAGACTTATACTCGCGCCTCGACTTTCAGCACCACTAAAGCGTTTATGTACAAATCCACACAAAACAAAATCCGCCACTCCAATTTACAACGTGGTTTCACCTTGATCGAGATCATGGTGGTCGTCGTCATCATGGGCATACTCGCCGCTTTGGTCGTCCCCAAACTGATGGGGCGCGCTGATGACGCGCGTATCGTCGCGGCCAAGCAAGACATCTCGACCATCATGCAGGCATTGAAGTTGTACAAACTCGACAACCAACGCTACCCCACCACCGAGCAAGGCTTGGCGGCCTTGCTCAGCAAACCCACCACAGGCCCCGCAGCGAATGGCTGGAAAACCGGCGGCTATTTGGACAAGCTGCCCAAAGATCCCTGGGGTAACCCCTACCAGTTCCTCTCGCCTGGTATCAAGGGGGAGGTCGATATCTTCTCCTTGGGGGCAGATGGGCAACCCGGCGGCACAGGCAACGATGCCGACATAGGTTCTTGGGAAATATAACCATGCGGCCGGGGCATCACGCTCACGGCTTCACCTTGTTGGAATTGCTGGTCGTCATGGTGATCGCCGGTATGATCTTGGGTATGGTGTCCTTCAAAGCCATGCCGGATGACAGGCAAGTCTTGGAACAGGACGCGCAACGCATCGCCCTACTGCTACAACTGGCGCGTGACGAAGCCATCGTACGCAATCGCCCCGTCGCATTCGAGGCTGAGGCGAACCGCTATCGCTTCCTCATCCGTGAAGATAAAGAATGGCAGGTGTTGAAGAACGATGAAATGCTGCGTGAGCGCGATTTCAAACACACGCCGGTGAGCTTCACCATGTCCCCCGACTATGCCCCTACCCCCTTGCGCATCATCTTCGGCAACGAACCTGTGGACCGGCCTTTTACCCTGACCTTCACCGTGGGTGAAGCTCACGCAGCTATACGCGCCGATGGCATCGGTCATTTTGTGGTCGATTGACAGCATGTCCCATCACTCACGCCATGCGGGATTTACTTTACTGGAGGTACTGGTCGCCCTGGTGATCGTCGGCACGGCTCTGGGTGCCAGCCTGCGTGCGGTAGGCAGCCTGACGCAGAACAGCGAGGATCTGCGCACGGCCATGCTGGCGACCTGGTCGGCCGAGAATCGTTTATCTCAGATACGCTTGGCAGGGGAATGGCCGGCACTGGGTAAGCATCCATTCGTCTGCCAACAGGCCGACTTGGTATTGCAGTGTGAGGAGCAGACTTACGCCACCCCCAATCCATTTTTTCGTCGTGTAGAGGTCAGTGTGTACGACGAGCGGCACACGCGACGCATCATCAAACTAACCCAGGTGGTGTCCAATGCACAATGAGCTGAATGAGCAGAAGCAAATGCACCGCCAGCTCGGTCTGACGCTGATCGAGTTGTTGGTCGCCATCAGCATCCTCGGCGTCGTCGCGGTGATGGGTTGGCGCGGGCTGGACAGCATCGTGCGGTCACGAACCGCGCTCAACGCCGAACTCGAACAGACGCGCGGCATGCAACTCGCTTTCGCGCAACTACAAAGCGACAGTGCGCACCTTGCCGACAATGTGCTGCTACCCAATCGACCCGCGCTCAATGCGGTACCCGACAAACTCACGCTGATACGCAGCGTCTACGCGGAGAACCAGCCCACGCGCCTGCAGGTGATCAGTTACCGCGTCCGCAACGGAAAACTGACACGGCGCGAATCACCCGCGACCCGCGATATGGGAGAACTCAACAAACATTGGCTGGCGGCGCTGAACGACACCGACATCGCGCCCGAAGTCCAACTGCAAACGGACATCGCAGCCATGTCACTGCGAGTCTGGCTTAAGGGCGGCACGGCTTGGCAATCTGGCACAGACACGATGGTGTTGGTGAGTCTGAATACTGGCGTGAGTCCCGTGGGGTTGGAGGTTGTACTGAATCTGCCCAGGAATGATCACGGCCTGACCAAACTATTCTTGCTGGGGGCAGTGTGAACCTCCGACTCACTATGCCAAACCGACAACGCGGTGTCGCCATCATCATGGCCTTGCTGCTCACCACACTGGCGATCACCATCGTCGCCAGCCTGTTCTGGCAACAGCAAGTACAAGTAAGGCTCATCGAAAACCAGCGACTGCAACTGCAAAAGCAATGGATACTGCGCGGCGCTTTGGATTGGGCGAGTCTGATCCTGCGTGAGGATGCCAAATATTCCAGCGTGGACACTTTGGACGAACCATGGGCGACACCGCTGGCCGAAACACGCCTGGATCAATATGTAGAGAACGGCAAGGCCGATGGTGACATCGCCGATACCACGTTGTCCGGCACCATCAGCGACGCGCAAGGACGTTTCAACTTGAACAATCTGGTCAAGAACAGCGTGATCGATCCTGCTGCCGTCGCAATTTTTTCCAGGCTACTCACTCTCCTGAACATCGATCCAGAACTAGCGAACACGACTGCAAAGCAAATCGCTTTAGCCTCGCCTCCCGTACAAACTGTTACGCCCAACCCAGCCATTCCCACCGCCAACATACCTGACACGAACACCAGCAAGGTGATTGGCTTCCAGCAAGTAGGTGACCTGCTTGCCGTGCCAGGATGGTCACCTGAGCTGCTGGATAAAGCAAAATCTTATGTAGTATTTTTGCCGCACAACACTCCCATCAACCTCAACACCGCCTCCCCCGAGGTCATCGCTGCATTACTTGGTCTATCACTAGCCGACGCCAACACCTTGGTGGCATCTCGCAAGTCCGCGCACTTTCGCGATATTGCCGATGCTTCCAACCGTTTACCTGGCAGCAAATTTATCGCGAATAACAACACCAGTCTCAGCAGCAATTATTTTTTGGTGGTTGGCAAAGTTCACATGAATCGTGCGCGACTGGACATGCAAGCTTTGCTGGAACGTAATGGCACGACGAATAAAGTTCTTTGGATACTTGAAAATTAATTCAACCCCCGTCAGAAATGACGCAATCACAGATAAATTTACCTTATGAATATACTAAATTGTTATAAGCTACCGCTCATAAAGAACTAACTCTAATTACTTTGAACACGCTAGTCATACATATCCCCGCACAAGCCAGCGCAGCGACGCCGCAATCTTTGCTGACGCAAACTTGCGCTTACACCTTGCTGGGTAAACGCGATGTCATCGAGCGCGATGGAGACGCGACGCTCACCGAGTTGGGCGCACTGATCACCCAGACCAAGCGGGTGATACTTCTGTTGGCGGCGGTCGACGTGACGTTGCTGCGCATGGCCGTCCCGCCCTTGTCGTCGGCCAAGTTGCGCGCCGCATTGCCAAATCTGATCGAGGATAGATTGCTGGAAGATGTCAGTACTTGTGTGGTCATTTGCAGTGCAGGCCAGGGTGGGCTACAGAGCATCGCAGTGGTACGGCGCGCCTGGCTGGCCTTGTTGTTACAGACCTTGCGCGGACTCGGCGCACAACGTATCAGCGCCGTGCCTGGACAGTTGTCTTTACCGCTACCTGCCGGACGCGTCAGCGCAGCACTGTACAAGACCGATCAGAACCTGAGTCTGAGCCTGCGACTCTCGGAATATGAAGGGCTGGGCATATTGCTCGATTCGGCGGATGAACTGCTGCCCTCCTTGCGCAAACTCGTCCCTGATGCGCCCATCACCTTGTTCGTCGCACCCAGCGTCCAGGCGGACTGCCAAGCCGCGCTTGCATCAGACACAAACATCGAAGTCCAAGCACTTAACGGCACGCGCTTACAACTTCCCGACCTATCTCTGGATCTCGCTAGCGGGATGTCCGCCTCGGCACAGGCAAGCTGGAACTGGCGACCTTGGCGTTGGCCTTTGCTGCTGGGAGGATTGTTGTTGGTCGTGCAAACCTGCGCACTGAATCTGGGTTGGTGGCACCTGAGCCGCGAAGCGAACAATCTGCGCGCCAGCATGAATCAGATCTATCTGGCCGCCTACCCGAAGGAGTCGGTGATCCTCGATCCGCTGTTGCAGATGAAGCAAAAAATCGCAGCCTCACGACACGAGGCCGGGTTGAGTGCGCCTGATGACTTCACCAGTTTGTTGGCCGAATTTGGTCAGGCTTGGGCGAAGCTCCAACCCGCCGCGTCTATCGGCAAGATCGCGTACCACGATCACAAATTGAGCATACATCTCAAGACAGCCACCTCTGTGGACGCGATGCGAGCGGCTTTGTCGGAACGCAAGCTCACGCTGGAGGTATCACCGGAATCCGAACTCACCTGGCAGATCGGGAGCCGCAAATGAAGCTCTGGCTAAACAAGGCACAGCATGCTGCTCAGACTTTCTGGGCGTTGCGCGATGCGCGCGAACGCAGGCTACTGACACTCACCGCTATCCTCATACTCTGCGCGCTCTATTACGTGCTGCTCATCGCGCCCGCTCTCGCCGGACGTACTCGCCTCTACAAGGAGCTCCCGTCCCTGCATCAACAAGTCGCGCAGTTGCAAGCCTTATCCGGCGAGGCCGCCGAATTGAGCAGTAAGGCCGCGACACCGCTGGCCAAGATGTCGTCGGAGACTCTCAACAAACTGCTCGCCACGCATGGCCTGCAAGCAAAAAGCGTGAATGTCACGGGTGATGCCATACAGCTACGTCTGGAAAACGTCTCCTACTCCCAGACCCTGTCACTTCTGGACGAGTTGCAACAGACCGCGCGTATCAGCGTGAGTGCGGCAGAGATCACCGCCCTCACCCAAGCCGACATGATTGATGCCAGTGTTACGCTGCTGCAAGCAGGGGGCCAGTAAATGGGTCGCCTAATACTTTGGGCGACCGCAGGGATAATCAGCATGGTGCTCGCCATGCTGGCCTTCCTGCCAGTGACCTTGCTGACCCCATTCATAGAAGCGCAGACCCAAGGTCACATCACTTTAGGCGACGCACAAGGCACAATCTGGAAGGGCTCGGCCTTCGTCGGCAGCGCACCCTCCGCGAACGCCGCCATCACGCCGCTGTTACCCGGGCGATTCAACTGGCATCTGTCGCCCCTGGTGTTGCTCGGCATCGTCGAGATGGAGTTGAGCAATCCGGCCGCCTTATCGAACACCGTCAACATCAGCGGCAACTGGCATGAGCTGACAATCAGCCCGTCCGCCCTCGCCCTGCCCGCCGAACGTTTGAGCAGTCTGGGCGCGCCGCTCAACACCCTGCAACCCTCCGGCCAGATGCGCTTGAGCTGGCAACCGTTACAACTATCATGGCCCCAAGGTGTGGCGCAGCTGAATGGAAAGATGGATCTGCAGATGCAAGACATCGCTTCACGCTTATCCCCCGTCAAGCCACTAGGTGCTTATAATCTGAGCCTAGTATGGCAAGGTCAGAGGGCGTTGGTCGCGCTGACGACACTCAAAGGACCTATGCTGATGGAGGGTTCGGGAACACTGGACAACGGACGTTTGGCATTTTCCGGGACGGCGCAAGCTGCAGCTGGAAAAGAGGAAATACTGGCAAATCTGCTCAACCTGCTTGGACAACGCCGTAACGTGAACGGCAAGAACATCATCGCTCTGGAATTCAAATGATAAAAATCAATCCGACTCACGCGCATTTATTCCTGCTTATCTGCTTGTGCGCAGGACTCACCCCGGCTTATGCGGAAGACACTGCGGGCACGCCCTCCGTCAGCGCCAGCAACACGGCCAGCTTCAACTTCGTCAATGCCGACATCGAATCGGTCATCAAGGCCATCGGCGATTACGCCAACATCACCTTCATCATCGACCCGCGTGTCAAAGGTACGCTGAGTTTGGTTTCGGAGAAACCGCTCAACAAAGTGCAAGCCATGCAACTGCTGACCTCGGTGTTGCGTATGCAGGGTTATGCGGTGGTCAGCGCCAACGGCTATAGCAAGGTCGTCCCCGAGGCCGATGCCAAACTCCAAGGCAGTGTAGGTAACGGCAACGGCGCACGCGGCGATCAGGTCGCCACGCAAGTGTTCCATCTCAATCGCGAATCGGCGACGAATCTGGTGCCGGTGTTGCGCCCCCTCATCTCACCCAACAACATCATCAATGCCAACCCCGGCAATAACACCCTAGTGATCACCGATTACGCCGACAACCTGATGCGCATGAGCAAGATCATCGCGGCGCTGGACGGCCCCGGCAACAGCAATCTGGAAGTGGTGCCGCTGCGTTACGCCATCGCCAACGATCTCGCCGGCATGGTCAACCGCCTGATGGAGCAAAGCGCCGTGCCTGGCAACGATGCGAATCGTGCCGTGCTGTCCGACTCGCGCACCAACAGCCTGATCGTGCGAGCCTCCACCGAAGCCCGCGCCAACCTGATCAAGTCACTGATCGACAAATTAGATCAACCTACGGCGCAACCGGGCAACGTACATGTGGTGTATCTCAAAAACGCAGAGGCGACCAAACTTGCACTGACCTTGCGTGCCGTGATAAGCGCAGACACATCAGCCGCCGCATCCGGTCTGGGCACGCCATCTCAAACATCCGGCGGTGCGCCGGCAACGCCTCAAGGCTCATTTCCTACCGGCGGTGCTGGTGGCTTCATTCAGGCGGATGCTTCCACCAATACCCTCATCATCACCGCCAGCGAACCGGTCTATCGCAATCTGCGTTCCATCATCGACCAGCTCGATGCACGACGCGCACAGGTCTATATCGAAGCGTTGATCGTCGAAGTCGATGCCAGCAAACTCGCCGAGTTAGGTGTGCAGTGGGGCGCGCTTGGCGGTGGGAACAATCCGGGCGGCGCAGGAACATCGTTCTCCACCGGCGGCAACAATCTCGCCAACCAAGCCGTAGCGCACCTCGCCCCGGGTGGTGTACCGCTGGCACCGGGAAACGGCTTGAATCTGGGATTATTCTCCAAGAAAATCGGGTTGGGCGCATTGCTGCACGCGCTGCAATCCGACAGCAAAACCAACATCCTGTCCATGCCGAATCTCATCACACTGGACAACGAGGAAGCCAAGATCGTGGTCGGTCAGAATGTCCCTTTCATCACTGGCCAATACACCACTCCCGCCTCGGCAGGAGCAGCCGGCGTCAATCCCTTCCAGACCGTGGAACGCAAAGACATCGGACTTACACTCAAAGTCAAACCTCAGATATCGCAGGGCGGTACGGTGAAGATGGCAATCTATCAGGAGACATCTGCCATCTCGCCGACTGTCAATGCGGCGGGACTGATCACCAGCAAGCGTTCCATAGACACCAATGTGCTGGTCGATGACGGTCAGATCATCGTGCTGGGCGGTTTGATAGACGACAACTTGCAGGAAAACGAAGAGCAGGTGCCAGGACTGGGCAGCATCCCCTGGCTGGGCAATCTATTCAAATATCGCACCCGCACCCACAACAAGACCAACCTGATGGTGTTCCTGCGCCCTACCGTGATACGCAACGATGAACAGAGCAGCGATCTGGCCGCCGACCGTTACGAATACATCCGCGCTGCCGAGCTCAAGAACAAACCCGACGACACGCTGCTGATGCCGAGCATGGAAGCACCGCTGTTACCGGAACTCAAAGATGGCAAGCTGATAGATGGCCCTTTATCCCATCCCGGCATGAAACTCAGCCCTACCCTGAGCGCGCCATCCGGTGATGCGGCATCTGCCGTCCCTGCCGTTGCCGCCGCGAGCGAATAAGCCCTATGGATGAGCGTTTGCTGCCTTATGGCTTTGCCCGCGACTACAGCGTATTGGCGCGTCGCACAGCGGACGGACGCATCGAAGTCTGCATCGCGGCGGCGACCCCGCTCGCGGCCATCGCCGAAGTCGGCAGGCATTATGGCCCTATCACCCTGAGCAAGTTGTCCGCCGCCGATCTCAGTGCGGCCATCGCGTCCGCCTATGCCGATTCGGGCGGCGATGCCGCGCAGGTGATAGACGAATACGAGTCGGACGTGGATCTGAACAAGCTGATGCAGGACATGCCGGCCATCGAAGATCTGCTCGAAGCCAGCGACGACGCCCCTGTGATACGTATGATCAACGCCCTGCTCACCCAGGCGCTGCGAGAAGGCGCATCGGACATCCACGTCGAACCTTTCGAGCAAGTATCGGTGGTGCGCTTCCGTATCGACGGCACCTTGCGCGATGTGGTGCGCCCCAAGAAAGCCATCCATGCCTCGCTGGTGTCGCGCATCAAGATCATGGCGCAACTGGACATCGCGGAGAAACGCCTGCCACAAGACGGACGTATCACCCTGCGCGTGGGAGGCAAGCCGGTCGATGTGCGCGTCTCCACGCTGCCCACCGGACACGGCGAACGTGCGGTGCTGCGTCTGCTGGACAAGCAAGCCGGGCAACTGGGCTTGCAGCATCTGGGCATGAACGAGGCAGTGCTGGAACAGTTCGACAAACTCATCGCCCAACCGCACGGCATCGTGCTGGTGACCGGCCCGACCGGCTCGGGCAAGACCACCACGCTGTACGCTGCCCTGACCCGCTTGAACGATGCCAGCACCAACATCCTCACCGTGGAAGACCCGGTCGAATACGAGCTGGAGGGCGTAGGCCAGACCCAGGTCAATGCGCGCATCGACATGACTTTCGCCAAGGCGCTGCGCGCCATCCTGCGCCAAGACCCCGACATCATCATGATAGGCGAGATACGTGATCTGGAGACCGCGCAGATTGCCGTGCAAGCCTCGTTGACCGGCCATCTGGTGTTGGCCACCTTGCACACCAACGACTCAGCCGCTGCCGTAACGCGTTTGCTCGACATGGGCATAGAACCGTTCTTGCTATCGTCCTCATTGCTGGGCGTGGTGGCACAGCGACTGGTGCGCAAACTCTGTCCGCATTGCAAGACTTTCGACGGCACGAGCTGGCAGGCGAACGGTTGCGAGCACTGCGGCCAGACCGGTTATCAGGGCCGCGTGGGTGTCTATGAATTGCTGCTCACCACCGAACAGATACGCGCCCAGATTCATAACCACGCCTCAGAAGCCGAGATACGCGCCACCGCACAAAGCGACGGCATGCGCACCATGCGCGAGGACGGCGAACGCTGGCTAGCGACTGGCACGACCACGCGAGCCGAGCTGATGCGCGTCACCAAGGAATGATATGGCTGCCTTTCGCTACGAAGCCGCCGACAACCTAGGTCACACCAGCAAGGGCGTGGTGAATGCCGACAGCGCCCGCGCCGCACGTGCCAATCTGCGCGCCCTCGGTCTGTTGCCGATACAGGTCGAAGCCATCGCCAGCGAGTCGGATGGTTCGACACGCAAACATGCTTTCGGCGAAGGCTTATCCACCGTGGAGCTGGCACTGTTCACGCGCCAACTGGCTAGTCTGCTGGAAGCCAGCCTGCCGCTGGAACAAGCCTTGTCCGCCCTGCAAGAGCAAGCCGAACGCGTCTATGTGCGCGATCTGGTCGCGGCGATACGCGCCCAGGTAATGGCCGGAACATCGCTGTCCGACGCGCTCGCCAGCCATCCGCACGACTTCGCCGACATCTATCGCGCACTGGTTGCCAGCGGCGAACACATAGGCCAACTGGCCAAGGTACTGTCGCGCCTGGCCGACTACATCGAGCGCCGCAACGCGCTGGTGCAGAAGATCAAACTGGCCTTCACCTATCCGGCCATCGTCACCGTGGTGGCCTTCGCCATCGTGATCTTTTTGCTCACCTATGTGGTACCGCAGATCGTCTCGGTGTTCGCCAACACCAAACAGAAACTGCCGTTCCTGACCGTGGTGATGCTGGCCATCTCAGACTTCGTGCGCCACTACGGCTGGTTGGTCGCGCTCATCATCGCCGCGCTGATCTACCTGTGGCGGCGCGCGCTGCGCGACCCGGGCAACAAGCTGCGCTTTCATACCTGGCTGTTGACCGCCCCGTTATATGGACGCTTCGAACGCAGTCTCAACACCGCGCGTTTCGCCAGCACGCTGGCCATCACCACCGGCTCGGGCGTGCCAATATTGCGCGCCCTGCAGACTAGCCGCGACACACTGACCAATCTCGCCATGCGCGCGCAGGTCGAGCACGCGACCAACAGCGTGCGCGAAGGCGTGAGCCTGGCCACCGCACTGGCCGTACATCGACACTTCCCCGCCATGCTCATCCACATGATACGGGCGGGCGAAGCCACCGGAGAGCTGCCCGCCATGTTGCAACGCGCGGCCAACGCGCAAGAGACCGATCTCGAACGCCGCGCCATGACCATCGCCGGACTGCTGGAACCCGCGCTGATACTGGCGATGGGCGTGGTCGTCCTGCTCATCGTGCTGGCCGTGTTGATGCCTATCATCGAGATCAACCAATTGGTGCGCTAAAGGAAAAATATGAAACGTGCCCCGCTCATAACCAGTTTCATACTGTTCATCGCCTTATGCGCCTCAGCGGCCTATTGGGTGATGCAATTCTTGCAACCGCCACCACGCCCTATGGTCGCGCCGCCGTCCGATGCCCAGAGCGCTCCCGACATTTCCGCCGCCGCAGCGCTGCTGGGTGGAAAATCGCACGCCACGTTAGACAGTAATTTCCAGCTCACCGGCCTCATCTTGGCGGGGCGTCCCGCCGAGCGCATCGCCATCATCGCCGCCAACGGACTACCCGCTCACCCGTTCCGCGTCCATGCCGAGATACAAGCGGGGGTCAGCGTGCAAGAGATACAACCAGGCTATGTACTACTGTCGGATCATGGCGCGATTAAACGCGTAGATCTGCCCGCAGATCAGCGGTCTCGTATCGCTACAAGTGTTGGAATTTTAAGTACAACAAACTCCCCCTTAAACACACAGAAAAACGTCACTTCGACATCGCTCCAAGAGGGGCCGCCGCAGAACACAACACCTAATCTCGCGCCTCAAAATATCGGTCTCAGCAGAACGCTCGGCATGCACTAGAACTTCCGCCTGACAGAGTTCAAAACACAGAATATCCACCCTCCTGCCCTGCAATACCAAGTTGACCTTCGACAAAGTATCTAGTCAATTTTTAAGATTGACTTTGATGCTTTATGAGCACAGCATCGCGCTTGAAAGTTTTAGCTGCAACGCTTTCATTTATCGAATAAAAGCTGAATGTTTTAGTTGGTTAATTTCATCATCGAAGTTGACTGTTGCCTAGCCAGAATAGACTAACTAGACAGCACGCCCACTTCACCATCGCTTAGGGGAGAAACAAAATGAACTCGATTAGATTATTTCTTGCGGTCTTCATCGGCATATTTCTTGTCGCGTGCGGTGGGGGTGGAGGTAGCGCACCCGCACCCGGCACACCAGCACCCGGCGCAACCGCACCCGGCGCACCAACCACTGTCACCGCATCACCCGGAAATACATCGGCTACGGTGAGCTTCATAGCTCCTGCGAACAATGGCGGTGCTGCCATCACTGGCTACGCTGTAACCTCCAGCCCAGGCAACATCACGGCGACCGGAACCACCAGCCCGATTATAGTCCCCGGCCTGACCAACGGCACGGCTTACACCTTCACCGTGGTTGCTACCAATAGCGCGGGTAACAGTCCGGCATCGTCGCCGAGCAATTCCGTTATTCCAGCGACCGCTGCCATCGCCCCAAGCGCACCGACCGCCGTTATCGCTACGGCAGGCAACGCAACTGCAACCGTGACTTTCACCGCATCGGCGAGCAATGGCGGTGCAGCCATCACCGGCTACACCGTCACCTCCAGCCCAGCGGGTGGAACAGACAGTAATGCCGGTACGACCGGCTTGACCCACACTATCACCGGTCTGACCAACGGCACGGCCTACACCTTCACCGTAACTGCAACCAACAGTGCGGGTCCTAGTGCAGCTTCGGCGGCGAGCAATTCTGTCACGCCTACTGTAGCGCCCACCGTCCCCGGCGCGCCCACCATCGGCACCGCTACGGCAGGCAATGCATCGGCGACCGTGAGTTTCACCGCACCAGCAAACAATGGCGGTGCAGCAATCACCGGCTACACCGTCACCTCCAGCCCAGCGGGTGGAACAGACAGCAATGCCGGCACGACCGGATTGACCCACACTATCACGGGTCTATCCAACGGCACGGCTTACACCTTCACCGTGAAAGCTACCAATAGCGTGGGTACCAGTCCAGCATCGTCGGCGAGCAATTCTGTCACGCCCGTCACCGTCCCCAGCGCACCGACCGCCGTTATCGCTACGGCAGGCAATGGATTTGCGACCGTGAGTTTCACCGCACCGGCAAGCACTGGCGGTGCAGCCATCACCGGCTACACCGTCACCTCCAGCCCGGCAGGTGGAGTAGACAGCAATGCCGGTACGACTGGATTGACCCACACTATCACCGGCCTGACCAACAACACGGCCTACACCTTTACGGTGGTGGCCGCCAACAGTGCGGGTAGCAGTGCAGCTTCGACGGCGAGCAATTCAGTCACGCCTGTTACGGGGTGGACCGTCCCCGGCGTACCGACCGCCGTTACTGCTGCGGCAGGCAACGCATCGGCGACCGTGACTTTCGCCGCACCAGTGAGCAATGGCGGTACAGCCATCACCGGCTACACCGTCACCTCCATCCCAGCGGGTGGCGTAGACAGCAATGCCGCTACAACCGGATTGACCCACACTATCACCGGTCTGACCAACGGCACGGCCTACACCTTTACGGTGGTAGCCACCAATAGCGTGGGTAACAGTCCAGCGTCGTCGGCGAGCAATTCTGTCACTCCTGCCCTTACCCCCGTATCTGGCACGGTAACCGGCGCGTGGGTAGAAGGTGTGACGATCTCGGTAGTCGGCGGGACAACCACCACGCAAACCACCAATGTAGCTGGTAATTACAGCTTCAACTTGGCCCCGGGGAGTTATACATTAACGCCCTCTTTACCTGGCTACACTTTCAGCCCTGTCAACATACCTGTCACAGTACTGGCAGGCAGCTCGGCAGCGATTACGGGAAATAATTTTGTAGCCACGCCGGCAATTGCGTCCTACAGCATTTCCGGCACGGTAACTTATGCGGGCGTGAAAACTGGTGCGATTCGTGTACAGGCGAATTATTCCGGTTGTGCTAATTGCGGTGCCGCAGGTGGCACCACGATTGCAGCACCGGGTGCCTATACGATACGAGGTCTGCAATCCGGCAGCTATGTGATCGTCGCGCAACGTGATGCCCAAGGTACGGGTCAGGCGAATGCCAACAATCCTGTTGGGAGCTCTGCGGTTGCAACCATCTTAGCGGCGAATTTGCCCGGCGTCACTGTAGCGATGGCTGACCCTGTCGCGCCCACACCTGTGGCGTTGACTGGAGTGCTGGTTTCACCATCCCTAGGTGCAGCATTCGTCCAATACAACCCTCCGGTGGATGTGAACGGCCAAGAGATCGCAACCAGTTACAAAGTCGACAGTGCCACCGATGCCGCCTTTACACTCGGCATGGTCACTAAGACCTTCCCCGCTCAAGGTACCAAGCAATCGTTGCTAGTGATGAGCGGCCTGACTAACGTGGCCCGTTATTTCCGTATCACGGCTTTGGTCGGGGTAACGGCCAGTGCGGCATCACCGGCGGCAGGCCCGATCACCATCGGTGCGACTGCTGGCCTCAATACAGTGTCAGGAAACGTTGCCTTCACGGGTGCCGCTACAGGACCGTTGGTCGTGGGTGCTTATGACCAAGTCACTCAAAACGTGTACTTCACTACTATCGCTACTCCGGTCAGTCCGCAGGCTTATGCCTTCAGTGGTGTGCCAGCCGGTAGCTACATGAACTTCGCCGTGATCGATATGAACAATAACGGTCGAATAGATGCGGGCGATATACATAACACCGGTGGCAATGCCGCGCCCACCATCACGGTGGCAGGGGCTACGACCAGTAGCTTCTCGCTATCCAATGCCAACTCTCAGTCCAGTGTCAATACCGACCATTGGTTTAATGGTGTGACTAACTCCTATAACGTCATTCCACAGGTATCCGACGGTGTGAAACGGGTCGTGTCAGCAGTCTTATTTTCAGGGCCAAACGTTGCAGTACCGATGGATATGTCGAATAGCTATGGCAACTTCCAGGGGTATCTTGGCATAGGCACAATCGTTCCTGTGATAGGCGACACCTATCAGTTCAAGGTCACCTATTCTGATGCGAGCACACAGATCGTCTCAGCCACGGTAACGACAGTGTTGAATTCCTTTGCAACCAGTCTGGCAGTGAATGTTGCTGCGCCTTACACCAGGAACGTCCCGCAGTTCACTTGGGCTGCACCGCTCGCTCCACCAGCAAGCTACTTGTACGCTGTCAGTGTCAGTCCAGTACTCGGAGGTCAGGCTTGGTATTTCCCACAGAATGCCAATGGTTTGCCAAGTACCACTCTCTCCGCAATCTATAACTCGGATGGAACGGCTAATCCGGCAAGTTTGGTGACTGGTACGGGTTATAACTGGCAAGTAAGAGTCATGGATGCACAGGGCAATTCAGCCTCTTATCAAGCACCAACCTACACACCTTAACAACCCGCAATAGCACAAACGACAAGAGACCTTCGGGTCTCTTGTCGTTTGTGCCGCACCTAACTATCGCATCGTCAAATTATCGAATCCGAGTCTGGCGTTCAGCTATGTATAATCCCAACGGACCACATTGCGTTCACTAATCGCGTGCCTCGATAGATGCCCCATCCCAACGACACCCAGCCCAGCACACTAGACCCTGACGACTGGGACGGATTGCGCGCACAGGGACATCGCATGCTGGACGACATGTTCGACTATCTGCAAGACATACGCTCCCGCCCAGTTTGGCAGCCCATCCCCGATGCGGCGCGTGGCGAATTTCATCAGCCCTTGCCGCAACAGCCTTCCGACTTAAGCAGCGCACATGACACCTTTATGCGCGCCATCCTGCCCTATGCGGTGGGGAACGCGCATCCCGGCTTTATGGGCTGGGTACACGGCGGCGGCACACCGGTAGGCATGCTGGCCGAGATGCTGGCGGCGGGATTGAATGCCAACGTGGGCGGACGCGACCAGATACCGGTCGAAGTGGAACGCCAGGTGTTGCGCTGGGTGTGCGAACTGTTCGGCTTCCCGGCAACCGCCAGCGGCCTGTTCGTCACCGGCACCTCCATGGCCACGCTCATCGCCGTAGCGGTGGCGCGCCATGCGACCCTGGGTCCCGAAGTTCGCACTCAGGGCATCGCCGCCAGCGGCAAACGCCTCACCGCCTACACTTCCATGGGTGCACACGGCTGCATCGCCAAGATGATGGACATCGCCGGACTGGGCACGGACGCCTTGCGCATGATCCCGGTCGATGCTCACTACCAGATGGACATCGCCGCACTGCAACAGGCCATCGCCGCCGACCGCGCACTGGGCTACACGCCGTTCTTCATCGCGGGCACGGCGGGCACGGTCAACACCGGCGCGATCGACCCGCTGGCCGCGCTGGCCGATGTCGCGCAACAACAAGGCTTGTGGTTTCATGTGGATGGCGCGTATGGCGCGCTGGCCATGCTGTCGCCCGAACTCGCACCACGACTGGCCGGGCTGGAGCGTGCCGATTCGGTGGCCTTCGATTTCCATAAGTGGGGGCAAGTACCCTATGACGCGGGCTTTGTGCTGATACGCGACCGCCAGCAACACTTCGACACCTTTGCCTCACCGGCCGCCTATCTGCGCCGCGACACCCACGGCTTGGCCGGTGGCTCGCCCTGGCCGTGTGACTTCGGCCCGGACCTGTCGCGCGGCTTCCGCGCCCTAAAAGCCTGGTTCACCCTGCAGGTCTATGGCACGGAAAAGCTGGGGCGGGTCATCGCACATACCTGTGAACTGGCCCGCTATCTGGAGCAGCGCATACTCGCCACCCCCGAGTTGGAGCTGCTCGCACCGGTGTCTTTGAACATCGTGTGCTTCCGTTTCCGCTGTGACGATGCCGACCCTGTGAATGCCGCCATCATCGTGGCGCTACAGGAATCCGGCATCGCCGCCCCCTCCGCCACCACCCTGGATGGCAGGCTCGCCATCCGTGCGGCCATCGTCAACCATCGCACGAATAAAGGGGATATTGACGCTTTAATCCAAGCAACGCTTACGCTGGGGACTGCCAAAATACGCTCCTGATAAATCGGAGCTGCCATGACTCAGCAAACCCCACATACCTTTCTCGGCTCGGCCGCGCTGATGCGTATGGCGTGTGCGAATCAGGACCTGACACCGCTTAGCACGACCCTGCTGTCCGAGATAGGTGACATCCCCAGTGTCGCGCATGCCGATGCCATGCTGGACCTCTCGACCATCTTGCAACTCAAGGGCGATCGCAATGTCGCACTATCCCTTCAGAATGAAGCACTTAGACTAAAACAGATCTACCACCTCGCAGCCCCCACCGGCATTCCCGGCATCCGCCTGCTCGCCTTGATGACGCCCGGCGATTTGATGACCAATACCCCGCTGGACTTCCTGCTGGAAGGCTCGGACATCGCGCTGAACATCCTGTATGTCGCTCCCCACCTGCCCTTTCCCGACACGCTGCCCGAACATGATGTGATGTTCATCGGCATAGGCGAATCGGATGGAACGCAAGCGCTGTTGCAGCTGCTGGATGTGGCCTTGCAAGGCTGGCCGCGCCCCACGCTAAATCGCGCCGAATATATCACCTGGTTGTCGCGCGACCGCGCCTATACCCGTCTGAGCGGATTACCCGGAGTGGTGATGCCAGCTACGGCCAGAGTCGCACGTGCCGACTTGGATGAGGTGCTACAAGAAATGCGCCCCCTCTCCCAACTGCTCGCCGATATCGCCTATCCACTCATCATCCGCCCGGTCGGTTCGCATGCCGGGCACGGCTTGGAAAAGATTGATCACCCGGCCGCCTTGCAAGACTATCTGCAACGCACCAGCGGCGAATTGTTCTATCTGTCACGTTTCATCGATTACAGCGATGCCGACGGTCAGTTCCGCAAATACCGCGTGGTACTGATAGAGGGCAAGGCCTATGCCGCCCATATGGGCATCTCCAGTCACTGGATGATCCATTACCTGAACGCCGGCATGAGCGAAAGCGCGGCGAAACGTGCCGAAGAAGCACACTTCATGGCCAGCTTCGATACAACCTTCGCCACACGCCACGCGATCGCGCTGGCCGCCATCCATCAGGCCATGCGACTGGAATACCTGGTACTGGACTGCGCCGAGACTCACGATGGGAAACTGCTGTTATTCGAAGTCGACAACAGCGCGGTAGTCCACACCATGGACTCGGCCGATCTATTCCCCTACAAGCAGCCCCAGATGCGCAAGGTATTCGATGCGTTCCGTGCCATGCTGGCGCGTAGCATCGTGCATCCTGTCGACTGAGTCATGCCACATCCCACGCTCCCTCCCTTAGCTGAAACCGCCCGCTTGTTGGTCGAGGGTGGGGATGGGCGCATCGCGCTCGACCCCGTGAGCGGCGTGAACCGTTATGGCTGCCGCGCCACACCCTACCCCGAACTGCTTTCGTTCGCTTCCGCCACGGCCTCGGTCATCTCAGCATCCGCCTACGCCGCAGCCGACGACGTCCGCACGCGGCTGCAAGACCTGCTGGAACACCAAACACCCGAAGCCGTATATACGACCGAACTACAACGCTTACGTAGCGATCTGTTGACCTTGTGCGAGCTGCAAGAGCTGCCCGAACCGACAGTCATCTTCGCCGCCTCGGGCACCGACCTGCACCATATCGCGGCGCAGATCGCACTCGCATCTTCCGACCATGAACTGCTCGTCATCATGGTCAGCGAGGAAGAGACCGGTAGCGGGGTCTATGCGACCATCACCCATGCCGATCCGGCCATAGCCATCACCACGGTCAACTTGCGTCATGACGACGGAACGGCACGCAGCCAGACCGAGATCGATGCCGATTTCAGTGGCTTGGCACGCAAAGCTCATCAGTTGGGACGACATGTGCTGCTGATACAGACCGACCTCTCCAAGACCGGCGTGATTGCGCCCAGCTATGCCTGCACCGCAGAGCTGCGAGCCGCGCTGGGAAATGAGCTGGATGTCCTGATCGATGCCTGCCAGTTCCGCATCAGCCCTGCCACCTTGCGTGCCTGTCTAAGTCAGGGTTACAGCGTGGCGCTGACTGGATCTAAGTTCGTCGGCGGACCAAGTTTCTCTGGCGCCTTGCTGATCCCGAAACAGAGCGCCGCACGCATCCCGTCGTCTAATGAGCATGCCACGCCTGCCCAGAACGCCACGAGCGATATCTGGCAAGCCAGATACACGGATAGCGACTCGTGGGGCATGTTGCTGCGCTGGGAAGCCGCTTTATGTGAACTGCGCGCATTCCGCGCCGTACCCGAAGCGCAAGTGAGCCGCTTCATGCATCGTTTCGCCGACTCGATAAGCGCCCGATTAAACAACGACCCGGCGTTCTCGTCCGTCACAGTGGCACCACTGACGCGCAGCGCTTTATATGACGATAGCGGTTGGGACACCATCCAGAGCATCTTCACCTTCCGGCTGCATCGTCCAGACAGCTCGGGCAGAAAGACGCTGGATGCGGCACAGGTGCGAGACGTATATCGCCAGCTACCGTTCGCCCCTATGCCTTGCCAACTGGCACAGCCTGTCCACTCCGGCGTAGCCCGGGACGCACTGCGGTTATGCCTGAGTGCGCATCTGGTGGTGCATGCCTGCGCAGACGAGAGCGGTGCGCAACGCATCATCGCGCAAGCCCATACGGTGTTGGACCAGGTCGCAGCCTTGGCGCATCGCCGCCCGCCCGAAATCCCCCAGCTCGAATCACGCACACCATTGAGCAGTGTTGATGTGGTCTCACACCTTGATATGCACCAGCGAATCGCAATGGGTTGCATCGTCTATCGACAAGGATAAGATATGAATACCAATCTAAGCGCAGTCAATCTAACAGATGCCATCAAGACGCTGACACCATCAAGGAGAAGTGCCTGATGGCAGTGATTACCGTTTTCAACCAAAAGGGCGGCGTGGGCAAGACCACTACCTGTCTCAATGTCACGGCCGCGCTGGACATCGCGCAGCAGTGCCCCATCGCACTGGACATGGACCCGCAAGGACATCTGACGCTGGCAAGCGGCATCAAAAACACCTTGCCTGAAAATGGCATGGCCGCGTTCTTCAAAGACAAGAAACCGCTGGACAGCTTGTTGCGTCCGACACCACGCGGTTGGCATATCATCCCAGCCACGCTGGAACTGGCCAAGATAGATGCCATGTTCGGCAGTGATGCCAAAGCGGCGACCCTGCTCAAACATGGCTTGCACGAAGAACTGGCGCTGACCGGCGCCCCCATCATGATCGATTGCTGCCCCATGCTGGGTGTGCTGACACTGAACGCCCTGCTGGCGACGGACCGGGTATTGATACCGGTATCGGCGGATTTTCTATCCCTGCAGGGCGTACATCGTCTGGGTAGCGCACTGGATGTGCTGGAGAAGAAACTGCATCGTAGTTTCGAGCGCCGCATCGTCGTCACTCGTTTCGACTCACGACGCAAACTCTCCTATGAGATATACGACAAGCTCAAAGAGCGTTACGGCAAGCTGGTGTGTAACACGCGCATCGGTGAGACCGTCGCACTCGCTACCAGCCCCATGTATGGGCAGGATGTGTTCGCCTATGCGCCGCACAGCCCCGGTGCCGGCGACTACATGGCGCTGACCAAAGAACTACTCGACAGCGGATTCTTTGCCCATCCGACTTGAGCGCCTTCACATATGCCAGATGTGTAGTGTGGAACGATGCATATCATCGACCTGCAGGGTCTGCTGAGGCGGATGATCGAGCACCACGAAAGTGCTGCTGATGAACACGCTACCGGGGCGCATCTCGGCACACGCCTTGTGCCACAACTGTGCCATCGGTACGGGTGACAGGTAGGCGAACACCACGTCGTACTGGCCCAGATCGCAATCCCACATACTGCCCCAGCACACACTACAGTTGCGCAAGCCAGCCAATCTGATACGCAGCCAACTCCACAGACACGGCAGGGGCGCAGCCTCCACACCGACGTAGCGTCCATCTGGACGAACCGTGGCAAGGTGCGTCAACACCCCGCCCAAGCCCGACCCCAGATCCATGAAAGTGAAAGTTCTACCGGATTGTGCGACTGGCAACAATCCCTCCAGTGCGCGCCAGATCTTATCGCTGGAAAGATAGAGTGGCACCTGGGTGCGAAAGGTACTCCAGTACACGGCCAGCAAAATCAGGAAGGCCGCAAGGAACAAGCCCGGCGGCAGATCGACCGAGAGCATCACCACCAAGGCCGGCGCAAAAACCAACTGGATCAACCACCACCACCGTGCTTGCCGAGCCCCATAGCTGAGGATCGCGGCAAACACCCCACAGCCCAACGCGAACAACAATGGGCTAAGTCGTAGACCCGTAGCAATCAGCACCAGTAGAATAGAAACGGCCGCAACGCTTTGCAGGATGAGTGCCGTTATGGACGGGGGTAGTTTTTCGAGTAAAGGATGCATAGTTTGTGTTTACAGTGAAGCAAGTCAAGTTAATGAGCTGGTGGCTCTTGATTATGACCGAATGATAAGGGGATATCATGAGACGAACCCGACTATCCATAGCAGCACCGTCTGATAGTCGATTTTTGTTGAGGGCAGCATCGTCCGTACCGATGTTACCCTCCTGCGACAGTACTGTATGATGGGCGCATAATTCAAATAACTGCTAGCTAATATCATGTCGGACGCTTCGTTATTCCATTCGTTTTTCGATCACTTACCAGGGATGGCCTTCCAGGTCCAACTGGGCAATGATGACGTTCTGCAATTCAATTATGTCAGCCCGGGCAGCGCTGCGGTAATCGACATCGAGGCCGCCAAACTCAAACAGCAACCTCACTTGATGCTGGACAGCATCCATCCCGAAGACCGGCAGAAATTCCTGAGCAGTTTACGTTCCGCCATACTCAACACCGCCCCCTGGAATTGGGAGGGGCGCATCCTGCTCGCCAAGAACAGTGAAGTAAAATGGGTCAACCTGCGAGCCACTTGCCGGAAAAACGTCAAACAGATGACGATACTGGAAGGCTTCATGGTAAACATCACCCAGAACAAACAGAACGAGCTGGAGATCATGCACGCACACCAGCAACTGCGTGAGCTGTCTTCATATATCGAAGAATTCAAAGAACAGGAACGCGCCCGTATCGCGCTCGAGATCCACGATGACATCGGTGTGTTACTGACCGCGCTCAAGATGGATCTATCCTGGTTGACGCAACATCTGCCTCGCGACAAACCGGTACTGCAAGAGAAATCACGCGCCATGTTCACTCTGCTGGATACTGCAGTCGACACCGTCAACAATCTGATTCATACACTGCGTCCCAGCGTGCTCGATTATTTCGGCATCGCCGCGGCGATCGAGATCGAAGCCAAGGAATTCAGCAAACGCACCGGCATCAGATGCTCCGTCAGTGGCGCACAACACGAGCTGGAGATGTCCGATGCACTCTCCACCGCTTTGTTCCGTACTTTCCAGGAGATACTGAACAACATCATGGAGCGCAGCGGAACACACACCGTCTATATCCATCTGAGCAAGCAGAACGGCTGTGTGAACCTGATGGTCTCGGATGATGGGCTGGGCTATAACGAGGCGACACACGGCAAGCAACGCGCCTTGGGCTTGCGCATCATCAAGCTGCGTATCTCGCATCTGGGAGGATGTAGCGAAGTAGAGTACGAACCCGATCAGAGCATCCATATCACCGTCCATTTGCCTACAGAGCCCAACAGCTGTGACAATTGCGACGATTTACAACCCAAACTCTTTTGAGCACCTATAGCTATGATCAGCATCCTCGTAGTAGATGACCATGCTTTGATCCGCAAGGGATTGAAACAACTGCTGGACGATACCGAAGACATTCGTGTCACCGGGGAAGCCGAGAGCGGCATACAAGCACTCAAGCTGGCGCAGGAACAACAGTACGACTTGATCTTGCTGGACATCGCCCTGCCTGACAAGAACGGCATTGATGTATTGAAGCAACTCAAGTCTGAGCAGCCCGACGTCAAAGTCATCGTGCTCAGCATGTACCCCGAAGACCAATATGGGGTGCGCAGCTTGAAGGCCGGCGCCTCGGGCTACCTCAACAAGCAGAGCGCCCCCGATCAACTCATCGGCGCGATACGCCAAGTGCTGGGTGGGAAAAAATACATAGGCGAAATCATGGCGGAGCAATTGCTCAATAACATGATAGGCACTTCGGCAGAGTTGATGCATCAGACCCTGTCCAACCGCGAGTATCAGACACTATGCCTGATCGCATCGGGCAAGACCCTGACAGAGATCGCAGAGACCATGACCCTCAGCCCCAAAACCGTCAGCGTCTATCGCAGCCGGATGCTGGAAAAGATGGGCTTCAAGAACAATGCCGAAGCCATCCACTACGCGGTCAGCTATCACCTGGTCGATAGCTCGCAATTGAAATAAGGGCGTAGTCACCGCTTATTCCCTACTTAGCGCTTGGCTTTTTTCCTGATAATGACCTACAAGTCATTCATGGTTCCAAGTTATGAGCAACCTGCCTACCAATCCTTCCGAGATCGCCCGCGAGACACTAAAGACGCTGGCCTTGCGCAAGACCCCGCCCACTCCCGATAACTACAGCAAGATCTACGCTGAGATCGGCGGCATCCCCGAGCAAGAGGACGATGGTGTGCAACTGGTGTTGCAAAGCATCGCCGAACTGCTCGCCAAGCAATCGGGAAAACCGGCCCTGGTGGGCAACAGCCTGCGCAAGTCTCTGTCCAGTAGAGACTGGCAGGGCTACTTGTCCGAGTTGGAGAAGGTGCTACCGGTCGCCAAGGATGACAAACAGCTGGTGGTGTCCTGGTCAGCACTGATACGCGATTTGTTGCGTCAACTCGAGACCCCCCACAAAGGTTTGACGATCACGCGCAAGAAAGAGGGTCTGGAGACGGTACTGAAAAAATTCTCTTCCGACTCCGATATCTTGTTCGAAAAGGTCAACGGATTGATTCGCTCTTGGGCAAGCACCCCCGCCACCGCAAACTCGGCCGATGTACCCGCAGAATCCGTCGCGGCAGTGACGCCGGGGAAGACCGTCAGTCCTGCCGGCAACGTGCCCGCTGCGCCTATCCCGGATGGCGATCTGCATGCCCAATTGCGCGAGCTGCTCGCCCAGACATTGGAAAGCACACTCAGCACACAACCGGAATTCGCCGCCGAAGTCAAAACCATCTCCGAGCAGATACGCGCCGCCACCGACCACGAGCAGATCGTGGTGCTGGCCAAACAACTGCGCCAATTCTGGATACGCGTCGAGTTGCGCGGTGGCGACAAGGCCAAGATACAGGAAGGCCTGATACGTCTGTTGCGCCTGCTGGTGGAGAACGTCGGCGAACTGGTGGAGGACGAGGAATGGTTGCACGGTCAGATCACGACCCTGCAAGGCATCGTGGATAACCCGATCGACAAGCACGTCATCGCGGATGCCGAGCGCAGTTTGCGAGATGCACTGATCAAGCAGAGCATGCTCAAGCAGAGCCTGACCGATGCCAAGACCACACTCAAAAGCCTGATGACCACCTTCATCGACCGTTTGGGCGATCTGACCGAGAGCACCGGCGAATATCACAGCAAGATAGAAAGCTATAGCCAGAAGATCGGCAAGGCCGACAACATCACCAAACTCAGCCATCTGCTCGATGACATCATGCAGGACACCCGCGTGATCCAGGCCAGCGCCTTGCGTTCACATGAAGAGTTGGTTGAAACCCGCAAACGCGTACAAGAATCCGAAGCCAAGATCAAACAACTCGAACAGGAACTCGAACAGGTCAGCGAAAAGGTGCGCGAGGATCAGCTCACCGGCGCGCTCAATCGGCGCGGACTGGATGAAGCTTACGAGCGTGAGGCGACCCGCGCGCAACGCAACAACGCACCAATCTGCGTCGCGCTGCTGGATATAGACAACTTCAAACGCCTCAACGACACGATGGGCCATCAGGCCGGCGATCAGGCCCTCATCCATCTCACCACTATTATTAAAGAGTCGTTGCGCCCCAGCGATGTCGTGGCACGTTACGGCGGCGAGGAGTTTGTCATCGTATTACCTGACACCGGCATAGAGGAAGCTGAACAGACCATCGTCAGACTGCAACGCGAACTGACCAAGAAATACTTCCTGAGTGGCAACGACCGTGTGCTAGTGACCTTCAGCGCCGGTGTCGCCTTGCGCGGCGAGGAAGAAAGCCAGGAAGATCTGATCGGTCGGGCCGACAGCGCGATGTACAGGGCCAAGCAAGCCGGCAAGAACCAAGTGAAGGTAGCCTAGAAAATGTGCGCTAATCATAGAGATCTATCATGATTAACACTAAGGCCCCGGATCAAGCTGCAACTATCGCGATTGAGCAAGCATTCAAACAGGCGATTGAATGTCATCAATCCGGACAGTTACAAGATGCCGAAAACCTCTATACCGCAATTCTGAAAATCCTTCCATATCATTCCGAAGCCAATCACAACATGGGGCTATTGGCCGTACAGAGGAATCATCCAGAGGATTCATTGCCCTATTTCAACAAGGCTTTAGATGCTGAGCCATCCCGCGGGCAATATTGGCTGAGTTACATAGACGTGTTATATCGCTCAGGCCGATTGGAAGAAGCACTTCAGATTCTTGCGCTTGCCCAGCAGCAAGGTCTACAAGGAAACGATGTGGATGCTCTTGCAATCCGGCTGCAGGATGCTGCGGGCACTCCATTGGAAAGATTGGAAGGATTCGTTGCGCCAGACAGTTCTTCACAAACGCCACAATCACCACAGCAAGACAATGAACATATTCACAATCTAAAACAAAAATCTGAATACCCCGTCATTCAGCGTGCTGGTTCATCACGCAAGAAGATTAAGGAACCTTCACAGAAAGAAATAAATGCACTGTTCAAGCTGTTTAACCAAAATAAATTTTCGGGGGCAGCAAACATAGCACTACAAATGACGACTCGTTACCCATTGCATGGAAGCGGATGGAAGGTATTGGGTGCGGCATTGATGAATATGGGACAAAACTCGGATGCACTGGCAGCCATGCAAAGAGCATCCGAACTGTTACCAGATGACGCTGAGACTCACAATAATCTAGGTAGCACCCTGCTTAATCTTAATAAATTTAGTGAAGCGGAAGCGTGTTACAAACGTGCGTTACAAATCAACCCCGATTACGTCAGCGCATGGTGCAATCTTGGCGTATCACAGCACAAGATAGGATGTTTGGATGAAGCTGAAATCAGTTACCGCAAAGCACTTCAAATCAATCCAAGATATATCACAGCGCTCATCAATTTGGGAGCAGTCCTGCAGGAATCGACTAAGTTGGAACAAGCTATGCAGTGCCATTTACAGGCTCTAGAACTTCAGCCTAGCAATCCCGATGCTCGCTATAACCTGAGCATCACTCTGAATGATCTCTGTCGATTTGACGAAGCTGAGATTGAATGTCGACGTGTGCTAATGGGAAATCCGGATTACGCGGCCGCACACAATCATTTGGGCAGCATACTTAGAAACCAGGGCAGACTGGAGGAGGCAGAGTTTGCTTATCGTCATGCTATCAAGATTCAGCCTGACTTTGCCGATGCTCACATCAACCTAGGCAAAACCCTACATGACTTGAACTTTTTCGAAGCCGCAGTCGAAAGTTGTCGTCGTGCAATTCAACTAGATTCCAATCTTGCAGAGGCTTATAACAACCTTGGCAGCGCGCTAAAGATATTGGGAAATATTGACGAGGCCGAAATAAACTACGCCAAAGCACTGCAAATCAATCCTGACCTAGCTGAAGGGCTCGTCAACCGTGGGAGCACCCTCCTCAACTTAGGCGACCTCATAGAAGCAGAAACATGTTTTAGGCGTGCACTCAAGACTAAGCCTAACTTCTTTGAGGCACGCAGCAATTTATTATTCTGCCTCTCCCAAAATTCGACGATTGATGCCCAGACGCTATTTTCAGAACACTGTCAATTTGGTACCGAGTTGGAATCCAGATTCCTGAACAATCACCCAAAACATGAGAATTCATGCGATCCAGATCGTTGCCTGCGGATCGGTTTTGTCTCTGGGGACCTTCGTGGTCATGCATTAGCATCCTTTATCGAGCCATTGTTGGCACACCTGTCTGGCAGCACCCAACTTTCACTACATGCCTACTCCAACCACAGGAATGATGACGCCACTACCGACCGGCTTAAAGGATATTTTTCACAATGGAATTCCATCTCCAGTATGCCTGATGCCGAGCTTGCCGCAAAAATACGAACTGATCAGATTGACATCCTAATTGACCTTTCTGGGCACACCGCAAAAAACAGATTAGCGACCTTCGCCAGAAAACCAGCTCCTATACAAGCAAGCTGGATGGGTTATCCGGGTACCACAGGCATGAGTACCATGGATTATTATTTTTCAGACCGGCATATATTGCCGGCAGGAGTATTTGAAAACCTTTTCACTGAAAAAATCGCTCGTTTACCTGCAAATGCGCCATTCTTACCAAGTACTTGGGCACCTCAAGTCGGCGCCCTGCCCGCCATCAGTAACGGTCACATCACCTTCGGCAGTTTCAATCGATTGTTTAAGTTAAGCAGGGAAGTCATCGCCTTGTGGGCACAACTTCTGCGTGCCCTGCCGCACTCCAGAATGGTGCTGGCTGGCATGCCGGAAGAAGGAAAAACAGAGAATCTGCTCGAATGGTTTGCACAGGAGGGGATTGCGAGAGAACGCTTGGAGCTTTATCCGAGAAGCAGTATGGATATCTACATGCAGCTTCATCACAAAGTAGATATTTGTCTGGACACATTTCCCTATAACGGCGGGACAACCACTCTCCATGCGCTGTGGATGGGCGTACCGACATTGACTTTATCTGGTATGTCAGTTGCAAGCCGAACAGGTGCAGGTATTCTCAGTCATCTTGGATTGGAAAGTTTTATCGCCGAAGATGCTAGCGATTTCGTTCGGAAAGGATTGTATTGGGCTGCGAACACAGAAGAATTGTCATCCATCCGTAGCAATTTGCGCGAGCGCTTTGCTAAATCAGCAATGGGTCATCCCGAGCTGATTGCGGCAGGTCTCGAAAAGGCCATGCGCATCATGTGGCAACGCTGGTGTGAAGGATTGCCTGCCGAGTCATTTGAAGTTGATGGTCAGAGTGCATCTGAATAAATGACGGAGTCACTCCAGTGAAAGATACCAAAGCCACCCCAATCTATGTGACCCAACCTCTGTTGCCACCGCTGGAGGATTTTATTCCCTATCTGGAGCAAATATGGGCGAACAAGTGGCTAACCAACAACGGCCCTTTTCATCAGCAGTTGGAACAAGCGCTATGCGAATATCTGGGGGTCAAGCATATCTCGTTATTCACCAACGGCACCCTTGCCCTGGTGACAGCGTTGCAAGCACTGCGTATCACCGGAGAGGTAATCACCACCCCCTATTCATTTGTAGCCACTTCTCATTCGCTCATGTGGAACGGCATCAAGCCGGTGTTTGCTGACATAGATCCGGCTACACTCAATCTCGATCCTGCCAAGATCGAAGCCGCCATCACTCCGCAGACCACTGCCATCATGCCGGTACATTGTTATGGTCACCCCTGCAACGTCGAAGCCATCCAGAAGATCGCCGACAATTACAATCTGAAAGTCATCTACGATGCCGCCCATGCCTTTGGAGTAAGTGACGCGCATGGCAGCGTGCTCAATCATGGCGACCTGTCGGTACTGAGTTTTCACGCGACTAAAGTCTTCAACACTTTTGAGGGCGGCGCCATCATCTGCCAGGACGCGAAGACCAAGTTACATATAGACCACCTGAAGAACTTTGGCTTTGTGGACGAGGTGACCGTGGTTGCTGCCGGCATCAACGGCAAGATGAGCGAGATCAATGCTGCCTTTGGGTTGTTGCAACTCAAAGGTATAGATGCGTCCCTGCAAAAACGTAAAGCGATCGATGCGCGATACCGGCAGGCATTGGCTGGGGTCCAGGGTATCCGCTGCCTATCGGCTGCAGGCGAAAAGGTGGCTAATGCTGCCTATTTCCCGATTCTGGTGCAGCCGGACTATCCACTCAGTCGTGATGAGCTATATCAAAAACTTAGGGATAACGGCATCTTTGCGCGCTTGTATTTCTACCCGTTGATCAGTGATTTTCCAATGTACCGTGGAATGCTTTCGGCAGCACATGCAAATTTGCCGGTGGCAAAAAAAGCCGCCGAGCAAGTGATCTGCTTGCCAATCTATTCAGATCTATCTAGTAAGCAGATCGACACTATCGTCAAACTGATCGCAAGCTGAACCGGCAATGAAAAGTCTTGCCATCATGCAGCCTTATTTCTTTCCCTACATCGGCTATTTCCAGCTGATCGCGTCAGTCGACCAGTTCATTGTGTACGACAACATCAAGTACACCAAGAAGGGTTGGATAAATCGCAATCGTATGCTGCAGAATGGAAAAGACGTGATGTTTTCGCTGCCATTGAAAAGCGATTCTGACTATCTGAATGTGTGTGAACGGGAACTGGCAGCAGATTCCAACCGCGAAAAACTGCTCAAGCAATTCCACGGCGCATACCGACGTGCGCCCTATTTCTCCCCAGTCTTTCCCCTGATTGAACAGATCTTGCGTTATGAAAATACCAACCTGTTTCGCTTTCTGCATCACTCCATCGTCAAAACCTGTGAACACTTGAATATCGATACCGAGATAACAATCTCTTCCGATATCGCCATCGATCATGACCTGAAGAACCAGGACAAAGTACTCGCCCTGTGCGAGGCGAGCGGTGCCAGCACCTATGTCAATGCCATCGGTGGCACGGAGCTATATGCTAAGGAGACGTTTCTGGAGAAGGGAATCGAGTTGAAATTCATCCGGTCGAAACCGTTCGAGTATGCCCAGTTAGACGATGCGTTCGTGCCCTGGCTGTCCATCATCGATGTGATGATGTTCAATCCGCTCGACACGATACAAACGTGTATCTCGACTAACTATGAGTTGATCTGAACCATGTTCAAGTGGACAAAATTAGGCAAGGTGTTCACACCGCAGGAAGTGCAAGGGCGTAGCTGGCTGAAGGAATTTGCGCAGGCCCCGGCGACTTTGGTGTGCGACGATTTCGTGCGCGTCTACTTTTCATGCCGCCCCCCGGCGGATGAGAATGACCAGTACGTGAGTTACTCAGCCTACGTCGATCTGGATCGTGCCGATCTGTTCAAGGTGCTACATGTCAGTGAGCAGCCCATACTCGGCCTGGGCGGCCTGGGCGAGTTCGACGAGTTCGGCACCTATCCCGTTTCCATCATCCGCCACGGCGAAGAAGTGCGTGCCTATTACGCGGGCTGGACGCGTTGTGAATCCGTGCCGTTCAACGTGGCTATCGGCATAGCGACGAGCCGCGATGGAGGCAAGACCTTCACCAAGCTGGGCACCGGCCCGGTGTTGTCGTATACACCCGACGAACCCTTTGTGTTAAGCGGGCCGAAGATCAGGCGTTTCAACGATACCTGGTATCTTTGGTACATCGCCGGGCGCAAGTGGAAGATGGTGGATGGTCGGGCCGAGCCGGTCTACAAGATACGCATGGCTGCATCTCCGGACGGCATCCACTGGACGAAATTGAACAAGGATTTGATTCCAAGCCGCATCGAAGAAGACGAAGCACAAGCCAGCCCGGACGTGTTCTACGCCAATGGCAAATATCACATGTTCTTCTGCTACCGCTACAGCAGCCAATACAGGGGCAAGGAGAACGGCTACCGCATCGGTTATGCCTCCAGCACCAACCTGACCGACTGGGTGCGCGACGATACCAAGGCGGGCATAACTGTATCTGAGGAAGGCTGGGATGCAGAGATGATCAGCTACCCGCACGTGTTCGAACTGGATGGCAAGACCTATCTCGCCTACCTGGGCAACCAGGTAGGCCGACACGGCTTCGGCCTGGCGGTGCTGGACGGGAAGTTGAAATAAGGGATGAACACGATGACGTGGAAAAAGCTCGGCAAGATATTCGACCCGACGCAGCACAAGTTGCCGGACGACTGCATGCAATTCGCACAGTCGCCGCAAGCCTTGGTGTTCGACGATTTCGTGCGCATTTATTTCTCGACCCGTTCGGTGGATAAGAGCAACGGAAAGTACCTGAGCCACATCGCCTTCGTCGATATGAGCAAGAATCTGCGCGACGTAATCCGCGTATCGGACAAGACGGTCATCCCGCTTGGCGGGCTGGGCTGTTTTGACGAACACGGGATATTCCCGATGAGCGTGATGCGCCACGGCGATGCCGTGTATGGCTATACCTGCGGCTGGAACCGGCGCGTGTCGGTGTCGGTCGACACCGCCATCGGCCTGGCCATCAGTCGCGATGATGGCCTCACCTTCCAGCGCATCGGCAACGGCCCCGTGCTGGCGGCATCGCTGCACGAACCCTGCCTGGTCGGTGACGGCTTCGTGAAGGTCATAGGCGGCGTATTTCATATATGGTACATCTTTGGCAAGGGCTGGAAAAAGTTCTCGCCTGATGCAACGCCGGACCGTACCTACAAGATTGGGCATGCGACTTCCAATGATGGGATCAACTGGGTCAAGGAAGAAGCGCGACAGATCATCACTGACCGTCTTGGGACGGATGAAAGCCAGGCACTGCCGACGGTGATCGAGATCGATGGGCGGCTACACATGTTTTTCTGCTATCGCCAATCATTTGATTTCCGCAATAACAGTGGCCGTGGCTATCGTATCGGCCATGCATATTCTGACGATCTGCTTGACTGGACGCGAGATGATGAGCATCCCTTGCTCGACGTCACAGCGGGTGAATGGGATGCCGACATGCAGTGCTACCCGCACGTGTTCGAGTGCGATGGCAAGGTGTATCTGCTCTATAACGGGAACGAGTTCGGACGCTACGGTTTTGGCTTGGCGGTACTGGAGCGATGAGCGCAACGGTCGACTATCAGTTGAACAAGGCCACGGGAACTGAGATCACCGAACATTTGCTGCGCTGCGATGCCTCTTTCATACCCCCGTTGAGCGAACGTGTCGAAATAATCGACTATGCGATGAAAATTGCCAGCAAGGCGGATCGCTTCGAGGCATGGTCTGGCGACACACTGGTTGGCTTGGTGGCGGCTTACTGCAACGACATGGAGACGCGTAGCGCACACATCACCAGTGTCAGTGTGCTACGCGCATGGATGAAAAAAGGTATCGCCGCACGGTTACTGGAACAGTGCATAGCGTACGCTCAGGCATCCGGTATGCACACGATCAGATTGGCAGTGGCTAGCAGCAACATACCTGCCATCAGGTTGTATGTAAAATACGGCTTCATTGCCGGTGAGGCGGATACAGCGTTCACAAGCATGTATCTACATCTAATAAATGGAGAATAACTTGGACAGGGAACGAGATTACAACGTCGAAATCGAAGACACCGACGACCACCAGTACGCGTACGGATTCGATTTCGATGTGATACACCCGTACATGATCAAATCATTCGAGCCCTTCTTCAACAAAGGAAGCCTGCTCGAGCTTGGTAGCTTCAAAGGCGACTTCACTAGACGGTTCCTGCCCTATTTTGACGATATTACCTGCGTCGAGGCATCACAAATCGCAATCGATGAAGCCATACAAAAGCTGGGCAGCCAAGTGAAATTCATCCACTCGCTATTCGAAAAGGCAAATCTACCAAAGCGCTATGACAACATCATATTGACTCACGTTCTGGAGCATCTAGATGACCCTGTATTGGTATTAAAAAGAATTAATGATGAGTGGCTGGCGGAAGGGGGTAGATTATTTCTGGTATGCCCCAATGCCAATGCTCCCTCCCGTCAGATTGCCGTAAAGATGGGACTGATTTCTCACAATTCGGCAGTTACATCAGCCGAGAAGGAACACGGACATCGTTGCACCTACGCATTGGACACTCTAGAGAGGGATACCGTGGCTGCTGGCCTGAGGGTAATCCATCGCTCAGGCATATTTTTCAAAGCGCTGGCTAATTTCCAGTGGGATCGACTACTACAAACGGACATCATTTCCAAAGAATATTTAGAGGGTTGCTTTCAGCTCGGGCAACAGTATCCAGATCTTTGCTCGAGTATCTTTCTAATGTGCGAACGCGGTCAAAATGACAAATAAAGAATTACTGCTTAGTTCAGCTTATCTCGTGTCCGACTTAATCTGGAGTAATACATGAAAAATAGCCCTCACCTTACCAATGGCTGTAAATCAATCTTGATTTTCCCTGGGGGTATGCCGCGTTCACTAGAATATCTCCAGAACTGCCTGCTTGATGGGCTGCCTGTCATTGGCGCTTCCTCGATTGAATATGATGTATCGCGAGAAAAATACCCATCTTGGCTGTTCTTGCCCTACATCACCCAGCCAAATTTCGATGAGGTGCTGAAGCGGGCGATTATGGAGTTTGATATTGGTGGAATCTATACGCCCAATCCGGTGGTCTGGGGCTACCTCAATCATCGACTGATGGAAATCGCCCCGGGTGTCTCTCTGGTAAACGAATCTCCTGTGGGTACCGAGTTGGCAGGCTATCGAGCGGCCAGGGTCTGGGCGCGAGCCCGCCTTGATCATTCGTTGCCGGTGGCGTCAGCATTAATGCCAAAAACACATTTATCTGAAATCGAATTAGCATCTTTATTCAGACATGCAGAACTAATCCCAGGCATGTGTGACCGCGAGAAATTCTGTGCTCTGTATGAGATTGCGCGTAGGAGCCCAATCGGAGATGTGGTGGAGATTGGAAGTTGGTGGGGAAAATCCGCATTCATCTTAGCCAGGTTGGCGCGGTGCTACGGAGTGGGAAGCTTACTATGCGTTGACCCTTGGTCAAACGAGCACCTTGTCCAGAATGACGCGGGTGGGCTAGTGGATGCCGAATCGGCGCGTATGGATGCCAATGAGGCACTGGCAGTCTTCGAGATGAACCTGTTGCCCTATAGCAACAATCACGTCAATTATTTGCGTATGCCGTCCACCGATGGAGCCGAATATTATCGGCAACATCATAAGGTAACGACCACGGCATTCGGCAGTACAGACTATAGCGGACGCATAGCAATCCTTCATATCGATGGTAATCATAGCTATGCATCAGCAAAAGCAGACGTTCTTGTCTGGAGTGGATTTGTCGTAGCGGGGGGGTGGATCATCATTGACGACTATATCTGGCCCTATGGGGATGGTCCGAAAAGGGTCGGGGACGAATTCCTGACTAAAAATATGGAAAGGATCGCAGTCAGCTTCGTCATAGGCAGCGCCCTCTTCCTTCAATTGAACCGCGAACTTTGAGCCGAACAACGCGTTACTCATGAGATTTTTTGAAAAAAACAAAAAATTTAAATTTCGCCCTAAAGTTTCCCCAAGCATTACCGATAACTGAAATAACCGCGGTTGATAAGCAACACAAAACCAAAGTGAACGACGAATAAGTCGGATAAACGAACAGTTATTAGGAGAATCATCATGCAAGTCATCAATACTAACGTTGCAGCTCTTTTCGCTGGTGCCGCTCTGAACCACTCAGCTCAGGCACTACAAACAGCACAACAACGTTTGTCCTCTGGACTGCGTATCAATAGCTCCAAGGATGACGCAACCGGTTTGGGCATCGCAGTCGGCTATGACACCCAGATTCGCGGCACTAACATTGCAGATCCGCAACGCCAATGATGCGATCTCCAAGGCTCAAACCTTGGATGGTTACGGAGCTCAGATCACAGAGAACCTGCAACGCCTGCATGAGATTTTTATTCAAACAGCTGACGTGGCAACCACAGAGTCGACCGCGCTAATCGCAGAAAATAGTCGTATTGCGACGTTGTCAGCCGTGCAGGGCTTTACCTGGTACTGTGACAGTGGATGGATCTGGCGGTACACGTGCCAGCTTGAGTGCTGCGATAGCAGCTCCTGCCGCCACCACCGCTTCCGGTGTTTTGACTGATATCACCAACGTGACTGCCTCTCGTGCCAAGTTCGGTGCCGACATGGCGGCTTTGGGATCAGCTGTCTCAACTATGCAGGCTACATCGGTGAACTTATCCGCCTCGTACAGCCGTATTATGGATACAGACTACGCGGCTGAAACCACTGCGATGACTCGTAACAACATCTTGCAACAAGCAGGTACTGCAGCGCTGGCACAGGCTAACCAGACTCCCAATACAGTGATGACTTTACTGCGTTAATCGAGCCTTAGCTTCGGCCGGTCTTAATATAGACTGGCCGAACACATAAATGAAGGAGAGGCAAAATGCTCATCCAAAACGTAAGTAATGCTGTCCAGGCTGCGCCTTCTGGAGGGCGCATCAGTACAGATGCGCCAAAGGTGTTTGTTGAAGCACAAAGTAACGATACTGCTCAGCACGTTTCACCTGAACAATTGAGTGCGGCGGTACAAGGCTTGAATCAAGCCTTGCAACAATCGCACCAAAGTCTTCAGTTCAGTGTAGATAGCAACACCAAAACGGCGGTAGTCAGTCTGACAGACTCAGAGACCGGCCAAGTGATACTGCAATTCCCATCGAAAGCGGCATTATCAATCGCGCAATCGATAGAGCAGTTTCAACAACGGCAAGGTCTGTTATTCAACCAAAAAGCGTAGATCCGGAGGTCACACAACATGGCTACCACCTCAGCAGCATCATCGAGCGCGGGCACCCTGGATGTGCCGACCCTGGTCTCGCAATTGATGGCGGTAGAACGTCGTCCCATCGATAAACTCAACGCACAGATTACCGCTAATCAGACCAAGATTTCTTCGTTTGGTACGATTAGCGGCTTAGTCTCAGGCTTACAAACAGCAGTACAGAATCTAAGCAAGAGCCTGCAAGGCTTTGCTACCACTTCGTCCGATCCCACTGTATTCAGCTCAAGCGCCACCAGCGCCGCAGTTGCAGGCAGTTACGCGTTGAATGTGTCGGCATTGGCACAGTCTCAGAGCCTAGTCTCGGCAGGAGTGGCAAATAGCAGCACGGCCATCAGCAATGGGGTCGCAACAACACTCAGTTTCGATTTTGGCACCACGGCCGGTGCAACTTTCACCAGCAACGGCACCGGCATCAAGAGCATCACGATAGATGCCACCAATAACTCGATGCAAGGCATCGCTGCAGCCATCAACGCAGCCAATATGGGCGTCACAGCGACCCTCATCAACGATGGCAGCGCGACATCACCCTTTCGTCTATCCATCACTTCGAACAGTACTGGTGCGAGTAACAGCCTCAAGATCAGTACCGCCGGTGGCGACGGTTCCATCAATACCTTGTTGGGCTATGACCCGGCAGGTGTGAAGAACCTCACCCAGACCGTCGCAGCGCAGAATGCCAACTTCACTGTGAACGGGGTCGCCATCAGCAGTGCGTCGAACACCGTGACGAACGCGATCCAAGGCGTGTCGATCACACTGAACAAAACCACGGTCACGCCTGCGACCCTGACCGTCGCACATGACACTACTGCAATCAGCACTGCGGTCTCAAGTTTCGTAGATAGTTACAATGCTCTGTATAACCAGATGAAATCACGCTCTGCCTACGGTAGCACAGGAGCTGCGACACCATCACTTGCCGGCGATGGCACGGTACGTCTGATGATGGATCAGTTGCGCGGGGTATTTATGACCGGCGCGACCGGCGGCACGATGTCGCTCTTATCTCAAGCCGGCATAACCACCCAGGCTGATGGCTCGCTCAAGTTGGACAGCGCAGCGTTCTCTACCGCGCTCAGCGGTAATTACAGCGATATGAGTAATCTGTTCACCTCGGCAAGCGGATTCGCCACTCGTCTGAATACTTGGGCGACCTCGGTCCTGACCCCAGGAACCGGGTTGATAGCTGCCCGTACTCAAAACATCAATACCAGTACCAATGAATACAACAAGCGTGTCGCTCAGCTGGAAAACCGGATGACGGTATTGCAAAAACAATACACCACTCAATATAGCAACCTGAACATGATGTTATCCAGTATGAATAACACAAGTTCCTATTTATCCGTACAACTGGCGAAACTCTAATCCGGGACAAATCATGAACGCAATCACAGCCATTAGTGCCTACAACAAAGTCGGAATAGAATCCAGCGCTACTTCTGCGGATCCACACAAGCTGATCACGATGCTATTTCAAGGTGCATTATTGGCCGTCGCCAATGCCAAGAACCAAATGCTGAGAAAAGAAACTTTGGCAAAAGGAAAGTCCATCTCTCACGCTATCTCCATCATCGGCGAAGGATTGCATGCAAGTCTGGACACCAGCATCGAAGGTCAATTAGTAAAAGACCTAGCAGCCTTATACGAGTACATGGTACGTCGCTTGACCGAGGCTAATCTGGAAAACAAAGTGGCAATCCTGGACGAAGTCACCGGTATCTTGACCGAGTTGAAAGGTGCTTGGGACAGTATTCGCCCTAATAGTGCACAACCTGTAAACCAGCCACAGCCAGTTGCAAAAGCGCAACTGGTCTACGGAAGAGGATAACAACATGAACGCACCACAAGTCATCAGCAACTATCAGTCTCTCTCCAGCATCACCGGCCAGATGCGCGAAGCCGCCATGCAGGGTGAATGGGATAGATTGTTCGTTCTGGAGCAGCAATGTACCCAGCACGTGGAGACCATGAAGCCGATAGATGCGACAGCGAAACTGGACGAACCGGAACGTCAGAAAAAGATCAGCCTGATCAAGCAAATCCTCGCGGATGACAGAGAGATACGCAACCGCACCGAAGGCTGGATGGAGCAACTGCAACAGTTGATGCAAAGCAATCGCCAAGAACAGCGTCTGCACCAGGCTTACACGTCGGGCTACTGAGCCTCTCCAGGACCATGAGCGATGCTGCCCGCTAATCTGACCAATGCACTAAAGGTTCTTGCGCGTACAGATAAGCCGCTCATCACTTCGGATACGGTTGCGCCTGTCGGCAAACTTGCCGCTGGGCAACAGTTGCAGGGCACGGTACTCGCCCAACTAAAATCCGGCTCGTTCAATGTATCGGTCGCCGGTGAGACCGTTCAGATGCGTTTGCCCGCGCAAATACGCAGCGGCGACATCGTCAATCTGCGTGTCGTCTCCACCACCCCACAGCTGACGTTAAGCTTCCTGGCCTCGACCAATCCCCTCTCCACCCACGAGCAGATCGGCGCGACCGCGCGGCTGCTGGCGGATATCGCCGACCTGCCCGGCAAACGATCTCCGGTACAGCAAGCGAATGGCACAGCGGTATGGCCTGCAGCCCATAGTGCACCGGACAGCAAACAGCTTGCGGTAGCACTACGCGCCGCGCTGGCCAACAGTGGACTGTTCTACGAATCACATCAAGCTGAATGGGTACAGGGTGGACGCAGCACGGCACAACTGTTGGTCGAACCGCAGAACAAAATAATGGATAGCTTCCCCAGCAACAGTCCGGTTGCCCCAGCTAGCGAACCGGGCACGCAAAATCCCGCAGCGGTCAACGGCGACCAAAGCGAACCTATGAAGGCGACTGCCCAGACACTGGTCGCCAAAGAGTTGATTCCGCTGGTGCAGCAGCAACTCCATACTCTGGAGACCCATCAGCTGACCTGGGTGGGACAGGTCTGGCCGGAGCAACAGATGCAGTGGGAGATACAAGGTGAAGAGCCCCATAGCCGTGCGGCAGAGGATGAACGGCGCTGGAGCACCGAGCTGGAACTGGCACTGCCCAAACTGGGCGACGTGCATGCCAGACTGGTGTTCTCGGCGCACGGCCTGGAATTGAGATTGCACGCGGCTGACACGAACACATTGGCGTTGTTCAACCGCGCCCTGCCCAAGCTGCAGTCGGCACTGGCCGACGCCAACATCCCCTTGACCGCCGCCGTGGTGGAACGTTCATGACTAACACCACCAAACAAGCGCAGCAATACGCCGTGGCAATGGCTTATGGCAGCAGTGATGGCGCACCCAAGGTGGTGGCCAAGGGGCGTGGCCTGATCGCACGGGCCATCATAGAACGCGCCAAACAACACGGCATCTTCGTGCACGAATCGGCAGAACTGGTGGGTATGTTGATGCAAGTCGAACTGGACCAACAGATCCCCCCGCAACTTTATCTGGCCGTGGCAGAACTGCTGGCTTGGCTATATCAATTGGAGCATGCAGATATCCCCGCTATTCGCGCATTTTAAAAACACTAGCTCTGCTATCATCGCCCGAACTAACTTGCCGCGCTGTACTAATAACATGAACCAAGCAACTCACCTGAAAGTCGAGATATTCACCAGCACCGAGGACGAGAAACACCGCATCCACTCGGCCAAGGAGATTGAATTTCTGTTACACAATATCGCCGACAAAGGTGCGCGCGTCGCGCTCTATTACGTCGATGAGAACCAATTTATCCTGACCACCTTGTTGGGTGTCAACAGCAAAGGGCTGTGGGTAGAGCAAAGCCAGAACGACGAGATTAATCAACACATCCTCAAAGGCGGCAGGCTGATCTTTGTCAGCACACACCATCGCGTCAAGATACAGTTCGAGGCCGGCAGGCCCGAGTCCGAACAATATCTGGACAAGGCCGCCTTCCACCTGCCCCTGCCCACCAGTTTGCTACGCCTGCAACGCAGGGAATATTTCCGCCTCGCGACTCCGGCAGTCAACCCGTTGAAATGTGTGATTCCCATCGCCGACCTTCCCCACCCCAAGCTCAGTGAAGTGACCATCATGGACATCAGTGTGGGAGGCGCGGCGCTGACGTGCGCCGAGGATGACACCGAGCTGGTTCCCGGCGAGACCTATAGCAATTGCCGCATCGATCTGCCTGATTTCGGCACGATAAACGGCACGCTGGTGGTCAAAAACTGGGCGGTACTGACTGCAGAGGACGGCAATAACTACAAACGCGCCGGCTGTGAATTGCAGGACCTGGATAATCAGTCCATCGGTTTATTGAATCGCTACATCATGCACATGCAACGTAACCCTGTTTAAGATTGCAGACCAAACATTGAGCTCATCCCCCCTGTCGCGTACCGTCTGACCATGAAGCACTGGTGGCAATCATGCAGCATCAGCAGCAAGCTCAACATCCCCATACAGGTGATGTTGCTGGTGCTGTTGACCATGGCACATTTTTGGATCATGGCAATCATCAAAACAGAGATACTGGAAGGCGCCGAGAAACGCGCCACGATCTCAGCCGACGGGATCATCAACGGCATGAACATGCTGATGATCACCAACAAAATATCCGAACCTGAGAACCGCCGTCTATTTATCAACAAGATGGGGGCCTCCGAACATATCAAGGAATTGCGTATCATTCGAGCCCAACAGGTACAGGACCAGTTCGGCCCCGGCCTACCTGAGGAGCAGGCTCAGGATGAGATGGACCGTCGTGCCATGTCATCCAAGCAGACACAATTCCAATTGAATAAAGACCAAATCAAGCCGACGCTGCGCACGGTGATGCCTTTTATCGTCAGCACCAACTTCCGTGGCACCAACTGTTTGACATGCCACCAAGTGGCGGATGGTTCGGTCAATGGCGCGGCCAGCATCACGATCGATATGACGGATGATTTCGCCGCCATCCAACATACCCAAGCGTTGCTCATCGCGGGGCAGATAGCATTGCAGATTTTGTTGTTCTTCTCTATCGGCGGGCTGATACGCAAGTTCCTCAGCCCGCTTGGGGAATTACAGGCGGCCATGAATGCGATGCAAGTCAGCTGCAGGATGGATCAGTTCGTCCCTATCGAACTGCCATCAGGCGAGCAGGACGAAATCGGTAAGCTAGCCTCATCGTTCAATTGCATGTCGGCAGCGTTGAGCGATTCCGAGAAATCGATGCGCTTGGCCGAGTCTATCTACATGTCCAATGCCGATGCCATCATCGTGACGGATGAGAACAACCACATCGTGGATGTGAATCCCGCTTTCACTCGTATCACCGGTCATGCGCGGGAAGACATACTCGGCAAAGACCCCAAGTTCATGCAGTCGGGCCGACATGACAAAGCCTTCTATCAGCAGATGTGGCAAGCCCTGCTCACACTGGGAGAGTGGCATGGCGAAATATGGGACAGGCATAAGGACGGCAGCGCTTACGTCAAGTCCATGCACATCGTGGTGCTGCGTCATCAGGACGGACGTATCTACCGCCATATCGCGCAGTTCTCGGACATCACCGAACAGAAGGAAAAAGACTCGCTGATCCAATGGCAAGCCAATTACGACCCCCTGACCAATCTGCCCAACCGAAGGTTGTTTAATGATCGCTTGGGTCAGGCGATCAAGATGTCACACCGCACCGATTTCCCCGTGGCGCTGTTGTACATCGATCTGGACCATTTTAAAGCGATCAATGACACGCTGGGTCATGCCAACGGCGATGCCTTGTTGATGGAAGCCGCCACGCGCATCAACGCTTGCGTTCGTGAAGCCGATACCGTCTCGCGTCTGGGCGGGGATGAGTTCACCGTGATACTCCCGGAGATTGGCGATATGAACCAAGCCGCACGTATCGCGCAGAAGATTGTGGAAGCCATGGCGGAGCCGTTCTTCTTTGGCGATGATGAGACCGGTCACTGCATCTCTTCCAGTATAGGCATCGCGCTCTATCCAGAGGATGCGACCACCATGGAGGCGTTGCTGCGTTGTGCGGATCAGGCCATGTATGCAGCCAAATCAGCCGGCCGCAATCGCTATGCCTGCTACAAAGAATCCCAACACATAAAGAAGCCCTGATTAAGCTCCACGCGACTCATGGCGGACTTCATCAGGGCTGCCCCAACTTGATCGAAGCTTCCGAGGTGGTGCATCACACCTGCATGTTCATGATGTCGTTATAGGCCTGAATGAACTTGTTGCGCACTTGCACCGTCGCCTGGAAGTTGATCCCGGCTTTCTGCATGGCGATCATGGTGTCGCTCAGACTCACCCTGTCATCACCCATCACAAACGCCTTTTGCATCGACTCCGACTTATTCTGGACTTGCGCGACACCATCCAGCGATGACTTCAGCACATTGGAAAAATCCACCTTGGGGGTTTGACTGGAAGGCGTAGTCTCACGTATGCCAGCCGCTTGGGCGGCGACCCGCATCTGAGCCAATAGGCTGTCTACCGCAGATGTATTCATAGCAATCTCCTTTATCAGTGACTGCACGATACCGCCTGACCGGGCTATCTCTAGCGCTGAAAAGCCCTGCAAATCTGCCTTTATTCCCGCCTTCAAATCGCTGGCCGAATCTGATAATGCTCACAGTGCCGCTATGGCTTCGAGGTCAATCAAGAGCAAACATCATGGCAGAACAAGCGACTATCCCGGCCACCGGGTTCAACCAGCTCAACCCCAAGCAGAAGATCAGCGTGGCGGTCGGCGCCGCCGCATTGATCGCGTTGCTGGTGAGCGTATGGATGTGGGGCCAGACCCCCGATTACCGCGTGTTGTACAGCAATGTCTCGGACCGCGACGGCGGCGCCATCATCGAATCTCTGCAACAACTGAACGTCCCCTACAAGTTCACCGAAGGCGGCGGTGCCGTGATGGTGCCTTCCAATCTGGTCTACGAGACGCGCTTGAAACTGGCTACACAGGGTTTGCCCAAGGGCGGCACGGTAGGCTTCGAACTGATGGAGAATCAGAAGTTCGGTATCAGCCAGTTCGCCGAGCAGGTCAACTATCAGCGCGCCCTCGAAGGTGAGTTGGCACGCTCGGTACAGAGCATCGCTGCGGTCGCCTCGGCACGCGTGCATCTGGCCATTCCCAAACCCACCGTATTCGTGAAAGAGCAACAGAAGCCCAGTGCCTCGGTGGTACTGACACTGAACGCGGGCCGCTCCCTCGATCCCGCCCAGGTCAGCGCCATCGTGCATCTCATCTCCAGCAGTGTGCCCGAGATGTCAGCCAAGAACGTCACCGTGGTCGACCAGTCCGGCACCCTGCTCAGCGCCAACCACGATGGGGTGGGCAATGAAGGCCTGGATGCCAGCCAACTCAAATATGTGCGCCAGATCGAGCAGAGCTATGTGCAGCGCGTGGAGGCCATCGTCTCCCCTATCGTGGGTGAGGCGAACGTGCGGGCTCAAGTCACCGCCGATATCGACTTCTCCCAGACCGAACAGACCGCCGAGACTTATAAACCCAACCAGGACAAGTCCGACAGCACGGTGCGCAGCACACAGACCGTGGATAGCACCAATGGTACGGTCAACGCCGGCGGTGTACCCGGTGCGCTGAGCAACCAACCTCCGGTTCCCGCTACCGCCCCTATCGTGGCCACCGCCAACTCGGCCAACAACCCTGCCGTCACGCCCACCAGCGCGCACAAGGAATCCACCGTCAATTACGAGGTAGACCGCACCATCAGCCATACCAAATTACCGGTCGGCATGATCAAGCGCTTGTCGGTGGCGGTAGTGGTCAACAACCGCAAGGTCACCGATGCCAAGGGTAAGGTCAGCTTCAAACCGCTCACCGAGGCGGAGAAGACCCAGATCAACGATCTGGTACGTGACGCGATGGGCTTCGATGCCAACCGTGGCGATACCTTGAACGTGCAGAACGCAGCCTTCAATGTGGAGAAAGAGGTCGTGGAAGCGATACCGCTGTGGAAACAGCCGGACATGGTCGACCTCGGCAAGGACATCGCGAAATACCTGCTCATCGCGCTGGTGATGCTGATCGTAGTATTCGGCATCATCAAACCTGCATTGCGTCCCTTAATGGCTACTCCAAAAATGAGCAATGCAGAAGAACACGCGAACGAGGCTGGTTCAGGTAACGGCATAGATATCACCGAGGATGACACCTTCGGAGCTGGCGGTGCCGTGTTGCCCCAGCAACCCGCAGTACAACCTTACGAACAGGGCTTGCGCGCGGCACAACAGATCGCGCAGGACGACCCAAGGATCGTGGCCAGCGTACTCAAGGATTGGGTGAACGGAAATGAGTGACGGAATCGAAAAAAGCGCGGTATTCCTGATGACGCTGGGTGAAAGCCAAGCCGCTGAAGTGCTGAAGTATCTGGAACCCAGAGAAGTACAAAAGATCAGCACCGCCATGGTCACGCTGAAGAACCTGACGCGTGAACAGATCACCCAGGTGTTCCACGATTTTCTGGTCTGCGCATCGAGCAAGACCAGCGTAGGCATGGATTCCAACGAATACATCCGCAGCATGCTGATCAAAGCTTTGGGTGACGACAAGGCCGCCGGCCTGCTCGACCGCATCATGCACAACAGCGACACCAGCGGTATCGAAAGTCTGAAATGGATGGACCCCGGTGCGGTCGCCGAGATGGTGGGTAACGAGCACCCTCAGATCATCGCCACCATCCTCGTCCACCTCGAACCGGACCAGGCCGCCAGTGTGCTCAAGATGCTCACCGAGCGCACCCGCAACGATGTGCTGTTGCGCATCTCCACCCTGGATGGCGTGCAACCGGTGGCACTGCGCGAACTGAACGACGTATTGAGCAGATTGATGTCCAGCAGCGGCAATACCAAGAAGAATCTGCAAGGTGGTGTGGGCACCGCAGCCGAGATCCTCAACTTCATGGGCGGCACGCTGGAAGCCGAGATGATAGAGAACGTGCGCAGCTACGACCCGGAACTGGCGCAGAAGATAGAGGACAAGATGTTCGTGTTCGAGAACGTGCTGGAGATAGACGACCGCGGCATCCAGTTGATATTGCGCGAAGTCCAGTCCGAATCTCTCATCGTCTCGCTCAAGGGTGCAAGCGAAGAGTTGCGCGAGAAGATCTTCAAGAACATGTCCTCGCGTGCCGCGGAGATGATGCGCGAGGATCTGGAATCAAAAGGCCCGGTCAAACTTAGCGAGGTCGAAGCGAACCAGAAAGAGATCCTCAAGATCGTGCGTCGCTTGTCCGACGAAGGTCAGATCTCGCTAGGCGGAAAAGGCGAAGAGGCTTATGTCTGAGCTCAAAACAGCAAGCAGCTTTCTGGCTCGGGTGGCGGTCAACACCAGCACCCAGATGGCAGGCGACGCGACACTCATCCCCAAGGAGCAACTCACCGCCTATCAGCGCTGGGAACTGCCCTCCTTCAACAGTGCACCACCCGCCGCACAGACTGCCGCACTCGCCTTGAGCACCGCCGCAGAGTTGCAGCAGATCAAACAACTCGCCCACGAGCAAGGCTATGTCGAAGGCAAGCGCTCCGGCCACGAAGTCGGCTACGAAGCAGGCTATGCGGTGGGTATCCAACAGGCGCAGGATGAGGTCACCGTCATGCACGACCTGATGCAGAATCTGAATGAAGGATTGACACAGTTGGACCAGGACATCGCTCAGGCACTGGTGGATATGTCGATCTCCATCGCGCGCAAGATGGTCGGTCACACCGTGGAAGTGAAGCCCGAGCTGATACTGGAGCTGGTGCGCGAGGCCATCTCCAACCTGCCCCAATTCAACCAGAACCCGCATCTGATTCTGCATCCTGCCGATGCGGAGCTGGTACATAAACACATGAGTGACGAACTGAGCCACGCCGGCTGGAAGATCTTCACCGACGCGCAGATTGCGCGCGGCGGCTGCCTAGTCAAGACCGCACATAGCCTCATTGACGCGACCACCGAAGCGCGCTGGGCACGCATACTGCAATCCATAGGGCAGGACGGATCATGGCTAGCCTGACAGCGGAAAAATCGGAGCCAGGGTTAGGGGCACCTAGCGGCGTGTCGCTTGCGGGTAATCCACATATCGAAGGTTGGCAGAACATGCTGACGCAAGGGCATGAGTACGCACGCGACTGCCAAGTCCTGCAACCCTCTGGCCATCTGACCAAGGTGACCGGCTTGGTGATGGAAGCGGTCGGCCTGCAGATGCCGGTGGGCAGCACCTGCGAGATACACCTGCCTAGCTGTAACGTGGAAGCGGAGGTGGTCGGATTCTCAGGTGAGCGTTTGTTCCTGATGCCGGAAAACACTGTATACGGGCTGGTGCCGGGCGCACGAGTGACCCCAGTGGAGCATCGCAACGTACTGACACTGGGCGGCAAACGCAGACTTAAACGCCGTCAGACCGATCTGGGCAAGCATCTGCCGGTGGGCGATATGTTGCTGGGTCGAGTACTGGACGGCGCAGGCAAACCACTGGACCAACTCGGCCCGCTGGTCGATGCCGAATCAGCCTCTTTGCAAAGCCGCCCGTTCAACCCTTTGGAGCGCGCCACCATAGAAGACACCCTGGACGTGGGGGTGCGCGCCATCAACAGCATGCTGGTGGTGGGGCGCGGTCAACGGATGGGTTTGTTTGCCGGTTCCGGTGTGGGCAAGAGCGTATTGCTGGGCATGATGGCGCGCTACACCAGCGCCGATGTCACCGTGGTCGGCCTGATAGGCGAACGCGGCCGTGAGGTTAAAGAATTCATCAATGACATTCTGGGTCCCGAAGGTCTGGCGCGTTCCGTGGTGGTCGCCACGCCTGCCGACACTAGCCCGCTGATGCGCCTGCAAGGTGCGGCCTACGCCACCACCATCGCCGAATACTTCCGCGATCAGGGCAAGAACGTGCTGCTCATCATGGACTCGCTGACCCGCTACGCCATGGCGCAGCGCGAGATCGCACTGGCCGTGGGCGAACCGCCCGCCACCAAAGGTTACCCTCCCTCGGTATTCGCCAAGTTGCCGCAACTGGTAGAACGCGCCGGTAATGGCTTGGTGGGCAGCGGTTCCATCACCGCCTTCTACACCGTGCTTACCGAGGGCGACGACCAGCAGGACCCCATCGCCGACAGCGCGCGCGCCATTCTGGATGGCCATATCGTGTTGTCGCGCCGCTTGGTCGAACAAGGCCACTACCCCGCCATCGACATGGAGGCTTCCATCAGCCGCGTCATGGCACATCTGGTGACGCCCGAACATTTGTCCACCGTGCAGCGCTTCAAGCATCTGTATTCGCACTACCAACGCAATCGTGACCTGATCAGCGTCGGTGCTTATGTGAACGGCAGCGACCCGGTGCTGGATCAGGCGATACAACTCTATCCGCGCATGGAAGAATTTTTGAAACAAGGCATGTTCCAGCAAGAATCTAGTCTGAGCAGCATCGAGCAACTCTATCAATTGTTCAACACCCGCCAAGGAGTATGACCATGCAAAAGACCTTCTCCTTAAAACCCTTGCTGGAACTGGCACAACACGACAAAGAGGCCGCCACGCTAGAGTTGGGCCAACGCAACAAACGCGAACATGAAGCGCAAGAGAAGCTGGAAATGCTCAAGCGCTATCGCGACGAATACCAGACACGCTTGCAGGAAACCACCCGCTCCGGCATCGACCCGGCTGAACTGCGCAACTTCCAGCAATTCATCAACAAGCTGGACGAGGCCATCCTGCAGCAGAGCAAGGTGCTGGCACAGAGCAAGATCTCGGTACAGACGGGACGCACCGATTTCGATAACACGCAGCGCAAGGTGAAATCTTATTCCACCTTGCAAGACCGGCATTTCGAGGAACTCAAAAAAATCGAATCGAAGTCGGAACAGATTGCGCTGGACGAACACACCGGACGCTTCGCCGCCTATCGCATGCGGCAAGCGGAAGAAAAGAAAAACCATCACTAGGACGGGACATATCATGGCTAATCTCAACATCAACCTCAACACAGCCCCTGCCACGCCAAGCGGCAAAACTACAGCCAACAAAAACACAGCAGAGGCCGCACCCGAATCCTCCTTTGGCAATGTACTGGCACGCCAGATACAGGCAGATGCGCCTGCCAATGGCAGCGTAGCAACGGATGCGCGCGCGACCAAATCACTCAAGGATGTCTCTAAAGACAGCAAGCTGGTTGCGGATAACAAGAGCAACGACCCGGTCGCACCTGTCAGCGACCCCACCGCCAACCTGATCGCGATGCTGCAACCGGCCCAGGAATCGCGCCCCCCGCTGGCGACAGCGTTGCAAACGGAAGCAGCTATCGTGAGCGCCGACCCGAAAGCCTTACCCCTCGCTGCGTCAGGCAAGAGCGCACTGGTGGCGGATACACGCGAACCGCTCACCCCTGGCAAGGCACACGCCACTGTCGACACCGCAGCCAGTACGACACCCGGCACCGCACCGAGTACGGTAGCTAACAGCCAAATTATTCAGGCTGCGGGCAGCAACGAGGACATCACCAAACTCACCGAAACCAAGCTGCTCATCAGCCCAGACACCCAATCTCATGCACCTCTTGCCCAAGATGTCGCGGCCTTCAACGCCCCGGCACTGGGTGCCACCCCGTCAAGCGCACAAATGGCTCCGAGCGCGCCCGTCACGGTCGCCACGCCTATGGGCAGCAGCGTCTGGGCGGACGACTTTGCGCAACAGGTCACCTGGATGGCGACCGGCAAGCAGGAACAGACCGCCTCGCTGCATCTCAATCCGCCCAATCTGGGCCCGCTGGAGGTGGTGGTGAAGGTCTCAGACAATCAGGCCACCGTGCTATTCACCTCACCGCACGGCGCAGTACGCGAGGCGATAGAGAATGCCATGCCTAAACTTCGCGAGTTAATGGCCGATAACGGTATCACGCTGGGCAATACGAGCGTCAGCGACCAGGCACCGCGCGAGCGTAATGAAACCAACGACAACGGCGCGGCACGACGCAGCGCCTGGGAGGCGATCAACAGCGATAGCGTGGACACCCCCGTACGTGGGGCTAGCATGCAAAGTGCTGTGATCAGACACAAGGGCATGGTGGACACCTTCGCCTGAAGCGGCCGCATAAAGGTCGAGTTGACGGTGAACATCCGCCCTATTCGCCCCATTACAATCCGGCTTTTTTTCACATAATCACATCATCAACCTAGGAAACCGAAAATGTCCAAACCCGCAAAACCCGCAGCAGCAGCCGACGGCGCAGCACCAAAGAAAAGCAAGAAGATGCTGATCATCATCATCGCGGCCGTGGTCGTGTTGCTGGCAGGCGGTGCGGCGGCATTCGTCCTGATGAAACCTGTGCATCCACCCAAACATGGTGAAGAAGCGGCCGCAGCGGCCGAAGAAAACCATGCTGAAGACAGTCACGCGGAAGGTGAGCCGAAATACGTCGAGTTGGGCACCTTCACCGCCAATCTGATCCATGAGGAAGGCGACCGTTACCTGCAAGTGGCGATCAGCCTCAAGCTGACCAAGCCGGAACTGGATGAGAAGATCAAGGCTCGCAGCCCCGAGATCCTGCATAAGGTGAACATGTTGCTGCAAAGCCGCACCCCCTCCGAACTCGCCACCCTGCAAGGCAAAGAGAAACTCGCCAACGACATCAAGGGACAAGTCCAGTACGTATTGGGTCTGCGCAAGACCGAACCCATCATCGTCGCTTCACTCCCCATAGGCCAAAACAGCGATAGCGTAGATAGCGTAGCCTCGGATGTGCATAGCGTAGCCTCCCATGTACCCGCTGCGGCACATGGCAAAGAGCCTGTCGCGGAGATCAAGCCCGGTGTCGCTGAGGTGCTGTTCACCTCCTTCATCATCCAGTAACAGCCATGAGCGAATTCCTCTCACAAGACGAAGTCGATTCACTCCTCAAAGGGGTGACGGGCGAGACTGACGATGTCCAGGAAAGTACTGCGGCAGCGGGAGAGGTGCGCTCGTACAATCTTGCATCGCAGGAACGCATCGTGCGTGGGCGCATGCCCACCATGGAGATCATCAACGAGCGTTTCGCGCGGCTGTTCCGTATCGGCCTGTTCAACTTCATCCGCCGCACGCCGGAAATATCAGTCGGTCCGGTGCGCGTCCTGAAGTTTGGCGAATTCATCCGCAACCTGCACGTGCCAACTAACCTCAACATCATCCAGGCCAAGCCCTTGCGCGGCAACGGCCTGTTCATCTTCGACCCCAACCTGATCTTTCTGATAGTGGACAACATGTTCGGCGGAGACGGGCGTTTCCACATGCGTGTGGAAGGCCGTGAGTTCACCCAGACCGAGCAGCGCATCATCCAGAAGATGCTGGATGTGGTGTTCGAAACCTATAGCAAATCGTGGGAAGCCGTATATCCCCTGAACTTCGAGTTCGTGCGCTCCGAGATGAACCCGCAGTTCGCCAACATCGCCACCCCCAACGAGGTGGTGATTGTGACCTCCTTCGAGATCGAACTGGGTGGCAACGGCGGCGCCTTCCATGTCTGTATGCCCTACTCGATGCTGGAACCGGTCAAAGACCTGCTCTACAGCACCATGCAGGGTGACCATCTGGCGGTGGACAAACGCTGGCTCACGCTGCTCTCCAGGCAGGTGCAATCCGCCAGTGTGGAACTGACCGCCACACTGGGCACGGCCAATATGACCGTTGAACAGGTAATGAAGATGCGTGAAGGGGACGTCATTCCCTTGAACGTGGATGAGTTCATCACCGCATCGGTGGACGGCGTGCCGATGATGGAATGCAGATATGGCGCATCCAACAACCAATACTCACTCAAGATAGAAAAAATGTTGACGATCAACGAAGGAGAAAATCATGTCTGACGCAAGCGCAACCGAGTCAGTAACCGCCGGCAGCGAAGCTGAGATCACCGCTGACGACTGGGGTGCTGCCATGGCCGAACAGGCAACGGCGGAACCCGAGGCCACCGTTGCGGCCAAGCCACATATATTCGAACAGTTCGGCGCAGCAGCCGGCGCGACCACCTCCAACGATCTGGACATGATCATGGACATCCCGGTGCAACTCTCGGTGGAACTGGGACGCACCAAGATGCCAATCAAGAACCTGCTGCAACTGGCGCAAGGTTCGGTGGTGGAACTGGCCGGCATGGCCGGTGAACCCTTGGATGTGATGATCAACGGCTTCCTTATCGCGCAGGGTGAAGTGGTGGTGGTCAACGACAAATTGGGCATACGCCTGACCGACATCATCACGCCCTCGGAACGCCTGCGCCGTTTGAACCGCTGATATGAGTCCGAACACATGCACACATGCACAACCCATCCGTAGGGGCGAGATTCAGCGCGCCCTTTTTCAGCGCGCCCTGTTCTGCCTCAGCAGCATCCTGCTGACGATTTGTACACCGGGGCTAGCCGAAGAAATCACCCGTCCCGCTTACGTACCGATTCCACCGCCCGCCGTCAGCTCGGGCAGCATAGTGCAAGTCATCTTCAGCCTGTTGCTGGTGCTGGCCGCCATCCTCCTCGTGGCCTGGCTGTTCAAGCGTATGAACGTGACCCAGAAGGGCAACGCCAACTTGCTCAAGGTGCTTGGCGGCGTGTCCATAGGCCAGCGCGAGCGCGTGGTACTGGTCGAGATCGAAGACACCTGGCTGGTGGTCGGGGTCGGCCCCGGACAGATACGCACTTTGCATACCCTGCCAAAATCGGCATCCATCAACCAGACACCCGGCACCTCCCAGCCCGAAGTCCCGTTCAGCGCCTGGCTGAAAAAAGTCATCGAGAAACGCGATGCGTCGTAACACTGTCATCCTGTTGCTTAGCCTGCTCGCGCTCGGCCTATCCGGCAACGTGTGGGCGGAGGCCGGATTGGCCGCGATCACCAGCGCGCCCGCAGCCGGCGGTGGCCAGACCTATAGCCTGAGTCTGCAGACGCTGATCCTGCTCACCTCGCTGAGCTTCCTGCCCGCCGTGTTGCTGATGATGACCAGCTTCACCCGCATCATCATCGTGTTGTCGCTGTTGCGTTCCGCTATCGGCACACCGTCCGCCCCGCCCAATCAGGTGCTGGTGGGCTTGGCCCTGTTCCTCACCTTCTTCGTCATGTCGCCGGTGCTGGACAAGATCTATACCGAAGCCTATCTGCCTTACAGCGAAAGCAAACTCACCCTGCAGCAGGCCGCAGACAAGGGCATCGTCCCGCTCAAGGCTTTTATGTTGCGCCAGACCCGCGAGTCCGACCTCGCACTGTTCGTGAAAATATCAAACAGCGAAGCGCTGCAAAGTGCCGATGATGTGCCCTTGCGCATCCTGGTGCCTTCCTACGTGATCAGCGAACTGAAGACCGCCTTCCAGATCGGCTTCGTGGTGTTCATCCCCTTCCTCATCATCGACATCGTGGTGGCCAGCGTGCTGATGTCCATGGGTATGATGATGGTGTCGCCCTCGGTGATCTCGCTGCCATTCAAGATCATGCTGTTCGTCCTGGCCGATGGCTGGAATCTGCTGATCGGCTCACTTGCACAAAGTTTCTACACCTAGCCATGACACCCGAATCAGTCATGACCTTGGCCCAACAAGCGATGCAGCTGACGCTGATGATCTCCGCGCCCTTGCTGCTCAGCGCGCTGGTGATCGGCCTAGTGGTCAGCATCTTCCAGGCCGCGACGCAGATCAACGAGATGACGCTGTCCTTCATCCCCAAGTTGCTCGGCCTGTTCCTGGTGTTGATGCTCAGCGGCGGCTGGATGATAGGAACGCTGGTGGACTATGTGCAGCGCCTGTTCGGCAACATCCCCTGGATGATAGGTTAACGGCCATGACAACAGTGCTGATAATGACAATAAACTTGCTATGCCCGTTTCCCTCACCCCAACCCTCTCCCACAAGCGGTAGAGGAGACAAACGTATCGTTACGCGAGTTTCACATTTACGGCCATGATCAGCTTCACCAGCGCCCAACTCGATGCCTGGCTGGTGGCCTTTATTTTCCCGCTGACGCGCATCCTCGCCCTCATCGCCACCGCGCCTATCATCGGCAACAAACAAGTACCGGTACGGGTCAAGGTCGGCTTCGCGGTGGTATTGACCATCGTCATCGCCCCCACCCTGGGCGCGCTTCCACAAGTCTCGGTGGGCTCGGCACAGGGTATGCTGATTCTGGTACAGCAGATCGTCATCGGCGTGGCCATGGGCTTCACCATGCGCATGATCTTCACCGCCGTGGAGATGGCTGGCGACCTTGCGGGGATGCAGATGGGCCTGGGTTTCGCCAGCTTCTTCGATCCGGTCAATGCTTCTTTCACGCCCATCCTCGCGCAATGGATGGGCGTGGTGGCCTCGCTCGCCTTCCTCGCGCTGAACGGCCATCTGTTCATGCTGATGGGACTGGCGGATAGTTTCCACACCCTGCCGATAGGCCAGATGATGCCCAGCTCCGCTTATTTCGACATCGTCTCATGGGGCGGCAACATCTTCGCCTATGCCGTGCAGATCTCGCTGCCTTTGCTGACCGCCCTGCTCATCACCAACATCGCGCTCGGCATCCTCACCCGCGCCGCGCCGCAATTGAATCTGTTCGCGGTGGGCTTTCCCGTCACCCTCTCCATGGGTCTCGCGATACTGGCGCTGACCATGCCCTACTTCGCCCCGCTGCTCGACAAGATCAGCCACGATGCGCTGGATGTGATGCTCAAAATCAGCCACCCTGTGCCGTAACACCATCGGCGCTGCGCGCCCGGCGTATGCGCGTTGAGGTATGCACCTTACATTGCTACTATCCCATCGCTCGCCAGACACTGTGCGACATCTTTGCCTTGCACTAGCCCCAGGAAAGAAGATGCAGAATAAATCGATCCCGATCCTGATATTTTTCACCTTGCTATTGCAAGCCTGTGTGTTCGTGCCCAAAACCACGACGATCTATGACGCGGACTGTCATATCTCCTACCGCCACATGACATTGGAGCCGGTGCAGATCGCACAGCTACAGAACTGCACCAACTCACAATGCACCGATTACATGGTCGTGGCGGGGCTGACGGCGGCGGCCAGCGCGGTCATTTCCGGCAGCATCGTCATCGTGGGCAATGTGGTGTACTGGATGGAAAAACAGGGACGCTGCGAGTAAATAGAATAATCAGCTCATCACCTATCTAGTGGCTGAGCGTGTGCTGCAAGGTGCTATAGCCACTTACAGCCGCAACTTCCCACTACACCGCGCCCACCTTCGTTCAGGAAAAAGGCGCGGATCATGGTGGTGGATACATCCAAATGTGCAACCGGACGCTAGGGCTTCCCTAGATTATGTTTCTTTATTCAGCGCTCTGATAAGTGCTTGCAATTCCCTTGCGGATTTTGAAAGTGCTTGCGACGAGACCTTCGCCTCTTCAGATATTTTAGTGTTGCTATCTACCGAATTGGCAATATTGCCAAGGCTCTTGGATACCCCCTCACTTGCAATCGACTGGTCCGTTGATTCCGCAGCGATTCGTTGCGCATTCTCCGTAACCTGTCTGCTAGTTCCGATGACATCTTTTAATGTCCTAGCGCTTTCATGAACAATGACAGACTCTTGCTCTACTTCGACAATGGCTTCTTGCATTGAGCCAATTACACTTTGGCTGACCGCTTGAATATTATTCACCATACTAGCAATGTCATTGGTGCTCGATCCGGTTCGTTCCGCCAGCTTTCTTACTTCATCGGCCACAACCGCAAACCCTCTTCCTTGCTCGCCTGCACGCGCAGCCTCAATAGCTGCATTCAATGCCAGCAGATTGGTTTGATCCGCAATTTCCTTGATCGTATTGCTGACAGCACCAATCTTCTGAATAGCATCTTTAAGGCTATCAATAGAGCGGCTCGATGCGGTTACTGCCGCGACGACTTTCACTGTTTTTGCGATGGCCTTATCCATCATCCTGTTACTTTCTTCAATCAACTCTTGTGCATTGATTGCTGCCTCAGATGAGTTGTTTGCATCCTGTGAAACTTGTACCACCGATAAACTGAACTCACCCATCGTTTTCGATATTTCATGAATATCATTGCGCTGATGTGATGAGTGATGCGCTACTTGATTAACTTTTTCGTCAAGATCCGTACTTCGTTCCATGATGATACGTGCAGCCAATGCCATTTCATCAAGCATCACTTTGCTCTGCGACTGCAAGACCTGCAATTTGCAATAAAGTATGCCTACCTCATCTCGACCATCAATTGCGATTTCTTTCGTTAAGTCGCCCTCAATCACATCTTCAAATCTGTCCCCGATCCCAATCAAAGGCTTTTCAACAAACTTCTTGAAGCTCAACCTAATCACCAAGAATATCAACAATTGAATAATGACTTGCGAGACAATCAGAGTCATCAAAAGCTGTCCAAGTTTTTGTTCATCCGACGTTAGATCTATAGTCAAATCGGATGCACCGTTTGCGCTGCCGTCCGTAACAGTATGGCAACTTAAACAGTCTGTATCATGAAATGAGTGCGACACGAGATAAGGTGTAATCGCCCTAAATAAGGTCTTCCCCTCAACTTTACTCAGTGAAAAATGGGGGACAACCTTCCCTTGTTTGACAGATTCCTCAATTACATTTTTAACAAGAGGGTCATCTAGATGCTCTTCTGGCAATCCTTCGCCAAATTGTTTTACGACTTGTTCAGTTCGAACTAAACGCAATGATGTTAGACCTTGACCCTCGATGATTTTCTTTATCATCATCTTTCTATTTTCTGGTTCGGAGATCATGCCGGTAACCATTAACACATTTGCGGTGTCAATTACTTGTATGGCTGTAGCTTCTGCGCGTTGTTCGGCATGATCCAACATGGTCGTTTTCATCTGCCCATACAAAAAGTAAGTAGCGCACGCCAGAATGATGAACAGAATCGGTTGAATAAGAACTTGCAGTTTTAAATTCAAAGAAAGATTCCTGAATTTGTACCGGTCATATTTTGATCCAATAGCCGCCCCTGATGAATTCAGTTGCTTATACAGCGCTTCCGCAGAAGTAATTTCACTCCTGGAGGGAGCGGTTCTGACCGATATGTAACCTACCGTTTGACCATTCTCCTTAAGCGGTGAAGCCAGCGCCTTTACCCAGTAATGATCACCATTCTTGCAGCGGTTTTTAACGATGCCACGCCAGGGTAGCCCTTCTTTCATGGTATCCCAAAGCCATTTGTAAGCAGAGGGCGGCATATCTGGATGCCGTACAACGTTATGATTCTTTCCTATCAATTCTTCCCGTGAAAAGCCACTAATTTTTACAAAATCATCATTCACATAAGTGATGATTCCTTTTAAATCAGTTTTTGAAACGATGGTCATACCACTTGGTGTTGGAATCTCACGTTGAGAAACTGGCTGATTATTTTTCATTTGATAGCTCCCTGATAATCTGCGTTATCAATTAATTATTTTTCTCCAAACTTAATATTCGTATCCTAAAAACCCGCATTGACTCGCCTCCAAGTTAATGCACTGACTTCTGCTCAGATGCAGAGTTTCGGGAAAATCTACCTATGCTAAATTTCAACAGAGTATCGCGGAGTACCCAATAACCCCTCCGCATCTGTCCATCAAACGGGTGCAAGCGCACCCGCCCTTACATATAGGTGAACAGAGACAGGTTGGAGACCTGCACGAAGGATTTTTGTGCGGCTTGTAGGCTGAGTTGTTGCTGAGCCAGATCGGTGGCGGCCTTATTGTAATCGGTGTCCTGCAGGGTTGACAAAGTCTGTTTAAAATTCAGCCCCAGATTGTCGCCCATGGACTGCGCAGTATCGATGGCGTTCAGATTGACACCGACCACCGTGTTAGCGGAGGACACACTGCTAAGCCCCCTATCCATATTTCCGATGGCGCTGCTCAAACTGGCGGACAACGTAGCCATCTGTGCGCTATTGCCGGGGGCGATAGGAATTTTCAAGGCAGTGATGACATCGGCGATATTCTTGAAGATGCTGACATTGCTGCTCGGCGCCACGCTGAACTGATCGCCGTTCGCCGGTGCACCCTGTACCGCCATCTGCATACCGTCGAAAGCGATGGCTTGCCCTGCGGTATAAGGCTGTGCAGTCAGTAGCGCAGCGCCTGTGGTGGTATTGGTCACGTTGTAGGTGGTGACACCTGCGGCGACCGCAAAGGTGACGCTGTAATTATTCCCCGTCAATGCGGCAGGATTGGTGACACCGCCTTGATTCATCTGGCCGGTGCCGGTGTTAGCCGCAGCAGGCTGAGTGACGAAACTACCGTTACCGTTTTTGACGCGCATAAAGATGTCCGCGCCCGATTGGGTCGCGCCGATCTGCAGCGTGTCGCTGATTTGGGTGAGCTTCTTGCCATCGTCGCCAAAATAGGCGTAGCCCGCGGGAGTGTTGGCGAAGGGCTGAGTCTTGGACTGGAAGCCGGAGAATAGAAATCCGCCAGAGCCGTCTGTGGTATTGGCCATACTCACCAATTGATCCAGACGTGTCTGCAGCGCGGTGGCCATGTTCAATCTGTCGCTGTCAGTGTACGAACTATAATTCGCACCCACCAGGTTGGTACGCACATCCTGCAACACCGACGTGACGCTCTGTAACGTGCTGTCCATCTGCGTCAACGTGCTCTTCAGCGTATTGCGATTGGTGGTGTATTGCGTGTTGGTGGCGTCGGCATGGCTGACATCCAGCGCCTGCGCGGCGGCGGCCGGGTCGATGGCGGGGGTAAGCAAACGGCGTCCGGTGGCGAGCTGCTGCTGGGTCTGCAGCAACTTGGCCTGCTGCTGGTTCAGGGCTGTGACATTGCTGTCGTAGATCATGCTGGTACTGATACGCATCTCACACCTACCTATCTCAGAGTCAATAATGTATCGAACATGGTGTTCGCCACTTGTATGGCTTTACCCGCCGCCTGATAGGCACGCTGGTAGCGCATCAGGTTGGCCGCTTCCTCGTCCAGATTCACACCGGACACCGATTGTTGCGTCTGCACCAACTGGGTGACCATATTGGTCTGCGCGGTGTTCCCCAAGGTGACCTCGCGCGTCTTGTTACCGACATCCGCCACCATCTGTCCGTAAGCACTCTGAAAAGTGCTTGTGCCGTTAACCATGGTGTTCTGCAATTGCAAACCGGCCATCGTCAAGGCGTTACGGTTGTCGGCGATGCCGCCGGTATTGGCCTGCATATTGAACACATCGCCTGCCGCCGGCGTGCCGGTGATCTGCGCAGTCCAACCGTTGTAGGCTAGCGCGATGGTAGCTCCGGGGGTGTAACTAATCGCTGCGGCGACGGCAGGCACGGCGCCGCTGACGGTGTAGGTCGGCAAAGCGGGTGCAACCGCGGCGTTGAAAGTAATACTCACCGGCGCTTGCAGACTAGCGTTCAACGGTGGTGTAACCGTACCGTTGCTGATGCTGGCGTTGCCGGTATTAGCCAACGCTGCGCGGCCCAGTACCGGTGCGGCGGCGGCGATCTTGAGCGGATCGGTGATCGCGACCGAGATGCCTTGCGCTCCCGCTGCCGTCGGACGGATCAGGAAGGTGTCCCCCGCCACCGCCGCCCCCGAGGCCAGATTGATGGTGAATCCGTCTATGGTCTGAGGCAATGAGGCAAAGTTGGTGACGGTGTTGTCCGACAGACGCACCAGCGTGTAACTCGTGCCACCGTTGGACTTGAGCGTGTAGTCACTGGTGGTCAGCGCATTGCTGCTGCTCAGCGTAGCCGACATCACGGCATTACCCGCATTCGTGCTGGCGCTGCTGACCAAGGGTGAGGCAACATTGAACAGATTCCCCCCCAGCGCGCCGTTCATATCCTGACCCAACTGATGCTGCGCATTGAGGGTGCTGGATAGACTGATGGCCAGACGTCCCAAGGCGTTACGTGCCGGCTCCAAACTCTGGTCACGGAAGGTCAACAGCCCCCCCAGCTTACCTCCCTGAAATGCAGTCTGCGGCAGATTTACCGTCGCACCATTAGCCGAGTAAGCGACCTCGGTACGCGTCGGATCGGTCGTTGACTGTACAGTCTTCAGCGCGAAGGCCTGATTGCCCACCACCAAAGACTGGCCGCTACCGACGAACACGTTATAGCTACCATCGGTCTGCTTCAAAACGGAGACCTTGACCTCTTGGTTCAACTGGCTGATCAGCTGGTCGCGTTGATCGAGCAGATCATTGGGCGGCTGTCCACCGGAGACCCCCTGGGCCAGGGTGATACTCTGATTCAGGGTGGCGATCTGTTGGGCAAAGCTATTGATAGAGGTGACACTGGTAGCGATCTGCCCGTTGAGACTGTTACTCATGTCGCTGAACTGCTGATTGATGGTCTGAAAGCGACTCACCATAGACTGCGCGCTGCTCAACAGCGCTTGGCGTGCCGGTATGGAATCAGCCGAGTTGGCGACCAGATTCATGGAATTGAAGAAATCCTGCATCGCAGGGGACATGCCCGCTGCCGGGTCGGCCAGCACATTGTCGATCTGGCTGACCTGCGCGAGGTAAGTGCTCAATTGACTGGACTGAGCCTGCCCCTGCAAAATTTGGCCGTTCAGGAAATCATCGTAGATACGTTTGATGCCACTGACATTGGTACCCTGTCCCAGATAACCTGCGCCCGTATATTGCGGCAGATTGGTGGATTGCACGATCTGCTGGCGGTTGTAACCGGCCGTATTCGCATTGGCGATATTGTGCTGCGTGGTGGTCAAGCCCGCCTGCGCCGCATTCAGCCCGCTCAATCCTATGCTAAAGATACTGCTCGCCATGATTTATTCCTTTTTCCTTACCGAGATGCCGACCTCAACTGCTTATCGGCAGCACTAGAGAATTCTTTAATATCCTGACGCTGTGCTTAACCCTGCACCACGATCTTGCTCATCACCTGCACCAACTTGTCCGCATAGTTGGGGTCGGTGGCATAACCGGCTTTCTGTAATGCCTGCGCCATCCCCGCATGGTCACCGCCCTGCTGTAACACCGCGGCGTAGCGCGGATTGTTGTTCATCATCTGCGCATAGTCCTGAAAGGCGGCGGCATAGGAGGGATAGGCGCGAAAGTTATCCACTTGCTTGTGTGCCACGCCGTTACTGTATTCGGTGGTGGTGACGGCGGCGACCTTGCCGTTCCAGTTCGCGCCGGCCTTGATGCCGAACAGATTATAGCTGTTCGTGCCATCAGCATTACGGATCTCACGCTTGCCCCAGCCACTCTCCAGCGCCGCCTGTCCCAACATCAGATGCGGCGGCACACCACCGGGCTGACTGGCTTGCATGGCATGCGGCAGCATGCGGCTCATGAAGTCTTGCTGAGTGTTGCTGTTGTATGCGGAAGGAATGGCGCTGGTCGAAACATTCGGAGGCATGGGCGTCAAGACCGCTCCCTTCCCCCCTCCCTCGTCTCCCTTCACTGCGGGCAAGCCCGCATTGCGGCTCAATTGTTTGACCATGATGTCAGCCAGCCCAACGCCACGGCTAGCCATGTTCTGCGCGAACTGCTGATCCAGCATGCCGGTGAACATTTTGGTCTGCTCGTTATCGAACATGCCATCCTGCGGGGTGGCCTCACGCATGCTCTTGAGCATCATATTGAGGAACACCGATTCGAACTGTTGCGCCGCAGACTTGAGAGCTTTGTCCGGGGCCTGCTTGGCCTGAGCACGCAACGCGTCCAGCGACTGGCTATCCATCGCCAGTGAGCTCATATCGGACGCGTTGTTGAGTGGCATGACCATCAGATCACCTCCAGCTCCGCATGCAGCGCACCTGCCGCCTTCATCGCTTGCAGGATGGCCAACAGGTCTTGCGGGGTCGCGCCTATGGAGTTAAGCGCCTTGACCACTTCGCTGAGCGACACGCCGCGCGGCAGTTGCACCAAGCCGCCTTTGTCCGATTTCACATCGATCGTGGTCTTATCCACCTGCTTAGTCTTGCCTTCCGAAAAAGGAAGGGGCTGGCTGACGGTGCTGTCGGTATTGATGACCACGGTGAGATTACCGTGCGCGATGGCACAGCTCTCCAAGGTCACGTTCTGGTTCATCACCACCGAGCCGGTGCGCGCATTGATGGTCACTTTGGCCACGCCCTGCGCAGGGTCGACTTCCATATTCTCTATTTGCGAAATAAAGGCGACGCGCTGCGTGCCGGTCGGTGCGCGCACCTCGATCAGTCTGCCATCCAGAGCGGCGGCGGTGTCGGGTGTCAGCTTCTTATTGATCGCTTCGACGATGCGTGCGGCGGTGGTGAAGTCATTGGTATTCAGTTCCAGATGGATAAAATCGCCCTGCCCCAGCAAGGTGGGCACAGAGCGTTCCACCGTGGCACCGGCAGGCACACGTCCCACGCTGAGATGATTGACCTGCACCGATGCACCGCCGGCAGAAGCGCCTACCCCGCTCACCAGCACGTTGCCCTGCGCCATGGCATAGACTTGCCCGTCCGCACCTTTCAGTGGTGTCATCAATAAAGTGCCGCCGCGCAGGCTCTTGGCATTCCCCAGCGAGGAAGCCGTGACATCGATGACCTGACCGGGTTTAGAAAAAGGTGGCAGCGTGGCGGTGACCATCACCGCCGCGACGTTCTTGAGTTGCAGACTGGTGCCGGGCGGCAGGGTCACGCCCATCTGCGCCAGCATGGTGACAGTGCTCTGCACGGTGAACGGTGTCTGCGTGGTCTGATCGCCGCTGCCATCCAGACCGACTACCAGACCATAGCCCAGCAACTGGTTGTCACGCACCCCCTGGATGCTGGCCATATCCTTGATGCGGTCGGCATAAGCGGCGTTCGCGACCAACAAAGACATAGCCATGAGTGCGGTGACCCAGAGTGATTTGAGCATAGTGTTCATCGTGTCTCCTTAGAACGGGAAGATGGAGAAGAAGAAGCGACTGAACATGGTCGTCACTGCCGATGCATCGATGTTCTGCGCACCCTTGTATTCGACATGCACATCGGCCACCTGAGTCGATTGCACGGTGTTGCTGCTGCTGATGGTGGCGGGACTCACCACGCCGGAAAAGCGCACATATTCTTCGGAATGTTTGATCGCCACCTGCTTCTCGCCCGCAACATGCAGATTGCCATTGGGTAACACTTCAGTGACCGTCACGGTGATGGAGCCGGAGAAGGTGTTGCTGCCCGAACTGTCGCTGGCGCTGGCGGACTTGAGCGCCGAGCTGCCTGATACATTGAACGGAGTCTGTATCGTCTGTCCGATGGCACCCGCTGTGACCTTGGGCGAACCTATCGCGATGCTGCCGCTGGTGCCGGCATTGCTGCCGGATTTTTCGGCTGCCGAGGTGGTCTCGACGATGTTGATGATGAGCACGTCACCGACGTGACGCGCGCGCCGGTCTTCAAACAACGGCCTGTCGTTCACGCCCGCCTGGAATATCGCACCATCACCCGCTGCTACGACCGCCGGTTTTGCTTCGGGGCGCGCCGTCAAAGGCTGTTTGATATTGGTCGACGGTGTGCATGCGCCAAGTAACGCGAGCAGGGCGATGACCAACAACGATGTGTACGATTTAGTCATATCCGTCTCTCTACATCTGCGATAGTTTTTGCAACATCTGGTCAGATGTCGTGATCGCTTTGGAGTTGATCTCGTAAGCGCGCTGAGTCTGGATCATGTTCACCATCTCCTCCACCACGTTCACATTGGAAGTCTCCAGATAGTTCTGATTCAAGGTACCCGTGCCGTTCGAACCGGGCACATTGGTGTTGGGAGTCCCGGACGAAGCCGTCTCCTGATACAGATTGCCGCCCGCACTTTGCAGACCGGCCGGATTAATGAAGGTGGTGAGTTGCATGCTGCCCACTTGCACCGGCGCGGCCACACCGGGTTGGGTGATAGACACCACACCGTCGCGACCGATGGTCACACTGGTGGCGTTGGCGGGGATGGTCAGCGCGGGTTGGATGGGATAACCGTTGGAGGTGACCAACTGGCCCTGCGCATCACTCTGGAATGAACCGTCACGAGAGTAGCCAGTGGTGCCGTCAGGCAACAGCACCTGGAAGAACCCCGCACCTTGAATGGCCACGTCGAGCTGGTTGCCGGTCTGTTGCAGATTGCCCTGGGTATGGATACGTTCCGCCGCCACAGGACGTACACCGGTACCGATCTGCAAACCGGACGGTATCTGGGTCTGCTGTGAGGACTGTGCGCCGGGTTGGCGTATGGTCTGGTAGAGCAAGTCCTCGAACACCGCACGCGAACGTTTGAAACCGTTGGTGCTGACGTTGGCCAGATTATTGGCTACCACATCCATCTGGGTCTGCTGTGCATCCAGACCGGTCTTGGATATCCATAGTGAACGTATCATGATTTTAACCTTTCAAAAATTTTCGCTTTAACCTGCTACAGAGAGTATCGAACCGGACTTCTGCGCGTTGTTATCGGCGCTTTGCAACATCTTCATCTGCATATCGAACTTGCGTGCCAGAGTGATCATGTTGACCATCTCCTCCACGGTGTTCACGTTACTGCCTTCCACACTGCCAGCAGCCAGTTGCACCTTGCTGTCCGCCGGCGCGACACCTCCACTCTTGAGATGGAATAAGGCATCACCACCACGCTCCAAAGTCGCTTCAGGTGGATTGACCAGTTTCAACCGCCCCACCACCACGACTGCGGCGGTCTGCGTGCCGCTTGGTACAGTGGAAATGGTGCCGTCCTTGGCGATACTGACTTCGGTGTCGGGCGGTATAGTGATTGGGCCGCTGTCGCCCAGCACATTGAGGCCGGCACGCGTCTGCAACACGCCATTTGAAGTGACCTGAAAACTACCATTACGGGTATAGGCTTCTTTGCCATCCAAGCCCTGCACAGCGATCCAGCCATCGCCCTGTATGCCCACATCGAGCGAACGACCGGTCTGCTGGAGACCCGCTGGGGTAAAGTCGGAACCGGGGGTTGAATCGACCACGAAGGTACGGGTCGCCAAGCCCTCACCAACCAGCGGCACGGCACGGAAGGTACTGAGTTCGGCACGGAAGCCTGTCGTATTCGCGTTGGCCAGGTTCTGCGACACGGCGCCCTGCTGTTGCAGTACCTGTGAGGCCCCTGTCATTGCGGTATAGATCAATCTGTCCATGACTTACTCCTTAACTAGAACTATCTCAAGTTGACCAAGGTCTGCATCAACTGGTCTTGGGTCTTGATGGTCTGCGCATTGGCCTGATAGGAGCGTTGCGCGGTGATCATATTCACCAGCTCGGCGGTCAAATCGACGTTGGAATCTTCCACTGAGCCGGACTGCAGAATGCCCAGACTGGAAGAACCGGGTGCGCCTACCAGCGGGATGCCGGAAGTGATGCTCTCAGACCACTGGTTATTTCCTATTGGCACCAGACCTTGCGCATTACTGAAGTTAGCCAATACCACTTGTCCCATAGGCTTGGTCTGACCATTCGAATAACGACCGACGATGGTGCCATCCGCACCGGTGCTGAAGCCGCTCAATTGCCCAGTCGCGTAACCGTCCTGCGTCAATGAATTGACACCGAAAGTGCTGCCGTACTGTGAAGTGCTGGCGAAATTGAAAGACAGCGTCTGTGCCGCGCCGCCCCCCGTCGGCGTAAATGCCGCAGAGGCGGCAATACCGCCAGCCGGTGTTAGCAGCGCACCACTGGTGCTGAAGGTCATCGCCGTCAACGGAGTAGGCGCAGCAGGCGGAACCACGGCAGGCACCATCACACCATCTACGGCTAGATAAGAATTCCAAGTATTGGGTGCCGTCTTCTGGAAATATGTGGTGGCGACATGGCTGCCACCCAAACTGTCGTAAACCGTGGCTGAGGTGGAGTTGTTGTAAGTGGTCGGATCGAGTGGATTGAATACTGTGGCTAAAGGTACCGCCACAGCACGTGAGTCCAAATTCAATCCCGCAGTGACATTGACCGTCGCTTTAGGCATCAGCGAGGCTGCCGAAATTTGAATAGGGCCGGGCGCACCGGTGACGATGGCACCTGCCGCATTAACCGGGTAGCCTGTCAGCTTGAGGCCTTGGTTATTGACCATGAAACCGTTCTTGTCCAACTGGAACTGACCGTTGCGGCTGTAGGAGATGGCGCCGTTGTTATCCATGCGATAGAAACCGTTGCCGCTGATCGCCACGTCCATGGAGTTATTAGTCACGTTGAGATTGCCTTGCGCGAACTGCTGCGTCACCGCTGCCACCTTCACCCCGGTACCGACCTGCGCATTGCCGACCAAGGTCGAAGCATACACATCCGCGAACTGAGCTTGGGATTGCTTGAAACCGACCGTGTTGGCATTCGCCACGTTGTTACCGATGACGTCCAGATTCTTGGCTGCCGCATTCAACCCACTCAAACCTTGCTGAAAACCCATGATGCTCTCCTTAAGAATGTGACCAGACTGGCAAGTGCTGCACGGCTGGAATTCGTTTAACCCGATGAACTGCTAATCTTGTTGTTTACTTAAAGTATCTGTTTCACTTGCGTCATCGCCACCAGACCGCTCTGTCCGATATTCAGACTGGCACCCGAGCTGGTCTGCGTGACCCCATTGACAATACCGAAGGACAACGCCGAAGCCGCCACGGTCGCGCCGCCTTGAGTCGCGTTGACATTGAAGGTGTAACTACCCGCAGGCACGGCCACACCGGCATCATCCAGCCCGTTCCATTGCCAACCTTGCACACCTGTCGCCATCGCGCCCAGATCCATGGTGCGTATCGTCTTGCCACTCTGATCCTGGATATTGACTTGAAGGTTATCGACCGACTGCGGCAACTCGACGCCGCCCAGTGCCGTGCCATTAGCCAGATTCAGCGTATTACCCGGGGTCAGCACCCCATGCCCTATCATCGAAGCAGCCTGCAACGACTGGCTCGCGGTCATGCTGCTGCTCAAGGCCTGCAAGGTCACGTTGAGCTTATCGATGCCACTGACGGTGCTCAGTTGCGCCATCTGTGAAGTGACCTGCGCGTTATCCATAGGATTGAGCGGGTCCTGGTTCTTCATCTGCGTAACCAACAGCGTGAGGAATCTATCCTGAGTACTGGCCGCGCCATTCGCCGCCGTGTTGCCGGCGGAACTGGAGCTGGCATTCAGCGAATTGAATAAGGCGGCGGAACTGTTATTGGTGGCGGAGGTGATCATGTCTATTTCCTTTCATTATTGACCGATGGTCAGGGTCTTGAGCAGCAGGGTCTTGGAGGTGTTCAACACATCCACATTATTTTGGTAAGCACGCGAGGCGGAAATCATGTTCACCATCTCATCCACCACATTCACATTGGGCATCGCCACATAGCCGTCCTTGTTGGCCATCGGATGTTTGGGGTCGTACACCATCTTCATCGGCGAGTTGTCTTCCACCACCGCCGTCACCTTGACGCCCTGCACTTGCCCCGCACCGACCGGTGTGGCGCTGAAGATCACCTGCTTGGCTTTATAAGGCGTGCCGTCGGCACTGGTGGTACTGTCGGCGTTGGCCAGATTACTGGCGACAGCATTGAGACGCTGCGACTGCGCTGTCATCCCCGAACCTGCCACGTTGAATATATTGAATAGCGACATGACCTATTACCCCTGTATGGCTTGCATCACTTCTTTGATGTCATCACTGATGAACTTAACACTGGCCTCATAGCGCAGCGCGTTATCGGCGAACTGGGCGCGCTCCACATCCATCTCCACCGTGTTGCCGTCAGCGCTGGGTTGCATGGGTCTGCGGTACAGCGCAGGCGCACCTAATATGGAATCGTTAGTCGTGCCTTGCAGATGCGCGGATGAGGACTGTGTCATCTCCAGCTTCGCGGTCGACCCAGTCATCGCGCCCTGCAAAGCGCTGGCAAAATCGATGTCTCTGGCCTTGTAGTTGGGCGTATCGGCATTGGCAATATTGGACGCCAGCAGTTCCTGCCGTCCCGCCCGCAGACTCAACGCCGTCTGGTGGAATCGAAAAGCTTCGTCTAGTTTGCTGACCATCACAGCCTCCTGTTCTTCCTGCACCTACTTACATGGACTGCATACTACGTCGCACTCAGCAAGCGCTATGCGCCGAATAAAGGCGTATTTCTGCTTCAATTCCAGACACTATGCCGACGCGAGTCGTCGCAAAATGCGGCTCATGAAAAAGTGCATCCTCTTCCTGCTGTGTCTGTGTCCCACGCTGCTCTACGCCAGCGTGCAGGACCATGACGTGATACGCAGCCAGGTCAGCGCCTTCGTACAACAACAGACCGCGGGGCAACCCGGCAAGATGAGCTATCAGGTCGATGAGATAGATCGCCGCCTCGTGCTGCAACACTGCAGCGCGCTGGAAACCTTCCTGCCTTCCGGCAGCATGCTGATCGGCAAGACCTCGGTGGGGGTGCGCTGCAAGCAAGACCATGGCTGGACCATCTTTGTGCCGGTGCAGATCAAGCTCACCCAGCAGATACTCATCAACGTCATACAACTCCCCGCAGGACATGTGATTAGCGAGGCCGACCTGACCACCCAGAGCCGCGAAGTGAGCCATCCGGGCGGGCTGATCGACCCGGAGCAGGTGCTGGGCAAAGTGTTGCGTTACAGCATCTCGGCGGGACAGATGCTGCGCACCGAGATGCTGCGCGTGCCCTACAGCATCAAGCAAGGGCAGACCGTACAACTATTGGTGCAGGGCGACAGTTTTAGCATCCGCAGCTCAGGCGTGGCATTGAACGACGCCAGCGACGGACAGTTGGCCAAGGTGAGGAGCTACACCGGAGGAGTGATCAACGGCGTGGCACATGGCAGCGGCGTGGTCGAGATCGCCCCGTAAAGTGCGGGTTGTGCAACACAGACACATCCGCTATAAAGGCAGAGGGTGTATACAGCAAGATGGTGGCGGGATAACGTGAAGCAAGATTTTTTAACAACACCCTAAAGTAATCCTTTTTCTTACCGATATAGTGGACAACGTCCTAGCTTATGGACAAGTTCAGACTGAGAGGAACACCGTGAAGATCGATAAACCCAGCAAACCCCAACCCGCCGCCAGCGTCGGAGAGACCACCTCGCGCCTCAATGCGAGCAAGAGTGCGCCCTCCCCTGCAACACCAACCGCCAGCACCAGCGTCTCGCTGGGCTCCACCGCCGCGCAACTCAACAGCATGGAGAACAGTATGGCCAGTGCGCCGGTAGTGGATGCGAACAAGGTCGCCGAGATCAAACTCGCCATCAGCCAAGGCAAGTTTCAGGTCAATTCCGGTGTGGTCGCGGACAAACTGCTCGAATCGGTCAGAACGCTGATCCGCCATCAGGGATAAGCTTGGCACCACTCAACGACATACAACTGGCCTTGCAATCCGAACGGGATGCCTTGCGCACCTTCGTCGGACTGCTGGAGCGCGAGCAAGCCGCATTGGTAGAGAACCTCACCGATGAAGTGCTCACGCTCGCAGAGCAAAAATCCACACAGGCCTTGACCCTCAACACCTTGATCGAGGCCCGCAACGCACTGTTCAAACACCGTTTCGCCGGACTGGATGCGGCCGCCATAAAAACACGACTGCAAATGGAAGGCCCAAGCAGCTGGAACCTGTGGCAGGAACTGCGCGACTACGCCGAACGCGCGCAACACCTCAACCAGACCAGCGGCGAACTGATACAACTCAAACTACGCCACAACCAACAAGCGCTTAGTGTTCTCAACAACGCCACCAACCAAGCCAATCTCTACAGCGCCAACGGCCAGCCCAGCTTCACCCCCGGCAGCGGTAGGCCACTCGGTAGCGCCTGATCTCCGCCCCATAAGCGCACCTTTGCGCCAGCTTCACACCAGCGATTCACCACACCAGGTCTAGATATTATTGGCACTGCAAGACTGCGCACGCGCTGTGCTCTATCTGGCGGGCGCAGTCTTCGTCACACGCGGCAAATCGAATCTCGATGCGCACCGGATGTATTCGGCACAGACGGATTGAAGTGCAGGCATCATCAGCGATCAGACGATTGCGCTAAATGGGATTTACACCCGGCAGGATTACCCAGGGTCGTTGCGGCGCATCCGCTTCAAAGACCCAGAAACCGGCAAGACTCTGGCATTCTCGCCAATAACTTCACGCTGCCGGCTGCAACGATTTGCGCGCTCTAAAGGGCCTTCGGTGAGGTATCCTTCTAATACTGCAAAAAAGCGCGCACGTTAAATCAATCCCGCCTCGCTTGTTGACACTCGCCCCCATCCCAAACCTGAAGGATCTACCATGACCGACAACACTCAAACCGCTTATCTCGCCGGAGGCTGCTTCTGGGGCATGGAAGAACTGGTCAGACAGATACCCGGAGTGCTGAGCACCGAGGTCGGATACTGCGGGGGAGATGCCGCCACCGCGGACTACGAACACGTTAAGACCGGCAGCACCGGCCATGCAGAATCTTTGCAGGTCGAATTCGATCCGGCACGGCTGGACTACGCGCACCTGTTGTTCGAGTTCTTCCGTATGCACAACCCGACCACACGCAACCAGCAAGGTAACGACATCGGTTCGCAATACCGCTCGGTGATCTTCTTTGTCAGCGAGGAACAGCGGCTCACAGCCGAACGAGTCATCGCAAGCGTGGATGCCTCGGGCGACTGGCAGGCCAAACTCGTCACCGAAGTCGTGCCATTTCAAGCATTCTTCCGTGCCGAAGGCTACCACCAGCGTTATCTGGTCAAGCACCCGAACGGCTACACCTGCCACTACGTCCGGCAACTCGATCTCGGTGAAAAGCGCTAAACCCCGATTATCCCCTGCTAACAAATAGTCGCTCGCTCTTCAATCCGGACTTGATTCCTTCCGGAACCACCCTCATATTGCTAACATAGTCAGCATGGGAGGTTCTATGTCCACCATCCGTCCACCCGCCGTCGCAGGACAGTTCTACGCCGCCGACCCCAAACAACTTGCGCAGGATGTGCACAAGTTTTTGTCCGAGGCGCACGCGCAAACACTACATCCCAAAGCACTGATCGTCCCGCATGCCGGTTATCTCTATTCCGGCGCGGTCGCGGCCAGCGCCTATGTCACGCTGAAAGCCATTGCATCGCGCATCCGTCGTGTGGTGTTACTGGGTCCCACGCATCGCGTCGCGGTACACGGCTTGGCTGTACCGGATAGCGCAGCGTTCGACACGCCGCTGGGGCGGGTGATACTGGATAGGGACGCGCTGCGTGCCATCACAGCTCTGCCGCAAGTCGTCATCCACACGGCGACACATGCACAGGAACATTCGCTGGAAGTACAACTCCCCTTTCTGCAAAGCGTGCTGACCGACTTCACCTTGCTGCCGCTGGCGGTCGGCATGGCGAGCGCGGAAGAAGTCGCCGAGGTGCTGGAAGTGGTCTGGGGGGGCGAGGAAACCCTGATCGTGATTAGCTCCGACCTCTCGCACTACTTGCCCTACAACACCGCGCAGCAGGTAGACGCGCTGACTGCCGATGCCATCTTGCATCTCAAACAACCTATATCGCACGAGCAAGCCTGCGGCGGCACACCTATCAATGGACTCATCCTGGCGGCGCGCAAACATCATCTCACACCGCACCTGCTCGACTTGCGCAACTCTGGCGATACCGCTGGGAGCCGCGACCAGGTCGTGGGTTACGCGGCCTTCGCTTTTACCGGGGAGAACGATCATGCTGGATAATAAAAAAGGGCAGACGCTGGTTCATCTGGCCCGTGCAGCTATCGCCAAAGAACTAGGTTTCGTCTCGCACGACCTGCCGCATGCCGGCTGGTTGGACGAACTCAGCGCGACTTTCGTCACGCTGACCCTGCACGACCAGCTGCGCGGCTGCATCGGCAGTCTGGAGGCGTACCGTCCGCTGCGGGACGATGTGCAGCGCAACGCCGTCGCTGCAGCCTTCCAGGATCCGCGTTTCGATCCGCTCAGCAAAGAAGAATTCGCCGAGGTGCGGGTGGATGTGTCCCTGCTCAGCACGCCGGAAGCGCTGCAATTCAGCAGCGAACAAGATGCGCTGGCACAGCTGCATCCGGGTATCGATGGCGTGGTATTGGAATATGGCAGACACCGCGCCACCTACTTGCCGCAGGTGTGGGCGCAATTGCAACAACCGCAGATGTTTGTAGCCCATCTCAAGGAGAAGGCTGGACTGCCTAAGGACTTCTGGTCGAACGACATCAAGCTGTCACGCTACACGGTACAAAAATGGCACGAAGGAGACTGACATGGACGAAGCCATCGGCATGAACGAACGCTACCCTGCCAAGTACTGGCACAAGCTGGATGACGGGCGCCTCCAGTGTGACCTGTGTCCGCGCGACTGCAAGTTGCATGAGGGACAGCGCGGCGCCTGCTACGTGCGCGGTCGCGTGGATGACAAGATGGTACTCACCACCTACGGGCGCAGTTCAGGTTTTTGCGTCGATCCCATCGAGAAGAAGCCGCTCAACCATTTCTATCCCGGCAGTAGCGTGTTCTCGTTCGGCACAGCGGGCTGCAACCTCGCCTGCAAATTCTGCCAGAACTGGGACATCTCCAAGTCGCGCAGCTTCGACAAGCTGGCCGACCAAGCCACCCCGGAGGCCATCGCCAATACCGCGCTGCGACTGGGTTGCAAGAGCGTGGCCTTCACCTACAACGACCCGGTGATCTTCGCCGAATATGCAATGGATGTGGCCGATGCCTGCCACGCTGTCGGCGTGCAGACCGTGGCCGTGACGGCAGGTTATATGCACGATACGCCGCGCCGCGAGTTCTACGCCAAGATGGATGCGGCCAACGTGGACTTGAAAGCGTTCACCGACGAGTTCTATGTCAAACAGACCGGCGCGCATCTGCAACCCGTGCTGGACACGCTGAAGTATCTGAAACAGGAGACCGATGTGTGGTTCGAGATCACCACCCTGCTGATCCCCGGCCTCAACGACAGCGCGGATGAAATCAGCAGGATGAGTGCATGGCTGATGCAGGAACTGGGCGTGGATGTGCCGCTGCATTTTTCCGCGTTCCATCCCGATTACAAGATGGTCAATGTCCCCGCCACGCCGCCTGAGACTTTGCAACAGGCTTGGCGCATCGCCAAGGCTGCCGGGATGAGATATGTCTACACTGGTAACGTACACAACATCGCGGGCGACACCACGCACTGTCCATCATGCGGCAGCAAGCTGATCGTGCGTGACTGGTACGAGATTGAACAGTATCGCCTCACACCCGATGGTCATTGCCCGGATTGTCATGCCCAAGTCGCGGGGCGTTTCGAGAAGTTCGACAAGGCGTTCGGTGCGCGACGCATCCCTATCGTGATGAGCGCTTAAAGTGCGCGACCCTGTGGGGTTTGATCAGGGCTAGTCCAAGCCCTACCCTGCGCATGGCCGATTTACCGACCCAGTTCAGACGCAGTCTGTTCCAGCAACGCGACATCCAAGGTACCGATACATTGTTCGACCATAAAGATACCATCCAGGATCACCGGTAACTCGCTCGGCGTCAGCTCCCATACATCACTCGCATCTCCTCTATTTTTGACCTGTACCAGCGCGGCGACCGCCGCGTCCAGCGTCTCTACCGCTTGGGGGAGCTTGCTGTGTTTATGCTCAAGTGCGGTAAGTACCACGGCAATGGCGGTCGCTAATCGACCAAACAGCTCGACATTGAATTTACCCAGACAGGCGGCCTGATAAGCCGTATGCATATCCAGCGCATAGATGTCCTTCAGACCGGCAGTGACCGGCACACGTAACGGCGTTTGCTTCTTCATCGGCATACTTCCTTTCGCTTGTTATCATCCTATGCCATCACTGCGACAGCATAACTATCCGGCAATTGCTAGCCAGCCTTACTCAACAAAAACTTTACTGCTTCAGCGGCTGGCACCGGCCGACTGAACAGATAACCTTGATATTCCTCGCACTGCAGATCACGCAGAAAATCCAGCTGTTGCTGGGTCTCCACGCCTTCCGCGACCACTTTCATCTCCATCGCATGGGCCAATACCGTGGTGGCATTGACGATGCTTGCGTCATTCTCATCGGTGGCGATGTCGCGCACAAAGGATTGGTCTATCTTCAGCGACTTGACCGGCAGCAGCTTCAAACGGCTGAGCGAAGAGTAGCCGGTGCCAAAATCGTCCAGCGCCAGATCGAATCCGGCATCGTCCAATCTTTGCATGATGTCCAGGCTGTTCACGCCGATGTCCATCAGCATGCTCTCGGTCAGCTCCAGCTCTATGAACTCGCTGGAGATACCCACATCGCGCACGATGGCGACGATCTTTTCGACCAGGTCGTGCTGGGCGAACTGGCGGGCCGACAGGTTCACCGCCATGGGCACGATGTGATAACCGAGCGACTGCCAGATGCGCTGTTGCAACGCGGCCTGACGCAGCACCCAGTCGCCTATCTCGTTGATCAGACCGTTCTCCTCCGCCACCGGAATGAACTGCGCGGGAGACACAAAGCCGAGCACAGGATGCTGCCAGCGCAACAACGCCTCCATACCCACCACTGCGCCGCTGGCGATGTTCACCTTGGGCTGGTAGTACAACATCAACTCGCCTTGTGTCATCGCATTGCGCAGATCGTTCTCCAGTTGCATACGCAACACGGCCTTGTCGTTCATCTCCTGCTCGAAATACTGGAAGCGGTTACGCCCCGCGTCCTTGGCGCGATACATGGCCATGTCGGCACTGCGCAACAAGGTCACGGTATCCGCGCCGTCATCGGGATAGATGCTCACCCCTATGCTGGTGGTGATGACCAACTGATGCTCGCGGATACTGAACTGTCCGCACAGGGAGCCGATCATCTTCTCGGCGACGAAAGTGACCTCGTCCTCGGACTCGATGTCGCCCAACACCGCGACGAACTCGTCGCCCCCCTGGCGAGCCAGCGTATCGGAGCGGCGCAAACAGGACTTGAGCCGTTCCGCCACCATCTTCAATAATTCATCACCGACATCGTGTCCGAGGATATCGTTGATTTTCTTGAAGTGATCCAGATCGATGAACATCACCGCCACTTTGCCACCGTGGCGTCTAGCCAGATTCAGTCCCTGCTCCAGTCTGTCATTGAGCAGATAGCGGTTGGGCAGCCCGGTCAACATGTCATAGCTGGCCAGATAGGCGATGCGTTCCTGTTCTTTCTTGCTGGCGGTCAGATCGAGATAGATGGCGATATAGTTGCTGATCTCACCCTCCTCGTCACACAGTACGCTGATACCCATCCACTCGGGGAATACCTCGCCGTTCTTGCGCTTGTTCCATATCTCGCCACGCCACTGGCCGGTGCGGGCCAGTTCGGCATAGAAATTACGATAGAACTCCGCTGACTGTCGCCCTGAATTGAACAGGCGCGGATTCTTGCCCAGCACCTCCTGCTCGCTGTAACCGAATATCTCGACGAAAGCACGATTCACCATCACGATATTGCCTTGCGCATCGGTGATCATGATGGCCTCGTTGCTCTGTTCGAACACCTGCGCTGAAAGTCGCAAACCCTGCTCGGCCAGGCGGCGCTGCGCGATCTCCTGGGTGAGATGAATGACCATGTCGTGGATGGCGGTGGACAGATGTGCCACCTCGCCTTCACCCTCTTTCCTGGGTACATCCTGGGCCAGGTCTCCGGCAGCGATCTTGTCGGCGGCCAGACTGATACGCACGATGGGACGCGCGATACGTCCCGCCATCAACCAGCCCATCCAAGCGAACAACACGCCCAGCAGCGCACCCACCAACAGGATGCGGTTACGCAACTGGATAGCTGGCACGAAGGCTTGGCGTCACATCCTCGCGCACCAGCCCTATCCAACCCATCCCCTGATAGTCGTGATACCCGGAAGACTTGGCATAACCCACCAGATAGGTCTTGCCGTCCTGCCAGCGCTCCAACAGATAGCCGTTATCCCTGCCTTCGGCGGAGATAGCCTGTAGCGTCTTGGGTGCGAGCACGCTCAGATTACTGCGCGGTGCAGCTGGACCGGACAGGATCAACCCGTCCTGACTGACGATGAAGATATCTTTGCCGGGCGACTGCTTGGTATCCAGCATCTCTTCCAGCCAGTTCCAGTAGATATGCCCGCATAACACGCCCTGCAATTCACCATTCTGGTCGCGCACCGGCGAGGCGACATCGACCAGATAGAACGGTTGCCCGGAAGGATTGGGCAACAGCTTGGCCAGCAACATGGCGTCATGCATGTCACCCACATAAGTGCCATTGCGTCCCTTGGTACACCAAGGACGCTTATTGAGATCCTTGCCCTCCAGATATTTCCCGGTGCCCACCTTGCCTATGCCTTGCATATCGCACATCCCTATCCAGGCATAGGCATTAAAGTTGTGTTGCAGGTTCTCCAACAAGGCGCGTTTGTGATCCAGTGACACGACCGGATCGCGCATATCGTCCAGACCCGCGACGTTCTGTATCTCGCGACTGCGTTCGAACATGCTCCTGTCCATCACATCCAGGATGCTCTTGGCGCGCCGCGCGAACTCTTCTCCCTGACTCTCGTTCGATCTGACGTTTACTGTTCTGCCCCGCATAGAAACTCAACACCAGCGAAAGCGAGATGACCATCAGCGCACTGGCGAAACTGATCTGCTTGCGCAATCCGCTAAGTGGATTGAATCTGGATAGCCGACTCATATTTTTCTATCGTACGTCTGGCGCATCATTGTCCCCTGCTCATTCATGTCCCATGTCCCAATCCAGGATTATTCGTTTTAATTTTATGGCGGGCACTTGCAGCAAGCCTGCTTCGAACTCTTCCAGCGGCAGCGGCCGGCCAAACAGATAACCTTGGAAACTGCCACAGCCATAACGATGCAACACATGGAACTGTTCCTCGGTCTCCACGCCCTCGGCTATCACATCGACTTCGAAGTTCATGCCCAGATCGACGATGATCATGACCATCACCCGGTCAGCATTATCGGTAGTGATGTCGCGCACGAAAGACTGGTCTATCTTGATCTGATCCAGAGGCAATCGTTTCAGTTGACTGAGCGAGGAGTAACCGGTGCCGAAGTCATCCATGGAGAAAGTCACGCCGAATTCCTTCAACTCGCGCATCTTGGCGATGGTGTCCTCGACATCGTCCAACACCAGGCTTTCGGTCAGCTCCAACTTGATTGAGGTCGGTCGTATGCCGTTGCGCTGCACCGCACCGCGCACCTGCGCGACGAAATCGGCTTGACGGAACTGGCGCGCGCTGACATTCACCGCCAGCACCAGATCACAGAACTGCTTGTTGCCCTGCCAGCGCTTGATCTGTGCACAAGCCGTATCCAGCACCCATGCACCGATAGGCACGATGAGGCCGGTCTCTTCTGCCAAAGGAATGAAATTCAGCGGCGGGATCAGGCCGCGCTGCGGATGTTGCCAGCGCAACAGCACCTCCGCGCCCTGCGCCCTACCGTGGGCATTGACCTGCACCTGATAGAACAACTTGAACTGCTGCTCGACCAAGGCGGTATGCAGATCGGACTCCAGCGCCGCGCGCACCTCAATGGCGACCTGCATATCGGGATCGAAGAAGCGTATGGCGTTACGTCCCGCGCCCTTGGCACGATACATCGCCATGTCCGCCCACTTGAGCAATTGCTCCCGGGTCTCATCCTGTTCCAGGAACATCACCACGCCGATGCTGGAGGTGCAGTGATGGACGATCATTTTTTCCTCATGGTGCAGCACATAGGGTTGAGTCAAGGCGTCACGCAACTTCTCCGCAACCCCCTCAGTCTGGGTGACCGCCTCGATGACATCCTCCGCAAGACCTTCCAGCATCACCACGAACTCGTCGCCCCCCAGTCGCGACGCGCTGTCCTGCTCGCGTATGCAGAACTGAATACGGCGCGCCGCCTCAACCAGCAACTGGTCGCCCACATCGTGACCGTACAAATCATTGATAGTCTTGAAATGATCCAGATCGAGGAACATCAACGCACCGTACCGTCTGGTACGTGTCGCACCGGCCAGAGCTTGGCCCAAACGATCCAGCAACAAACGACGATTCGGCAACTGGGTCAATGCATCGTAGAACGCCATGCCATGCATCTGTTCTTCCAACAACTGGCGTTGCGTGATGTCATGAACAATGGAGAACAACAGCGACTGGCCATCCACTTCGACGGGCGAGGAATGCACTTCCACCGTGCGCACATCGCCGTTGGCAAGACGGTGTGGAAAGACGAAATAGTTGCGTTCCTCGCGGCAAGCCAAAATCAACTCCTCGGCAATCTCTTGTGCCGAAAGGGTATTGATCTGCGCGATGTTCATCCCGCTGAACTGCTCGGCCGAGTAACCGTAATACTCAGAGGCAGCATGGTTGGCATTGACGATCTCGCCACTATCCGGTGCGATCAACAGCATTGGCGAGGAATGCCGCTCGAACATCTGGCGGAATCGCGCCTCGCTTGCCGACAACACGTCACGGTTACGCAGGGCCTCCAGACGCAGTACCGTGTTGTCGCGCAAATTCCTGTTGATATGCACCAGACTCGCAACCATAAACCCGATATACAGTATGCCAGACAGCCCCATGGATATGGACAAACTGTTCGGCTCTACCAACAAACGCAACGCAAAAGGCAACAGCGAAGCGACGGCGAAGGCGATCGCGGATAACAGGTCAGCCGAATAGGACACCACCGCCCCAACAGACAAACCGGCCAGAATGAACGTCAGGAACATCTGATGATGTGCATCGTTGGCCGGGAACATCAGCACACCGGCCGCCCCCCACACCACACCCGCCAGCAACACACCGACTCTGAAGCGTGTCAACCAAATGCCACTTACCTCAGCTTTCCTCTCCGCCTGACGATAGGTGACGAACAATACTGCGCGCGCCAGAGTCACTACCATGATTGCGGCAAACCATCCTGCAGCTATAGTCGTGCCAACTACTTCGCTTTGCGTATAGGCCAAGATGGCAGCGAGCAGCACACTGGTACTCAGCGATGCCACGCTACCGGAAAACAACTGTTTCAGCTGCACGGACTGGATAGTCGATTTGCTATCTATCATGTCTGCTCCTTACGACGACCGGTTCACGCTGGGGTGCCTGCGGTTGCCAACACTGTTGCGTAGCGTCGATGGAACATTCCAGCGTATCGGTTGATAGTAGCTCCTTCTTGTTATGCCCATCCGCGCTGTCAGGTGTATGCACGATCACTGCCTTGCCCAGCAAGACCTCAAAGTCTTCCAATGGTACGGGTTTAGCAAACAGATAACCCTGGTAGGCCAGACAACCACGACTGTGCAAAAAATCCTTCTGCGCCCGGGTTTCCACGCCTTCGGCGATGACGTTCAGCCCCAGCATCTGCGACATGGCGATGATGGTCTGAACGATGGCAGCGTCGTTGCTGTCGGTGGTGATGTCGTTGATAAAACTCTTGTCTATCTTGATCTGCTGCAACGGCAGACGTTTGAGATATTGCAGCGAGGAATAGCCGGTGCCGAAATCGTCTATGGAGAAGGTGATGCCTAGCTGTTGCAATGCCAGCATCTTGAGTATGGTGGCCTCGACATCGTCAAGCAATACTCCCTCGGTCAACTCGAGCTTCAGCCTGTGCGCTGGCGCACCGGTCTCTTCCAATATCTGACTGACCTGAGCGAGGAACTCGGCATGGCGGAACTGCTTGGCGCTGACGTTCACCGCCAAAGTAAGCTCGCGGGTGCGCTCATGCTGTTGCCAGGCTTTGAGTTGCAGACAGGCAGTGCGTAATACCCACAAGCCTATCGGTACGATCAGCCCGGTCTGTTCGGCCAAGGAGATGAATTCCATAGGCCCTACCATACCGCGTTGCGGATGCAACCAACGCAGCAACACTTCGGCACCCAGATGACGGTCTGTGCCGTCCACCTGCAGTTGATAGTAGAGCTGGAACTGCCCCAAGTTCAAAGCATCGCGCAGATCATTACTCATACTCAAGCGCGCCTCAATGTCGGACTGCGTCTGCGCGTTGAAGAAATGTATGGTGTTACGTCCCGCCGACTTGGCCTGATACATCGCCGCATCAGCATGCATGAGCAGACTGTCCAGATTCTCGCCATGACCGTCGAACAACACGATGCCTATGCTCGACGAGGAATGATGCTCGTAGTGTTTCAACAGATAGGGCCTATCCAGCGCAGCGCGTATCTTTTCTGCCACGGTCTCGGCGTGTATCGCAGCGGCAGCGCTATCCTTGCCCAGACCTTCCAGTACCACCACGAACTCGTCACCGCCCAGTCGGGCGACGGTGTCTTCCTCGCGCACACAAGCGTGCAGACGTTGCGCCACTTCGATCAGCAGCAGATCACCGATGTCATGACCCTTGGAGTCGTTCAAGGTCTTGAAATTATCCAGATCGAGGAACAGCACCGCGCCATAATCACCGCTGCGTGCGCTCATCAAAAGTGCTTGGTGCATGCGATCAGCCAGCAGCCGGCGGTTCGGTAAGCCGGTGAGCACATCGTAAAAAGCCAGTTGGTGGATCTTCTCGTCATTCAGTTTGCGTTCGGTGATGTCGGTGCGTATGGAGATATATTGAGTGGGCTTGCCGGCCTCATTAAGGAACGGCACGATGGTGGTCGCCACCCAGTACAGATGACCATCCTTGGCGCGATTGCAGAACTCGCCGCTCCATACCTGACCGGACGCGACACAGCGATACATCTCGGTGAAGTACTCTCTGGGATGCATGCCGGAATTGAGGATGCGATGGTTCCGCCCGAGCAACTCCTCCAAGGTATAGCCACTGATAGCGCAGAACTGCTGGTTGGCATAAGTGATGTCGCCACGTACGTCAGTGGTGCCGACGATGGCATGCTGATCCAGTGCGAACTTCTGATAGCGCAATTCTTTGAGCGCGGCCTGCAGATGTCTCTTTTCCTGTTTCAGCTCGGCTTCCGCGACCGCACGCGCGCGACTGTCCTCTGCCGCCACCCGCATCTGCACACTATGCAACAACATATAGGCGAACAGCTTGCCCACGTGCGCCATCATGGTGAACTTCTCATGCGGCGACGTGGAATACAACATGCACAGATCAGATAACAACAACAGCACACCCATCCAAGCCAAGCCCTCGAACAAGGGATGAGTGGCGCGTTCGCGCCATGCCATTGCAATCACCGCCGCCCACAACAGCAACAGCGGCACTTGGGTGGGGCGCTGTATTCCCAACAGCACCCGTGTCCATATATTTGGGCAGATACAACGAGAGCAGCAGCAACATCATGGTGACGATGACCATGCCTAGTGCAAAGCGTCGCGGTGCCAGTGTAGCGTGCTTGTGTTTGAGATGCAGTGCCCAGAATAAGGCGATGGGCAAAACATAGGTGGACGGCGGCCAGGTAGCCGGACGCAAGAAACCGGCTGATGTCTCTATCCAGTGCAGACTGCCGGTCCACTCTAAGCCGATCAAGGCATGGAGTATCTCGGTAAAGGCAGCCAGCGCAAAACCCACTACCAGATACTTCCTTACGTTGACCATGATGGCACTCTGCTCGGTGAGCAGAAACATCGCCAGCATCAGTGACAGGATGCCGTTGCCGGTATCTAGCAACAGATGCAGATTGACGAACTTCTCATCGCCCTGCGTCGACAGCCCCAACACCACGACCGCGTACATGGCCATAAAGACCAGAAAGGTCTGATAGTACTTAGGATGCAGTGGGGTGCGTGCGCTCATGCAGCGGCCGCGCTCAACAAAGACTCGAACTGACTTAAGGGTACCGGCTTGCTGAACAGATAACCCTGGAAGGCATGACAACCGCGCAGTTCCAAAAACTCCTGTTGCGCCTCGGTCTCCACGCCTTCCGCGATGACGTTCAAGCCCATCGCCTCGGTCATGGCGATGATGGTCTGCACGATGGCGGCATCATTGGGGTCAGTGGTGATGTCACGCACGAAGCTCTGGTCTATCTTGATCTGATCGAGCGGCAATCGTTTTAGATAGGAGAGAGACGAATAACCCGTGCCGAAATCATCCATGGAGAAACTGATACCCAAGAGCTTCAGTTCGCGCATCTTGGCGATGGTGTCCTCGACGTTCTCCAGCACCGTACTCTCGGTCAATTCGAGTTTCAACTGCGCAGGCTTGGCACCGCTTGCCAACAGCACACGCTGCACCTGCATCACAAAATCTGCCGCACGGAATTGCTTGGCACTGACGTTCACCGCCAAGATCAGATCGCGGGTGAGACCATCCTGCTGCCAACGCTTGAGCTGTACACAAACGGTTTCCAGCACCCACAGCCCAATCGGGATAATCAACCCGCTCTCCTCTGCCAAAGGAATGAACTCCAGTGGCGAGACCAGTCCGCGTTCAGGAAGGTTCCAGCGCAACAACACCTCTGCACCCAAGGGACGTTTTGCACTATCCACCTGAACTTGGTAATACAGTTGCAATTGCTGTTTTTGCAGCGCGTGACGCAACGCGGCCAGTAACTCGTCGCGCTTATCCAGGATTGCCTGCATGACGGGATCGAAGAAGCGGATGGCATTACGCCCCGCCGCCTTGGCCTGATACATCGCCACATCGGCATGCTTGAGCAACTCGCCCGAACTTTCCTGATGAGCATAGAACAGACTGACCCCGATACTGGGGGTGGTCAGACATTCGAACTCGTTCAACAAATACGGCCGGGCCAATTTGTTGCGAATATTTTCCGCGACCTGTTCGGTTTGCGTGGCGGCCTCATCTGCTTTGCCACTCAGGTCTTCCAGCACCACCACGAACTCATCACCGCCCAACCTTGCCACGCTGTCACCCTCGCGCACACATGATTTCAAACGGCGCGCCACCTCGATCAACAACAGGTCACCGATATCGTGACCGCGCGTGTCGTTGATGACTTTGAAGTTATCCATATCCATGAACAGCAACGCCCCGTAACATTCCTTGCGCGCACTGACCGCCATCGCCTGCTGTAGCCTGTCCAGCAACAAACGCCGATTGGGCAGATGGGTGAGCGGATCGTAATAGGCCAGTTGATGAATATCCTGTTCCGACTTTTTGCGACTGCTGATATCGCGGAACACCGCCACATATTGCGTCACCTGATGCCGCTCGCCGTACACTGCCGTGATGGTCATGGACTTAGGATATATCTCGCCATTCTTGCGCTTGTCCCAGACCTCACCCGACCACTTACCGGTGTCGTGCAATGCCGCCCACATGGCCTGATAGAAGGCCGCATCGTGCCGCCCGGACTGGAACATGCGCGGATTTTTTCCTGTCACCTCATCCTCGGTGTAACCGGTGATGTCCTGGAAGGCCTGATTGACGCGCAATATTTTGGAATCCGCATCAGTAATCAGAATAGCCTGCTGGATATCAAAGGTCGCGGCGGCGATACGCAACTCATCCTCTGCTTGTTTGCGCTCTGCCAACAATTCGAATCGGGTCAATGCATAGGAGATGTCTCGCGCCATCCCCTCCAGCAAGTTGCGTGTGGCGGCATCGAAGGCGTTGACCTCGCCTGAGTACAGCGAGATGACACCAATAACCTTGTCTTTACTGTGCAATGGTAATGCAGCAGAAGCCCGCCATCCATAACGCGCACCGCGTTCATGCCACGCTGCGAGCAGCGAATCATTTAAATAATCCTGACACCAGTAGGGATGGTCTTCGCGCATCGCAACGCCAATCGGGCCGCGCCCGGAAGGCTCTTCGGCATCCACCGATATCTGGATGCCATCCAGATAGTCGGTGCCTGTACCATAACTGGCGACCGCCTCGATCTTACCGCTGTCTGCATCCAGCATCCCTATCCAAGCCATCTTCATACCGCCGATCTGCACCGCATCGCGACAGATCTGTGGGAACAATTCCGTTTCGTTAGAACAACGCACGATGGCTTGATTGCACTCGCTCAGTGCGGCGTAAAGATTGTTCAAACGTAATAGCTTTACATCCTTTTCCCTACGTTCGGTGATGTCCTGAGTGACACCCAGCAGAGCCGTGACCTTGCCTTGCGCATCCCGCATCGGCACGGCGCGGGTTTCCAGCCAGCGATGTCCGCCTTTCAGACCGACCACTTCGAATGCCAGATCGCCCGATTCCCCCTCAAACACACGCCTTAGAAGCAATGCAAAAGCCTGCTTGTATTCGGGTGCAATGACCCGCAGTGCCTTTTGTCCGATCATCTGCTCGGGGCTGTCCGCCTCCAGCATGCGTAGCCCGGCCGGATTCATTTGCAGCACGGTTCCATCCTTCGCCAGCATCTTCACGCAAGCTGGCTCGGTCTCGATGATGGTGCGCAGTTGCATTTCGCTATATTGCAAAGTCAGTTCGGCCCGTTTGCGTGCTGCCTGCAGCGCGACCACCATCAGCTCGACCAACACCAGGGTGGCGAAGAACAACCACATCAGTAGCAACCCCTGCCGAGCTCCAGTAACTATGGAACGGCCCCAGCCCGTTTGCAGTCGCCAAGGCAGTGAGGAACGCCAACAACAGCACACCCATCGATGCACCCAGCACGCCCAAGCGCATCGAGGACCAGACAACTACCGGCAACACCACGAAAACCAGCGGCTGAGAGTAGCCGTTGGCATCATTGTTAAAGATGAACACAGCAAGGCTCAAGGCAAGCATGACCATACACCAAGCCAGGAACTCCACCCGCTGCGCCCACAACCTTGCCCATTCAGCGCGGGAGATATTCAGCAGTAGCGGTGCGCCCAACAAGACACCGACAACGTCACCCGCCCACCATGATTGCCAAGCCATGCTGGCATCATGCAGACTCAAAGCGCCGCTTATGAACAGACTGGCGACCCCTATGCTGGCACTGATCAACATCCCGATGCCACTAGCCAATGCCAGTAACACGATGTCGTAAGCGCGATCAAACAGGGCATGAAATCCATAGCGGCGCAGCAACCACACCACCATCAAGGGGCCGAGCGTATTACCTAGTGCAATGCTGCCGTCCAACAGCGGTGAGCCATCCACAGAGAAATTGGTGACGAAAGCCCCAATTAATATTCCCGGCCAGCAATGTTTACCCCAGCGTAATAAAGCCGCCACGGCGATGCCGGTGGGCAACCAGATCAGTGTGATGTGTGAACCAATATAAGGGATCGCCAAGCCCAGGCTGCCACTGACAAAGTAAGCCAAGACCACAAGCAGCAACTGTCCCGCGAGTTGGACGCGTGACCGGTTAGCTGCGGGTTGGGCTGGCAAGTGTAGTGACATATAACTGCGGTTGGGTTGTTCCGGACGCTTTCTGCTTGAAGCGAAAACGACATGACGGATGAGTGGTGCAGTCTAAGCTAAAACCCAAAGCCACATAAGTCAGAAAAACCCCTACAAAACGGCCTCTTATCGGGTCTTAACTGGCGCGGACTGAGTCTTTCGTTGTTCAGTTATGTCATCACAAAATCAGACCGGCATTGTACCAACACAACACGCCTCCCACCCAACCTTGAACGGCTTGCGTCTATAATCGCGGCTTCGATTCATAGCCTATCCGGAGCCCTAGCCATGTCGCACAACCTGTTCAACACTCGCCAGACCTTCAACATCTCGAATAGCAAACAAGGCACGCTGTACTCCCTTCCTGCCCTGCAAGCTGCGGGGATCGGCAACATCTCGCGCCTGCCTGTCTCTATCCGTATCGTGCTGGAAGCGGTGTTGCGCAACTGCGACGGCAAGAAGGTCACCGAGGAGCATGTGCGCCAATTGGCGAACTGGAAACCGAACGGTGAGCGTACCGAGGAGATCCCGTTCATCGTGGCGCGTATCGTGTTGCAGGACTTCACCGGCGTGCCATTACTGGCCGATCTGGCCGCGATGCGCGATGCCGCAGCCGCGCAAGGCTGCGATCCAAAACTCATCGAGCCGCTGGTGCCGGTGAACCTGGTGGTGGACCACTCGGTACAGATCGACAGCTACAACAACCCGAACGCGCTCAAGATCAACATGGAGTTCGAGTTCGAGCGCAACACCGAGCGCTATCGCTTCATGAAATGGGGCATGCAGGCGTTCGACACCTTCAAGGTCGTGCCACCCGGCATCGGCATCGTGCATCAGGTCAATCTGGAGTATCTGGCACGCGGCGTGGTGCAGAAAGATGGCGTGACCTATCCCGACACCCTGGTCGGCACCGACAGCCACACCACCATGATCAACGGCATCGGCGTGGTCGGCTGGGGAGTGGGCGGTATCGAGGCGGAAGCCGGTATGCTGGGTCAGCCGGTGTATTTCCTGACCCCCGATGTGGTGGGCGTGCATCTGAAAGGCAAATTGCGCGAAGGCGTAACGGCGACCGACTTGGTGTTGACCGTCACCGAACTGATGCGAAAACACAAAGTGGTGGGCAAGTTCGTCGAGTTCTTCGGCGAAGGTACTTCCGCGCTGACCCTGCCCGACCGCGCCACCATCGCCAATATGGCACCGGAATACGGCGCGACCATGGGCTTCTTCCCGGTCGATGACGTGACCGTGCAGTTCATGAAGAACACCGGTCGCACTGCCGATGAAGTCGCGGCTTTCGAAGCCTACTTCAAGGCACAAGGTCTGTACGGTATCCCGGCAGCGGGCAGCATCGACTACAGCAACGTGGTGGAACTGGACCTGAACAGTATCGTCCCTTCTCTGGCGGGCCCCAAGCGCCCACAAGACCGCATCGAACTGCCCGCCATGCGCGACACCTTCAACAGTCTGTTCAGCAAGCCCATCGCCGAGAACGGTTTCAACCAGCCTGCCGCGAATCTCGCCAAGCGTTATGCCACGGGCAAAGACGGCTTGGAGATTGGCAATGCCGATGTATTGATCGCAGCGATCACCAGCTGCACCAACACCTCCAACCCGAGCGTGATGCTGTCCGCAGGCCTGCTGGCACAAAAGGCAGTGGCCAAGGGCCTGACCATTGCACCGCACATCAAGACCACGCTGGCACCCGGATCGCGTGTGGTGACCGAATACCTAAGCAATGCGGGTCTGCTGGAACCTTTGACGAAACTGGGTTTCGGCCTCGCCGCCTACGGTTGCACCACTTGTATCGGTAATGCCGGTCCACTGCGCGAAGACATCGACAAGACCATCACCGACAACAACCTGATCTGCGCCGCGGTATTGTCTGGCAACCGTAACTTCGAAGCGCGTATCCACCCCAATTTGAAGGCCAACTTCCTCGCTTCTCCACCGCTGGTGGTGGCTTACGCCATCGCCGGCAGGATGAACATCAATCTGGACACCGAGCCACTGGGTACGGGCAAGGATGGTAAGCCAGTTTTCCTGCGCGACATCTGGCCGAACAGTGCCGAGGTACATACCGTGATGAAGTACGCTGCCGATCCGGCGGTGTACCAGAAGTTGTACAGCGACCTGACCAAAGACCTGCCACTGTGGAACGCCATCCAGGCGCCCACCGGCAATCGTTATCAGTGGGATGACTCGACCTACATCGCCTGTCCACCATTTTTCGATGCGGATGCGCCCAAGGTCGGCAACATCAAGGGGGCGAAAGCGCTGGCCTTGTTAGGTGACTCGGTCACGACCGACCATATCAGCCCAGCAGGCAGTTTTAAGCCCAGCACACCGGCGGGAAAATATTTGCAAGCGCACCACGTCGCCGTGAAAGATTTCAACAGCTACGGCGCGCGCCGCGGCAACCACGAGGTGATGATGCGCGGCACCTTCGCCAACGTACGTATCAAGAACCTGATGTTGCCTGTGAATGCCGATGGTAGCCGCACCGAAGGCGGCTATACGCTGTACAAGGGTGAACAGATGGCGATCTACGATGCCGCGATGAAGCATATCGCTGACGGCACACCGACCGTAATCTTCGCCGGCGAGGAATACGGCACCGGCTCGTCGCGCGACTGGGCGGCCAAAGGTACGCAGTTGCTGGGCGTCAAGGCGGTCATCGCAAAATCTTACGAGCGCATCCATCGCAGCAATCTGGTGGGCATGGGCGTGTTGCCCTTGCAGTTCAAGGGCAATGACAGCCTAGTGGCACTGAACTTGACCGGCGACGAGAGCTTCGACCTATTGGGCATCGACGCCAATCTCAAACCGCAACAGGACGTGACCCTCACCATCACCCGCAAGGACGGCAGCAAACAGAACCTCAGCGTGCTGTTGCGTATCGACACACCTATCGAGGTGGACTACTACCGCGCCGGCGGCATCCTGCCTTATGTACTGAAGGAATTGGTGAGCAAGGCGTAACGCCGCGTTCATTCAGGGGATATGATGAGTCATCACCAACGATCTGTCCTCGCCGCATTGCTTTGCGCCAGTCTGTTCAGTGCATCGGCCCACGCCGACAGCACTGACGAGGTCGTCACGCAAACCATACCAGAACGTGAATCGGTCAATGAGGATGTGCGTGTGACGCTGGGTCTGGGCGTGGCGAACACCACGCGCTATGTCGGCTCGAGCAAGCGGCGCAATCGCGCGATGCTTACCCTGAATGCAATCTGGAAGAATGGCTGGTTCGCGGGGTTCCCACGCGGCATCGGATACAACTTCTCGGCGGATTCGCGCATGGAATACGGTCTGCGACTGACCGCAGACATGGGGCGCAAACAGGGCACCTCGACCGCATTGCATGGCTTGGGCGACATTGGTACCAAGCCTGAACTGGGGCCGTTCCTGAGTTACTCATTGAACAGACAGTTGCGGCTGAGTAGCAGCATGCGCTATGGCGCGGGGGCGGACAGTCGTGGGATGTTGCTGGACTTGGGCTTGCACTACCGTGTCCCAGTGGCCGAGAGGCAATCTGTCATGTTCGGCATCGCCACGACCTACGCCAACAGCAGCTACATGCAAAGCTATTTCGGCGTAAGTGCGGCACAGGCGCAGACCACAAAATACGCGCTGTACACACCCGGTGCAGGTATACGCGAAGTCGATCTCACCGCCAGCTACACCTACAAGATAGACCGCCAGTGGGCCGTGGTGACCGGCGCGACTTTCGGCCAGCTGGGCAACGTGGTCAAAGCCGCCCCAATGACCAGAAGCAACTATCACAACACGGTGTACGTGCAGGCCAATTACACCTTCTAAGCCGCACCCAGTACCAACTGTTCCAGGCGGGCACGCCCTTCCGGCGTGGCCATCACCATGACCACATCGCGCTCATGCAACACATGTTGCGCAGGCGGGTTGAACAGCCACTTGCCTTGCGGTCTGTGCGTCGCCAGCAACACATAGTCACCGCTGTGCGGTGACAGTGCCTCTAACAGTTTCCCGTCAAAGTTGGCCGGCACGGTGATCTCCTCAATGCGCAGGTTTTCATCGGACTTGAGCATGTCATCGAGGAACGACACCACACGCGGACGCACCATCGCCGAGACCAGGCGCAGACCGCCGGTGAAGTCCGGCGAGACAATCTCATCGGCTCCGGCACGGCGGGTCTTGTCCGCGTTCTTCATATCATGGCAGCGCGCCACGATGCGCAAGGTGGGGTTGATCTGGCGTGCGCTCAAGCTGATCACCAGATTCAGCGTGTCGTCATGTGCCACGGCAAAGATGCCGCGGGCGCGGTCGACACCGGCGGACATCAGCACGTCGTTATCCGACGCATCACCCACCAGATAGAGCTGATCGGGATATTTGGCGAGATGTCTGTCGATGTTCTCCTGCTGCGAATCGATCAACACGAAAGGTCGTTTGGTCAGTATCAGCTCATGTGCGACATTGCCGCCCACGCGCCCCACACCGCAGACGATGTAATGGTCTTTCAATTTATCGATTATTTTCTGCATCTTCTTTCTCCGCCAAGCGACATTAAGATCACTTTCCAACATGAAAGCCGTGAAGGTAGACAACACATAACCCAGCACACCGATACCCGTGATGGCGATGAAGACGGTAAACAAACGGCCATATTCATAGCCGGTCACATCCACCGCTTCGGTGTAGCCTATGGTGGAGATGGTGATGAAGGACATATAGAAACAGTCCAGCCAGGAATACGTGTCGCCACCCAGGATACGGTAACCCACCGTACCCACCACCAACACCGCAAGCAGCGCGAGCAAGGCGATCAGCAGGTTACGCACCACGTGGGATTGCTGCAGGTCCAGTATCTTCATCTACTCGTCCTGCACATCAGCATCGGGGAACAACTCCTTGGTGTAACCGAACCGCGTCATATCCTGGATACGCATGGGATAAAGGATGCCGTCAAGATGATCACATTCGTGTTGCACCACGCGCGCATGAAAACCGCTCACGGTACGGTCTATCAAGGCACCCTGCTCATCAAAACCCTGATAGCGGATATGGCTGTGGCGCTCTACCACGCCGCGCAAGCCGGGCACACTCAGACAGCCTTCCCAAGCCATATCGGTTTCATCATTGACCGGCGTGATGACCGGATTGATGAGCACAGTCTCGGGCACGCTATCGGCATCGGGATAGCGCGAATTGCTCTGCACACCGAAGATCACGACGCGCAGTCCCACGCCAATTTGCGGGGCCGCAAGCCCCGCGCCATTCATCGCTTGCATGGTGTCGCGCATATCCCGCAACAACGCTTCCAACTCAGGCGTGCCAAACTTCACTATCGGCTGAGATACCTCCCACAGCCGCGCGTCTCCCATGCGCAATACGGTACGGATAGCCACATCAGTCCACGCTGCAATTCACGACGCATTCGAGCACCTTGCGCACCCGCTCCATGGCCGCCTCGGCCGTGGCATTGACGTTTTCCATGTTGATGCCAGTGGCGCTGTCGCCGCGTCCCGCCGCATGGTTGGCCACCACCGCGATGGTGGCGTAATGCAGTTCCAACTCTTTGGCCAAGGCGGTCTCCGGCATGCCGGTCATGCCCACCATGTCCGCGCCGTCACGCTCGTAGCGATTGATCTCGGCGATGCTGTCCAGACGCGGGCCCTGAGTCGCCGCATAGACGCCGCCATCGACAAACTGTTGCCCTGCGGTCACCGCACTGCTCAGGATGCGCGCACGCAACTCGCTGCTATAAGGCAGGGTGAAGTCAGCATTGCTATAGGTCTTGTCGCGTACCTCATAGAAGGTCGAATCACGCCCGTGCGTGTAATCGATGATCTGGTCCGGCACCACGATCACGCCGGGCTTGAGGTCGGCACGTATGCCGCCCACCGTGGCCACCGACACCACCTCGGTGATGCCTTGCTCGCGCAAGGCCCACAGGTTGGCGCGATAGTTCACCAAATGCGGCGGGATGGTATGACCGTAACCATGGCGCGCAAGGAAAATCACCTCGTGCTGGTCTATGGTGCCAAACAGGAACGCACCCGATGGTTCGCCATACGGGGTGCGCATCACCTGACGGTGTGTGATTTTGAGATTGGCTAATTGCGAGAGTCCTCTCCCGCCTATGATGGCTAACATATCATCCTTCCTTTACTGCGTAGATAGCCGGCAGGTTACGCCAGGCCCCTTGTATATCCATACCGTAGCCAAACACGAAGCGATCCGGTATCTGTATGCCGACGAAATCAGCGTGTATCGGTTTGGCCTTGCCGTGTAGTTTATCGGCGAACACCGCGCTGTAACAACGCTGCGCCCCCAAGGCCATGACACGCTCATGCAGCGCATGCAGCGTGTGGCCTTCATCCAAGATGTCGTCCAATAACAGCACAACACGACCGCGTACGTTCTCGCCCGGCTCCACCTTCCACTTCATCGCGCCACCGTGTCTGGCATCGCCATAGCGCGACACATGCACGTAATCGAACTCCAGTGGAAAATCCAGCAGCGGCAAGAGCTGCCCGCTGAAGATCACCGCCCCGCCCATCACCGAGAGCACCAGCGGGAATTGCTCGGCCAAAACAGCATTGATTTGCGTCGCCACTTCATGCAGCGCAACCTGCACCTGCTGCTCGGTATAGAGCAGATCCGCGTGCTGCAAGATGTCGCGGGCTTGTTGAGTGCTTAAGCTCATTACACTGATCCAGTAATAGGGGAGATACACACAAAGTCGCTGTTCTGAGTCCTGCCGCCACCACGTAACGGGTCAGTGCTACAACACCTGAGTGTAGAGGGAGATTCTAGCCGAGTTCTAAGCAAGGGCAGCGACATCTACTTGCCTGCTTCGTCAAAGCGTAAGAACCAGTGATGACTTCCTGGAGGTAGATTACCGAGCACAACATCTGCACGCCAGACATCACGACGTATCACAACAGGTATAGCACGCTCACCGTCATCTGGCAGCAAAGTCAGTCCGGCATGTAGACTAGGCAAGTTCACCATGACTGTGACTGGTTGTTGCAAAGCCACTTGCCCCCCGACATCCACCGTCAACATAGCCGGTGTGACAGAACTGTCCAGCGAGACACGGACTCGCGAGCGCTCTTGCCACCAGTCTGCAACCTCTAGCCCGCTGGCGACCCACATGGTCTTATCACGCTGCCTAAGTGCGACAGAGAACTGCTCCCACTGATGGGATTGCATCGCACTCGCGCTCGGAATACGTATCACATTGAGCCCGCCCATACGCTCCGAAAGTGAGAACTCCGCAAGGAAATCTTTGAAATCATGCCCCTCTCCCAGTACGTCATCTGGCCCGCTCTGAGTACGAGGCAGAACCAGCAAACCTGCAGTGTCTCCCTCCGTCGCATAGGCAGGTAGACGCGATTCCAGCACGCCGGGATCACCTATCATGTATCGAAACCGCTTGGCTGCCAGCACCTTCATCGTGACTTGGTCATAACCTTCCATGGGCGCATGAAAACCTTGATGAAGCCCCTGTAGCGCGTTGTCCTTTATCTCACCCAGCATCTGCTCTATACGTCGTTGCTGTTCGTTTTCTTGCAGACCGTGGTAAGACTCGAAACGATCACCCAGATAGGCGACCTCATGGCCGCGTGCTTGCAGCGCTTTTAACTGCGCGTGAGCATCGGCCAGTTGCTGTGTCAAAACAAAGTAGGTAGCGTGCCCAGCAAGTTTCTCGGCGAGCTTTGCATATCGGTCTTCGTTGGCCGATATGCCATTCGACTCATCCAGCGCCATGAGCAAGGCACTGCGATGATGCGCTGGCCAAGTACCCAGATAAGCTGCGGGACGCCGAGCCACCCAAGACAATGCATCGTAGGCGATAGCATCCATAGCCACCGGATCGGCGGCCAACCATGTCCGCTCGGGATAACCCAACACCACAACTCGCGAAGATAGACCATTAGCCTGCACACGCTCGTTGTAACTGATGACGCTACTCGCCCGGCTCGAACTCACGTTGCGTGACCAGTCCACTATGGAGGCTGCCGAATTGACACCCGCCAGACGCAAAGGGTACCAGCCTTCCGAACGCGCGGTCCAGATACGCAGACCGGCAGGTAATTGGTGCGTGACCGGACTGTCGCCATATGGATTGATGTAGACGTCGTCCTTATCCGCACTGGTATCACCCACCACGGTGGTGTTCAAACTGCCCGACATAAAGCCAAACCCCGTCCATTCACCCAGCGGCCCACGTACCCCACTCAACCAGGTCGCCAGCACCGCACCACCGCGCTTGCGGTAAAGCTGTATGGCATTACGTTCCGCATCGTTCAGTGCAACGGCGGAAGGCAGCAACAACACATCGGGACTGCGGTGATACACCAACACGTCTACATCCTTGACGACCTCAAACAGAATGTCGTGACGAGTCAGGAAATCCTGCCAGACCGCAAGGTTCTGCTGATAGTCCACGCCCAATGCGGCAAAGTACGCCGTCGTCGTGGGTGAAGCATAGATCAACACCTTCAAAACGGGTGCAGATTTCACACTGGCGATCAGTTGTTTGGCTTCCAGATAGTTGCTCAAACGTGCTTCAGGCAACGGACTGTCCAGCTCGGTCTCGATATCCGTAGAGCGAGTATGCTGCTCCAAGCTTATCTTCATCTCCGGTGAGGAAAATATGCCGAGCGGGAGGATGGCCCCCGCGGGCAAACTGCCATCCTTGGCGCTCTCGAATATCCATTGCGGATGCTCATCATTGAAATCTACAACCTTTGTAGCAGCGACATCTGCGGCATCGACACGTTGCACCCGTGCAGCTGGCACCGTCAATAATATCGGTACAGCCTCGGAGGCGGACACGGGATGCGCGGCGGCTCGCGCTGCTGAAATAGTTTCAGGTGTATGCGAGGAAAAACTGGAACAGGCCTGTAACAGAGCGATACACAACACTACGAGCAGATACTGGCTGGATATGGGGATTATACGGTGCGAGCCTGTCATTGCTTTCCTTGAAATCTTGAGGAGTATTAACGTCTCGGACATCCATGCTCGAGTCGGACTATTGTGCGGCACGAGTGTAGCGAAATATCGAACTCGCGAGACTTACTCCGACTAACTATCGTTTAGCGTGTGAATTGATGCGTGTTAGAATCGGCGCGCTCAAATCGGTGAGCATAATGAACACCATGCAGCATAGTATCAAGGCTCAATCAACCATGCAAAAACCAAACATAGATAAGGTCTGTGCCAGACTGAATATATCAGAACTCCCCAGTCTGACAGACAGCATGTCCAAAGGTGGCATGTATGCTTTGATTGCGGAGACCCCACCCACCCGTTTCCCCATACTGGCGAGCTGTTTACACGCCGCGTTGCAGGACGGTCTGCCCTGTACGATTATCCTGCCCGAACAAGCCGCGACCTTTCTCGATCGCATAGAGTCCTTCGGTCAGCTGGACACTGAAGATTCGATCAGCAAGGGGGATTTGCAAGTCCTGCTGTTCCAAAAAGACTTCACCAAAACGATGTTCCGCTTTGGCGCGGACACTTTTACCCAAGAGCTCGATCATTTCGACACCCGGCCCAACGGTCTGCTGATCTTCGATAAGGCCGACGATCTATTCAGCTTGCACGACGTCTCTCTGGCCCTGACCCAAGCCGAAACGATTGGTACTTGGTGCGCGGAGCGCAACATTACCGCACTGCTGTGTTTCTCACACCTATCCAGTGCCGGTGCAGACACCCTGCAATCGCTGATGGACAAGCTCTCGGGCATGGTACATCTGGATGGCGACCGCGATGGCCTAGGGCTTTCTTTTGATTACTGGCAGTCACCGGAAGGCACGATCGCAGCAAAACATTATCCACTGCTCTCGCAGAACTCAGGACTCTACAAAGCCATCAGGCTGATCGATCAAACTAATTCTGGGATACAAACCTATTCGGGGATAGACACAGCGGCACCCGTATTACACGGCGAACAGAAGTTCTATTACATGGACGCCCAGCTGCAAAGTCTTTATCAGCAGTTGCCCGGCGAGTGGCAGTTCGTAGATTCGCTGGTCAGCGCGGTGTATGCGACGCGCGGTTTCCCGCTCGCGACCGTGGTACTCAGCTATGAAAATACCACCAGCCTGCGTGATCTGGCCGAGACCGTACACACACTCAGACTGGGCTTGGGCAAACGCGCTTGCATCGTGGTGCACGAGAAAGGCTCTTCCCTGCGCTACCAGAACGAGGCTCTGCTACTGCGACTGGGTGTCAATCTGGTCATCCATCGCGACGTCGCCGTCGGCCGTCTGCCTTTGTTGCTGGAGTCGGTCAAAGGTCAGGTGTTCGAACGCAATATGGAGGTTAATTTCGAAGCTGCGTTAGCCAGCGTGTTCCCTTCCTCATTGCGCGGCTATCAACCACCAGCACGCTTCACCAAGGAAGTCCATAACATCCTGGAACGTAGCGAACGCATCAACATCCCCAGTATCTTGTTGATAGGCGTACCGGTATCCGGCACCGATATAGGCGAACTGTTGTCCGGCCTCGTATTAAGCCGCGCGGGCGACCTGAGCTGCAGTGACGGTGAGTGTTGCTACCTGTTCCTAAATGGCTGCCCGGAATCCGTGATTCTGATGACAATGGAGCGACTTTTAGGCAAGAACATCGACGAAGTATTCCAGAGCCACCGTTTCGTCACGCGCAGACATGACATACAGGCCGAACTGGACGCGTTGAGCCGCACCGCGACTATCCGTGAATTGCCGGACTACAGCGCACATTTCCACAACGCACCACCAGAAGACACTACGACAAGCTCTGCGACCGAGACCAGCGAAGACATGCCGGTCGAGTCCGAAGCGCAGCAGGCTACCGCCGTCAGCTCTGCCACCGCGCCCCAAATTGAAAACGGGATACGCAGACCGGAACCCCATTTGTTCGCACAAAATTCCCTCAACAAGCGCCACAGCGAAACGGCCAGACCAGCAACCCCCTCACCCGCGATAGCGAATGAAGCAGTCGCTACCGCCAAGCAAGCGCCAACTGTAGTCGCCACCACGGAGACTGCCTCGCACAAACGGCCCTCAGGACATATCGTTTTCGGCAAGGAACCTGTCCCTCGCGCCAAACGCAGCATCGAAAAGTCTCATCTCCACAAATCCAGATGAGGCTGACAGCCCGAAAAAATTCAACGGATGTGCTATCCCGTGTGCAGCGTATGACATCGTTCATTCCCGTGTTAACCTTATGTGCACTGTTGACTCCCGCCTTCGCGGCCCAAGAGAGCAGCATCCTTAACGGCACCGTCGAAAATCTTTATCAAACCCAAAGATATGAAGATGCGGCCAAAGTCGGCCTAGAACAGTTGCTGAGCGAACCCTGGAACCATGACTTGCGCTTCTTGGTGGCCGACTGTCTACAGCGACTGGGCAAGTTCGACGAGGCGGCCGTGCAGTTCGAGTCACTGGAGGGCACCCCTTATGCCGAGCGTGCCATGCTCAGACTGAACGCCCTACGCAGCAACACCCAGCAGGATGCGCCCGTAGAGTTGAGCGGTGTAGCACAAGAGGCAGCCGTGGCAACCGAGTCGCAACCGGAAAATACTCCTACCCCGGAAGTTTCGAACAGGCGTCTCGCTTACACCCTGATACCCGCCGAGGCTGCCTCTAATCCTCATAGTCCAGCACAACAACGCCTCTTTGATCTGAATACTGCGGGGGATTATCAAACCTTGGGGACTGCAGGATTGGCGGCTTTCCAGCGCACGCCACCCGACGACGAGTTGCGTCTAATCGTCGCCAACAGTCTGGCCTGGACCGGTCGTTCGAAGCAAGCCGAGGCTCAATACAAACTGATAGGCCCGGGCAGATACAAGCACGATGCCGATGTCGGCCTCGCCAATCTTTATCGCTGGAATGGACGTGAAGATAAATCACTTCCGCTCTATCAGAGCGTGTTGCGCGATAACCCCAAGGATGAGGCAGCTCAGCAGGGCCTGATGCTGGCCGAACGAGAGCTGCGTCCGCGCACCACGCTCAGCTTTGGCGGTGCCAGCGACTCTGCTATCGAAACCAACCACCCCGTTACGCTCAATCACCGTTGGCGTGATGTAAGCGGCAGGAATATATATGAACTCGAAGGCGGTTTGATGAATGCGCATAAGAACGGCATACGTGCCGATCAGCGTGACCTGACTGCCCGCTACCAGTCACTTGACCTACCATTACAACCCAAATTCGAACTCTCTCAACAGGTAAAACCTGTGCTGAAGCTGTATGGCAAGGTAGGCATCAAGTTGGCAGATAACGAGGTCTCTTTGGAAGCAGGACGAGATAACTGGGGCAAGACTGCCGCGACCACGCAAGCTTTGCTATACGGCTTGGGTGCAAATCATCTGGGCGCCACGGCCAACCATGTGTTCGATTTCGGTCAGATACTCGCAGCAGCCGACTTCTACGCCATCTCTGACGGCAACACAATACGCACCTCCAAGCTGGACTACAAACCTGCTTGGACGCCTTTGGGTAACCATATCAAGCCCTATGTGGGGATGGAAACACGCGACGCCAAGAACAACTCCTTGCTCTACTGGTCACCCGGCATAGGCTATGGTTCGGCTTACGCCGGTTTGCAGGGCGAATGGGGGAAAGACCAATGGGGTTTGTTTGGGAGCGGACAAATGGGCACACATCTCTACGGTGAAGCCGGCACCAGTTGGAGTTTGTCTGCGGGCGGAAAATACTGGCTGACGAATGATATCGCCTTCAATCTGAGCCTATGGAAGATGCAAAGCTGGCGTAACAACTCAACCTACAGAGCCAAGTCCTTCAATCTCGGCCTGGAGAAGCTTTGGGACTGAACAACCTTTCCCGCTACCTCACTGCTGCTCTGATGCTGGGTAGCATCCTCGCGCTCGGTGCCTATGGTTTCTACAAGGTGAGCCAGTTCGATCTGTCATCTTTCAGCATCATCCTGGAGAGCGCCGTCCTCACCGCGATTTCTATCTATCTGCTGATCTTCCTCACGTTACTGATCATTCGTTATGCCGTACTGATCATGTATTCCTTCATGGAACATTTGGAATATCTGGTAAAACGCGATGAAGAGTCGCACGCATCGCCTTCCCCTGATACGTCTTTGCCTATGATCTCGCTGGTGGTGCCCGCCTACAATGAAGGTATGGTGATACAGCCAGCGATACGCTCACTGCTGTTACTGGACTATCCCAATTACGAGGTGCTGGTGATAGACGATGGTTCCACGGATGACACCTATGAAAAATCGCTCGCAGTGGCCCGCGAAGACCACGACGTACCAATACGCGTCATCACCAAACCCAACGGCGGCAAAGCGGATGCACTGAACACCGGCATGACCCACGCACGCGGCGAGTTCGTGCTGAACATGGATGGTGACACCAAGTTGTCGCGCAACACGCTACGCGCCTGCGTACGCCATTTCGATAATCCCAACGTCGGCGCGGTGGCGGGTAACGTCAAGGTGCTCAACCGCGACAATATGTGGACTAAGTTGCAAGCGCTGGAATACGTCGAAGGTCTGGCGATGGCGCGCAAGGCGCAGAGTTTCCTGCGCGCCGTCAACATCATCCCAGGCCCATTGGGCATGTTCCGCAAGTCCGTGCTGCAAGATGCCGGCGGCTACGACCATGACACTTTCGCCGAGGATTGCGACCTCACGCTCAAACTGCTGATGCGCGGCTGGCATATCGCCTATGAACCCACTGCCATCGCGTGGGTGGAGACACCGAGTCGCCTGCTCGATCTGCTCAAGCAACGCTATCGCTGGACACGCGGCATCTTGCAAGCGACACGCAAACACCGCTCCGCCTTATGGAATCCACGCAAGGCTGGCATCAATTTCTTCATCCTGTGGTATATGCTATTCGAAGGCATCATGTGGCCATTCTCCACCGTGCTGGGCAATCTATTCTTCATCTACATTGGCTTGAAATACGGAGTAGTGATCTTCCTGTTCTACTGGTGGTTGCAACTGACCATACTGGACATCGTCGCGGCCTCCTACTGCGTCATCGTCGAAGAGGAGTCCCCCTCTCTCATCATGTACTCGGTGGGATTCCGCCTGTTTTACATTACAATAATCGACATCTCCAAAGTGTTCGCCACCATAGAAGAATGGCGTGGAACCACGATGACTTGGGGGAAATTACAGCGGGAAGGAAAACTCTAATTGGACTTAATCTCTATATTGGCAACCGTAATCCTGATTACCACGATAGGCACGATGGTAGTCGGTGTCGCCGCCTATGCCGCATTCAAGTTGCGCGACAAAAGACGTCCTAATAAAAAGGACCCCACCGCCAATAATCAGGGCATATCGGGGAGCCCGGTATTCCTGAAACGCTATGACCCCAAAGCTGATCAAGAGGCGTGATGCAGTTCGGTCACACAACTCACATCCTTACCATCCGTATGCCAAAACCTGAATTTGACATCAACGAAAAGCCGCCCTTATACGCTAGGGTAGGCCTATACCTTCCCCTGCTGGTTATCATCGGCTTGTCAATCACCATACTTGCGTTCGTCGCATCGATGAAAGTATTGGGCTGGGAAGTACCCAGTTTCTTTGGGGGCGACTCCACGCTGTCGGCTTTTTCCAAGCACAATACCAAGAACGCGGATATCGCCATCTACACCTCCAGCAACACGGATCGTTACTTCAGTCAGATTGGTGGTAACTACCAACGTTTGACCAACCCTTGGCGCGGTTATTTCCAGGACCGCAAACTTGATGTGGCTGAACTGAGTAGCGTCGACGCTCTGCGCAATTTCGACGGCGGGGTTATCATCCTGCCTTCTGCTGTCGCACTCAGTGATGAAGAGAAATCTGCGCTACTGAAATTCCAAAGCGATGGTGGTTCTTTGCTGGCCACTTGGGCGACTGGCACACGCGACCAGCGTGGCGTATGGTTGGGCTGGGACTTCCTCGACAAACTAGGTGCCAAATCATGGGGCGAGATGTCTGCTGATTCCGATGCCCACTATCTAGTGCTGGACGGGGAGTCACCACTTTCGTACACCCATGCCGCCGGGATGCGCATCTGGATGGGCAAAACTGCCGAACATCCTTTGTTACTGTCAGGCGAAAAGCTCGCCGGCCGAGTGATGGACTGGGCACGTATCCCCGTCATCGAACAGGCAGGACAAGGTGCCATCGTCTATTCCAACGGCGCTGCGAATGCCGGCAGATGCGCGGTGTACGCCTTCGCTGAGTCTTCTTGGGAGTCGCAACCACAACCCCTCTACACCTTGGTCGATGACACCCTAAATTGGTTGACACACCGCCCTAACATCGTCCGGTCGGCATGGCCGAATGGCAAGCGTGCCGCCGAAGTCATAGAAATGGATACCGAAGACGGCTTCCCTAATGCCTTACGCTTCGCCTCCATGATGTCGTCGGTAGGCTATAAAGGCAGTTTCTTCATTCTGACCTCGGTAGCCAAGCTCTATCCCGATGTTCTGTTCACCCTCGCCAAAGACTTCGATCTTGGCTATCACGGCGACATCCACATCAGCTTTAAGGATCAACCTGAGGCACTGCAGGCGCAACGCATGGATACCATGATCGCGGACATGAAGACCCTGTTGCCGGATCACGCTCCCTTGACCGGGTTCCGCGCCCCCACTGAAGGCTACGACAAGATCACCGAGAAACTGCTGCAAAATCGTGGCGTACGCTACCACGTGGCCGATCCTAATAGTACCGAAGCACGTCTGCCCTTCTTCGACAAAATAGAAGGCGTGGACAATGCCGATACCATCGTGGTCTTGCCTAGAACACAACGAGATGACATCAATCTGTCCAAGCAGGAGATCAGCGTAGACCAAACTGCACAGGCCTTGATCGAAGACCTGCGTTACACCTTGGACATGGGGGCTTTGGGGCTACTCAGTGTGCACAGCCAGAATTATGGCGACAGAGCCAATCTCACTCAGGCAATGCCTACCTTCCTGACCGAACTCAAGAAACATCGCGACAAATTGTGGCTGGCATCAAGCACTCAAGTTGCACAATGGTGGCGCGAACGGGATCGTTTCAAAGTGTCTTCGCAATTAGTCGGTAAACGTCTGGAGTTCGACGTCACGATTCAGGGAGACCGTCCACTAGAGGGCGCAAGCTTGACACTAATGTTGCCGCAGAAAGCTATGAAAGCCAACATACAGGGCATCAAGACCGGCATGCCCGAGGTGAAAATAGAGCGTATTGATGACTATCGATTGTCCATACAGTTCGGCAAACTGGAGCCCGGCAACTACGCCTATCAGGCGACCTTCGAATAAGGGGGGCCTTCCGTTAGTGCAGCGGATGATCGCTCAAGAAACTGCGTACCAACTCGCCTTTGTCGTATCCGAGTGCAAAGAATGCCACGCCCCTAAGATTCTGCTCTTGCAGGAAGTCGGTTTTCCGGCGTAGTGAATAACCATCCTCGAACCAGCCCGTATACCAGACATCCCCCTGCTTGTAGATGTAATAGGAGGAAGCACTGGCAGCATCGTAGACGTAGCCATAATGGTTCAGCCTGTCTTTTACACTACTGTCATCTTCTGGTTCGACATCAGGAAGCGCTGCCGCGTAGTACAGCGTCCGCCCCTCACCCGTGGTCTTGGCTCGTGGCTGAGCCGATTGCACCGGCCATTCATATCCATACAAAGGAAAACTCATGACGATTTGGTCGCGTGTGACGCCCGCCGCCAATGCCTGCTGCAAAGAGCTACTCCATGTCTCATGATCTTCTCCCGCCAAAGGTGAGAGAGGACCGGACTCGTCACCGTGTTGCCAATGTGAGTCATAACCTTGCACCACCACGTAATCGACCTGTGCAAATGTCTTGACCTCATATAAGTCCGCTGTCTCACCCACGCTGAAGAACACCGTCAATTGGCGCGCTGGCTTCATATGATGTAGTTGCTGCGAGAGTTTTTGCAGGAAGTTCTGGTATGCCGCTATCGCTTTTGGGGGGACCGCATCGTAGATTTCGAAGTCCAGTTGTATGCCGGCCACGCCCTGATCGGCCGCGATATGCTCTATCTCGCTTAGCAGTTTATTCGTGGCGGCGGGAGTATCAAACACGGTCGAGAACAGATTCGCATCGAAACATCGCACCGTGACATCTATGGGTGTATCGCCCGCTGCACCACGTAGTTCACTCCAGCGTTCCGGCCAGCCATTGCGTTCCGGAATATCACCTCGAGCATCTATCGCCAGTTCGAAGAACACCAGACGCTCGAAGTCTTGCAAGGGTTGATCGCGCCAGCCATCGGGCATCCACCAGGCGACATACCCCCAAGCCTTGAGCGGCTGCGCATGTGCGCTGGCCGTGACGCACACGAGCAGTGCCACATAGAGTAAACGCAGCAAGCTACGCCTCACACTGTATCAATAGCCACTCGACCAGATCGTTGATGTCCAGGCTGGCCTTTCCGTCAGGGTTGTATTGCAGCACCGGACGCTCGTAAGCCAAAGCTTCCGCCACCGAAGCATCCTTGTGAATGGCCACCGGTATCATGATCTGAGCATAGTTTTCATACAGGGCTGCCCTGACCTGATGCCCCAACACACTCTTCTCTGTCATCTGATTGACCAGCAGATTCACACCACTGAAGTCGGCACGACCCGCTGTGTGTCCTGCCGCCAAAGAAAGCAACTTGGGAATGGTGGTAAAGGATGCGGCATCTGCCAGCACCACCGCAATGGCCTGCTGTGCGGCATGCATAGCTTGTTTGAGGAAGATGGTCGCACCCGGCGGAGTGTCAATCAACACATAATCGATACGCTTGGGGTCAAGCGCCAAAAGCCCTTTATGGATGAACTCAGGATCGGCACGCAACACGGATTCAAACTCTGCCAACTCCTCGTCGTTGACATTGCCGAAGGGGATGAATTTAACGCCAAACGGACTCTCGAAAACAGACTCAGCCGAGATTCCCTCGCGCGCAAGACCAGCGATCTCATTGGGGTCTAAGCCTAGGTGGATGGACGCGGCGTTCTGCGGATCAAGGTCGATGACCAATACCCGTTTCCTGTGTTGCCCCAAGGCGATAGCCAAATTGGCCGTTACGGTGGTCTTACCGACCCCACCTTTTCCTGAGACTAGTGCGATTACCTGCATATGCGATAAACCTTGATTATTTTTCTATTGGGTGTGTAAGGATTAATTGGATATATCTGGGACGTAATGCAATTGCTTGATCAGCTTGAGTTGCGGGCGAATATCTCTCGCAACGCTTGCCGTCGGGCTGCCCCATAGTGCCGGCAACTCAGGAAACTCGCGGGATGATTTACGCCATATCGGACGATCCATCGTTTGCTTACGCACACCGTCTCCCTGTGCCATCCAAGTACGCAAGCGGTACAGGTTTTCGCGTATATCGGCACGCTTGGGTGCCAATTGCACCGCGCGCTGCAGCAGATCCAGCGCGGTCTGATAGTCACCCTGTGCCGCCTTGGCGACCGCCAGATTATTATATGCGACCGGATCGAAAGGATTGATATCCAGCTCCTCGCGATAACTGCGTGCGGCTGCAGCATTGTCGCCTTCGGCCAAATAGGCGCGCCCGTACTGCATCTGATCTTGTGCCGCAGCGATGCCGGAAAAAAGTGACAAAAACAACAGTGTCATTTTGATCATCCTCATAGTAGTCCTCCCTGCGCGATGGAGCGTAATGGCTGAGGTGGGAATGCGAGAGGTTGCGGCAAACGGTCGAACGAGTAGCGTAGATAGGCCATCAAAGATTGCTGAGAATAGTTGCTGCTGTTATCCATCGCCAGTTTGAAACCGACTGCGACTTGCGTCCCCATCGGCATCTCGGCACTGCCGAACAAGCCGTAACCCAGTCCGTTCACCGAATTTCCCGCGTACTGTGTCGCATATCCCGGCAAGGCGGCAATCTGTGCCTGCCAGGCCTGCTGCATGGCAGGGTCGGCGGGGTAATAGACGATAGGGTCGGTGCGGAAAGAGCGTAGCCCCACATCGGCACCGAGTTGATACACGATATTGTCGACTCTTCCCGTCAGGTCGAAAGGCACTGCCGCACTCACATAGCTTTGCGGACTGAAGTAGCCGCCGTGACCCAACGTGAAATAACTCAGATTGTGCTGGTAACGCATGAAAGTGAAGTTGACGCCTACTGTGAACTCCTGATTTTCAGTGCGGTATAACTTTGTATAGGCGCCGGTGGAAAGTTCCAACTCATTGTTGGTCTTGACCCCCGCACCGGTCAGCGCGGAATAAGCGGCGTGACCATAAATGCCCTTACCATTCTCATCGAAATCGGCAGAGACTCCCAATCCGGTCTTGACCACCCCGCCCCAGGCCTTGCCGGTACGCGGATCCACCGCGCCAGCATAGGACAACAGACTGTCGGTGACGGCGCGACGATCTATGCCCACGCGTAATCCCACACCACTACCGACCTTGCGCGCCAGACTCAGTCCGCCCACGAAATCGGTTACTTTGAAACCCAGCGGGGTGGTACCCAGATCGACGGTCATATCGCCCTTGCGATAGGCGCCGTTCAAGGCCACACCGGCTGCGTTCTGCACCGGCACTACGGTAGGTGTAGCGAGGAAGGGTCCCAGACCGACCGAGCCAAAGCGCACTGCATTCTGCGGCACGGTGGAATTCAAAGTCCCGGCGCTCAACAGTACCGGCGTGGCACGCAAACTCATCTTCCCACCATCCGACGTGGGCATATCGTACTGCGCGGCAATCTCGATCTCGGAGAGCGAACTCAAACCAGCCTCACCGGAGCGATTGCGAAAGCCCATTCCGGCGACGATATCGTCGGCCGACTTGGATTTGAGTGAGGCGATCTCTTCGCTGACGGAAGATTTGTGTAGAGTTTGCGGCGGGACATCAGCAGTGAACACCTGTGGTGAGCGCGCGCCCTGCTCTGCCATGACAGGCTCGGATTCACGGAAGGCGTGTGGCACGTCGTCGGGCGCTGACGAAAGCGAAGGACGCGTACTGCCAGCATCCGAGTAACGCCCCACACTGGGCGATAATTTCAGGCCGCTTCCTTCACGGTCCAACACGTCCGGCACCGGCAATAATGGGCGCACCGGCAAATCAGCTGGGACAGGCAGCATCTCAGGACGCGCTTCCTGTGGATACTCATCTACCAGTCGCAGCAACAATCCAGTGCCGGTGTCGGAGTACGCCTCATCTTCACGTTCCAACGCCTGTGCATATTGGAAATATTCCATCGCCTTGTCGTTATTTCCATTGGCCCGCTCGGCGCGACCGGCTGCCGCCAATGCACGGGGGTGATTGGGTTGCAGGGCTAATGCCGCCTGTGCATATTGCAAGGCTTTGTCGTTCTGATGCACCGCTAGGGCCATGGCCGAGGCAAACAACTGGTTTTCCATATCGTCCGGTTCGCGTGCCACTACGTCTTCGCTGATACGTAAAGCGGTCGCAGGATCGTTGCCGGTGTTGTAAAGACGCGCCAGCGCCATCTGCAAACGAGGATCATCCGAGCGATCCAGCGCGGGCTTGAGGACGCGATAGGCATCAGCCAGATGACCGCCCTCACGCAAGCTATCTGATTGACGCACGGTGTACGCCAAGATGATGTCGTTGAGGTCCTTCTGTTGTGAGACGGTCAGATGCTCGGGCGCGGCAGACAGCGCACGCAACAGCGCACCGAGTTCCACATACTGCCTAGCGTTCAAAAGCAGGCCAGCGTACTGAATACGGGCATCAATACTGTTCGTAGAGGATGACGCCATCACTCTGCGCATCACGCGCAAGGCGTCGTCCGCCTGCCCGATGTCAGCCCAACCGGACGCGGCGACAGCTAAGAGGTCTTTGTCATTCCCCGCAGCACGCTCCACTTCGCGCATCGTCACCAAGGCGGCGGGACGCTGTCTCGCCTCGAATAGTTGCTGGGCGCGTTGAGACTGTGCATGTATCCAGAAGCGGCGTTGCTCCCGCTTGAGCGCAGGGGTACGCGAGGCAGCCGGGATAAGCTCCAGTGTGCGCAAACCTTCTGCCCAACCGTTCTGCTCCGCATAGAGCAAGGCGCGCGCATGGATGCCTTCGGGGAAATCGGGATAAGCTTCGACCAGACTATCCAACAGCGCGTTGGCTTCGGCGTGATAACCCAGCTTCTGATACTGCCTCGCTAGCGCCAATCGTATCCACGGATCGGTGGGATTAAGCAACAGTGCGTCCTCAAGACGGGTGGCCGCCATTTTGTAGTCGCGATTCTTCTCGTCCAGTGCTGCCATCTGTCTCAATACCGCAGCTTTGAGTTGTTCATTGCCCTCGGCCTGCATGCCCGGTGATGACTCGTATGCTGCGAGCATGTCACGCGCCTCGCGCTCACGCTCGCTCTGGATCAACAGGGAGAGCAGCCCGGCATAGGCGTTGACATCCTTAGGTTTGCGTCTAAGCACATCGCGATATAAAGACTCGGCCGACTCATAACGGCGCTGCTCCACTAGCAGGTCGGCTAGCAACACTTGTGCGCTCGTCTCTGTCGTATCGACTCGGTTAGCTCTGCGCAGATTGCGCTCCGCGCCGGCCATGTCGCCAGCGTCACGAGCCTCATTGGCTTGCTGCACCAGCCACCAGTAGGACGCACTATTGCGCGCCTTTACCCAACGACGTGAACCACGTCTGTCGTATCGCTTGGCCTGATCCAGATAGTCTATGGCAGCGGAAAAAGATTCCTGACGCAGTCTTATCAAGCCCATGCCGCCCAGCGCATCGGCATCGTGCGGGTGCTTGCTAAGCACGGCAGAGAACTTGGCCTCGGCCTGCACCAGATCACCAGAATCCAGCGACTTGTAACCGCTTTGACGAGTCAGTGCTTCCGCACTCGGCCTATAGCTACGCGCCGGGCTGTCCAATCCAGCCAGTCTGGATTTGATGCTTTGATCGTCGGGATAACGAGACAAATATTCTTGGAACAATCCGCGGTCACTCTTGCGGGCATTCAACCAAACCAATGCCTGACGCCAAGCACTGGCGGCTTCGGACTCGGTGCCTGACAACGCCGTGAGTTGGCGTATACCTTCACGACGGGTGGTCTCACGATAGGTCAGATGTTTGGCCAAGGCCAAGAGATAGGACTTGTCACCGGGATGGTTCTTGGCCAGCGTGTCCAAGCCCTGTCTAGCCTCACTCCAACCTTCACGCGTACCGCCCATTGTCTGGTAATACTCCAGTCCGAGCGCGCCCGATGGCTTCTCGCCTTTTAAAGCTTTCTTGTACTGCTTGACGGCCGCATCTGACTGACCGGCATGAGCCTGCTTGCGCGCCACATCAAGTTCGCTTTGCGGAACAACGCCCTGTTGCAAGCTGCGACCCAACTCAGTGAGTCCCAACGGCGGAGGCGTCAGTTTGGCTGCGCGATCGTATAAGGATTTCGCCTCCGCCATATTGCCGGCGCGCATCTCTATCTTGGCCAACTGTATCAGCGCCTGAGGATAATCGGGCTCGGCGCGCAACAGCTTGCGCCATGCGTCGCCGGCCAGGTCGTCGCGGTTCTTATGTTGCCAATAAGTGGCTTGTTCGATCAGCCCTTGGGACGCCTTATCCGTCGCCGCCCATGCCGGTGTCACACCCTGCGTGAGAGCCAACATCAGACAGGCCAATTTGGTCATTTTGTGCATTGCGCTACTTTCTTCAACACCAGACTCCCATTCGATTCGAAGCGATACCGTTGCTCCATCCAACCCTGTGCGAACATTCCCAGCGCGCGTTCGTAATAGACCTTGGGGATACCACCCATGGCAACGATACGTGTCTGCTGCAAACGCACCGCTTGCGTGTCTCCCCACGCGGACAGGATTGGCAACACTGCCGCCGAGAATCCTGCTGGTCCGGCACCGCTGATACTTCCATCCGTCACATCTATTTTTTCCGGAGGCAACATATCGCGCGTGATCACTTTGTGCATCCCGTCCAAACGTCGCAATAATATCGCACGACGCGGATCATGCGCAGATAACATGCCCGCCCACAGATACACGCGTATCGCCTCGTACCCACCTTGCTTGGCCACCTTCACATCGAGCAAGAATCCGCGCTTAGCATGTACCGTCACCCAGTCCGCGGCCAAGGAGGCCGGTGTGGTCGCCGCATACATGTCCATCGTGGTTTTGGCCAACGCGGCCCAAGGGCCCTCTTTGACTTGATGCGCCAAGCCCGAAAGCAGGAACAACGGTTGATAGCTGGGATTTAGCTTATAAGCCCCGGATGATAACGAGTATCCTTCTGGGCCGGGTAATAAAACTGGGCCGACTCCCTGCACTTCCACGACCAGCTGCTTGGCGATACGCGCCTGTATCAACTCGGCTAAAGCGCCCAGCTTGGAATCATGCCAATAACTTGCAGCCTGATACAGGGTATACGCCAACCACAGGTCGGCATCGCTGGCAGCGTTCTCATCCAGCACACCCCAGCTATGATCGGCGCGCTCCCCCCATTGCCAAGCCATCAGTCGTGCGGTGAGATCCCCCGCTGCCAGATTGTTCTGAGTCCAGTTCAGAATGACATCGAAACGCTTGCGATCATCTGCGACCAGCGCAAAGAACAATGCATAGGCTTGCCCCTCCGAGGTCGTACTTCCCCCCGCTCTGACATCGATGACGCGACCATCTTCCTGCACGAAATCTTGCTTGAACGCCTCCCAAGCCGGCCAATCCGCGCACGCCGCCAAGGGGGCTGCATTTCCCTCCAGCGCACAGCCTGCCATCACCGAACAGAGCAGTGCCGCACTAGCGCTGATGAAATGACGACGTGTGTAACTCACGGTTCAGCCGACCCAAGCACTTATTGCTTCTTGCTCAGACGCTTGGCTGCAATCTTGCGCAGCGCGCGATACATCAATACTGCCAGCAGGATAGAAATCAATAAGCCTAGTATCACTGCGATAAAAGGATGCGCTGTGACCAACCAACGCAACTTGGTGAACCAGTCCAAATCTCCGACGTAATAAGTATCCGATACTCTCGCACTCACCACACGGGTGTGGTCCAAGATGATGAAATCACCCTGCATATCAGCAATCTGGTTGCGCTTGTAAAACACATCGGTGATTTTGCCCAAGTCGGCCGCATCGTCGGCATACAACACCACTACACTGCGCTTGGAATGCAAAGGCGACTCGAAGGCCATGATCGTCGCTAGGCTGCTACCGCCCTTGAAACTCAACTTGGCTTCCGGGTGACTCAGGTCCTGCATGTCCTGCCCGGCCCAACGGTAGTAGAGACGCTTGAAGAAATTGGGTTCGCGCACATGACGCTCACCATCACGCTCGACGATAGGAAGATAGTCAGCCCATTTACTTAATAGCTCCTGATGCTGAGACGAAGCGATGACGATCAGATCATCGTTGCTGACGCTATCGATATCGGCTGACGACACCACGGTATGTCGCAAAGCCGGATAACCCGTCGCTTCTCCCATGTGACCCATCACGGCAAGATACAGGCCGATCTCGTCAGCATTGGGCCGAGTTGGCATGACCACCGCACTCTGGGACAGATCCGCCATACGGGTATAAGGGAAACCGATGTTGGCGAAAGCTGCCAAATCAGGCAGCGGTGCGTAGTGCGGAAACTGACTGAAGTCCAGCGTGGAGTCCGCATCGATGGAACCCTGCATATTGTTCAGGTAATTGTCCTTACATTCGCCTTCCTTGGTGAAATCGAAGTAGTAATTGAGCTGCAACTGATTACGCGCATTCAGTTGATAAGGCGGGATGAGTACGGACTCTTCGCGTTTGGCTTCGTCACCATCATGCAGTAAAGCAGCGGCTTTACCGGTAACTGTATCGTGATCCAAGTAATCGTTGAGTGCCATCGCCTGGATGAAGCGATTATTGATATCGATGTTCAGGCTGGAACTCTTGTTATAGGGCAAATTGGTGTAGCGATATTTCAAATCTATAGGCACACCTGCACTGCGCCAAGTGAACAGATCAGGCGGGATACGGAAATCCAGTTTGATCGGATCATTGTAATAACCGTGCACCTGCAGATCGTCCAGTCTGGTCAATTCACCAAAGCGCACGGAACGATCGGTAGGCAGCCAGGAGGGCGCATCGTAAGGCTTGCGCAACGGCGGCTCGGTAGACTCAGATATCAAGGCATGCTGACCACTCAGTGACGAATGGTTGAGAGTAATTGCGCGAGCGGCGCGCAACAAGTCCTCATCATTGCTACCGGTGACCAGTAGCAGCTTCGCACCCGGTAGCGTCGGATGTGCGATCAGCGATACCGATGCCCCCCCGCCACCCGTGAGCGTCCCGATGTGTTCCGCCCCTTGCAGGAACACTACGGCGTTCCCTTCCGGAAGCTTATCCAACGATACAGGGAAGCGTGCGCCACGATAGCTGGCCAGACCGCCGAACCACGAAGCAGTGATTCCCGCCGCTTTCAAAGTGCCCAAAGAAGGATTGCCAGCGAACACAAAAGGCAGATCAAGATTGGTGTTATCGTTCCGATCAAAAAAAGGCAAAGGCAGCAACTTCAGATCATTCACCATATCAAGCGGTGCCAGCGTCAACTCTATGCTGCCCATGTTGCTCAACTCGAGCCACAAGGAGGAGTGCATCGGATCCTCACACTTGTAGGTGTAATGACCTATCAATTTGAACTTGAGCTTATTGAAATCGGTGAAATAACGCGGATCCAGATCAAACTCGGTGCGACTGGCATCGCCCTTGTCATGCGGCAAAGGCAAAACATGCACCACCTCATCATTCATCATCACCATCAGGTGACTGAGCTCTGGCAGCATCGATGGAGAGTAGTTGTAGCTCAACTTGAGTTTGGCGCCCACCACGACCTCGTCCGAACGAACTGAGAACGGGAACAACACGGAGCCTTCCACCCCACGCAGCATGATGGGTTTCTGTGCCCCCATCTGCTTGAAGCTATAGGTGGCGACACGCAGCTTCACCTTATTCAGGTTGGCTTCTTCAGTACCCAGCTGTGTGACCGCGTCGTGTTTGTTGCTCTTAGCTTCGGCAGTGACACTGACCAGAGAGCAGAACAATGCCGCCATCACCATTACCACACCCAACTGGGAGCGCAGTCCCATTTTCATTCCAGCCTTACTAGTCATGCTTGTTTTCTCCTGGCTTTGAAGCTCGAATAATACTTTTTGGTCAACTCGCCCAACAGTGTGTTAAAGCGTATAAATCCTGTGATGCTGATCTCAAAGACCTCTTTCAGACCGGTCAACGGATGATCGGTCTTGTGCTCACGCAACCAATCCTGCCATGCGTCACCGCGCGAGAAGGTTGCGGCCACCAGCATCTGGTAATCCTCCATCTGCATATCATCGAAACGAATACGCAGCACATGCGCCTGATTGTAAGCGACAGTGCCTGGAAAACTGAATTCGCGATCACCACGGAAGATGGAAAGATGCAGGTGCGCACCACTCTCCGTATCTAGATGTGCCGGCATACGCAATGCAAAACCGCCTTCCGAGAAGTCCTCAGTATGGCAGGCCATGGTACGGCCGTTCTGCAATCTCACCATAGCCGGCAGATTCAGGTTGACCCGCCAATGTCTACGTATCTGGCGTGTCTCGAAAGCCACCGCCAGTGTGGCGAACAACAACATCAGGTTGTACACGGTCCACAACAGATTCAACAACACCGTGCCCCACTCGTCCGAGTTCCACCAGAACAGCCTGATGAAACCGAATATCAAACCTAGTATATTCAACCCTAGGATAGTGAGATAGGGCACCGCAATCTGCCAATCGAAATATTCGTTGTCGACCATCCCCCCCTTGGCGGTCACGTTGAACTTACCCAGCTTGGGGTTGATCAGCGCCATGGTGGTAGGCAACATGATGTACCAGGCCAGTGCCGTTTCATAGACCTCGGCCCAAAAAGTGTGCCTATATTTACCCTGAACACGCGAGTTGGCGACGTTGGCATGGATCAGATGCGGCAGCGCGTAGACCGCAATCAGATCCGCCGAAGCCTGTATCACGTGTGCCTGGAAGAACATGTAGGACAACGGCGCGGTCAGGAAGATGATGCGCGGGATGCCATAGAAGAAATGCATCATGGCGTTGGCATAGCATAGTCTCTGAGGCCAGCTTAGGCCCTTGGCGAGGATAGGGTTATCAACCCTGAATATCTGCGCCATACCACGCGCCCAGCGGATACGCTGACCGACGTGCGCTGAAAGACTCTCCGTAGCCAAGCCCGCAGCTTGGACGATACCCAGATAGGCGGTGTTGTATCCCAAGCGGTGTAGTTTCAACGCCGTATGCGCATCCTCGGTGACGGTCTCCACCGCGATGCCTCCTACTTCAAGCAACATGTCACGGCGTATCACGGCGCAGGAGCCACAGAAGAAGGTCGCGTTCCACAGGTCGTTGCCATCCTGCACTAGACCGTAGAACAATTCGCCCTCGTTAGGCATATGACGGAACTTGCCCAGATTGCGCTCGAACGGATCAGGAGACAGGAAATGATGAGGGGTCTGCACCATGGCCAGCTTCTTGTCTGCCAGGAACCATCCCACACTCATCTGTAAAAAAGAGCGCGTCGGGATATGGTCGCAATCGAAGATTGCGATTAGCTCACCATGGGTGTTAGGCAGCGCCGCATTGATATTGCCTGCCTTAGCGTGGAAGTTGTTGCTGCGTATGACATGGGTGACACCAACGGAATCGGCGAACTCCCTGAACTCATCACGTCTACCGTCGTCCAGAATATAGACGTTGAGTTTGTCACGCGGCCAATCAAGCGCAAGTGCGGCGATCACGGTCGGGCGCACCACTGAGAGCGGTTCGTTGTAAGACGGGATGAAGATATCTACGCTCGGCCACAAGGAGGTGTCCTCGGGCATGGGAATGGGCTTGCGCTTCAATGGCCAGATAGTTTGAAAGAAACCGATCACCAGCACCAACCAGGCATAGAGCTCGGCGACTATCAGACCGACACCAAAGAACATATCGAAATCCAGCGTGGCGCCAAAAGTCTCGGTGAGTCGCCAATAGATATAGCGGGTAGAGACGATCAGCGACATACAGATCAGCACCAGCGTCACCAACGTACCAACGTACCGCCGGACATACATGGCCAATCCGCCAAACGCCAGCGAGAACAAGAATTGCTCGGTCAGAGTGAATGGTACGGAGATGAGAAACAAGGACAACAAGGCACCGCTCACACCGACCAATAACAACACACCTGGGATAGACCACACATCGTGATCGATGAGTTGATCCCCCCACTTATTAGGCAGACCGTATCGGTACAGTGAATTGATATTGGAACGCTTACTCGATCGGTATCGCGCTCTCAGACCGGATATGTGCTGCCTTATCTTCATTGCACCACGAATTGCAACAGTTGCTTGGCAATATTTTCGATATCCCGTGTAGCTTGGCTGTGCGGTGCGTAGTTAGCTACCGGTTGCTGGAAAGCCAGCGCTTCAGCAACCGCTTCGTCGTTATGTATAACGTTTCTGAGCACCCGTTTACCAAGATGACTGCGTACGACCTCGATGACATCCTGCCCTAAGGTATTCATGCCATCGACCTGATTGAACAGATAAAGGCTCTTAACGTCTGGGCGTTTGGCTGCTACTTCTGCCAGCCAAGTCTCCATAGCGGGAATGGTGGCATAAGAGCCACCGTCTGCCAGCAACACCACGATAGCAATATCCGCACAACTACTGGCTTGACGCAGATAGACCGACGGGCCTGGCGGCGTGTCTATCAGCACGACTCGTTTTTCCGAGAGCCTCGCGCGCATCAACTGCCTGTGAACGAAATCCGGTTGCGCCTCCAGTAAATCCTCGAATGCCTCTCTTTCGGGCTCGGACACATCACCATAGGGAACACAGTCAACGTCATACTCGCTGACATACATCACCTCTCGCCAATCCAGACCTTGCAGCGACTGTGATGACAGACCGTCCGTGACCGAGTTGTTCTGACCGTAGTGCAGATGTAAAGAATTCTGCGGATCTAAGTCTATGACCCCTACTTCACCTGCGCCCAACTGTTGAGCCAAAGCGGCGGCGATATTCGCCGTGGCGGAGGTCTTACCTACCCCACCTTTCATAGAGATCACTGAGACGACGATCATGGGCGGCCCAAACGACCCAACAGGCCTTTGCGAACCACAGGTACAGCTGGAGAAGCATCGTCGTCTTGCTTGCCGATACGTTCGAATACGCCAGATAAAGCGTCATCAGGCATCGCTTGCTGCTTGCGACTGCTCCGCACTTCCTTAGCGCCGGCAAAAGAAAGTAAACCTTTGGGTTTTTCAACAACACGTTCAGTCACGACAGCCTTACTCAATTTGGATGACGTCGCATTGCGATTGCTACGTGTTTGCTCAGTCTGTACCTGAGCTGCAGGCGCAGTAGTCACACTGGACTTGGTCTGTTTAGATTGGAATTGCTGCTTGAGACTGCCGGAAAGTTGCTTCCCTAGACCGGCAGTTGGATGTGGCGGCTTGACTGCACGCTGTGCATGCTGCTCAGGCGCACTCCAAGACTGAGACTTCTCCTGCCTAGACAGCAGCGGGGGCAATTCTCGCTTGCCGGGCTGCACTGAGGACAACAAAGGCCAGCGCGACTCTGCCTCACTCGCGTCGGCAGCTCTTGCTAATTCCTGAAACTCGTTCGCATCTGCCCCGAAGGACTTAAAAAGTTTCTTTATGTCATCATTACTCTTTTTCATCGCCCAATTTCCTTATGTTGTTATTTTTATATTTATATTTATCAACGTCATCTTTCGAATGATCCTTATCAGCGCCCCAATTCTAATCGTAGATCCATGGCGGCCGACTCTTCCATCACCACACTGACATGCATATCGGCAGATGCACCCAACAACTTAAATATTTCGTCGTAAAATCCTTCCAGCAAGCCTACGCTCCAAGCCAACGCGGATTCACCGAAAGCCTCGGCCAAGGGGGCAGCGTGGTGTGATATCTCGACCACGCCCCTAACCTCATTGAATCCCACCCAACCCCAATTCAGTTGCAACCAAAACTCATTGAGCGTCTCCTGCAACTCTGACAAGGTAGCGATTTCCTCACAGCGAGGCGCGATCTCCTCGGCGAACTTCTTGCCGGTGTTGAAGAACAAAGTGCGCAGATCCTCGGCGCTGGCATGTCGCTCCAACTCGAACGAGAGTGCACGCAAAATCGGCAACCATTGCAAACTGACCTGTTGCGCGCGGAAATAGTGCTCGAAATTATCCTGTGACATGTGTATTCCTAGTACGAATTTGATAGGTACGTCCAGCCTAGACAGAAGAATCCACGAGGATATTCGCTGGCATATGCTAATAACTTCAGATGATACAACGGATTTGTTACATATTGGAGATAGCCAACATTGCATCAAGTTGCGCTTCATCCAGCACGGTCACCCCCAATGCCTGCGCCTTCTCCAATTTACTACCTGCCTCTGCACCCGCCACCACAAAATCAGTCTTCTTGGAAATGCTGCCGCTGACCTTGGCACCTAGGGCTTCGAGCTTTTCTTTGGCCTGATCTCTACTCATGCCAACCAGCGCACCGGTGAGTACGAACGTCTTGCCGCTGAGTGGCAATGCCTCGCTGCACACACTTTCATGCTCTGGCCAGCTCACACCACAGGCGCGCAATTGCTCGATGACTTCAACGTTATGCGCTTCGGCCAAGAAAGCTACGATGCTTTGCGCGACCACAGGGCCCACATCGCGCACCTGCAACAAGGCTTGCTCATCCGCTTCCAGCAAGGCATCCAGACTGCCAAAATGCTGAGCAATATCCTTGGCAGTCGTCTCTCCCACATTGCGGATGCCGAGTGCAAAGATGAAGCGCGCCAGAGTGGTCTGTTTACTGTGCTCAATCGCGGCCAGCAGATTTACTGCGGACTTCTCGCCCATGCGTTGCAGATTGATGACGGCCAGCAAGCCCATGCGATACAGGTCGGCGGGTGTGCGCACGATGTTGTCGTCCACCAGTTGCTCCACCAACTTATCACCCAGCCCGTCTATATTCATGGCGCGACGTCCGGCAAAATGCAGCAAGGCTTGTTTGCGTTGCGCGGGGCAGAACAGCCCGCCGGTGCAGCGCAACACCGCTTCATCCGCCCCCTTGGCAACATGGGAACCGCATACCGGACAAGCAGTGGGCATAAGGAACTCACGCGCATCTGCGGGACGGTGCTCGATAACCACACGCGCCACTTCCGGTATTACATCACCGGCACGACGCACCACCACCGTGTCACCGATACGCACGTCCTTGCGCCGTATCTCGTCCTCGTTATGCAGCGTGGCATTGGTCACCGTCACGCCGCCCACGAACACGGGTGCGAGGCGCGCCACAGGCGTCAGCGCGCCGGTGCGCCCGACTTGCACCTCGATGTCCAGCAACGTAGTGGTCGCCTCTTCAGCGGGGAATTTATGCGCAATAGCGAAGCGCGGTGCGCGCGACACAAAACCCAGTTGCTGCTGCAACACCGTGTCATTGACCTTGTACACGACACCATCGATGGCGAACGGCAAGGTGGCGCGCATTTCACCCATGTCGGCAAAGTACTCCAGCAACCCGGCCGCTCCGTGCACCAGTCGACGCTGGTGGGCCACAGCCACGCCCAGACGTTGCAACAAGGCCATCTGCTGGTGATGCTCCTGCGGCAAAGCCATGCCCTCGCAGCGCCCCACGCCATAGGCGAAGAAGCTCAGACGGCGCGACGCGGTGATGCGTGAATCGAGTTGGCGCAAAGAACCCGCCGCCGCATTGCGCGGATTGACGAACTCTTTCTCGCCCTTGCTTCGCTGCATCTCGTTGAGTGCAGCGAAGTCGCGGTTGAACATCAACACCTCGCCGCGCACCTCGATCTCGTCGATAGCCTCAGTCAGACGCAATGGGATATCGCGCACCGTGCGCAGATTTTCCGTCACATCCTCGCCCACGCTACCATCGCCACGTGTCGCACCTTGCACAAACACGCCGTCACGATAGGTCAGGGTGATAGCCAATCCGTCAAACTTGGGTTCCACCGCGTATTCGACATCATCCATCCCTAGTGTCTCGCGTATACGTGCGTCGAAGGCCCTTACCTCTTCCTCGCTGAAAGCGTTGTTGAGCGACAACATGGGAGTATGGTGTTGAACTTCGCGGAAAGATTTGAGCGGCGCACCGCCGACACGCAAGGTGGGACTATCGGGTGTCAGCAGTTCAGGATGTTGCATCTCAAGATGCTGCAGTTCGCGAAACAGCTGATCGTATTCCGCATCGGGGATGCTGGGATCATCCAGCACATAGTAACGATGGTTGTGCTGCTCTATCTCGGCGAGCAGTTGCGCCACTCTTGCTGCGACACTCATCAGGAGAACAACCGGCGTGCCTGGGCGCTTCCTGGCACGATATCGTTATCACGCATCTGCGCCTCCACTGCGGCAATCTGCGCCCGGATCAGGTCCAGCCCACTGGGACTCAACACCACACGATGATCATCGACCAGATTCAGCTGCAACTCTTGCTCCAACTCATGCGCAACACGGGTCATCAGATCAAATTGACGGGTGGGCTCCTCCACGCGCGGCACATCCAGCAATAACGTGATACCGGTGCTGGTGGCGGTGGCTAAGGTGTGATGCTGAAAGGGTTTGGTGTCTTGATTGATGAGGCTGAACAGGCTCAGGCCTTGCGCATTTAACAGATGGAATGCGCCATCAGATTCCAAGCGCATGTGCTGCAACGCGGCGGCCTGGGCGATGCGACTCGCCAGCAACATACGTTCGCCTGACGGGATTAAATTGATGCCGACCATCTGATCCACGTCGGCACACAGGGCATCCAGTTCCACGGCGCGTGCATGACAAGCGTCGATATCCGTGAGCACAACGTCGGCCTGTATCTGCTTGGCCGCTCCCACAATCAGATCACGAAAATCCGCCAACTTGGTGGCGGAGATGACCCCGCCTCTATCGACCAATTGCAAAGCGATGCGCAAGCTAACGTACAAGGTCGGACCATCCGCAATGACACGCTCCCAACGCTGCGTGTGCAGCGTCAGTCCGCATACCTGAACCGGTTTGTCAAAATCGAACTTGCGTTGCCAGAAGCCGCCCAACACAGCGCCATTGGCAGGTTCGCGCAACTGCAGGTCGATGATGAAGTCACTACGTTCATTCAGCAGGGAACAAGATTCATCCAACAGATTGGGCGTCAAGATACGCGCTTCGTCAGCCAGGCTTGCAGGCACCTCGATTGCAGACACCGCATCCTCCGCATCAAGCATGGCGTGTTGCACATCGGGTGCAGGTTGAGACGCGTTGGGAGGATTTTCCTGGTACAGCGCGTCAGCGTGGCTGGCTTTGAAAGCTGCGCCAAATTTACGACTGAGGCGGCGTTGCTGCCACCAGCCGTAGAGATACACCACTAACATCACGCCTATGCCTATTACCAGCAAGGCGGCCTGTAATTCACTCATATCTTATTTCCCGATTGCATTGCGTGAAGATTTGGATACGGATTATCTCAAGGGGTCGTACAAATGGCAAAGTATAAGGGCACACCGTTGCCGCCTCCTGACATCGCCACACTACGCCAGCGGCAACTCGGCATTACTCATCCCGATACTGGCCACCTCATCCAGCGCCTTGAGAAAATGAGCCTGTTCATGCAGCTTCGCCAACTCGGTCGGATGCGACGCACCACGCATGTGTGCCAAACGCGCGCGACTGGTGACCGGCATCTCCCAGTGCAGCCCGCGCAATAACGCATCCGCGGATTCAGGTTTGTTGCATACCAGCACCATGTCGCAACCGGCGTGCAGCGCAGCTTCCGCTCGCTGCACGATGTCACCCGCCACGGTCGCACCCTCCATGCTCAGATCGTCACTGAAGATCACGCCTTCGAATCCGAGTTGCCCGCGCAGTATGGTCTTCAGCCATACTGGAGAGAAGCCTGCAGGACGATTATCCACTTTGGGGTAGATCACATGTGCGGGCATCACCGCCGTCAGCCCGTAAGAAATCATCTGGCGGAACGGCACGATGTCGGCCATTTCGATATCCACAAACTCGCGCTCGTCGACCGGAATATCCAGATGCGAATCGGCCGCGACGTAACCATGTCCAGGAAAATGCTTGCCCACGGTATGCATCCCGCCTTGTTTGAGTCCCTGCAACAGGCTGTGTGCCAGCTCAGCGATTGCTTGCGGCTCGGCATGGAAGGCGCGGTCGCCAATCACGCTGCTCTGACCATAGTCCATATCCAGCACCGGGGTAAAACTGAAATCCACCCCGCAACCGCGCAACTCGGCGGCCAGCACGTAACCGGTCTGCTGTGCCAAATGACGCGCCTTCTGCGGATGATGATCCCATATCTTGCCCAATTCGCGCATGGGCGGAATCTTGGTGAAGCCTTCGCGAAAGCGTTGCACCCTGCCACCCTCGTGATCGACGGCGATCAACAGCGGCGGCGTACGCAAGGCATGTATAGCCGCAGTCAGTTCGGTTAATTGTGCGGGTGACTCGTAGTTGCGCCGGAACAGGATGACACCGCCCACCATGGGATGGCGCAGACGCGCCTCGTCTTCTGGGGTCAGGCTCGTTCCCACTACATCAAGCATCACCGGACCTAACATAAGCACTCCTAAAGTTTCTCTAACACAACGAATGCGACGACCATACCGCGCTCGTCGCTGATGGAAAGATGATGTCCCGATACACCAAGCCGCCTCAAATGGTCGTGCAGTGGCGCATCGAATCGCAAAACCGGTTTACCCAAAGCATCATGGATGATGCTGATACTGTGCAAACTCACGGGATGACGTAAGCCGCTACCCACCGCCTTGGCGAATGCTTCTTTGGCGGCAAAGCGTTTCGCCAATAAACGCGCGGGATAGGCATGGCCGTGCAATTCCGGCAGCTCGGTCTGACTTAACACACGTTGCGCGAAACGCTCGCCGTGACGTGCATACGCTGCTGCAATACGCGCGTACTCGACGATGTCAGTGCCTATGCCAAAGATCATCTCTATGCAGCCAACAAAGCTTTCATTTTCTTAATCGCCGCTTCCAGCCCGATGAACAGCGACTCAGCGATGATGGCATGGCCGATGTTTAGTTCGACCAGCTTGGGGATCGCCACGATGTCCTGCACGTTGTGATAGTGCAGACCGTGGCCGGCGTTGACCTGCAGACCTTGCGCATGTCCGTGTGCGGTCGCGATGCACAACCGTTGCAACTCGTGCGCGTGCTCGGGAACACTGTCAGCCTCGGCATATTTTCCGGTATGCAACTCGATGACAGGCGCGCCAGCCGATTTCGCGGCATCGATTTGTTTTTGATCGGGGTCGATGAACAGCGACACGCGGATGCCAACATCGGCACAACGCTGACACGCTGACTGGATGGTATCGAAATAACGCACCACATCCAGACCGCCTTCTGTGGTCAGCTCTTCGCGGCGCTCAGGCACCAGACACAGATCGTGCGGCTTGGTACGCAGGGCGATGGCGATCATCTCTTCGGTGACCGCACTCTCCAGATTCATGCGCACTTGCAGCATATCGCGCAAAGCGGCCACGTCGTAGTCCTGGATATGGCGGCGGTCTTCGCGCAGGTGCAAGGTGATGGCATCCACACCTGCGGACTCTGCCAGCAAGGCGGCACGCACAACATTGGGATAACGTGAGCCGCGCACCTGACGCAAGGTGGCGACATGGTCGATGTTCAAGCCTAGTTTGATCATATCTTCTGTAACTCCTTAATCAACTCTCTGGTGTGCAAGGCCTTGCCGCCCAAATGATGGTTCAACAGCACGCGCATCAATTGCTTGCTCTGCTGCGCGGTCACCGCATCGCTGTAATCATCGGCGGCCATGTCCAACAGTGTCTTACCCGATACCGGCAAACCTGTGCGCACATCTCCTTCATCCACCACCGGGCCGTGATCGAGCGCATAACGATATAGCGCATCGGCACGCAACGGGGTCGTGCTTCCAGCCTCATGCTCCAGCACTAGCGCATAGCCCAGCTCCTGCAACAGATGTTTCTCGAAGCAGCGCAAAGTGGCGGCATGGTCGGTCTCGTGCGCCAGTCGATAAAGGGTGGCTCGGTAATAGTCGAACAATTGCTCATGCGCATCATCACGCGCCAGCATATTAATCATCAACTCGTTCAGATAGAAACCGCACATCAACGCCGTGCCTTGCAAATAAGGTTGCCCACCCTGCCATTGTGCGCTGTGCAGAGTACGCACCTCACCCTTGCCAAACCAGCTTAGTAACACCGGCTGGAAGTTCATCAATAAGCCGCGCAGATTGGATTTCGGCCGGCGTGCACCGCGCGCGACGATGGCCAAACGCCCGTGGATCCGACTGAAAACATCCAGTATCAGACTGGTCTCTCGGAATGGATAGCTGTGCAGCACAAAAGCGATCTCGTCCTGCTGTTTGTTATGCCGGGTGGCAGAGGTCATTCGTAGCCCAGGGTACGCAATACACGCGCATCGTCCGCCCAGCCACTGCGGACCTTGACGAACACCTCAAGGAATACCTTGCCATCGAACAGTTTCTCCATATCCAGGCGTGCCTGGGTGGCGATCTCTTTGAGCTTCTCGCCCTTGCTGCCGATCAGCATAGCCTTGTGTACGTCCTTATCGACCAGAATGGCGGCGCTGATACGGCGCAGCTTGCCTTCCATCTTGAACTGTTCGATGACCACGCTGACCGAATAGGGCAGCTCATCACCAGTGAAGCGGAACACCTTCTCGCGCAACATCTCCGCCGCCAGGAATTTCTCGGTGCGGTCAGTGATGTCATCGGCACTATAAATCATCTCGCTTTCCGGCAGGAAGCGGCGCAATGCCTGCTTCAATTCTTCCAAACGGATGCTTTTCTTGGCACTCACGGGCACGATCTCGGCGAACTTGAAGTCCTGAGCGACGCGTTCGGCGAAACCGAACAACTGTCCTTTGTCTTCCACTTCATCGATCTTGTTGATGATCAGTAATACCGGGATATTGTCCGGCAAGAGTTTCAGCACCTCTTGATCGCGTTCGTCGTAGCGCAGTGCTTCGAGAACATACATTACCACCTGCACATCGCGCAGGCTGCTGGTGACGACACGATTCATGCCGCGATTCAAGGCATTCATATGCTTGGTCTGGAACCCCGGCGTATCGACGAACACGAACTGCGAATGCTCATCGGTGAAGATGCCGTGGATACGGTGGCGGGTGGTCTGTGCCTTGCGCGAGGTGATACTGATCTTCTGCCCGATCAGATGATTGAGCAGCGTGGACTTACCCACGTTGGGGCGTCCTACAATCGCGACGAAGCCGCTACGAAATGATGTGTCTGCTACGTTGCTCTCTTCGGTCATGCTATTTTCCAATCAATTGATATGCGGCTTGGGCAGCCTGTTGTTCGGCATTGCGACGGCTCACACCCGCGCCTCTTGTTGTGATATTCAAGCTAGGTATGGCACATTCGACCTGGAACACCTGTTCGTGCGCCACGCCTTGTATCTCAATCACTTTGTAACTGGGCAAGGCGATATATTTACTTTGCAGGAACTCCTGCAACAATGTCTTGGCATCCTTACCCAAGCTCTTCACGTCCACCTGCTCAAGATAAGGCAGGTACAGATGCAATACGACTTGCTCTGCAGTCGCAAAGCCGGCATCCAAGAACACAGCGCCGAATATCGCTTCGAGCGCATCCGCCAATATCGACGGGCGACGATGGCCAGCACTCTTGCGCTCCCCGTCTCCAAGTTTGAGATGTCGCCCCAAATCCAATTGCTGTGCCAGAGTGACCAAGGTGTCCTCCTTAACTAAGTTGGAACGCAGTCTGGACAACTCACCTTCGCTCAGTTGCGGAAAGGCAGTGCACAGATGATGGGCGATAGCACAGCCCAGCACGCTGTCGCCCAGAAATTCCAGGCGCTCGTAATGCTCAGGGGCAAAGCTGCGATGGGTGAGCGCGCGACGCAATAGTTGGGGTTGCTTGAAGTGATGCCCCAACTGCTCACACAAAACCTCTATTTGAGAATCAGTAGACTGCAAGGATGTATTATTTGCCTGCACTGGTAGGATTGAAATCAAGCAGTAATGTCGCGTTGCCTACTAGCTTTATCTTAATTTCATAACTTGCAGACAATATTGGACGACCACCCTCTGCTAGCGTGACTTCGATATCTGCAGACTTTACCGCATTGACCCCCTCAACTGATGCACGCCGATCATAAGCGTTTTTCACATCCCTTGTAGTTGCCTTTAACATCTCAGGGTCCATAGTGATGGTATCGAACAGATGCTGGATCTTTGCTTCTTCCATATAAGCAGGAATCAACTTAAAACCGAACAAAGATAACGTTATCAGCAAAAATATGCCTACCAAAAAACCGCCAAAAGTTATCCCTGATTGTTTAGTCATTGCAATATTCATGACACCTCCCAATAATTAATTGATAGACAACCCTACGCGCTTTAGATCAGAAAAATTCATCCAGATAAAAAATGCCTTACCAACGATTTGATTATCCGGCACAAAGCCCCAGTAACGGCTGTCGCGACTATTGTCACGGTTATCGCCCATCATGAAGTATTGTCCCTCTGGAACCCGGCAGGTAAAACGACTCTCTTCGTAATTACAGTTCTCACGTCCCTTAAAATCGGCGATAGCACCCAAATGAGCGTTGGGCATATCGGGATTCACCAATATATCGTGTTTATACGCGCCCAATGCTTCGGTACGCCGTTCCGTGTGGACAAAATTCAAACCACTCTCGACATAATTGTAATCACCGTCAGCAACTTGGGTTTGTTCGATGCCGTTGATGAACAGATGCTTGTTACGATACTCGACACTATCGCCTGGCACCCCCACAACACGCTTAATATAATCCACGGAAGGATTTTCCGGATAGTGGAACACCATCACATCACCACGCTGGGGATCGCTCAATGGTACGATTTTTTGATTGACGATAGGTACACGGATGCCATAGGTGAATTTATTGACCAAGATAAAGTCACCCACCTGCAAAGTCGGAATCATAGAACCGGAAGGAATCTTGAATGGTTCAACCAAAAAGGAGCGTATGCAGAACACCAGCAAAATCACCGGAAAGAAACTCTTGGCGTACTCAACCCACCAAGGCTCAACGACACCGGCAGTACGCTTGGCAGACAAGACGAACCTGTCCAGCAACCAGATACCGCCAGTCACCAGCAACAACATAAACATGATCAGTGCAAAATCCATTATTCTTCCTTAACCATCCACGCGCAAAATCGCCAAAAAGGCTTCTTGTGGGATTTCCACATTACCCACTTGTTTCATTCGTTTCTTACCCGCCTTCTGCTTTTCCAGCAGTTTTTTCTTACGCGAGATATCGCCACCGTAACACTTCGCCAACACGTTCTTGCGCATCGCTTTGACGTTCTCGCGCGCGATGATGTTCGCACCTATGGTCGCCTGTATTGCCACGTCATACATCTGGCGCGGTATCAGTTCACGCATCTTGGCTGCCACTTCACGGCCGCGATACTGGCTGTTGGCACGGTGTACGATCACGGCTAGCGCATCGACCTTATCACCGTTGATGAGCATGTCGACTTTGACCACATCGGCTGCCCGATATTCCTTGAACTCGTAATCCATGGACGCATAGCCGCGCGAATTGGATTTCAGCTTGTCGAAAAAATCCATCACGATCTCGGCCATTGGCATCTCGTAGACCAGATTCACTTGCTTGCCGTGATAACTGATGTTGATCTGATTGCCGCGCTTCTGCGTGCACAGCGTGATCACTGCGCCCACGTATTCGTTGGGCATATACAGGTTCACCGTGACAATGGGCTCGCGTATCTCTTGTATCTTGGAGGGGTCAGGCATCTTGGATGGATTGTCTACCATCACTACCGAGCCATCGCGCAACTCCACTTCATAAATCACCGTGGGTGCAGTGGTGATCAAATCCATATCGAACTCGCGCTCTAGGCGTTCCTGCACGATCTCCATGTGCAACAAACCCAAAAATCCGCAGCGAAAACCGAATCCCAGTGCCTGCGAGACTTCCGGTTCGAAGCGCAAGGCTGCATCGTTCAACCTGAGCTTCTCCAAAGAATCGCGCAATGCTTCGTATTGGTTGGACTCTACCGGAAACAGACCGGCGAACACCTGAGGCTGCACTTCTTTAAATCCCGGCAAGGGTTCTGCAGCGGGACGCGCCATATGGGTGATGGTGTCACCGACGCGCGCATCCTTGAGCTCTTTGATGCCCGCGATGATAAAACCCACTTGGCCCGCACTCAAAGTCGGTCGATCTTGCGCCTTGGGCGTGAATACGCCGATATGCTCAGTCAGATGCTGAGCCCCCGTCGCCATGAACAATATCTTTTCCTTGGGCTTGAGCGTGCCGTTCTTCACCCGCACCAGCATCACCACACCGACGTAGTTATCGAACCAGGAGTCTATGATCAAAGCTTGCAAGGGCGCATCGACATCGCCAACCGGAGGCGGCACTTTGACGATAAGCGCTTCCAAAACATCCTGCACACCCAGACCCGACTTGGCAGAACAGAGCGTAGCGTCATGCGCCTCGATGCCGATGACTTCTTCTATCTCCTCTATCGCATTCTCAGGATTGGCGGAAGGCAAGTCGATCTTGTTCAGAACCGGCACCACTTCCACGCCCAGGTCGAGTGCGGTATAGCAATTGGCCACCGTCTGCGCCTCCACCCCTTGCGAAGCGTCAACCACCAGCAAGGCCCCCTCGCATGCCGACAGAGAACGCGAGACCTCATAAGAGAAATCCACGTGTCCAGGGGTATCGATAAGATTGAGGTTATATATCTGACCGTCCTTGGCTTTGTATGACAAAGCGGCGGTCTGGGCTTTGATGGTGATACCACGTTCGCGCTCCAAGTCCATGGAGTCCAGAACTTGGGCTTCCATTTCTCGATCCGAGAGGCCTCCGCACAGCTGGATGATTCTGTCCGCCAGTGTAGATTTACCGTGGTCGATATGGGCGATGATGGAGAAATTACGTATTAGCTGCATGGGGTTCCAAATAAAAATCCCGCCGGATCCGGCGTTTTCGCAAAGCGCGAATTCTAGCCGAATTGGGCGGGACACGTAGGACTGTTATATTTACTTCTCGTCCAGCTTGATCGCTATATAAGACACAACTTCGCCACGTCTGATCAGCAGCGCGACATTGCGCCCCTGAGGGACCTGCTTTAAAACTTGATTGAATTGCTTCAAAGATCGAATAGGAACATTACCTATAGCCAGGACGACATCCCCCCGATTCAACCCGGCCGCACGTGCCGCACTACCTTTGACATCCTGGATCAGCAACCCGCCGGACACCTGCAACTCTTGCGACTGCTCAGCGGTCAATTCGCTGACCACCAAACCCAAGCGACTAATCGTTTCGCCCAGTTCGTCAGGATGTTTTCTGGATTCTTGCGCCAGTACCTTTTCATCCGCCATTTTGGCAATGACCACACTGACTTGTTTGGCAGCCCCCTTACGCCACAATTCTACCGTCACCGAACTACCGGGCTTCGTGGCGGCAACGATACGTGGCAGGTCACTGGCACTATTAACCGCCTTGCCATCGAATTTCAATATCACATCGCTGACTTCAATCCCTGCTTTGTCAGCCGCACCCCCCTTTTCCACACTGCTGATCAGCGCACCGTTGGGCTTGGACAAACCGAACGACTCCGCCAACTCACTGGTCAACTCTTGTATGGTCACCCCGATACGCCCACGGGTGACCTTGCCGGTACGTCGCAATTGGTCCGCCACTTGTGTGGCCACATCGATGGGGATAGAGAATGACAGCCCCATGGATCCACCGGAGCGGGTATATATTTGCGAATTGATACCCACCACCTCGCCATCCATATTGAACAAGGGTCCACCGGAATTGCCGGGATTGATGGCCACATCGGTCTGGATGAAGGGAACGAAATTATCTTGTGGCAGCGAACGTCCTTTCGCACTGACGATGCCCGCAGTCACGCTGCTATCAAAGCCAAATGGAGAGCCAATGGCCACAACCCATTCGCCGACTTTAAGCTTATTCGGATCACCCACGATGACTGTAGGCAGCCTACTTGCTTCTATCTTTATCAAGGCAACATCAGTACGCTTATCCGCGCCTATCACTTTGGCGCTGTATTCGCGCTTATCGGTCAGCCTGACTGTGATCTTGTCTGCGTGGTCAACCACATGCGCATTAGTCATGATGTAACCATCCGCACTGATGATAAAACCCGAACCTAAGGATTGAGACTCTTGCTCACGCGGCATTTGTGGCGCGAAACGCCGAAAGAAATCATAGAAAGGATCGCCTTCAGGCACATTAGGCATACCACTCCCCGCTTGGACGATTTGTGTGGTACTGATATTGACAACGGCGGGCCCCTGCTTTTCAACCAGCTCGGTAAAATCTGGCAACTCCTTGGCATTGACCGCCAAACTGAATATGAGGCTAGTTAACAAACCCAACAACACGGCACTCATTTTTCTGCACATACCATTCTCTCCACTAGACTAGAAAAAACTTATTTCGACACTTCCACCCATTGCCGCGCGACAAATGGCCTATTTTGCAGGCGCGACTGCCGCATCGACACCCACCTTGCCGCAACGAACCCTAGCAACAAGCCTATACCCCCACCGCATGCAACATAGACATCACTACCCTGCGTTGAACTGGCAAACATACTGGCTAGGCCGCCCCCCAACACCAAGAATGCAATTGGCATCAGATACAACAGGCTAATGCCACGTAACACCGCACCGTCCGCCACCGAGATGATCACGTCATCACCAAGCTTGGCGTCAATCAGGTTATCAACCTCGAATTGCCTTGGCTTACTACAGAACATTTGCGCGACCTTGCTGGAACTACATCCCTTGCCGTCACACTGCTCACAGCCACTGACTTGATTGGCCGCCACGATTGCACGATTGGCTTTTATCTCGATGATAGTGGCACGGGTCTCAAGCATGTCTAATTACCGTTGTAGCGAATGGAGTCAAGTACCTGCATCACGGTACGAGGAGGCACTTCGCCCACCACAGTGAACAATTGCTTACCTACCACCTTGTGGTACAGATTCACCGCACCGCGACTAGACAAACCTTCCACATCATCTTCGTCGGAGTCTACCGGCTCGATAAACACCGAGATCGCACTCAAACCATCCGAGAAAACCATCTGGGTAACAGGTGCATGCTTGCCTGGCATAGGACGTTGCACTTCTGTCAATTTTTTAAAACCGACTGGAATCGCATCGGCCACCCAACCACTATTGTAAACGGTGCTGATACTATTTTTGTTTGCTGCGTCTTCTTTTGCGACCTTACCTGACGGCTTGGTTTGCACCAGTGAGGCCCTGTCCAGATCGCCCCCGATTTTTAACTGCGTAAACGCATATTGCTCTACAACATGGTCTCTTTCACCCAACACGGTAGCCTTTAGCAACAGCCCTGTGTCCGTATTGACCCACAATTTATGCGCGTAACGCAAGTTATCCTTGGGCCTGAACAATAATATTTGAGCGCTATATCCGGCAACCGTACCCAAACCAACATCTTTGATGATGTAGTTCTGATTCAGGGATGACAACTCGTCCGATAGCAAGGCAGGGAAACCAACACGTCCCTGTTGACTATCCACCTGCACCAACTTATGGTTCAAATAGCACCATACTTGGCCGTGGTGGCGGACAATTTCACGTTTTGGACCATCCAGACTCTCGAGCTTTTCGTATTCACTATCAGCCTCGATCAAATGGGTGATTTTTGAAGTTTCGAGGCGATTTCCGTATTGATATACGAAAATGCCACTGTATTCAGTTTGATGGCCAGCAAAAGCAGCAGTCTTCAGCCAGTTCAGATTAGCCTGCCCTTCCACCGCTTGAGCTTGTCCAACCGCAAACAACAAACCACAACAAGCAAACCACCATTTCATTGTGCTTTTTCCTCTGGGCTATATGCAACGGTGCGTATATACGATGCGCCACCATTCATATCGTTACTGGGGGAAAATTCTTGGTGCGCCATCAGGTAGTCATTGGATTTAGACTGTGACTTCATGCTGACGGGACGAATATTTGACTGCTGCATCGCAAGCTGAGGATTGGTTTCTGGTGTAATCTGCACAGACATCCAAGCAACCACCCCCAATGCCATCAGCGACGCAGCTGCAGAAAGTGCGATATTCCTGACTTTCTGAGTCAAACCTCGACTCCGCGGAGCCAGCACGGTAGGCTCATTCTGCATCCGCTCGCGCACACCCGCACTGATATCCCGGTGGATATATTCAGGTTGGCGCAACACATCCCCAATCAAATGATAAGTAGCCCAGTCACGATGTGCACTTGCATCACGTTTGATCTCGTCAAACAAAGCCTCAGCTTCATCCTCAAAAAGCTCACCATCCATCAATGTAGAAATATTGTTTTTCATGATCACCACCGATTACCTTTACTAGTTTCCAACAATGGACGCAAATTTTCAGCTATAGCTTCACGCGCCCTAAAAATTCTGGAACGTACCGTTCCAACCGGACAATTCATAACACTCGCAATCTCTTCGTAGCTCAAACCCTCGATCTCGCGCAAAGTCAGTGCACTGCGCAAATCCTCGGGCAACTGTTGTAACGATTGCTGCACCACATCGACAACCTGTTTGCTCATGAGTTCATTTTCGGGGTTACTAACTTCTTGCAACAAGCCCGCATCCTCAAAACCCTCCGATTCTTCAGCATCAAAGGGAGTACTCGTGGGCGGTCGGCGCTTGCTTGCCAACAAATGATTCTTCGCAGTATTTATCCCGATACGATACAACCAAGTATAAAAGGCACTTTCCCCCCTGAAACCGGGCAAAGCACGATAAGCTTTGATGAACGCATCCTGAGTCACATCCTCAGCCTCGGCGGGATCGCGCACGAACCGTGAGATTAATCGCCCCAATCTACGTTGATATTTAGAGACCAACAAATCAAAGGCGTGCTTATCCCCACGCTGCACGCGCTCCACTAACTGCTGATCGACTTCTCGGTCTGCCATCCCTGAAATTTCCAATTATTTATTATTCTGCGAGTAACAAAAGTTGAACGACGTGGCGGAATCATCCTTAACCATCACGGACCAAGTGTCATTACCGACTACAATGACTACAATACCTTGGACAAGTTCCCAAACAGCGCATATTTTAATCCCAATCAAGCACAATTTTCTCTTTATAACCTAAGAACTATTTTCAAAGGACAAGTTCTGGCTCGTTTTAAGTGAAATATCAACGCACGCTCCCGCAACATCCGTGCTTGCTGGTGTCGAATCCAAGTTCAATATGGCATTTCCATGCATTCGTTTTGGCAACATCAGGCGGGAAAGATATTGGTTTGGTTTGAACGACTGGTGCTCTCGCTTAAGGCGAATCTAAAGATAAACCGTTCACTCACCACAGTCATCAGAGTTCAAAATCCGACTCATTGTAAGCAATACATTTGCTATAGTCTTTACCTCGGTTTAACAAATAAACAAATTGCTAAAATTCGACACACTCATCATAGGCAGTGGCTTGGCAGGATTGACCTTGGCACTCAAGTTGGCCGAGCACCAAAAAGTGGGCATCATCACCAAGAAGTCATTGCTGGATGGTGCCAGCAACTGGGCGCAGGGAGGCATCGCTGCGGTTCTTTCACCTGAAGATTCCATAGAAGCACACTTCAGCGACACGATCATTGCGGGCGCAGGCCTATGCGACGAGACTGCCACACGTTTCGTGGTGGAAAATGGCAAGGCATCCATAGCTTGGCTTATCAATCAAGGCGTCCCCTTCACCAAAACTGCTTCCACTCAACCCACATATCACTTGACAAGGGAGGGCGGGCACAGCGAGCGCCGTATCATCCACGCCGCTGATCGCACAGGACAGGCCGTACAAGAGACATTAGCCAGACAAGTATTACAACACTCCAACATCACCGTATTAGAAAAATATATTTCCGTGGATCTCATTACGGGAGCAAAACTTGGAAGAGTCGACAACCGCTGCCTAGGTGTCTATGCCCTCAACAGCTTAAGTGATGAAGTGATCACCATTGCTGCACAGAACACCGTCTTGGCGACTGGCGGATCTGGGAAAGTCTATATGTATACGACCAACCCCGACACAGCGACCGGGGATGGAATCGCAATGGCATGGCGGGCAGGTTGTCGGATTGCGAATATGGAATTCATCCAGTTTCATCCGACCTGCCTATACCACCCGCACGCGAAATCGTTTTTGATAAGTGAGGCGGTTCGAGGGGAAGGCGGAATACTGAAGTTGCCTGACGGAACTCGCTTCATGCCATGGCATGACAAGCGGGCTGAACTTGCCCCGCGAGATGTAGTCGCACGTGCGATCGATTTTGAAATGAAGAAGCGGGGATTGGACTGCGTTTATCTGGACATATCACATCAATCGGTCGAGTTCCTGCAAGAACACTTCCCAACCATATACGCACGCTGCCTTTCACTCGGCATCAATATCAGCAAGGAAGCGATTCCCGTCGTACCCGCTGCGCACTACACCTGCGGCGGTGTCATGACAGACTTGCGGGCTCGAACAGACATAGACAATCTCTACGCTGTGGGGGAAACAGCCTACACTGGGCTGCATGGAGCGAATCGACTTGCAAGCAACTCATTGCTTGAGTGTCTGGTATTTGCAGATGCAGCAGCCCAAGACATCCTGGCGAGGAACAAAGACAAAACGAGCGCATTACCGGCATGGGATGAGAGTCGAGTGACAGATGCGGATGAGCATATCGTGATTGCACACAACTGGGCCGAGCTACGCCACTTCATGTGGGATTACGTGGGCATAGTACGCACCAACAAACGATTGGAACGAGCGCAACATCGAATCCAACTCTTACAAGATGAGATTCAAGAGTATTACGCGAACTTCCACATCAGTGCAGACTTGTTGGAGTTGCGAAATCTGGTAACCAATGCGGAATTAATCGTTCGTAGCGCCCTTTCCAGACAGGAAAGTCGAGGTCTGCATTACAGCAAGGATTATCCTGACACGCTGCCAGATTCAGGGCCAACCATACTCACACCGACTACGCTAGATTAGGCTAGCCTCAGCAACACACACAACTGCCGATAGTTTTCCGCTGACAATGCGTCACGGCAAATGAAGCGATGATGTGACCTCTGAGTTACAGCGGATTTCAAATGAAGAACTATAAAGCTTTCAGTCACTACGGTACCCGGCATGACGAGACCTTCTAACTTCACTTCATTCCCAAAATAATACGCGATTCTATTTTCGGCATAACCTAGTTCATTCACATTTTGCCAACTCATCGATGTACCACGCGGGAAGATCGAATGAATCAAGCTTAGTATGATTAACAACGAGATCGGTGCAAGCACGTATAGGGGCAACTTAGTCAGCCACAATACAGACAGCACACCGATATGCACCACCAAAAATGCACTCCGCAAGCAGCGAGATTTTTTCAATCGGTAGCGAATCGGCATACTCAGCCGCGATGCAAAATCAGAATAGGATTATTGCGACGACACCCAACGCCAGCAATGCAAACACAACCAGCAACATCTGATTGTTATTACCCTCGGGCACAACATCGTATTGATTGACGAACTCTAAAGGCCGCGGATTGTTGGGCTTGGTAGACAAGGTACTGGCCTTGCTGGCCAACTGTTTAACCTCTGCAACGGTAGCCTTAGGCATCTTCAACGTTCTAGAGAGATCTTCAACCTCTTCGCTGCTTGCCGTCATCGCGGCTAGACGCATCGTCGCCGCAGCCGAGTCAAAAGTCTTGGAGAGCCCTTGAGTGCTGGACTTCACATCATCCGCAGTGGATTCCAATCGTCCGGTGACAGGAATGGCATCAGCCAACATCTTGTCACCCGGTACTGTGTTTTTTGTAAAGTTGAGTTGCTGATCTGAGCTGGGCAAGGTCTCACGACAAGCACGCAAATCATCGGCAAAATCTTTGGCATTCTGATAACGATCATCAATGCCTTTTGCCAGCGCTTTAGCGACTATAAAGTTGAGCATCTCCGGGACTGCTGCATTCACAGAGTTAGGTGCTGCTGGCACTGCATTCAGAGTCTGATACATGATTGCATTTACATTGTCGCCATTAAACGGCGCCTGTCCTGTGAGCATCTCGTATAACATTACCCCTAATGAAAATATGTCCGAGCGCTGATCGATCTCTTTACCCATGACTTGTTCGGGTGACATGTATTTGGGCGAACCAAGTACCATCCCTGTTTGGGTACGCACAGCGGAAGAGGCCATACGTGCGATACCAAAGTCGGTGATCTTCACGTGACCATCCCGGATGACCATGATATTCGAAGGTTTCACGTCACGATGGATAATGTCGTACTCATGCGCATAGGCTAAACCAGATGCAACCTGCGCCACGATATCAAGCACATGACTTACTGGCAACAGACCCGCATCGTTCATGATGTCCCGCAATTCACGGCCTTGCAGGTACTCCATCGCGATATATGCGATATCGCCACTCTTGCCCACATCGTAAATCGTGACGATATTCGGATGATTCAGTCTGCCCGCCGCTTTGGCTTCCTGATAAAAACGCCCTTCATATTCGTCTTTACCTTCCATCGCCAAACCAAGGTTGATGGTCTTAATCGCGACGACTCGATCGATCAAAGGATCTTTGGCTTGATAGACGACGCCCATCGCGCCTTGTCCCAGCTCTCGAATCACTTCATAGCGTCCCAACTGGCTAATCATCACGACCACCTAACTGATATTCGTTCATTATGAATATACACATGTAAATTTTCTTATTTACACATTGAAGGGCGTACCTTCAATATTTTCCCGGCAGGAACACTGACAGATTGAGAGAATAATTTTTGGCTCGGTAAGATCGCAATGACGACATGCCTGCCAGCCGTCACATCAGCGACCATATCCTCTGCACCCACCTTACCTTTTTGCGCACCATCAACAAAAAACAAAGTACCTTGCAGGCAACTGAGCGCTATTTTTCCCATATTCGCGTCATTGTCACCTCTCGCAAAACCCAGCAATTTACTCGCAGCACGATGAGCCGCCAAATCCGCCTTTTCCTTTTGGGTCAATTTTTTCGGTTTCACATAGACCGGCTTGGGCGGCGGTACCGTGTTGGCGGTGGTCACTTTAGGGGGAGCAGGGGTTTGGGCAACATTAACTCCCGGCGTCGTACCAGCAGCAATGACAGCACTGGCAGGCAATGTCACTCTGGGCGTTCGAACCACGACTACACTAGTCGGCACCGGCGCAGCTTCACGAAAAGCGACCTTCAGCCCGAACGCCATCAACAGCACCAGCGGCACACCTAGGCCAGCGACAAAGTAGGGGCGCTTGTTTGGGTCGATTTGCTGATAATGAGCTAACAATGCGCCTAGCCCTGCTTCGATTTTTCTTACCAGAGCAACCCATCCGGCGACTAACGGCCCAGTCAAGTTGGCAAACTTGGTGGGGACTATCTCCGCACCATCTTGCACAACAAAAGGTCTGGTTGTTTTATCTCCCGGATATCCGATTGCATAGACTTCATGCTCGCGCACATGCTTATCCGTTCGTGATCCCTGATAGTGGAACATGCCGGCATACTGTGGTGACAAACGTGACACCGCATCGAAGTAAGAGCGCGATACCAGAATCTGGCTCGCATCAGCGAAACCCATGACACGCTGTGCGACGTTTATGCCATCGCCCACGATATTAGGTTGACCATTGATATCTCGTATCAAACGCACCGGGCCGAGATTGATTCCCATGCGCACCAATAAAGGCGGCTCAATGTTCGGGTCTTCATGCAGCATGCTGGAGCGCATGCTCAGTGCAGCCTTTAGTGCATCTTCCACATCACCCATGAAATTGATCGCCGCACCATCTCCCGTATCAAGAATAATACGATCAGATAGCGGTACATCACGAATGGCTGCCGAAAGATAGCTATTGAAGCGCTCTTTTAGAGAAATCTGACCCGTGACGGAACGCTTGGAATATCCAACGATATCCAAGAAAAACACGCTACACATGATCGTTTTGTTGCTAGGTTGTTCCATTTAGATTTCCAAAAACAGGACGCCTATCATCTGACTGAATAAAGTCGCTTTAATTATTTATCAAACTCAACAATTAGATTTTAGTTGTACTCACCGTTTAACACCAGTTTTACTTTTTACTCGGCTTGTTTGACCAGGCCTTGCCTCACCACGGGCATGCTTCACACGAGGTTTTGCAATATCAGGCCTTGTCGATTTTTTAGTTACAGCGATCGACTTGACGATGGTCGACGCATCCTCGTCAGCCGCCACCTTTTCTTCTACCTGCTCACCCGTGAGTCCCACCCACTCCAAAACCTGCGAGACTTCCCCCTCCCCCAATTCTGCGGTCATTCCACGCTTCAAGCGTGGCGGCAAATTGATCAGTCCGAAGCGGACACGTATCAATCGGCTGACGGTCAATCCCAGTGCTTCAAAAGTGCGGCGCACAATACGGTTACGTCCTTCCTTCAGCATCACACGATACCAGTGATTGAAACCCTCACCACCTTCATCCAGCAACTTGTCGAAAATCACGCGGCCATCTTCCAGATCGATACCGACGCCCAGCATCTGCTCCATCTGCGCTTCGCTCAACTTACCTTGCACACGAACCGCATATTCGCGCTCAACCTCAAAACGCGGATGCATCAAACGGTTAGCCAACTCACCTGAAGTGGTGAAGATGAGCAAGCCGCTGGTATTAAAATCCAAACGTCCGATTGCCGTCCATTTCTGTCCACGCAACTTGGGCAACTTATCGAACACCGTGGTACGTTTCTCCGGGTCATCACGGCTGACGATCTCGCCCTCCTGCTTGTGATATAACAGAATGCGCACATCACGCTACGCTCACGCTCACCAACACGTATGGTGCGCCTATCAGTGCGGATCAAATCACCTTCCACGACGCGCATGCCCAATGTCGCGGGCTCACCGTTGACGCTGACAGCCCCACCCGCGATCCATTCTTCCATAGTGCGGCGTGAACCAAAGCCCGCTTGTGCCAGCACCTTTTGCAATCTTTCACCGCGCTCTATCACTTCCTCTAACGGTGCTTGTTCTATCTTTTTCTTCATATGGCCATCTCACGTCTTTCCATCACGGCCTGCGCCAAAGTTCCCGCGTCCACTTGTTCCAACTCGCCGCCCACCGGCAGCCCTCTTGCGATACGCGACACCTTTATACCCTGAGCCTGCAGCAAAGTGGCGAGATAATGCGCGGTGGCATCACCCTCCACGGTGAAATTGGTCGCCAAGATAACTTCACACGGATGTTCTTGCACACGCTTCTGCAAACGCTCCAAATGCAGCTCTTTTGCCCCTATGCCATCCAACGGTGAAAGCCGCCCCATCAACACATAATATTTGCCACGGTAGCACTGGGTTTGTTCCATCATCAACAAATCTGCCGGCATCTCCACCACACACAACATCCCGCTATCGCGCTGATCTGATGCGCACAACTCACAGATATCATGCTCGGAAAAATTATTACATTTCCCGCAGTGCAGAATATGACTGGTCGCCAACTCCAGCGATTTCGACAGATGCAACGCCCCCGCTCGATCACGCTGCAAAAGATGATAAGCCATACGTTGCGCGGACTTGGGGCCCACACCAGGCAAACAGCGCAGCGCAGCGATCAACTCCTCAAGGTGCGAGGGTGGTCTCACGTGATCAGAACGGCAGTTTCATGCCGGGCGGTAAACCGGCAGAGAAACCACTCATGCGTTGCTCAGTCGTCGCTGCGACTTTCTTCATCGCATCGTTCATTGCCAACACCAGCAAGTCTTCCAGCATCTCTTTGTCATCGCCCAGCACACTGTCATCCAGCGAGACGCGGTGCACCTCATGCGCGCAAGTCATCAACACTTTGACCATGCCGGAGGCGGCCTGACCTTCCACTTCTACTGTGGCCAACTCAAGCTTGGCTTTTTCCATATTTTGTTGCATCAGCTGCGCTTGTTTCATCAAGCCGCCCAATCCGCCCTTCATCATCTTCTTGTTCTCCTAAAAAACTATATCGGCCGTATCGACTCTGGTATCACTTTGGCTTCAAACTCGGCCTGCGCCGCAAGCACAAAGTTATCAGCCGCAATGGCCTCATTCGCTAACTGCTGCCTATCCTGTTTGACTTGTTGCGCCACGACAGCGGGCGTGGTGACACTCGCCTTGCCAATCACTACCTGCAACTTGATAGGTTTGGCAAAATAGTCGCTCAACACCGTTTGCAAACGATCAAAAGCGACCTTATTGCTCTGCAGACTCTTATGCTCCGGCGACAAGCAAAGCGTCAAAACGCTCCCTTCAAAGCTATCCAGCACACAGTTCTTGGCTAGCTCACCCGCCAAACCCTGCACATTCAACTGAGATAATAAAGTTGTCCAATCTGGCAACTGCTCACCAACCACAAACTGCACTGCAGTTTGCCTCACAACATTCTTGGCAGCGACAGGAGCCTCATCCGGACTTGGCTGCGCGGTATTGACTTGTGCCGCGCTGGACACTGTTTTCACCGCTGCGGCGCTCTTTATCACCGGATCAGGTTGAGCATTTATCACCGAGCCTGCCACTCGGACCGAGCCCTTGACGGGCGCGAAAGCCAACATGCGCAGCAAAGTCATGGTAAAGCCCGCGTACTCATCCGGCGCAAGATCTATCTCATCGCGGCCGTGTATCGCGATCTGGTAATACAACTGCACCTCTTCAGGCGCGAACAACTGCGCCAGTTCCATCACAGCAGCACGCTGCGGATCATCTTCCACTATCGCTTGCGGCACGGTTTGCGCCAACGCGATGCGATGCAGCAGACTCGCCAACTCTTGCAATGCCACATCGAATGCGAGACTTCGGCTCGCCATGTTGTCAGCGATGCCAAGCAACTTCGGGCCATCCTGTTGTTGCAAAGCACCCAATAGGTCGAACAGATAACTCTGGTCTATCGCGCCCAACATATTGCGCACCACGTCTTCCGCCACACTCCCGGCAGAAAAGGCAATGGCCTGATCCATCAGACTCAAGGCGTCACGCATACTGCCGGACGCGGCCCGCGCGACCAGATTCACGGCGGCGGTCTCATAGGCGATCTGCTCTTGTTCCAGCACATATTGCAGATGTTTGGCAATCAGTGCCGGTGTCAATTGTTTGAGATTGAACTGCAAGCAACGCGACAACACTGTGACGGGAATCTTTTGCGGATCAGTGGTCGCGAGGATGAATTTCACATGCGCGGGCGGTTCCTCCAGCGTCTTCAACATCGCGTTGAAAGCCGATTTGGACAGCATATGTACTTCGTCGATGATGTACACCTTGAAGCGTGCGGCGGTCGGGGCGTACAGCGCACTCTCCAGCAATTCGCGCATGCTATCGACTTGCGTGTTCGATGCAGCATCCAACTCGATCAGATCGACGAAACGACCGCTATCGATCTCCCTGCACGCACTGCATTCGCCACAGGGCGTAGCGGTGATACCGGTCAGGCAATTCAGCGATTTGGCGAAGATGCGCGCGATGGTGGTCTTGCCCACACCGCGCGTTCCGGTGAACAGGTAAGCATGATGCAATCGATTTTGCGACAGTGCGTTACTTAAAGCCTGAACGACATGTTCCTGCCCTGCCAACTGGGCAAAGTTCTTGGGCCGCCATTTACGCGCTAGGACAGTAGTTGCAGACAAAGGTCACACCCGATCAAAAATGATAAATAAAGTGAACCTGGCTGAAGTTGATGCCGGGATTCGGCTGTTTGATATCGCCATTCGACACATGTAAGAATCGATAGCCGAGATCAAATTGGTGATGCTCGCCGAACCGTATACCGACACCAACTAAGTCCCCAAACTGGAAGGCACTGCCAAACTTGCGATTGCTATATATGAACGTCGGTGAAATCAGGTGAAAACCAATCCCACCTTCAAGATAAGGGGCAAAGACTGATAGTTCTTGCTGCTGCAAACGAAACACCGGCGTAAGTCCAAGATTAGTAATGACCTGATTCTCACCCGCCTGACTATGTCCTCGCCAAACAGCTGCCGTTGCTTCCCAGTATGCGACCAACTGCGTCGCACCTCCAGCCGACCAGTGCAGCTCACTATCCAAAATCGCTCCCACTCGAACGACATCGGTATAAAACCCTTTGCCAATCTCAACGGAGACGGCATCGACCGCCCAAACCCTGCTACTCAGCAACAGCAAAAAGAGCAACCCGACAATGTTCTTTATCACTGCGCTCCTCCCATACCCCACATAAGGAGGCGAGCCTTACCCCCGGCACTTACAATAAATAGCTGTGGCTGCTTCCTTCCGGACCTGACCAGGTTCACTACCTTGCAATGCGGGGAGACCCGCCAATTCATTAACAGCATGTTCAAAACTACTGCGCTCGACATAACGGCGTTGCTCAAAAACTCGAAATCCTCATGTGCATGAGCACATTCCGGTTCCTAATTTTCGCGCGCCTTGTTCTGCCATCGCACGCTACGTTTTTAACACGCTGTTATCAACCCACAACGCGCAAATCATTGTCGCCCGCTACGGTTGATAAAACTTTCAAACTAAATCTGCTTCACTGGGATCATCCCGATGCGCTTTTTCCATTCTGCCGGACCGATGTCGTGCACAGCACGTCCTTGCGTATCGACCGCGACCGTAACCGGCATGTCTTCCACTTCGAATTCGTAGATTGCTTCCATCCCTAGGTCCGCGAACGCCAACACTTTAGCGCTGCGTATCGCCTTGGAGACCAGGTAAGCCGCGCCACCCACCGCGATCAAATATACCGCCCTGTGATCTTTAATTGCTTGAATTGCAACAGGTCCGCGCTCCGCCTTGCCTACCATGCCCATCAGACCGGTCTGCGCCAACATGGCTTCGGTATATCTGTCCATGCGTGTCGCGGTAGTCGGGCCGGCGGGGCCAACAGCTTCATCGCGCACAGGGTCGACGGGGCCGACATAATAAATGAAGCGGCCAGTAAAATCCACGCCATCGGGTAATTTCTCGCCGCGCGCCAGCATTTCCGTGATGCGTTTATGCGCCGCATCCCGCCCAGTCAATAACTTACCCGATAACAGCACCGTCTCACCCGGCTGCCAAGTTGCAATCTGCTCACGGGTCACCGTATCCAGATCGACGCGTCGCGCGTTCTCGGCGGCATGCCAATGCACATCAGGATAATCAGCCAATGATGGCGGGGAGAACTGCGCCACACCACTGCCGTCCAGATGAAAATCAATATGGCGGGTCGCGGCACAGTTGGGGATGATGGCGATAGGCTTGGAGGCGGCATGGGTAGGGTAATCGAGGATCTTCACATCCAGCACCGTGGTCAGACCGCCCAAGCCTTGCGCGCCTATGCCGAGCGCATTGACCTTGTCGTATATCTCGATGCGCAGTTCCTCGATGCGGTTCGCAGCACCCCGCGCCTTGAGTGCTGTCATGTCTATAGGTTCCATCAGCGCTTCCTTGGCCAGCAGCATCGCCTTCTCCGCCGTGCCGCCGATGCCGATGCCGAGCTGGCCCGGTGGACACCAGCCCGCGCCCATGCCCGGCAACTGCCCCACCACCCACTCGACCACGTCATCGCCGGGATTGAGCATCGCGAAGCGCGCCTTATTCTCCGAGCCACCACCCTTGGCTGCGATACGCACCTCGACCTGATCACCCTGTACCAGTTCCACATGTACCACCGCCGGCGTGTTGTCGCCGGTGTTCTTGCGCTTGCCAGCCGGGTCGGCGACGATGGATGCGCGCAGCACATTGTCTGGCTGCAGATACGCCTTGCGCACTCCGGCATTGACCATCTCCACCACATCCATGTCCGCGTCCCAGCGCACCGACATCCCCACCCGCACGAAGGCCACCACGATGCCGGTGTCCTGACAGATAGGCCGATGCCCTTCCGCGCACATGCGCGAATTGGTCAATATCTGCGCCATCGCATCCTTGGCGGCCGGCGACTCTTCCTTGGCGTAGGCGTCTGCCAGCGCGCGTATGAAATCGCTCGGGTGGTAATAGGAAATGAATTGCAACGCGTCGGCGACGCTGTCGATAAAGTCTTGCTGACGTATGGCGATCATGTCTTTAATTCCTGTCTCTTGAAACAAGCCGTTAATGTACCGTTAATTCGCGCCTCTAGCATCACTCGCGTAGCAATTCCAATGGCGAACTTATCAATAATTTCCGCGTCGCTAACCAACCGGCCAGCATCACCACTACCACTCCACCACCGCAGCCTATCAGCCAGATGGAAAGGTCGAACCGATACGGTATCTCCAATACGAAGTGTGCCAACACCCATCCAAGCAATACTGCGCCCGCCGCCGCGAACAAACCGCTCAACCCGCCCAACACGGCGAACTCGGCAAGATGCAAGCGGCGCAGATAGCGACTGTCCGCACCCAGAGTGCGCAGGATCGCCGCCTCCTGACTGCGTTCGTCCTGCGTGGCGAGCAGCGCGGCATATAACACCACCAAGCCACACAACAGGGTGAACAGGAACACCGCACTGACGGTCTGTGCGATCTGATCCATGATGTTGCGCACTTGCGCGATCACCGCCCCGGTGTCGATCAGCAGGATATTTGGAAAGGCTAGTGACAACTCATCACCCGCGCGCACTTTGCCTGGTGGCAGATAGAAGCTGCTGAGATAACTGGTCGGAAAATCCCTGAGCAATTCAGGTGTGGTGATGACGAAAAAGTTCACCTTCATCGAATCCCACTGCACCTTGCGCAGACTGGTGATGCGCGCGCTAAATTTACTGCCCGCCACATCATAAGTCAGCGTATCACCAAGATGAATGCCCAATGTTTTGGCGATACCCTCCTCGACTGAAAGCTCACCTGTCGCGTTAGTTGCCCACCACGCCCCACTCACCACTTCGTTCCATACCGGCATCTGCTCCATATAGGAAAGATTGAACTCGCGTTCCACCAGTGCTTGCGCGCGCGGGTCGGGATAACTGTCGCCGTTGATGGCGCGCTCATTGATGGCGATCAGCCGCCCGCGCACCATGGGCTGCAACTCCGGTGCAGGTAATGCTTGTCGCGCAAAAAAATCCAGCACGGGTCGAGACTGGTCAGGCTGGATGTTCACCACGAAACGGTTGGGCGTATCCGGTGGCAACTTGTCCTGCCAGCTTTCCAGCAGATCGGCACGCACCAGCGTCAATACCAGCAAAGCCATACCGCCCAAGCTCAGTGCCACGACCTGCACCGCCGCACTGCGTCCGTGCCGCACGAGATTGTTGAACGCATGTCGCCAGTGCGGGCTAAACAAGAATGCATAGCGCGTCATCCCGCGCAACGACAGCCATGCCAGCCAAGCGAATAGCAACAGTCCCGCCAGCAACCCTCCCAACACCGCCCAGCCCAATTTCAACGAGCCCGCGTGCCACAAAAACAAGCTGGACATCACCACGACAGCAAGGCCGTAGACCAGCCAGCCACTGACTTCCGGTGCCCCCAGCTCGCGACGCAGAACCCGCAGTGGCGACACCTTGCGCAACTGTAATAAAGGCAGGAAGGCGAAACCCAGCAACAAGACAAAGCCGCTGACCGCCGCCTTGAGCAGCGGCAACACACCGGGCTGAGGCAGACTCGCCTCGCGCATGGATGCGATACTCTCTACCAACGCCGCTTGCGTGGCATAGCCCAGCAGCCCGCCGAGCGACACCGCCACCACGCCCAGCAGGAGAAACTGATACAAGAACAACCACAGCACCTGACCTTGCTGTGCGCCCAGGCAACGCATCACCGCGCAGCCATCCAAGTGGCGCGACACAAAACGCCGCGCTGCCAGGGCCATCGCCGCACCGGCCAGGATGGCGGCAGTGAGTGCGGCCAAGCCGAGAAAATGTTCGGCGCGCTCCAGTGCCGTGCGTATCTCGGGACGTGCATCGCGCACGTCTTCCATCTTTTCGTTGCCGGAAAGTCTTGCTTGTAACTCGGCACGTAGAGCGACCACCTGCGCCGCATCGCCCGCGAACATCATGCGATACGAGATGCGGCTGCCTTCTTGCAACAATCCCGTCGCTGCCAAGTCGGCATCGTTCATCAACACGCGCGGCGCGAAGCTGGCAAAGCCGATGGACTGATCGACATCCTTCACGATGCGCGCCGCCACCTTGAAACGCTGCGCACCTATGCCCACCTCATCGCCGACCTTCATATCAAGCCTACGCAACAGGCGCTCGTCCACCCACACCGTGCCACCAACAGGAACACTCCCCTCTCCCGCGACATCATTCCCGCCTCCTCGCAGGGGGCGGGCTAGGGCGGGGGTAAAGACTTTGCGTACTGCGCCACCTTGACCATCATCAATCTCAATCTTTCCCCGCAACGGATAGCCCGTCTCCACCGCCTGTATCTCGCTCAGCAACACCTGTTCGCCATGCGCCACCATACTGGGAAAACTGCGACTCTCCACCACGCGCAACCCGTGCACCTGCGCCATCTCGCGGTAGCGAAGAGAAAATGGTCGTGTAGAAGTGATGCGCAGATCAGCACCGATCAGACTCTGCGCCTGTTGCTGCAACGCCTGCCGCACCCGGTCAGCGAACAAGCCGACGGTGGCAAGACTCCCCACCGCCAACACCAATGCCAGCAGCAAAACGCGCCACTCCCCGGCTCGCCAGTCGCGGCGCAGGAGATTGAGGGAAAGGCGGAGGAGATTCATTCTATTTGAGGAGAAATCGTGATCAGTCCTGGAGCTTCATTTGAATCGTGATCTTAGCCCAATTTAATGATCTGGTTCAGGCGTTCGCAAACCTGTGCGAACAGTTCATCCGGCAAGGTTTTCAAAGGATGCGCTTTGGCTTTGCGCAAACGCCAATCAAAAGATTTGGGTTGATGGCAAAGCACATAACTCGTTTGTCCCGCTTTCTTCCCTGATGCGCGACCCACAGCAACGGCAAACGGGTTGTCCGAGTTATATTCGGCTGTGGTCATAGTCAAACCGATGACCAGCGAAGTCTTCTCGTTGAAGAGTCGGGGAGATAGAACCAAGAATGGGTGGACATCACGCATTTCCCGTCCCGCCTGCGGATTGCAATCGATCCAGATGATCTCCTGCCGATCCGGCACCCAGCGTTGCTTGACCGATTTCTTGGTCAAGGCTACCAACGCTCAGCTCCCAGAGTTTGCGTTGTGACCACCTGCTCGCCGCCGTGCCGCTTGACATCATAAGCTGCAACACGCTGCTCCAAAGTCAGGCAAGCATCTTCAAGCGGCCTAATGACAACCTGATCGCCCTCGACCGAAACACGCACACGTTGATCGACATGCAAATGGGCTGCTCTTGCCACGGCCGCCGGCAAGCGCACACCCAGACTATTACCCCACTGCTTGATATCGAGCACAGCCTCAGACATGATCCACTCCTACTTGTAATGTATAAACGGCAGTCTATACATCATGAGGGGGAGCGTCAAATGTT
>CAWKIN010000013.1:0-69185 GCA_963849875.1 uncultured beta proteobacterium
AATCTTCCGCACAAACACCTTAGACCTACGCTGATAGTTATACAGCGTCTTCTTCTGCGCAGGCAGGGCGGTGACTTCGGCTTCGACGAAGCCGCGTTCTAGGAACCAGTGCGCGGTGCGGGTGGTGAGGACGAACAACTTTTTCATGCCTTGTGATTTGGCGACGCTGACCATGTGGTTGAGCACGGCTTCGCCGTAGCCGTGGTCGCGGTATTGCGCATCGACTGCCAAGCAAGCGAGTTCGGCCGAGGCTTCGTCGGGGAAGGGGTAGAGCGCGGCGCAGCCGACGATGCGGTGGTCGTGTTCCAGCACTACGAATTGTTCGATCTCGCGTTCTAGCAATTCGCGTGAGCGCCGCACCAGGATGCCTTGTTCTTCCAGCGGTCTGAGCAGTTGCAGGATGCCGCCCACGTCTTCGATGCTCGGCATCGCGCAGGGTGTTGAGGGTGCTCTCCACCACCATGCTGCCTATGCCTTCGTCGCTGAACAACTCTTGCAGCACCGAGCCGTCGATATGGCGACTGATGAGATGAGTACGCGCCACACCGGCTTCGCACGCGCGTATCGCGCAGGGCAGGAACAGGCTGATGTCGTCGGGCAGTTTGTTTTTGCTGTTGGCGGCCAAGGCGGCGCGCGCCTGTGCCACGGTGAGCTCTCTGAGCAGTTCGCCCTGTTTGTTCTGCACGCCGTCTGTGTCCATCAGGAACACCAGTTTGTCGGCATCCAGCGCGATGGCGGTGGCAGTGGCGATGTCTTCCAAGGTGACGTTGAACACTTCGCCGGTGGGCGAGTAACCCAGCGGCGAGAGCAGTACGACTTCGCCGAATTCCATGCGGTCGTTGAGCGCGGCGACATCGACCTTGCGCACCGTACCGGTGTGCATCAGGTCCACACCGTTGATGACGCCTATCGGTTGCGCGGTGATGAAGTTGCCGCCCGCCACGCGGATGTCGGCATTGGCCATGGGCGAGTTCGCCAAACCCATAGACAGCAGCGCCTCGATCTCGACACGCACGCGGCCCACCGCTTCCTTCACGCATTGCATGGTCTCGGCATCGGTCATGCGTATGCCTTGATGGTAGCTGCCGCCGATGTTGTTCTTGGCCAGATGTTGCTCGATCTGCGGCCGCGCGCCGTGTACCAGCACCAAGCCTGATGCCCAGTGCGGCGAGCAGGTTGAAGTCATGCGCCAGTTCGACGAACTTGCCGTCTGCCACCACTTCGCCACCGAAGGCGATGACGAAGGTCTTGCCACGGAAGGCGTTGATATAGGGCGCGACGGAACGGAACCAGGCGACGAAATCAGTGGGGGCGGTCTTGATGGGCATGGCTAATCTCTCTGAACGATGGGCGCATCATGCCGCGCTAGGCTTCATCTAGCAACCTGCCTGCGACGGCCCAGTTCTCCTCGGGCAGTTCGTCGAACACCACATAGGTGTAAGCAGGCGGTTTATGCGCGATGCGTTCAAGAGTGGCGGTGACTTCGGCGGCGATCTGCGCCTTCTGTTCGCGGCTCAGTGTGCCGGTGAGTCTGATATTGACGTAAGGCATGTCTTTTCGTTTATAGGCAGTAAATCACTTGGGTGCCGATACCAGCACCAGTCCGCGTGATGTGCCGCTGGTGCTGTCGACGGTGGCGATGGCGTCGCGCAGGCTGTGGATGCTGACCCACACGGGCGGGTATTTGTATTTGGCGACATCCAGTATCAGCACATGGTCGCTCGCGGCATCGTAAGCGGCCAGCGCTGACCAGTGTCCGCCGCCGACCTGATGGAAGGTGGCACGCAGATAGTTGGCCAGCACGAACTGCCCGTCATCGCCCAAAGCCTTTTGCAGCAAGACGCGCAGGCTGTCGTCTGTCAGCATGTCGCCGGGGATGGAGTGGGCGAGCGCGCCGTTGGCGATCAGCGTCTTGCTCATCTCCTCGCGCGTCATGCCCATACCCAGCACGGAACGCGCGCTGATGACCTTGTTCACCCGCGGCGAAAAATAGTTGCTCTGGGTGAAATAGGCATAAGGCGCATAACGCGGGTCGACCGGCTTTTGGATGGGCAGCGAATTCAGCACGGTGATGGCACTGGCCACCGAGCAATAGCTCTGTGTGACCTGTTCGGCAAAGTTGGGACTCAGCTCCCAGTAATCAGCATCGGCACTCATATGGGAACGCAGTTGTTTGCCTGCGGGTGTGTCCCAGTACACCACATCGGGCAGCGCCTCGGCATAGGCACTGCCGAAAGCGAGTAGCAGGACGAAAAGACTGCGCATCAAGGTTCGCCTCATTTGAAATCTCCCCATAGCATCTGTAACGCGGTGAGTCCCGCGACTGCGGCGGTCTCGGTGCGCATCACGCGCGCGCCCAGACGTATCGGCGTGAAGCCGCATTGCAGTGCGGTGTCGCTCTCGGCAGCGGTGAAGCCGCCTTCCGCCCCTATCATCAGCACGGCCTGTCCTTGAGGCTCTGCTTGTGCATGCAAGGACTGTGCGCCTTCGGGCAGCAGGATGAATTTGCTGCATTGCTGTGCGCGCATGGTGCTCAGCCAAGCCATGATGTCTAGCGGGGGCTGGATGATGGGCAGCACGTTGCGGCCACTCTGTTCACAGGCCGAGATGGCGACTTGCTGCCAGTGCTGCAAACGTTTCTCGGCGCGTTCGGCGGACAGGCGTGCGACGCTGCGCTCGGTGTCCAGCGGCTGTATCTCGGTCACGCCCAACTCGGTGGCCTTCTGTATCACCCAGTCCATCTTCTCGCTGCTGCACAGCGCTTGCGCCAGAACGGTGCGCAAGGGCGACTCGCGTTCGGCCTGCACCGTCCTGATGTCGTCCACGATCACGCGTTTGCCGCTCAGGTCAACGATGATGCCGTGGCATTCGTTACCGATACCGTCGAACATCTGTACCGCATCGCCCACACGCAGGCGCAGTACGCGCGAGGCATGGTGGGCGGCATCGGGCGGCAGGTCGAAGCTGCCGGACAGGGGTAATGGGGTGGGGCAATAGAAGCGTGGCATAAACGGCTAGGTGTCGTGGCTATTCGACAAATCGAGTTGGGGGACGGCGTGATAATATAACGCCTCAAATGATCGTTTATAAAAAAGTTGTCTAGGAGAGTAGTGATGGTTAGTCTGCAACCGCCTTTGTGCGATTTTGGCTGGAGCGCGCCCGATTTCGATTTGCCCGGCATAGATGGCAAACGTTACACCCTCGCCAATGCGCGCGGCCCCAACGGGTTGCTGGTGATGTTCATCTGCAACCATTGCCCCTACGTCAAGTCCATCCGCGAACGCATCATCCGCGATACGCTGGAGCTCAAACAGCACGGCATCAACAGCATCGCCATCATGTCCAACGACCCGGCCGACTACGAGGAAGACTCCTTTGCCAATATGAAGCTGGTGGCCGAGCAACATGGCTACCCCTTCCCTTATGTGATGGACGAGACCCAGCAGATCGCCAAGCACTACGGCGCAGTATGCACGCCCGACTTCTTTGGCTTCAACGCCAAGCTGGAGCTGCAATATCGTGGACGTCTGGACGCCTCGCGCAAAGAGTCCGCGCCCGATGCCGAGCGTGACCTGTTCAACGCCATGCTGCAAGTCGCCAAGACCGGACACGGTCCACGCGAACAGATCGCCAGCATGGGCTGCTCTATCAAATGGAAATCTGAATGAACCTTCCTGCACCGCGCGGCATGAGTGCCGTGCTCAAGGCGGTGGTCGCGGCCGTCAAATTGGTGGCCGCCGAAGAGGTGATGCCGCGTTACCTCAAGGTCTCACTCCATCACAAGAGCGACGGTAGCCTGTGTACCGAGGCCGACATCGCTGCGCAGGCCGCGCTGATCAAAAAGCTGCAAGCCATTGTCAATGTGCCTGTGATGGGTGAGGAGATGACCCAGGCCGAACAGCAGGCGCTGTGGGACGATGGTCATGAGGGGCTGTGGTGCATAGATCCGATAGACGGAACTTCTAATTTCACACGCGGCCTGCCCTATTTCGCAGTCTCGGTGGCGCTGTTGCGCGAACATAAAAGTGTCATGGGTGTGGTGTATAACCCCGTATCCGACGAGTTGTTCGCCGCCGAAGCGGGCAAGGGCGCCTTCCTGAATGGCGAGAAGTTGGTGGTCCGCGAATCCTCAATTCCGTTGTCTGAAGCGCTGGCGTGTGTGGACATGAAGCGGCTGCCAGCCAAGCTGCTCAAGTTGCTGGCGAGCAAACCGCCCTATGCCTCGCAGCGCAACTTTGGCGCGAGTGCGCTGGACTGGTGTTATACGGCGGCGGGTCGCTATGATGTGTATTTGCACGGCGGACAGAAGCTGTGGGATTACGCGGCGGGCGAATTGATATTGCGCGAGTCGGGCGCACATGCAGCCTGTATCGAACACGACGATTTCACTCAAGGTGATATCTGGCAGCGTTCCGTTATTGCGGGACGGGATGCGGTGTTATTCGCAGCATGGAAGAATTGGATACGCGCAAGCGAGACATTAAGGTGAATGAGTTGAGAACAGTATTATTGGTCACAGTGTTGGCTTTGGTTTCGGGTGTGGCGAGTGCGGATGCCATCTTCGGTGCGGGCGCGACCTTCCCGAATGCCATCTATCAGGCATGGGGCAAGGAGTACCGCGTGCAGACCGGCACCACCTTGATCTACACCCCGGTCGGTTCAGGTAAAGGTATCGCCGAGATCGTCGCCTCGCGCACCGACTTCGGTGCGAGCGATATGCCGCTCAAGCAGGAGGAGTTGGAAAAGCATAAGTTGATGCAATTCCCCGCCGTGATCGGCGGGGTGGTGCCGGCGGTGAACATCAAGGGCATCGCCAGCGGCCAGTTACAGCTGGATGCCTTCACGCTGTCGTACATCTATATGGGCAAGATCAAGCGCTGGAACGATCCGCTGCTGGTCGCGTTGAATCCGGGCTTGAATCTGCCCAATGCCGAGATCGCGGTGTTGTACCGTTCCGATAAATCCGGTACCACCTTCAACTTCACCAACTATCTGAGCAAGGCCAGTCCGGAATGGAAGGCCTCTGTGGGTGAGGGGTTGGTGGTCGCATGGCCGGTCGGTGAGGGCGCGGAGAAGACTGAGGGCATGACACGCAAGATCGCCAGCATCCCCAATTCCATCGGCTATCTGGATCTGGCCGATCTGCTGAAGAAGAATCTGGTCTATACCAAGATGAAGAATCGCGACGGTGTGATGGTCAGCCCCAGTGCCTTGTCCTTCGCGGCGGCAGCGGCTTCCGCCAAGTGGTCGGCTGCCAACAATTTCCACGAGATACTGACCGATGAACCGGGCAAGGATAGCTGGCCCATCACCGCCGCAACCTTCATCCTGCTGGAGCGCACGCCGGCTATCGCGGAGCACGTCGCCGAGATCATGAAGTTCTTCGACTGGGCCTACCGCAACGGTGACCCGCTGGCGGATGAATTGAGCTATGTACCGTTGCCGGATAGCGTTGCCGAGGCGGTGCGTGGCGCGTGGAAGTTGCAGATCAAGAGTCGCACCGGACAAGCGCTCTGGCACTAACACCGTCCCAGGCATTAGCCATATGGGACAGTCCATTCGTCTATCTATAGGGTACGGTCGTGAAAATTTTGATATTGGGTGCGGGGCAGGTAGGCTCTACGGTGGCCGAGAGTCTGGTCGGTGAAGCCAATGACATCACGGTGGTGGATTCTGACGGGTTGAAGCTGCAACAACTGCAAGACCGTTTGGACTTGCGGACCCTAGTCGGGAACGCTTCCCATCCTTCCGTACTCGAGCAAGCCGGCATTGCGGACAGTGACATGTTGTTGGCGGTGACGCAGAGCGACGAGGTCAATATGCTGGCCTGCAAGCTGGCCGCCAGTCTGTATAACACCCCCACCCGTATCGCACGGATACGCGCCAGCGAATTTCTGGAACGCCCCGAGGTGTTCAATCAGGATAACTTCTGTGTGGATTTCTCCATCTGCCCGGAGCAGATACTCACTAATTACATCACCAAGCTCATCGAGTTTCCCGAGGCGCTGCAGGTATTGGAGTTCTCCAGAAAGATGGCCTCACTGGTGGCGGTGAGGGTGTTCGAGGGCGGGCCGCTGATCGGCAAGCCACTCAGTTTCTTGCGTACCCATATGCCGCAGATCGATACGCGGGTCGCAGCCATCTTCCGCAAAGGCGGGGCGATCATGCCGACCGGCGATACCGTGGTGGAGGACGGCGACGAGATTTTCTTTATCGCCGCGACCAAGAACATCCGCAGCGTGTTGAGCGAGATGCGCCGCATGGACAAGCCCGCCAAGCGGGTGATGATAGTCGGGGGCGGCAACATCGGACGCCGCCTGGCCAAGGCGCTGGAACAGGATTATCAAGTCAAGCTGATCGAATTCAACAAGAAATCCTGTACGAAACTGGCTCAAGAATTGACCCGTACGCTGGTGCTGAACGGTGACGGTACGGATGAGAAGCTGATGCTGCAGGAGCATGTCGAAGATGTGGACGTGTTCTGCGCGCTGACCAACGACGATGAGAACAACATCATGTCCTCATTGCTGGCCAAGCAAGCCGGCGCGCGCAAGGTGATCGCCCTGATCAATCGCAGTGCCTACGTCGAGCTGGTGCAAGGTGGCAAGATAGACATCGCCTTGTCTCCTGCTCAGGTCACCATCGGTTCGCTGCTCGCCTATGTGCGACAGGGCGATGTGGCGGCGGTGCATTCTTTGCGGCGCGGTGCTGCCGAGGCGCTGGAGCTGGTGGTGCATGGTGATCGCAAGTCTTCGCGTGTGGTGGGACGGCGTATCGACGAGATCGAGCTGCCGCCCGGCACCACTATAGGTGCACTGGTGCGCGGCGAGGAGGTGATCATGGGGCATAGGGACGTGGTCATCGAAGCCGATGACCACGTCATCGTGTTCGTCATCGACAAGGCCATGGTGAAGAAGGTCGAGAAGCTGTTTCAGGTCAAGGTGGGTTTTTTCTGATGAAACGTGCGCTGACTATCGTAAACGCCCTGGGGCTGATGCTGGTCGTGTTCAGCCTAACCTATTTCATCCCCATCATCACGGCCATCATCTATGCGGATCAATCGGTGCTGCTGGACTTTATGCTGGCGATGGCCTGGACGGCGAGTCTGGGTGTGCTGATGTGGTTGTTGACGCGCCGCTATAAGGGCGAGCTGTCGATACGTCACGGTTATCTGCTGGTGGTAGGTATGTGGACCATGATGCCGGCTTTCGCCACGATACCGCTGCTGCTGGTGCTCCCGGGGCTGTCATTCACCGACGCCTATTTTGAGACCATGTCCGGTCTCACCACCACCGGTGCGACGGTATTGGTGGGGTTGGACAACCTGCCGCCGGCCATCAACATCTGGCGTCATGAGCTGAACTGGCTGGGGGGCTTGGGTATCATCGTGCTGGCCGTGGCGATCTTGCCCTTGCTGGGTATCGGCGGCCGACAGTTATTCAAAGCCGAGACCCCGGGGCCCATGAAGGAAGCCGCACTCACGCCCCGTATCGCCGATACCGCGCGTAACCTGTGGGTAGTCTATCTGGCGATCACGGCGACTTGCATCCTTGCGCTGAAATGGGCGGGGATGGATTGGCTCGATGCTGTATGCCATTCATTTTCCGCGATGGGCTTGGGCGGGTTCTCGACGCATGATGCGAGCATAGGATATTTCAACTCACCCCTGATAGAGGCGGTGTTGGTGGTGTTCATGCTCATTGCGGTGGTCAATTTCGCCACTCATTTCCTTGCCTTGCGCAGCCGTAGCTTTGCCGTGTATCGCCGAGATCCCGAAGCCTTTACCACCTTGGGTCTGATCATAGGAAGCTGTTTCGGCATCGCTTACTTCTTGTGGTGGCAGGGTGTCTACCCCGATTTCTGGACGGCTTTGCGGCACGCGACCTTCAATCTGGTCTCTATCGCCACCAGCTCGGGATACTCCAGTGTTGACTACGCGCAGTGGCCGATCTTCGCACCGTTGTGGATGATGTTCCTCACTGCCACCGTGGCCAGCGCTGGCTCGACCGGCGGCGGGATCAAGATGATACGCACCTTGGTGCTGGTCAAGCAGGCGGGACGCGAGTTCCTGCGCTTGCTGCATCCCAATGCGGTGAATCCGATGAAGATAGGCGGGCAGGTGGTGATGAACAGCATCGTGTTCGCGGTGTTGGGTTTTATCTTCCTGTATTTCATGGTCGTTGCGACGCTTACTTTCGTGTTGTTGATCAGCGGGATGGATTTCATCTCGGGTCTCACGGCAATATTGGCCTCGGTAAACAACTGCGGCCCGGGTCTGGGTAGCGTGGGCCCGGCCAGCAACTATCAGAGTCTGAGTGACTTCCAGACCTGGGTATGCACTGCCGCGATGTTGATCGGGCGACTCGAGATATTCACTGTGTTGATTCTGTTCACGCCACAATTCTGGCGCAATTAAATCGAAGGCTATGACAAGCATGGATAAATTGGTTAGTATCCGCGACTCTGAAAAAAGCATGCAGGTACGAACACAAATGTGGCACTAGGGGGAATCGTGAGTGAAGTTCAGGCATTGTTGGGACTAAAGGTATTGCTGATCGACGACAGCAATACCATACGACGCAGCGGCGAGATTTTTCTGAGGCAAGCGGGTTGCGAGGTCTTCTTGGCAGAAGATGGTTTTGACGGACTCTCCAAGGTCGTCGAACATCAGCCTGATATGATCTTCATCGATGTCATGATGCCGCGTCTGGATGGTTATCAGGCGTGTGCGCTGATCAAGAACAATCCCCATTTCAAACAGATACCCGTCGTCATGTTGACCAGCAAGGACACGCTGTTCGATCGTGCCCGCGGTCGTTTGGTCGGTTCCGACCAATATCTGATCAAACCATTCAATAAGAAAAACATCGTGGATGCGGTGATTTTGCATACCCAAAAACACAAGGAAATAACACATGACTATTAAGCGAGTATTGCTGGTCGATGATTCGCCGACGGAGCGGCACATCATAGGTGAGATTTTGACCCAGGCCGGCTACGAAGTCAGTCTTGCAGAAGACGGCGATAAAGGTGTGGCACTGGCGAAATCGCTCAAACCCGATTTGGTCGTGATGGATGTGGTCATGCCGGGACTAAATGGATTCCAGGCCACGCGCGCCATCACTAAAGATCCGGAAACGCAACATATCCCTGTCATCCTGTGTACCACCAAAGACCAGGAGACGGACAAGGTGTGGGGTATGCGTCAAGGTGCCAAGGATTATGTGGTGAAACCTGTGAATGGTGCAGAGCTGCTAAGCAAGATTGCGGCTCTGAGCTGATCTGAATGGCAAAACGAACCAATCTACGCGAGTTCCAGCAGAATCTGAGCGATCGGATGAGTGCGGACGAAAGTCATGCGCGCCAGATATCGAGCTTGGGTGTGCTGATCGCCGCCCAGCATTGGCTGATCGATATGGCCGACATCAGCGAGGTGCTCTCACCGCAAGAATTGGTGGCCGTGCCTATGGCGAAAGCTTGGGTCAAGGGTGTGAGCAACGTGCGCGGCAGTCTGTATTGTGTGACCGATATCGCCGCATACCTCAAGCTGGGTGCGGCATCAGGAACGGTCGAGAACCGGCTGTTGTTGGTCGCCGAGCGATATTCTTTCAACTCCGCACTGCTGGTCGATAAAGTCTTGGGTTTGCGCGATGCACGGGCTTGGCAGCACGACGGTGTGGAATATCAGGATGAACAAGGTGTGGTTTGGCGCAAGCTCGATATCGGGAATTTATTAGGACAGGCAGAATTTTTGCAAATAGGCGCATAGTCGTCGCGGCGGGAGAGGCTCAGTATGGCAAGCGAAAAGAAACAATCCAAGGCTCAGGCGAAATCAGGCGCTAGTAGCGACTTCAAGTTACCTCTGATTGGGCATCTGCCCATCGCACAGCAGCTGAAATACCTAAGTATATTCGCAGGTGCCGCGTTGCTCGTGACCGCGGTCACGGCTTACATCAACAACCGAGAAGGCCAGCATCGTACTGAATACGTGTTGCAAGCCACCAATCTGGAGTTGTATGCCAACCAGTTGAGCCAAAATGCGGCCCTGGCGGTGTCGGGTAATAGTGAGGCCTTCGATGAATTGGAGGCGGCCCACAAGTCGCTTGGACAGAGCGCGGCCATTCTGGATAAAGGTGAGGCCGGGTTGCCGGCGACAACGGGCAAGGCGCGTACCCTGCTTGATCCAGCACTGCAGACCGTGCAACGCGCCTTGAATGGTGCCACTCAGATGGAGGGTGGTCGCGCGGCATTGGTCACCTTATCCCGCTCCATCGAGGCAATCAGCTTGGGCGATATGGAGTTCCGCCTGATAAGCGAGCAATTGGTGAGCAGCACCAATCGGGAATTGGCTGCCACTTTCGAGCTGGCGATCGAACGTATCGCGCGCGATACGGCGGTGTTGTTGGGTACCGAGGTGAGCTTGGATGAGATGGCGCGTCTGGGTATCGATACCTATGCTGCGGAAAGCGCTTTGGCCGCGATGCCGGCGGGTAACCCGACCGTGCAACGCGCCGCCGAGTTGTTCGAGCCCTACCGTTCCGGTGTCGAGATATTGGTCGGACAGTCGCGTAGTCTGGTGGAAGCTAAGGCCGCGCTGACCGAGATCAACAAGGATGCCGCGCAGCTGGTCAAACAGAGTAGAGATCTGCGTGACGCCTATGAGACCGGGCTGCTGGCGTTGCTGACCGGCTGGTTGGCGGTGATATTCGGTGTGCTGGCGGTCGGTTCCTTGCTGCTGGTCTTTAGGCTGTATCTGGAAAGTTCCAAGCAACAGGCGCAACGCGCTGAAGCGGCGAACAAACAGAACCAGAACGCGATCTTGCGCTTGATGAACGAATTGAGCGATCTGGCCGATGGCGACTTGACCGTTCGAGCAACGGTGACCGAGGACATCACGGGTGCAATCGCGGACTCGGTGAACTACACCACGGAAGAGTTGCGTAAGCTGGTGACGGGTATTACCTCGGTATCGGAAAAGATGGGTATTTCAACCAGCGATGCGGACAAGGTGACACGTACGCTCTTGCTGGAGGCGCAGAAACAGGCTACCGAGATTCAGGAAGCGGAAGAGTCAGTACAACTGATGGCCAAGTCTATCCAGGAGGTCGATGCCAGCGCGAGCAGGGCGACCGAAGTGGGACGGCGCACTCAGGCTGCGACGGAGCAGGGTGCGCAAGCGGTGCGTAACTCCATCGCTGGTATGGACGGTATCCGTGAACAGATTCAGGACACAGCGAAACGTATCAAACGACTGGGTGAAAGTTCGCAGGAGATTGGCGAGATCGTCGATCTGATCTCCGACATTACCGAGCAGACCAACGTGTTGGCGCTGAATGCGGCCATCCAGGCGGCAGCGGCGGGCGAGGCGGGACGCGGCTTCTCGGTGGTTGCGGAAGAGGTTCAGCGTCTGGCGGAACGTTCCGGCGAAGCGACCAAGCAGATTGGTGCGCTGGTCAAGACCATTCAAAGCGATACCTACGATGCGGTCGCCGCGATGGAGAAGAGTACCGTGGGTGTGGTCGAGGGAGCGAAGCTTTCCGACGTGGCGGGCCAATCTTTGAGGGAAATTGAAGAGGTGTCGAACGAATTGACCCGACTCATCAATAGTATCTCGGTGACTACGCAGGTGCAGACAGATATGGTGGGTGAGGTGTCCAGTGTGATGAAGAATGTGATGAACATCACCCAGCAGACCACCGCGGGTACGCGCCAGACCGCACAGTCTGTCGTGCAATTAAACGCCTTGGCCTTGGAGCTGAAGAGTTCGGTGTCCGGCTTCAAACTTAAATAACAAAGCGTATCAATCTAGGCAATGGATAACCCAGCACAATTCGATCGGGCAGCACTGGCCATCGTTAGACCCGGTATAGACGGCGGGTTGACGGAACTAAGGGGTCAATTGGAAAGGTTCTGGTCGGATCCGGGCGGACAAGTCTTTGCGATTCAATCAGCACAGCGCGAGGCCAGACGTTTGTCCGGTGTATTTAGCATGGTCGGCCTGGAAGGCCTGGCAGTCTACTGTACCGAGATCGAAACGGTGTTGGCCGAGTTGGCCAGTCATCCGAATTTGGCCGGGCCGGTGCAACGCGACGGTATCAATGCCAGTCTGGATGCGCTCGTGCAGTACCTCGATGACATCGCGCAGGGTGCGGATAATGCAACGTTGCGTCTGTTCAGCAAATACCAGCAATTGCAATTCATGCGCGGGCTGGAAGCCTCGTTCGAGTTGGATCTGTTCTTTCCCGGGCTACAAGTGCAACTGCCAGCCAGCGTGCTGGATATTGAGCAAGTGGAAAATCCATCGGCGCAACTGAAGGCGGCACGCAACCAGTATCAGCAGGCATTGCTGCGCTATCTGCGTCAGCTGGATGCCGACGCGGCTTTGCATCTCATGCAACAAGCCATGCTCAGCGTGATGAGTACTTTTCCTGCCAATCAGGGGCGTGCTTATTGGTGGGTGGCCGCAGGCTTCTTCGATTGTCTGGCAGTGCAGCATCAGCCCATGGGCATCAACGTGTCGCGCTTGCTGGGGCGCATCGACCAACAGATGCGTATGCTGCTAGAGGGTAAGCCCACCGAAGAGCTGCCTGAGTTGTACCAGATGCTCTATCTTATCGCGCGTACCGAGATGGTATTCGATGGTGTGCCGACCGTCATCAAGCAAACCTATTCCCTGCAGCGTTTCATAGAAACGAACACAAGTATCGCGCCATCCATGCTCAGCAAGCGCTTATCGGTGATCGCGGAGCATCTCAAACGTGCACAAGAAAGTTGGGATGCTTGCGTCAGCGGCAAGCTGGCGGACTGTGTGAATTTCAATGGGCAAGTGGGATTGATAGAGCAGTATTGCGACAAGCTCGATCCCGACACCTTGCAAGTGCTGGCGCGCGCCATTGCAAAATACGCCCAATTTGCCAGTGAGCCGGAAAACATCCAGGCATTGGCACTCGATATGGCGATGGCCTTGTTGCTGTTGGAGCGAGGGCTGGAGAGCTACTTCCAAATCGACGCCAGTTTCCAGGACCAGGCCTTGCTGTTATCCGAGCGCATGCATGCCGCTATTGATAAAGACGCCGCCAAGGATCATCCGCTCACCGAGCTGGTCGACCTGTATTGCGATCAGGAAAGCACTTTGGTACGTGCGATGCTGAGCAAGGAGATGCTGGGAAATCTGCAGCGCATAGAGGATACGCTGAGTGCATTTTTTGAGGATCCTGCCCAACGTTCCGGATTATCCGAGTTGAGTCACGACATCGAACAGATCAAGGGCGGTTTGCACATGTTGAATATCGCCTCCGCTGCGGCCTTGAGCGACGTGTTTCAACAGACCTTATTGCGTTTAAGCCAACAGGACCAACCATGCGATCGCGCGGAGAGTCGTGCCATCGCCAACGCGCTGAGTGCGCTGGAAAGATACTTGACGCATCTGTCCCACCCCACCCCGGAGATGGAGGCAGCGCTGTCAGCCGCAACGAACAAGCTGGATGAGTTGAATAGAGGCATGTCGTCGGGGGGAGAGAGTCCAAGCGCCCTCATCCCACGATACAAAGTTGAGTCTGCTGCCATTTCGAGTGAAGATTTTGAATTGATCGAAATCTTTCTGGAGGAAGCGGATGAGGTGCTGGCGATCATGCGCGAGAACCTTGAGCTGTGTCATTTGCAAGCCTCCAGCATCGAACCCCTGATCACCATACGCCGGGGTTTCCATACCCTTAAGGGCAGTGGTCGCATGGTCGGGTTGAACGAATTGGGTGAGGTCGCTTGGGCGTTGGAACGCGCCATGAACACTTGGCTGAAGAATGAAAAACCGGTCTCCACAACACTGAAAGAAATGGTGGGCATGGCCATCCCCAAGTTCAGCACATGGGTGGATAGGCTGCGTCGCCACGGTTCGGCGACTATAGAAGCGGCCGAACTGCTGGCACTCGCTGAGTACGTCGAGCGGGGGGGGGATGGCGAAGCGGTGGATTTGGACGCGGTTGCAAACGATGAAGAGCTGCTTGAGCCGCTCGCGGAACACCGTGGCGTAGAAGTTGAGAGCCCCTCCGTGCCACAGCTTACTCTGGTGCAAGCTGCCGAAACAACGGCGAGCCACGAGGCTCAAGTACAGATCGGCGCAGTGGTCTTATCGGGTTCGTTGTTCAAGGTCGGTTCGGAGGAGTCGCAGCTGCATGTGCAGACCTTGCAGGAACAACTGGAGATATTGCGCGCAGCAAGCACACCGCATATCGAATTTGAATTCATGCGCGCCGCACATACGCTGGCAGGCGTCAATCGCGCCATGGGTTTTAATGCGATAGTGGAATTGGCGTTTGCCCTGGAGAGTTGGTTGCAGGCGCGCATGAATCAACCCTTCCTGTTGAAGTCTAGCCAGTTGGAGTTGTTGCAGAACACCATCTCGACATTGACCCGTATGGTGCAGAACTTGTGCGCGCGCCAGTTCCCCAAGGCGAGCGGCGACTTGGTGTATCTGCTCAATATGGACAGGGATAAGCTGCATGTCGTTCAAGTAGAAGAGTTGTCCGCCCCTGCGAGTCAGGTAGTAGAAGTGCCCGTTGAATCTGCCGAGGTCAGTGTTGCGGTGCCGGCTGTAGAGATCAGACAGCAAAAAGCGCCTGTCGTCATAGACGAAGTGGATGAGCAACTGTTACCGGTCTTCCTGGAAGAAGCCGACGATCTGGCACCCAAGATAGGTGCAAGCCTGCGCGCATGGCGTGACACACCTGCGGACGGCTCACAGGTGCAATTGCTCAACCGCTTGTTGCATACGCTCAAGGGCAGCGCACGTATGGCCGGCGCGATGCGTATCGGTCAAGTTGCACATGAGATGGAAGACGCTGTATTGACGGCGGAAAAACGTCGGCACGAGAATGCCTACTGGGACGAATTAGATCACGAGTTCGACCGTATCATGGCCTTGCTGGAAGAGTTGCACTCCGGCGAGGTGCCGCAGGTGGTGGATGTCGCGGATATGCGCCAGCGTGCGACGGATCATGTCGGCACGGAATCGCAGCCGGATAGACGCACGCTGGATGTCGGTGCGGAGCGGGCTTTGCAGGGCAACATGTTGCGCGTGCGCGCGGACGTCATCGACCGACTGGTGAACGAGGCGAGTGAGATCAGCGTGGCAAGGGCGCGCATGGAGGGTGAGTTGCGCGCCTTCAAGGACGGCTTGCTGGAACTGACCGAGAGCGTGGTTCGTCTGCGCAAACAGTTGCGTGAGGTGGAGATACAGGCCGAGAGCCAGATGCAGGCGCGCGTATCTTTGATACAGGACAGTGAGCAGCAATTCGATCCGCTGGAGTTCGACCGCTTTACCCGTCTGCAAGAATTAACACGTTTTATGAACGAAAGCGTGCACGACGTGCAGACCGTGCAACAGGCATTACTGAAGAACTTGGACGAGACCTCGGCCGCAATGTCGGCGCAGGCGCGTCTCAACCGCGAGTTGCAGCAGAGTCTGATGAATGTGCGCATGGTGCCGTTCAACAGCGTCACCGACCGGCTGTACCGCATCGTGCGCCAGACCGGAAAAGAACTGAACAAACGCGCCAACCTGGAATTGTCTGGCACCTCGGTGGAATTGGATCGCAGCGTGCTAGAGAAGATGACCGCACCGTTCGAACATTTGCTGCGCAATGCGATGGCGCACGGATTGGAAAACGAAGAGCAGCGCAATCGTATGGGCAAACAACCTATCGGTGAAATACGACTGGCCTTGCGTCAGGAGAACAATGAAGTGGTGTTCGAATTGAGCGACGATGGTGCCGGTCTGGACTTCACGGCCTTGCGAGAGAAGGCTATTGCACAAGGCGCGCTGCATGCTGACGAGAATTCCAGTGAAGAACAGCTAGCACAACTGATCTTCACTTCGGGCATCTCGACCGCCAGTGAAGTCACCGAAGTCGCCGGACGCGGTATAGGCATGGACGTGGTGCGCAGCGAGATCACCGCACTGGGCGGGAGAATAGACGTCGCCTCGCATGGCGGCCAGGGGACACGTTTCACCATCCATCTGCCCCTGACTTTGGCGGTGACTCAGGTGTTGATGGTGCGCTGCGCTGAGGCGGTCTACGCTTTGCCGGCCGTGATGGTCGAGCAGGTGCGTCAGGTGAAAGCGGCGCAGATGGAGGCGCTGTATGCGGCAGGCCAGCTCGACTATCAGGGCAAGGTCTATCCCCTGCACTATTTGCCGCAACTCCTGGGAGTGGGCGAAAAACTGCCGGAGACCTTGGCGCGCAACTCGGTGTTGCTGTTGCGCAGCGGCGAAGCGCGTATGGCGCTGCATATCGATGAACTGTTGGGCAACCATGAAGCGGTGGTGAAGAACATCGGGCCACAACTGGCGCGTATGCCCGGGATCGCGGGCGCTACCGTGCGCGGTAACGGTGCGGTGGTGCTGATCCTGAATCCGTTACAGATATCGCAAAGTCTGTTCAATGGCACGGGTGACAAGCCGGTCAGCGCGGAACTGGTACGCAGGTTGCCGCTGGTAATGGTGGTGGACGATTCGCTGACGGTACGTAAAATTACCACGCGCATGTTGACCCGCGCCGGTTACGAGGTGATCACCGCCAAGGATGGCGTGGATGCTCTGGAACAACTCAATGACCTGACGCCTGCGGTGATGTTATTGGACGTGGAGATGCCACGCATGGATGGTTTCGAGCTGACCAAGCGTCTGCGTCAGGACAGCAAGACCAAACAACTGCCTATCATCATGATCACGTCACGTACTGCGGACAAACATCGCGACCATGCGCTGCAGTTAGGGGTGAACGCCTACCTGGGTAAACCGTATCAGGAAGATGATCTGCTGGAACAGATCGCGACTTTCGTCTCTGCTGCCTAGTTATAACGACACACGGGTGGCAGCGCAATTGTGCGGCCACCCGGCTAAAGCTACAATGCCGCCATGAACGAACTAGACCTGACCAACCATTTTTTGATTGCCATGCCTGCCATGCAGGAGGGCGTGTTCGCGGGTACGCTGACCTATATCTGTGAACACAACGAGAACGGCGCACTGGGCATCGTGGTCAACCGTCCCACCAGCATCACGCTGGCGGATATGTTTGACCAGATCAGCATCCCTCTGCACCAACCCGAGTTAGAACAGATGCCGGTGCATTTCGGCGGACCGGTGCAGACCGAGCGAGGCTTCGTGCTGCATGACACCCAGCAGGATTGGCAGTCCACGCTGCGCATCGGCAAGAGTATGGCGCTCACCACCTCCAAGGATATCCTCGAAGCGATGGGGGTGGGCAAGGGGCCGCGTCATATGATCATCAGTCTGGGCTATGCGGGGTGGGAGCCTGGGCAACTGGAACATGAGATCAGCGAGAACACCTGGCTGACCGTACCTGCCTCCGAACATATCCTGTTCGAGCTGCCACCCGAGGAGCGTTTGCCGGCCGCCATGGCACTGCTAGGCATAGACTATGCCTCGCTGGCCGAAGAGGCAGGACATGCATAAAGTGCCACAAGGCACGCTACTGGCTTTCGACTTCGGCACACGACGCATAGGCATCGCTAAAGGCAGCACCTTATTAGCCAATGCCACACCCCTGACCACCATCGATGCGGAAAAGAATGAGATACGTTTCGCCCGTATCGAGGCGCTCATCTCAGAGTGGCAGCCGAGCGCGTTGATTGTGGGCCTGCCCTGTAATGACGACGGGACGCCGCACGAGATGACCGCGCTGTCGCGCCGCTTCGCTAACCGCCTGAAAGGGCGGTTCAATTTGCCGGTATTGTTGGTGGACGAGCGGTATACTTCCGCCGCCGCCAGTAGTGTGCTGGACGAACAGGGCATACACGGGCGCAAGCAGAAAGCCGTACTGGACCAATACGCTGCGCAACAGATATTGCAGGCGTATTTTGATGAACCCACCGCGGGAATGATCGTATGAACAATCCACAACTGAACAAACACGGCGAGTTGCAGCACTTGCTTACAACGGAGGGCCTGCCGGCGCGCATCATGCGCGATATTTTGGATATGGCCTCGACATTCCTCGACAACACGGAGAACAGAGAGATCAAAAAGGTGCCACTGTTGCAGGGAAAGTCGGTGTTCAACGTGTTCTTCGAGAACAGCACGCGCACCCGCACTACCTTTGAGATCGCGGCCAAGAAGCTGTCCGCCGACGTGGTCAACCTGAACATTGGCTCTTCCTCCACCAGCAAGGGTGAGACCTTGCTGGATACCGTGGACAATCTGTGTGCCATGCATGCCGACATGTTCGTGGTACGTCATGCATCCAGCGGTGCGGCACATCTAATCGCGCGTCATGTCGCACCCGAGATCCATGTCATCAATGCCGGTGATGGGCGTCACGCACATCCGACTCAGGCGCTGTTGGACATGTACACCATACGTCATTACAAGCAGGAGTTCCACAATCTGCGCGTCGCCATCGTTGGTGACGTGTTGCATTCGCGCGTAGCGCGTTCGCAGATCCATGCATTGACGACCCTGGGTGTGCCCGAGGTGCGTGTGGTCGCACCCAAGACGCTGTTGCCTTCCCATGTTGAAAAGTTGGGCGTGCAGGTCTATCACGATATGGAGCAAGGTTTGAAGGATGTCGATGTGGTGATGATGCTGCGCCTGCAGAACGAGCGCATGCAGGGTGCGCTACTGCCCTCGGCCCAGGAGTATTTCAAATACTACGGACTCACACAGGAGCGACTGGCGCAGGCCAAGTCCGATGCCATCGTGATGCATCCGGGGCCAATGAACCGCGGCGTGGAGATCGATTCCAGCGTGGCGGATGGCGCGCACTCGGTGATATTGCCGCAAGTCACATTCGGTATCGCGGTACGGATGGCGGTGATGAGTACGCTGGCAGGGGGTAAGCAATGAATATCTGCATCAAAAACGGTCGCGTAATCGACCCCAAGAACAAGCTCGATGCGGTACAGGATGTCTACATCCTAGACCGACGCATCGCGGCGATAGGCGCGGCACCGCAAGGCTTCGTCGCCGCGCAGGTGATAGATGCACGCGGCATGATCGTGATGCCGGGGCTGGTCGATCTGGCTGCGCGTCTGCGCGAGCCGGGCTATGAATACAGGGCGACGCTGGAGTCCGAGATGTCGGCTGCGGTGGCCGGCGGTGTGACCTCCTTGGCCTGTCCACCCGATACCGATCCACCCTTGGATGAGCCGGGATTAGTGGAGATGCTCAAGTACCGGGCGCGTTCACTCAATCAGTGTCGCGTGTTCCCGGTAGGGGCCCTGACCTATGGGCTGAAGGGCGCTGAACTGACCGAGATGATCGAACTGACCGAGGCTGGTTGCAAAGCCTTCAGTCAGGCCGATACGCCGCTTACCGATACCCGCGTGCTGATGCGTGCCATGCAATATGCGGCGACCTTTGCTTATCGTGTCTGGCTGCGTCCGCAGGACAGTTTTCTCGCCAAGAACGGCGTGGCGCACGACGGCGAGGTGGCCAGTCGACTGGGTCTGCCACCGATACCGGTAGTGGCCGAGACCATCGCCCTGAATACCGCGCTACAGCTGGCGCGCGAGACGGGTGTCACCTTGCACATCTGCCGCATTTCCAGCGCCGCAGGGGTAGAGATGGTGCGCGCCGCGAAACGGGAAGGCTTGACTGTGACGTGTGACGTGTCGATAAATCATGTTCATCTCACCGAGATGGACATAGGCTATTTCGATGCCAACTGCCATCTCAGTCCGCCCTTGCGCAGCCTGCGCGACAAAGCGGCACTGCGCGCCGGACTGTTGGACGGCACCATCGATGCGATCTGCTCCAACCATTCTCCAGTGGACGAGGACGCCAAACAACTGCCGTTCGCCGAAGCTGAGGCCGGTGCGACAGGTCTGGAATTGCTCTTGCCACTGGTGTTGAAGTGGGCCGAGCAGGAACGCGTACCGTTGATCGACGCGCTGGGACGCATCACCTGCCATCCCGCGCAATTGCTGGGCGTGAAGATGGGCCATCTGAGCTTGGGTGCACATGCCGACCTGTGTGTGTTTGACCCGCAAGCGGTTTGGAAAGTGACCCCCGCTGCGTTGAAGAGCCAAGGCAAGAACACACCGTTCAACGGTTATGAGATGCAAGGCAGGGTGCGTTATACCCTGCTTGACGGACAACTTGTTTTTAAACAATAAAAAGTTCGTCATGACGGCATAAAGGAATCCCTGTATGAACCCACTATTGAATTTATCCGGTCTGCCGCGTTTCACGGAGATCAAACCCGAACATGTCGCCCCCGCCATAGAACAGTTGCTGGCCGATTACGGCATGCTGGTGAAAAAGCTGCTTGCCGACGATGCGCCACCGACCTGGGATAGTTTCGTATTGCCCATGGAGAATGCCAACGAACACGTGTCGCGCGCCTGGGGGCCGGTCGCTCATCTGAATGCGGTGATGAATTCGCCGGAGTTACGCGAGGTGTACAACGCCAGCCTGCCCAAGATCACGGCCTTCTATGCCGAACTGGGCCAAAATCTTGCGCTGTTCGAGAAGTTCAAGCTGCTGCGCAGCAGTGACGAATTCGAGTCGCTCAGCGACGCGCGCAAGAAGATCATAGAGAACGAGTTGCGCGACTTTCGTCTGGGTGGCGCGGAACTGTCCGCTGACAAGAAGGCGCGCTATCTGCAGATACAGGAGCGCTTGTCCGAACTGACTTCACGTTTCTCTGACAACCTGCTGGACGCGACCAATGACTACACCCTACTGATAAGTGACAAGGCCAAATTGTCCGGCCTGCCGGACGATGCCTTGCAGATGGCGCAAGAGACTGCGGTGGCCGCAGAGCAGAGCGGCTGGATGTTCACGCTGAAAGCACCGTCCTTCGGTCCGGTGATGCAGTTCGCCGATAACCGTGCACTGCGCGAAAAACTGTACCGCGCCTACAGCACACGCGCCTCCGAGTTCGGCAAAGCGGAACACGACAACACGCCTTTGATGGACGAGATCGTCAAGCTGCGCAGTGAGGAAGCCCGCTTGCTGGGTTTCGCCAATTTTGGCGAACTCTCGCTTGCCGCCAAGATGGCGGACACACCGCAACAGGTGGTGAGCTTTATGCGCGAGTTGGCACAGCGCGCCCGTCCCTACGCGGAAAAAGACTTGTTCGAGTTGCGCGACTTTGCCAGCAAAGAACTGGATCTACCAAAATTGAGTTCATGGGATGTCAGTTACGCCAGCGAGAAGCTGCGTGAGCGTCGCTATGCTTTCTCCGAGCAGGAGGTGAAGCAATACTTCCCTGAGGATGCAGTACTGACCGGCATGTTCAAGCTGGTTGAGACCCTGTATGGCTTGCAGATCAAGCCAGCCAGCGCGCCGGTGTGGCACGACACGGTGCGCTTCTTCGATATCCGCAACGCGCAGAACCGACTGGTAGGACAGTTCTATCTCGATCTGTATGCGCGCAACAGCAAACGCGGCGGCGCATGGATGGATGACGTCATCGCGCGTCGCCGCCTGCCCGCCGGTATACAGACCCCGGTCGCCTATCTCAATTGCAACTTCTCGGCCCCCGTGGGCGGCAAGCCTGCGGTATTCACCCACGATGAGGTCATCACCCTGTTCCATGAGTTCGGTCATGGTTTGCATCATTTGCTTACCGAGGTGGAAGACTTGGCGGTGTCCGGTATCAACGGCGTGGAGTGGGACGCGGTGGAATTGCCCAGTCAGTTCATGGAGAACTTCTGCTGGGAATGGGAAGTGCTGCAGGGCATGACCCGTCAGGTGGATAGAGGTGAGACATTGCCGCGCGCACTGTTCGACAAGATGCTGGCGGCGAAGAATTTCCAGAGTGGCTTGGGTACGTTGCGTCAGATCGAGTTCTCTTTGTTCGATATGTTGATGCATAGCAGTTTCGAAGCGGGTGGCGGCAAAACCATCCTGCAACTGTTGGATGAGGTGAGAGCAGAAGTGGCGGTACTGATGCCGCCCACCTTCAATCGCTTTCCCAATAGTTTCTCTCACATCTTCTCTGGCGGTTATGCGGCGGGCTATTACAGCTACAAGTGGGCGGAAGTCTTGTCCGCCGATGCCTATAGCTTGTTTGAAGAACAAGGTGTGCTCAATCCTGATGTGGGTGCGCGCTTCCGCGCTGAGATACTGGCGATGGGCGGTTCGCGCGGAGCCATGCAGTCCTTCACCGCCTTTCGTGGTCGTGCGCCATCGATAGACGCGCTGCTGCGCCACAACGGCTTGGCCGAGCGCGCGGCATGAGGATAGCGACCTGGAACGTTAATTCGTTGAACGTGCGCTTGCCGCATGTGCTGGACTGGTTGGGCAAGAATCCTATCGAGGTACTGTGTCTGCAGGAGACCAAGCAGCAGGACGCTGACTTCCCGCATGAAGCCTTATTGGCAGCCGGGTATCACACCGCATTCAGCGGGCAGAAGACCTACAACGGCGTAGCCATCCTCAGTCGTCTGCCGCTGGACGATGTGCAGATGGGCATCCCCAACTATGCGGATGAGCAGAAGCGTGTCATCGCCGCGACCATCGCCGGCATACGCGTGGTGTGTGTCTACATCCCCAACGGTCAGGAAGTCGATTCAGACAAGTATTATTACAAGCTGGGCTGGCTGACGGCGTTGCGCGAGTGGTTGCGCGATGAGTTAGTGCGCTATCCCAAACTGGTGCTACTGGGCGATTACAACATCGCGCCGGAAGACCGTGATGTGCATGATCCCATCGTGTGGCAAGGTAATGTGCTGGTCAGCGAGGCCGAGCGCATTCAGTATCAGAACCTCATCAAGCTCGGTTTGCACGACTGTTTCCGCTTGTTTGAGCAGGCTGATAAATCATTCACCTGGTGGGACTATCGCATGATGGCGTTCCGTCGTAATCACGGGGTACGTATCGACCATATTCTGATCAGCACGCCCTTGTTGGCGGTGTGCAAGAGTTGCGTCATCGACAAGGAGCCGCGCAAGAAGGATCGTCCTTCCGACCATACGCCCATCATCGCCGAGCTCGATGTCTGAGCTGCTTGGGGAACCTTTTTGCGAGAAACCGCTCCGAGTGCCAGCAACACCGGGCGCAGTGTTAATATCTCGCCCACCGATTCATCAACTGACTGAAAGGTTAACAACTATGAAAAAGAGTCTATCGGCATTATGTGTCTTGGCGTGTTTCGCTCAACCGGCCATGGCTGCCAACATCAATGTGGGTGCACTTACTCAAGCGCAGTTCCTCGCGTTCTCGCAAGATATGGGCGCAGCACTCAGCTACAAGGCAGCAGAGCCGGCAGCCCCGCTAGGTGTGACGGGTTTTGACGTGGGCGTAGAAGTTACTTCCACTCAGTTGCAGAATTCCACCCTGTTCAATAAGACCAATAACAGTACCACCACCTCTTTGGTAGTGCCTAAGCTGAAAATCGAGAAGGGTCTGCCCTTCGGTATCGATGTGGGTGCGTTCTATACGGCTATCCCGAGTACCAATATCAGCTTGTATGGTGGCCAGTTGCGCTATGCGATCCTGCCCGGTGGTATCGCTGCACCCGCAGTCTCGGTGCGCGGTGCGTTCACCAAGCTGTCAGGTGTGACGGGTTGGGATTTGAATACCAAGAGTCTGGATCTGTCGGTATCGAAAGGTTTCGCGTTCCTGACGCCCTATGCCGGTGTCGGTAGCGTGTGGACCAGCAGTACGGCCAGTGTCGCTGGCTTGTCCGCTTCAAACTCGTTCCGCCAGAACAAAGTATTCCTAGGGGCGAACGCCAATTTCGGTGTATCCAACTTTGCGCTGGAATACGACAAGACCGGGTCAGTACCAAGCTATACTGCCAAGTTCGGTTTCCGCTTCTAAGTTGTAAGCTCGTACGGCACTTCCGTACTACGCGGTAGATGTGGTAAAAGATGCCTCCGACGAAAGTCGGGGGCATTTTGCTGGTGGGCACGCAATAATTTTGATAGTCGAGGATTAGCCATGAGAACGATCATGCTGGTGACATTGGCAATACTAAGTAGCAGCGTCTATGCGGGCCCAAGTAAATGGGTGGACGAGCAGGGCAGGGTGCATTATTCGGACAATCCGCCCAAGCACAATGCCAAAGTGCAACAGCTACAGTTCAAGGATGCGGTCGCCGCGCCCCCACCGGCTGATGACCTCTATGCGCCGCGTTCTACTACCGAGATGGAAGCCGATCTGAAACGCAGCAAGGATGCGCGAGCTGCTCAGGAGAAGAAGGATGAGCAGGTGCGCGCCCAAACAGAAGCCAAACAGATCAATTGTGCGAACGCACGTGCCAATCTGGCATCTATGCAGCAGCATGGGCGTATGTTCAAGACCGATGCGAACGGCGAACGTGTCTATATGGACGACAATCAGCGCCAGCAACAGATCGATGCCGCGCAGTCCAGAGTGAATGAATATTGCAATTAGCCTAGCTGTACTGCACCCGACCAACTAGCTGTGGCTTGCACGCAAGTCACCCATTTGCGCCGAACATCATGCGTTTGGCGACGAAGCGCTTGGCGAATGGCAGGCAATCCAGCGCGGTCAGCGCTGCGGCACGCACGGCACTGAGCATGGGCAGGTCGTTCGAGAACAGACGTACCAGACTATCGGTGAAACGTATGCCGGCTTCTCTGTCGGTGCGGCGGCGTTTGCGATAATCGTCTAGCATCGCTTCTGTACCTAAGGTTGCAGGTGTGGCATCCAATACCTCCTGTGCCAACTCCCAGGCATCGCGCAAACCCAGGTTAAAACCTTGACCCGCCACTGGGTGCAAGGTCTGCGCCGCATTGCCCAGCAAAACGATGTGGGGCAGCGGTGTCTGCTGCGGCGCGCGCTTGAGTCCCAGCGCAAAGCAACTGCGCTTGCCCACCGTCAGGAATGTCCCGACGCGTTCCCCGAATTGCTGTTGTAGTTCATGCAGGAGTTTTGCTTCATCCCAGTTCAGCATCTCTTGCGCGCGTTCATGTGACGCAGTCCAGACCAGTTCATAGCCATCTTTGTAGGGCAGCAAGGCCAACGGACCCTGCGGGGTGAAGCGTTCGTAAGCGGTATCTGCCCGGGCTGACGAACTGGTGACATGGGTGATGAGCGCACTCTGCCCGTAATCCCGCACTTCGGGCGGAAACTGCGCGGCCAATAATTTTCCGCCATCGGCGACCACGGCAAGACGCGTATGCAATGTCTTGGTCGCGCCGTCATGTTGATAGCGGATCTCGGCATGGTCAGTTGCACTACGCAATTCCAATACCTGTGCGCCGTACAGCGTGGTCACTTTCGAGTTGCGTAGCGCAAGGTCCAGTGCGGTCTGCAAGGCAGTGTAGGGCAGTACGTAACCGAGTTCCGGCACGTCCAGTTCATTTGCGTGCAGCAAGGCGCGGCCAAAACTCCGTTGTTGGGAGATATGGATGGTGCGTATGGCGGAAACGTCTTGTATGGAGTGCCAAACAGCCAGCTTGTCGAGTAACAGGCGGCTACCGTAAGACAGGGCGAGGGCGCGAGCATCTTGGCTGTTGATGTCTGCGGCGCGCGCCTCGAGTACGCAGATATGCAAACCGCTTTCGTGTAGCGCCAGCGCCAGTGCCGCGCCAACCGGGCCGCCACCGATGATGGCGATATCACATAGTCGGTCATGCATCGCGCATCACCGCCTCAATTTCGGAAATGGTCTTGGGTGCGCGCGCGGTCAGCACTTCATTGCCCTGGGCGTGGATCACCACATCGTCCTCGATGCGTATGCCGATGTTCCAAAATGCGGCGGGTACATTGTCGGCAGGACGGATGTAACAACCCGGTTCGACGGTCAGCACCATACCCGTCTGTAGAGGTCGCCATGCATCGCCGATCTTGTAATCGCCGACATCATGCACGTCCATACCTAACCAGTGTCCGGTGCGGTGCATGTAGAACTGTTTGTAACTTTCGCTTTCCAGCACGCTGTCCAGCGTGCCGTGACATAACTTAAGGTCGATGAAGCCCTGTGCCAGGACGCGCAATGCAGCTTCATGAGGTGCGTTCCAGTGTGCGCCTCTTTGTGCGCAGGCGATGGCCGCTGCTTGCGCAGCGAGTACCAGTTCGTAGACGTCTTTCTGTGCGGCTGTGAATTTTCCGTTGACCGGAAAGGTACGCGTGATGTCGGAGGCATAACCTTCCAGCTCACAGCCAGCATCAATCAGCAACAGATCGCCATCGCGCAACTTGGCATCATTGCCGACATAGTGCAGGGTACAGGCGTTGGCACCGCCCGCGACGATGCTGGTATAGGCCGGATTGCGCGCGCCATGGCGACAAAATTCATGCAGCAATTCGGCTTCAACCTGGTATTCATACTGGTCTGGGCGGGTATAGCGCATGGCACGTTGATGTGCGCCGCAGGAGATGGCGGCGGCGCGGCGCATGATGTTCAGTTCGTGTTCATCTTTGAGCAAACGCATCTCGTTGAGCAGGTGACGCACATCGCGTATCTCGTCAGGCGCGCGTATGCCGCTGCGCGACTTCTCTTGCACGGCCGTGCGCAAACGGATGATGCGTGCATCTAGTTCGACATTCGCGCCCAGCGGATAGAACAGGGTGGGCTGGTTGGTCATTAGCTCGATAGCTTTCACATCCAGTTCTGCTATGGGGTAGGCGGCATCGAAACCAAAAGCAACACGTGCCGCTTCCGGGCCATGTCGGTGCCCATCCCATATCTCACGTTCCATATTCTTTTCGCGACAAAACAAGATGGCTTGTGGTGCGTCGCCCGCGATCAATATCAGCGCGGCTTCAGGCTCGTTGAAACCGGTCAGATAATAGAAATTGCTATCGTGACGATAGGCATAGTGAGCGTCACCATTACGCACCATTTCGGGTGCAGTGGTGATGATAGCGATGCCGCGCTGCATCCTGCTCAGCAGATCTATGCGGCGGCGCGCATGGAGTTCAGGATTCAATGTGCTCATGACGTAATTGTGCATCAAGTTCGCTTAGACGTTGCGGTGTACCGACATCTACCCAAGTGCCGCGATGATGTTCGCCGCTCACTTTACCGAGTGCAATCTGTTCACGCAGCAGAGGCGCAAGCGGGGCTTTGGTGCCGCGCCGGATGTGTGAAAATAACGCGGGTTGATACAGGCCGATGCCGCTGAAGGTCAGTTTGGGGATGGTATCGGTCACACGCTGGGCGTGCAGGCCGAAGTCGCCGTTGGGGTGGTGGCTGGGGTTGTCCACCAGTACCAGATGAATGTTGTCTTGGTAGAGCTGCATCTCGTCTGCAAACTTGGGCAGGTGCGCAAAATCGTAATCGCAATACACGTCGCCATTCACCACAGCAAAAGGTTGGTCGCCCAGCAGAGCTAAGGCGAAAGCGATACCGCCTGCCGTCTCCAGCGCCTCCCGTTCGGCGGAATACTGGATGTGGGCGCCGTAGCGACTACCGTCACCCAAGGCTAGTTCTAGTTGTGCGCCGAGATGGGCGTGGTTGATGATCAGTTCGGTGATGCCAGCGCGCACCAGACGTTCTATGTGCCACACGATAAGCGGCTTGCCGCCTACTTCCAGCAACGGCTTGGGCGTATGGTCGGTGAGCGGGCGCATGCGTTCGCCGCGTCCGGCAGCAAGGATCATGGCTTTCAAGTGGGTGTGCCTTGTGCCCTGGCCGCTGCCTCTATCTCCAATTCATCCAGGATATTGAGCAGGGGTTTGAGGTCGATATAACGTGCGGCTGCGCGGTGTAGATAGTCCATCACCAAGGGCATGTCTTTCAGATAGCCATCCTTGCCGTCGCGATGATAGAGGCGCGCGAAGATGCCCAGCACTTTGATATGTCGCTGCACGCCCATCATCTCGTAGTCGCGGTAGAACTCACCGAAGTCAGCACGCACCGGCAGACCGACTTTGCGCGCCTTCTCCCAGTAACGTATCAGCCAGTCCATCACGTCGGGTTCTTCCCATTGGATATATGCATCCTTGAACAAGGAAGCGAGATCATAGGTGATAGGTCCGTACACCGCATCCTGAAAATCCAGTACGCCAGGGTTTGGGGAGCTCATCATAAGATTGCGTGAGTGATAGTCGCGGTGCACATAAACCCGCGGCTGCGCCAGATTGTTGGCGAGGATGCGTTTGAATACTTCTTCGAGCTTGAACTTCTGTTTCTCGCTGAGCGTCACGCCCAGATGCTTGGCGATGTACCAGTCCGGGAACAGTTGCAATTCGCGGCGCAACAACGCTTCGTCATACGGCGGCAGTTCGTCCTCGCGAGATGCTAGCTGGATATGGATCAAGGCATCGATTGCAGCACCATAGAGTGCGGCGGCATTGCTCGGGGTCAGGGCTTGCAGATAGGTTGTATCGCCGAGGTCAGATAGCAACAGAAAACCTTGCTCCAAGTCTTGCGCGTACACATGGGGTACGTGGCTACCAGCTTGTTCAAACAAGTGGCCAACATGCAGGAAAGGCTTGCAGTCCTCGTGCTGCGGGGGCGCATCCATAACGACACGGGTATTGCCATCAGCCAGCGTCACGCGGAAGTAGCGGCGGAAGCTGGCATCTGCGGAGGCCGGTGCAAGGGTGAAGGTCGTGTCGGGGAATTGGCTGTGCAGCCAAGCGCTGAGTTGTTGCTGACGTTGCATAGTGGGATTCTCGGTAGAGCTTGATGGTAAACTTGCGAAAGTTTACCACCTTACTATTTACTGCGCGTTATGCGGTTTCGTGTCCTACCCCTAGTCGTTTCGATGTCATGTTGCCTGATGCAGGTCAGTTATGCAGCCACGGTCACGCCTGTCGTACCCGCAGCAGAGACCGAGGCGGTGCTTGAGGCGGACAGTCTGGTCGGGCAGAAAAACCGTCAGATTGAGGCCAAGGGCGATGCAACCCTGCGCAAGGATGGCAAGCTGATACACGCAGATAGAATTTTGTATACGCCCGCTGACCGCGAAGTGGATGCGCAGGGCAATGTGGTGCTGGAGCAGCAGAACGACAGAATAAGCGGCCCGCATCTGCATATGAATATGAGTACTGGGCAAGGGGTGGTGCAGCAACCGCAATTCCACTTTCAGGAGAACAATGGTCGCGCGACGGCATCCACGATGGATATCCAAGATAAAGAACATTACAGCTTAAGCGATGCCACATATACGACCTGCCCAGCTGACAACGATGACTGGCACCTGAATATGGACAGATTGGAGATTGACCGAGCCGAGCAGATAGGTACTGCTCATGGTGCTTCGGTAGAATTCAAAGGTGTGCCCTTTGTGTATACCCCGTGGATGAACTTTCCCCTCAACGACCACCGAAAATCAGGATTCTTGTCGCCCATTTACGGAAGTACCAGCAAAGGGGGGATGGATCTGAGCATCCCCTACTATTGGAATATCGCACCTGATCTGGATGCGACAATCGCGCCGCGCATCATGCTCAAGCGGGGCGTGCAACTGAATAACGAATTTAGATATATGGGCGAGACCTACAGAGGCGAGATCCACGGAGACGTGCTACCCAACGATCAGCTCATCAATCGCAATCGTGCGCATCTGGCCGTGGTTCACAATCAGAAACTGTATGGAGGATTCAATGGTTTTGTGAATTTCAATCGCGTGACTGACGATGCCTATTTTCGTGATCTAGGTACGGCGGTCAATAGTTCGTCACAGGTCAACTTATTGCAAGAAGGCGGTTTAAATATTAATCAGAGTGGCTGGAATAGTACGGTGCGGGTGCAGCGCTACCAGACCTTGCAAGATCCCGCTGCGCCGATTCTTCCGCCTTATGCACGTATGCCGCAGCTCACCACCAGTGCAGCAAAGATAGTCGGCGATACGAGTCTCTCATTCGTCGGGGAATACGTCGATTTCAGTCACCCCAGTCTGGTCAATGGCAAGCGTCTGGTAGTCAATCCCAGCGTCAGTTACGCGCTGGTGAACGAACCCGCCGGCTATATCACACCCAAGTTGGCTTTGCACAGTACCCAATACACCATGGGTGTGAACAATGCTGCTGCACTGCCGAATGCCACGCGTAGCCTGCCATTATTCAGCTTGGACAGCGGCATGTCTTTCGAGCGCGACACGAAATACTTTGAGAAAGACTATCTGCAGACATTGGAGCCGCGCGCCTACTATGTATACGTGCCCTACCGGAATCAAACTGCTTTGCCTAATTTCGATACGGCACAGGCGGATTTCAGTTTCACGCAGATGTTCACGGAGAATCGATTCTTTGGAAATGACCGTATCGGTGATGCCAACCAAGTGACGCTGGCCACCACATCGAGATTGTTGTCGCCGGATAATGGCGCGGAGCGTTTTAAAGTCACGCTGGGTGAACGTTTTAGCTTCATCTCGCCACAGGTCAATTTATTGACGCCAGCCGGAAGTACGGCAAAATCCGATGTTTTGCTCGCGATCGGTGGGCGACTATCCCGAACGATGTCCTTGGATAGTGAGACCGATTTCGATCCCAATCAATCCAAGACACAACGTTATGGCTGGATTGCACACTATCGTCCCGAGCCGGGCAAGGCCTTCAATTTAGGGTATCGCTTCCAGCGCAATACCCTGCGGCAGACGGATATCTCCGGTCAGTGGCCGTTGACGAAAAGCTGGGGCACGGTGGCGCGCATGAACTATTCGTTCCAGGACAAGCGCATTTTGGATGCAATCGCGGGGCTTGAGTATAATCAGAGCTGCTGGACGCTGCGGCTCATCGCGCAGCACTACACCACCGCGACAAAACAAAGCAATACCAGCTTCTTTGTGCAACTGGAATTGAGCGACTTGATGCAAGTCGGCTCGGACCCGCTGATGGTGTTGAAGCAGAATGTGCCTGGATATACCAAATTGAATAACAAGCCTGTGCCGCCTTCCGCGCAGGTCATCCCCTGATCCTGAAAGAGAACGATGCAAACAAATATTTCGATGCTGTGCCTAGCGATGTTGCTCTGTTCGACTGCCTATGCTGCTGAGAAGCCCGTTGCGCCAGCCGAGGTTGTGCAAACGACACAGAGTACGCCACAAAAGTCCCAGCCTATCGATACAGTCGCGGTGGTAGTGAATAACGATGTGATCACGCAAAACGAGTTGAGCGAAAAAGTAAGCGTGACAGAGAAGCAACTTAAGGCGCAAGGTACGCCATTGCCCGCCCACGATGTGCTTGAGAAGCAGATGCTGGAACGCATGATCAGCGATATGTTGCAGCTACAGTTCGCTGCCGAATCAGGCGTGCGCGTGGACGATGCTCAACTTGACTTGGCACTGGGCCGCATCGCAGAGCAGAACAAGTTTGCCAGTCTGGCCGCGTTCCGTGCACGCTTGGAGAAGGACGGTATCGACTACGAGCAATATCGTGAAGAAGTGCGCAACGAGATGATTTTCACGCGGCTGCGCGAGCGTGAGATCGAGAGCAAGTTGATCATCAGTGATAGTGAAGTCGATAGCTATCTGGACAATCAGGCCAAGATGGGTGACAGCAAGGAAGAGTTTCATTTGGCGCATATCCTGGTGGTCGTCCCTGAACAGGCGAGTGCGGACAAGATTAAAGCCAGTCTGGCGCGTGCCGACCTGGCATTTAAGCAGTTGCAGGAGGGGGCGGATTTTGCACAAGTCGCAGCGGGCACTTCTGATGCCAAGGATGCTTTGAAAGGCGGCGATCTGGGCTGGCGTGCCAGTGACCGTTTGCCACCGGCATTTTTGGAGGTCCTGCATAAGTTGAAACCTGGTGAGAATACCGAAGTGATGCGTAGCACCAGTGGTTTCCATATTCTGAAGTTGATAGAGAAGCGCAGCGGCAATGCGCCGGTGGTCATCACTCAGACCCATGCACGCCATATCCTGATCAAGACCAGCGAAATCGTTCCGGAAGCCGATGCCAAGAAACGTATCTTGGAGATTAAGCAGCGCATCGATGGTGGAGCTGACTTTGCTGAGCAGGCCAAACGTTATTCGGAAGATGGCAGCGCACAGCAGGGTGGCGATTTGGATTGGCTCTCGCCCGGGCAGACTGTCCCTGAGTTCGAAGAGGCGATGAATAAATTGCAGCCTGGGCAGACCAGTGTGGTGCAGACCCAGTTCGGCTGGCACTTGATTCAGGTCATGGAACGGCGTAACACCGATGTCAGTGTGCAGCAAAAGAGACAACAAGCCCGCGTCGCCATAGGCACGTTCAAATCCGACGAGTTGTATCAGGACTGGTTGCGTCAACTGCGCGACCGTGCCTTCATCGAATATCACAATCAGGCCAAGAACTAAGCGGTGCATATCCGTCCTTTAGTCATCACCTGTGGTGAACCTGCCGGCATCGGTCCGGATCTGTGTGTGCAGCTCGCTGCCCGGCGAGATCAGCCCGCCTTGGTTGTCATCGCAGATAAGTACCTGCTCAAGAAACGTGCAGAGCAATTGGGCCTGCCGTTGCTGATACAGGATTACGTGTTGGGAGAGCCGATCCTGAATCGACCTGATGCGCTTACGGTGTTGCATATTCCGGTGGCGGTGCCAGTCAAGACGGGCGAGTTGGATGCCGCCAACAGCCGCTACGTGTTGCAAACTTTGAGTCGCGCACTGCAAGGTTGTCTGCTCGGTGAGTTCTCCGCTATGGCTACCGCGCCGGTACATAAGGGCATCATCAATGATGCCGGTATCGCCTTCACCGGTCATACCGAGTTTCTGGCGGAAGAGACTGACACACCGCTGGTGGTGATGATGCTGGTAGGCGGCGGGATGCGCGTGGCATTAGCCACTACACATCTGCCCCTGCGCGAAGTGGCCGACGCAATAACGGCACCGTTGTTGGAAAGTATATTGCGTATCTTGCAACGCGACCTGCAGCGTCGTTTTGGTATCCCACTACCTCGCATTCTGGTCGCAGGACTCAACCCGCACGCAGGTGAGGGGGGTTATCTTGGTCGCGAGGAATTGGACGTGATGATTCCCGTGTTGGATAGATTGCGTGCCGAAGGCATGGACGTCAGCGCTCCCTTGCCTGCCGATACACTATTCACACCGCACAAGCTGGCGCAATGCGATGCCGTATTGAGTATGTTCCATGATCAGGGGCTGCCGGTCTTGAAGCATGCCAGTTTCGGTCAGGGTGTGAACGTCACCTTGGGGCTGCCCATCATCCGTACCTCGGTCGATCATGGTACGGCATTGGACTTGGCGGGTACGGGCAAAGCCGATTGCAGTAGCTTGCTGGAAGCGATCAAGGTGGCAGTGCAGATGGCGGAGCACAAGTGTTCGCAAACGCGGGCATCCTTATGAGTTCGCATAAAGCCAAAAAGATGTTTAGTTCCGGCATCACGCGCTACGCGCACGAGCCTTCTCTGAAGCTTTTTTTGGGTATTAGATTTTGAGTCATCAGGCAAAAAAACGTTTTGGCCAGAATTTTCTGGTCGATCAGAACATCATCACTGACATAGTTTTCTGCATACGTCCCGCGCCGGGTGACAATATGGTGGAGATAGGTCCGGGCTTGGGGGCGATGACACGTCCCTTGCTCAAACGACTTGATCGCTTGCACGTCGTCGAGATCGATCGCGACATCATCGCGCGACTGGAAAGTGATTATCCACAAGACAAAGAAAACGTGAAGCTGGTGATCCATGCGGGCGACGCACTGGAGTTTGATTTCACCACGCTGAGTCAGCCGTTGCGCATCGTCGGCAATCTGCCTTACAACATTTCCACCCCTTTGTTATTTCACTTCGCACGATACGCTGAGCGCATCAGCGATATGCATTTCATGCTGCAGAATGAGGTGGTCGAACGCATGGTCGCCGAGCATTCGACACCCGCGTATGGCCGCTTATCAGTGATGTTGCAATATCGGTTCGCTATGGAAAAATTGTTGGATGTACCGCCCGAATCATTCCGTCCCGCGCCTAAAGTCGACTCAGCCATTGTGCGCATGATTCCTTTGCCCGCCGCGCAGATTCTGGTGCGCAACGAACAGTTATTTTCTGCCGTCGTGGCTACCGCCTTTGGTCAACGGCGAAAAACGCTACGCAATACGTTACGCAGTTATTTACAAGAAGCAGATTTCATGGCACTGGGGATCAACCCGCAATTACGTGCGGAAAATCTCAGCGTGGCGGATTTTATACGTGTGGCGAACTACTGTGGAGATAGGCCTAAGGCTTGAGCCTCATTTGCTTATGAGCTTGAGCTATGCCGCTTGGGCCGACTTCTTTTGTATCAGTTCTATCTTGTAGCCGTCGGGATCCTCGATAAAGGCGATCACGGTATCACCATGCTTCATCGGCCCCGCCTCACGCGCCACCTTGCCGCCGCGTAGTTTAATGGCTGCGCAAGCGGTATAGGCGTCAGGGACTTCGATGGCGATATGGCCGTAGGCATCGCCAAGCTGATAAGCGCTTACACCCCAGTTGTGGGTCAGCTCGATCACGGCAGTGTCAGACTCTTCGCCATAACCGATGAAGGCCAGTGTGAACTTCCCTTCCGGATAGTCCTTGCGGCGCAGCAACTTCATGCCCAAGACTTCACTGTAGAAAGCCAGCGACTTTTCCAAATCGGTCACGCGCAGCATGGTATGCAGGATGCGCATCAGATCTCCACCATCTCAAAGTCGTCCTTGCGCGCCTCGCATTCTGGGCACGACCAGTTCATCGGAACATCCTCCCAGCGTGTGCCTGGACTCAGGCCTTCTTCGGGGGAGCCGGCTGCCTCGTCGTAAATCCAGCCGCAAATCAGACACATGTAGGTTTTGTATTCGGTAATCGTAGTCATATAGGGTAAAATGCTCGTTTTGCTGCGCATCTTAACATTCTTGAACCTATGTCCGAATCCTTCCCTTTAGTAATGAGTTTTGCCGCCACCGATCCGAGTGGTGGCGCCGGCCTGCAAGCCGATATCTTGACCATCGCCAGCATGGGCTGTCATCCCCTCTCTGTTGTCACCGCCATCACGGTGCAGGACACCAGCGGCGTGGATGATGTGTTGGCAATGGATGCCGATTGGGTAGTGGATCAGGCGCGCGCCATGCTGGAAGATGTGCCGGTCGCCGCGTTCAAGATTGGTCTGCTAGGCAGCGTGGACAACATCCCGGCAATCGCAGAAGTGTTGGCCGACTATCCCGACGTGCCTTTAGTACTGGATCCGGTATTGTCTTCCGGACGCGGCGACGAACTGGCCGATGACGATATGCTGGACGCGATGCGCGAGTTACTCATCCCGCAAACCACCATCATCACACCAAACAGCATGGAAGCGCGTCGCTTGGCGATCAATGAAGATGACGAGAACGACGACCCAACATTGGAAGAGTGTGCCAAACGCATCCTTGCGATGGGCTGTGAGTACGTGCTTATCACCGGCACCCATGAACAGACCACTCAAGTCACTAATACCTTGTACAACGAACACGGCGTGGTGCGTGCCGACAGTTGGGAACGATTGCCGGGTATCTACCATGGTTCGGGTTGTACGCTGGCTTCAGCCATAGCGGCCTTGTTGGCGCAGGATGTGGATGTACCCGACGCGGTTAGAGAAGCGCAAGAATACACATGGCAGACATTGAAGTCGGGCTTTCGTCCCGGCATGGGGCAGCACATCCCGGATCGTTTGTTCTGGGCGCGGAGTGAAGAGGATGACGAAGAGTCTCCGCTCGTCAATTAAGGGGCTATACGCGATAACGCCGGACGAGCTCGATACTTCGGTGTTGCTGAGCAGCGTCCGGTTCGCGTTAAAGGGCGGGGCAGAAGTGCTGCAATATCGCAACAAGCGCGCGGATGTAGAGCTGCGATCCTCGCAAGCACGCGCCTTGCGCTTATTGTGCAGCGAATTTTGCGTCACCTTCATCGTCAATGATGATGCCAGCTTAGCCAAACAGGTGGATGCTGATGGCGTGCATCTGGGCGGTGAGGATGGCAGTGTTGCGGCGGCGCGCGAATTATTGGGTGCCGATAAGCTGATAGGCGTGTCTTGTTATAATCACCTAGCATTGGCGCGACAGGCTGAACAAGGCGGTGCCGACTACGTGGCTTTTGGGGCTTTCTTCCAGTCGGGCGTCAAGCCGGAGGCGGTCGTGGCAAGCATGGACTTGTTGCTCCAAGCGCGGCAGGAGTTGCGCTCACCTATCGTCGCGATAGGCGGTATCACTCCGATCAATGCGGTCCAGTTACTCGATGCCGGTGCGGATGCGCTGGCCGTGATTTCGGCAGTGTTCGCAGTTGATGATATCGAGCAGGCAGCAAGACAGTTTTCCGTATTGGCGGACAGATGATTTTTTGAAGTGGATAGAACGACATGACGACACAAAACGAACAACTCTTTAGCGACTCACAAAAGCTCATCCCTGGCGGGGTGAACTCACCGGTGCGCGCCTTCCGCTCGGTGGGCGGAACTCCGCTGTTCTTCAAGCGAGGCAAGGGTGCTTATGTGTGGGATGCGGATGGCAAGCGCTATATCGATTATGTGAACTCATGGGGGCCGATGATCGTTGGTCATTGCCATCCTGAAGTGGTAAAAGCCGTTCAGGCCGCCGCCGCCGAAGGTCTAGGTTTCGGAGCGCCGACCGCTGCCGAGTTGGATATCGCACAAACGCTGTGCAAGATACTGCCATCATTGGAGATGGTACGCTTAGTCAGTTCGGGTACCGAGGCGACCATGACCGCGATACGTCTTGCTCGTGGTTACACTGGTCGTTCTCGCATCATCAAGTTCGAAGGTTGCTACCACGGTCATTCCGACGGCCTGTTGGTCAAGGCGGGTTCGGGCGCGCTTACTTTCGGTCAGCCGAGCTCATCTGGTGTCCCCGCCGAGATCGCAGCACTGACCACGGTGCTCGATTACAACGATGCGGCCGGTCTGGAGAAAGCGTTCGCAAAATACGGTGACGAGATCGCTGCCGTGATCGTTGAGCCAGTCGCCGGCAATATGAATTTGATCTTGCCAAAGCGCGACTTTCTTGATGCGATGCGCAGTCTGTGCTCCCAGCACGGCGCGGTATTGATACTGGACGAGGTGATGTCTGGCTTCCGTGTCGGCCTGCAAGGCGCGCATGGTCATTTCGGCATCAAGCCTGACCTCATCACGCTTGGCAAGGTGATGGGTGGCGGTCTGCCCGCTGCTGCTTTCGGTGGTCGCCGCGACATCATGGAATGCCTCGCGCCCTTGGGTGCGGTATATCAGGCGGGAACCTTGTCTGGCAATCCGGTCGCGGTCGCTGCGGGTCTGGCTACGCTCAAGCTGGTGCAAGCCCCAGGCTTCTATGAGCGTCTGACCCAGTTAGCCAAACAGATGACCGAAGGGTTGTCTCAAGCGGCGAAGAAACATGGCATCCCTTTTAGCGCACAATCCATAGGCAGTATGTTCGGCATCTATTTCAGTGCCAAGGTGCCCACTAGCTATGCCGAGGTGATGAATTGCGACAAGGATGCCTTCAATCGTTTCTTCCACGCGATGCTGGATGAGGGGGTGTACCTTGCGCCTTCAGCATTCGAGGCAGGTTTCGTATCGGCTGCTCATACGGAAGCAGATATTGCGGCGACTATTGCGGCTGCTGATAAGATATTTTCGGGTTGGAAATAATGGGACTCTTCTCCCAAGCGACGTTCTTTACTACGGTCAATCACTTCAAAGACCTGCCCATGCACGGCGGTAAAGAGGTCGCGTTCGTTGGACGCTCCAATGCAGGCAAGTCATCGGCGATCAATACCTTGGCGAACCATGTGCGTTTGGCCTATGTGAGTAAGACGCCGGGTCGTACCCAGCACCTGAATTTCTTTTCTTTGAGCCCCAATACCTATCTGGTCGACTTGCCTGGCTACGGATATGCCAAGGTTCCTCCTGAGAACAAAAGGCATTGGCAGGCATTGCTAACCGAGTACATGCAAAAGCGTGAAGAGCTGTGCGGCTTGGTGGTCATCATGGATGTACGCCATCCGCTCACCGAACTGGATGAGGCGATGCTGGATTGGTTCGCACCTACCAATAAACCGGTGCATATACTGCTGACCAAAGCGGATAAATTCAGTCGTCAACAAGCAATGCAAACCTTGATGAAGGTACGCGCACATTTGGCAGAATTCTTCCCGCATTGCACAGTCCAGCTGTTCTCCAGCTTGAAGAAGCAAGGGATAGAAGAAGCTGAGACGGTAATTGCTGGATGGTTCGCTGCAAAAGATGACTTTGATCTGCCAGTTGAACTGGGGCCTGAAGAGTAGCTTTATTGTTTCGGAAGTATGGGGTTCTCGAGCATAAAAAAAGCCCCGCATACGCGGGGCTCAAAGATCTTAACTTGGTTAAGATGCACGCTCAGGGAGGAGAAACGTGGAACGATTCATCATCATTCACTGTTTCAGAGTGGCGGTTTTAAAATTAGTTCAAAAATAAATCAGATTTTAGGAAATTTATGCAGACACTAGGAAAGTACCCTCAGACACGTATGCGCCGCATGCGCCGAGACACATTTTCTCGGGACTTGATGCGAGAGCACATACTCACTCCGGAAGATTTTATCTATCCCGTATTCGTGCTGGAAGGTAGTAATAAAGTCGAAGATGTGAAGTCTATGCCGGGTGTACAGCGCAAAACTTTGGACCTGTTGCTCGAAGATGCCGAGCAATGTGTGAAGCTGGGCATACCCATGATGGCGATCTTTCCTGTTATCGATACACCATTGAAGAGCCTGGGTGCTGAAGAGGCCTACAACCCGAATGGACTGGTGCCGCGCGTGGTCGCTGCGATCAAGCAGGCATACCCTGAATTGGGGGTGATGACCGATATCGCACTCGATCCTTACACCAGTCACGGGCAGGATGGACTTCTTGACGAGAGTGGCTATGTCATGAACGACGAGACTGTCGTTGTGTTGGCCAAGCAGGCACAAGTCCACGCGCTGGCAGGTTCTGATGTGGTTGCTCCCTCGGATATGATGGATGGCCGCATCGGAGCCGTGCGTGAGGCGCTGGACGCCAAGGGCTGCATACATACTCGTATCATGGCTTACTCTGCCAAATATGCCTCCAGCTTCTACGGTCCTTTCCGAGATGCGGTAGGCTCGAGTGGCAATCTGGGCAAGGGCAATAAATACACTTACCAGATGGATCCGGCCAACTCAGACGAGGCATTGTGGGAGGTTGGTCTGGACCTGCAGGAAGGTGCGGATATGGTCATGGTCAAACCCGGCATGCCCTATCTGGACATTGTGCGTCGTGTAAAAGACGAGTTCAAAGCACCAACCTTCGTCTATCAGGTCAGTGGTGAATATGCGATGTTAAAAGCCGCAGCACAGAATGGTTGGCTCAACGAAGAGGCATGCGTGCTTGAGTCTCTGTTGGCATTCAAGCGTGCCGGTGCGGATGGAATATTGACTTACTTTGCACTAGATGCAGCGCGATGGCTGAAGGCTTGAGGGAAAGACAAACCGATATCCATGCGGTTGGCTTGTAATCGAAGTTACGTTGCTAATAAAGAGGTAACAGCCGTAATGTCGGCATGCGTTTCAGGGTGACGACTGCCACTATAACGGGCGTTTTCGGGCAAGACGATGACGTGGGTCTGGACATCAGATGCCCCAGTCAAAGTATAGCTGGGGACTAACTCGTCATGCCCCCCTAACCGAACCGTCCACTCCCCGTCTTCAAAGTCGATTTTGTGCTTCAACAGGAACAACAGAACTGCTTTGGCGTCGTCAGAAAACAGCATGATGTTGATATCAGACTGGGCTCCGGCAATACCAGTCAGTACAGATCCTGTGAGATAGGGATGGAAGTCGGAAAAGAGTTTCATGTTGCCAAGTGCTTCTTCGCGTAACTCGCGCAAGATGGATGGGTGCCGCTCGCCCTGAAATAGCATACGAAAACTGCGCAAAGCATTATCGATCTCTTCGTTGCTGGGTAGGTGATGAGTGTCCATTGCACCCAGCTGTTTGGCAGCCTTCCGTTTTGCGTAAGCGTGATCTGTTATGCCATCCTCGGCCATGAGCTTGGCAGCTTGGTGAGCCAATTGTTCGCGCATCAAATCACGTCGATAGAAAGATTCTTTAGTCATACGCCATCCGCTAAAACAATTGGTCCTTAATGAGGTCGGTCTGGGGAGTGACATCACTTGGATGGGGCGTCGATATGGCAGACGGAACATTTTCTTTGTAGAAGTATTCAGTGCGAGTGCCATTATCGTCACGTTGTCCTGCATCATTGATACGTACTGCCACTATGCCATCCGGGGGGGTGTAGCTGGCTTCAGGTACGGATTTCAGTACTTTTTCCATGTAACCGATCCATATCGGGAGCGCAGCACCGCCACCGGTCTCTCTGTCACCAAGGCTGTGCGGTTGATCGAAGCCCATCCAAGAGATGCCGACAACGGTGGGTTGAAAGCCGCAAAACCAAGCGTCTATAGAATCGCTGGTAGTGCCCGTCTTGCCAGCGAGATCTTGCCTGCCCAAGGACATGGCGCGAATCCCAGTGCCGTGTTTGACCACGTCCTGCATCATATTGACCATAGTAAATGCATTGCGCGTGTCTATTACTTGTTCTGCTCCGTTGGCAGCAACGACAGGGTTAGCTTGGCTGAGTATATTGCCTCTGTCATCTTCGATACGCTGAATAAAATATGGATTGATCTTAAAACCGCCATTTGCAAAGACGGAATAACCTGTAAGAAGTTGCATGGGGGTAACTAGGCCAGCACCTAATGCCATAGTTAGATATGGCGGGTGCTTGTCGGCATCGAAGCCAAACTTGGTGATGTAGTCTTGTGCATATTGCGGGGTAATAGATTGCAGAATGCGGATAGAAACCATATTTTTGGACTTGATAAGTGCTTGACGCATACGCATAGGGCCATCATAAGTTCCTTCGTAGTTCTTGGGTTGCCATGGCTCGCTACCGGTCTGTTGCGCATCAAAATCCAAGGGGGCATCATTGATCACGGTGGCTGGCGTTAGTCCTTTCTCTAAAGCGGCAGAATAAATGAAGGGTTTGAAGCTTGAGCCGGGTTGACGCCAGGCTTGAGTGATATGGTTGAATTGATTCTTGTTGAAATCAAAACCCCCTATTAAAGAATAGATCGCGCCATCCTGAGGGTTACCTGAGACAAATGCAGCTTCAACCTGGGGTAGTTGACTAATTTGCCAAACACCTTTGTCATCCTTCTGAATGCGGACGATAGAGCCAACATTGATACGTTGATTCAGCGGAGCCTTATTGCTTAGATAGTGATCGATGAAACGAGTGGCTTCGCTGGATAATTGGATGCGTTCGCCACCTTTGGCATATACCGTCAGTGATTTTCCGGAAATAGAGATTACAATCGCAGGAATCAGATCGCCGCTATCTGGTGAATCCTGTAATGCCTCTTCCAACAAATCTTCACTGTTGCCAGCGCGCAAATCAGCAAAACCTTCAGGACCTCGGTAGCCATGGCGCCGATCGTAATCAAGCACCCCCCTTCTTACGGCTTGATAGGCGGATGCCTGGTCTACTTGCCTGATAGTCGTATAGACCTTGAAGCCTTGCGTGTAAGTAGCTTCGCCAAATTTAGTGAACATCATATTCCTCACCATTTCTGTCAGGTAGTCAGCTTGACTGGTATTGCTGTCAACATGGTGAGTGTTAAGAGGCTGGGATTGTGCGGACTGAAAGTCATCGTCACTGATGAACCGAAGTTCATGCATGCGCCTTAGCACATACATTTGCCGCAATTTGGCACGCTTAGGGTTTACAACAGGATTGTAAGAGGAGGGAGCTTTTGGTAAGCCAGCTAGCATGGCGAACTCTGCGATAGTGAGTTGATTAAGCGGCTTATTGAAGTAGACTTGCGATGCGGTGGCAAAGCCATAGGCTCGTTGACCCAAATAGATTTGGTTTATGTACAACTGAAGTATTTCGTCTTTGGATAAAGCGCTTTCAATCTTGAAGGCAAGCAAGACTTCGTTGAACTTGCGAGAAAAGGTCTTTTCTTTGGAGAGGAAGAAATTGCGAGCTACTTGCATAGTGATAGTACTGGCGCCTTGCCTAGTGCCACCAGAAGTGAAATTGGACACAGCGGCACGAATTACACCGGCATAATCAACGCCACCGTGCTCGTAAAATCTGTCATCTTCAGCAGCCAGAATCGCCTGCTTCATCAGCAACGGAACCGCATCGATCTTAACCAACGCACGGCGCTCTTCGCCAAACTCGCCGAGTAGAGAGCCCTCCTGCGTGTATATGCGCAACGGTATCTTCGGGTGATAATCCGTCAGTGATTCCAAAGAGGGTAGCGTAGGATAGGTAAGTACAACTGCAATGCTTAGAAGTATTACAGGCAAGAGCAATAATGCAGCGAAAATAAGTAAGGGTAGTGTCAGGCGGCGAGAAAGCATGAGAAGGTGTCCCAGAATATTTGAGGGTGCTAATCAGAAAAGTCTCGCATTATATCGGCTTCAGCTTCTTGACAGGCATTCTAAAAATGGCTTTACACTTTCTGTAGTTATTGCTAGGATTTAAACCACTTTATACAGAACAGCTCTAAACGGTCTATGCCTAAAGTAAATTTTGATATCCCACTGGACTTTTTGCAAACCAAAACACCGCCGCTAATTGGGGTGGATATTGGTACATCATCAGTCAAGATGGTTGAACTAAGCCAATTGCCGAAAAACGCGGGTTATATGGTCGAAAGATATGCGATCGAACCGTTGCCTAGAGACGCAGTGAGTGACGGTAACATCAATAATCTAGATGCCGTATCTGAGAGCCTGAGGCGAGCGTGGAAGCGCTTAGGTGGGAAGATAAAGAACGTGAGCTTGGCGTTGCCTGCCGGTGCGGTGATTACCAAGAAGATATTGTTGCCAGCAGGCCTAAGAGAAGAAGATTTGGAATATCAGGTTGAGTCTGAGGCTAATCAATATATACCGTTTGCCTTGGATGAGGTGAATCTGGATTTTCAAGTGTTGGGCTTGGCCTCTGGTAATGCCGAGGAGTTGGAGGTGCTGCTAGCAGCATCGCGTAAGGCCAACGTGGAAGACAGAGTTGCAGCAGCGCAATCAGCTGGGTTAAAAGCGGTAGTGGTTGATGTGGAAACCTATGCTGCTGAAACGGCGTTTAGTCATATCACGGCTCAGCTGCCGGGTGGAGCAAACGACTTGTGCATAGCGCTAGTGGACATTGGAGCAAACGTGATGAACATCAACGTGTTGCGCAATGGGCAATCTGTGTATACACGCGACCAGCAAATAGGTGGCAATCAGTTGACCCAACAAATACAGTCTACATTTGGATTGTCAATGGAGGAGGCTGAATCAGCCAAACGAGCCGGTGGACTTCCAGATAACTACGAAAATGACGTCTTGGCCCCTTTCCGGCAAAACGTGGTGATGGAGATTGCTCGCGCACTCCAGTTCTTCTTTACGTCTTCTCAATATAATCAAGTTGACTACATAGTTCTGGCTGGTGGATGCGCTGTTTTGCCTGGCCTAGATGATGCCGTCGCTACCAAAACGCAAGTGAGTACTATGGTGGCGAATCCATTTGCGTTAATGACCTTGTCGAGCAGAATCAAGCCTAGACAGTTACAAATGGATGCGCCTGCGTTGATTATAGCTTGCGGGCTAGCAATGAGGAGGTTCGACCCATCATGATACGTATCAACTTATTGCCGCACCGCGCGGAAAAAAGGCAGGCACGTAAGATCCAATTCATTGCACTGAGTGTCATTAGTTTGATAGCCGGTGGGTTGTTGATTGGAATGGTGCATGTGGTTTTGAGTGCAAAGATTTCGTATCAGGAAAGACGTAATACTTATCTAAAGCAAGAGATTGTGATACTGGATAAGCAGATTGAGGAGATAAAAAAACTCCGCGAGCAAACTGCTTCATTGTTGGCTAGAAAAAATGTCGTCGAGCGATTGCAAAGCACTAGGGCTGATGTAGTGCATCTGCTTGATCAAATGTTGCGTATATTGCCGGATGGTGTGTACATAAAAACCATTAAGCAAAGTGGTGGGGTAATAACCATGGTCGGATATGCGCAGTCAAATGCAAGGGTGTCCACACTGATGCGCGCGATAGAGGCGTCGCCATGGTTGGAGGCGCCTGCATTGATTGAGATACATGCGGCAACCAATGCGGGAGCAAGAGTGAGCGAATACACCCTGACGTTTAGCCTGACAAAGGAGCAGGTGATGACCGATACCGCTGCTAAACCTGTAGTTAAAAAGGGCTGAAAGCATGATTAACTTTGAAGAGCTAAAAAATTTAAATCCTCAGGAGCCGGGGTCTTGGCCGTGGTCTGCTAAGTTGCTGGCTTTTGCGGCTATTTTTGCGGGTGCTATAGCGCTAGGAGTGATTGTCGATTCAAAGAGTCAATGGGATGATTTGCAGTCTGTGAAGGCTGAAGAAGATGCGCTCAAGGTGACTTTCCTAGACAAAAAGAAGCAAGCTGTCAATCTGGATTTAATTAAGAAGCAACTTATGGAAACCCAGGAGTCTTTGGGTGCGCTGCTAAAACAACTGCCCAATAAGTCGGAAATGGATGCTCTATTAACCGATATCAATCAAGCGGGATTGGGAAGAGGATTGCAGTTCGATCTGTTTAAGCCTGGGACTGAGTCGGTAATAGATGGTTCGTTTGTGGAGCAACCTATTTCGATTAAGGTCGCTGGAAATTATGATGACTTGGGGCGGTTTGCCAGTGATATTTCGATGTTGCCACGTATCGTTACTTTAAATGAGATAGCAATTAGCCCGGCTTCAGGTGGTGGCTTAACTATGGATGCAATTGCCAAAACTTATAGGTACCTCGACGATAGCGAAGTTGCTGAGCAGAAGAAGTCGGCAAATAAGAAGGGGGCAAGATGAAGCTTTTATACATAGCTTTACTTTCCATCTTGATGGTGGGTTGCGGTGGGGAAGAGTTTCAGGATCTGCGGGATTTTGTAAAAAATGCAGGAGCTGATTTAAGAGGAAAAATCCCGCCGGCACCCGAAGTCAAGCCATATGAGCCATTCGCGTATGACAATGCAACAAATTTGGCGGATCCATTCAAGCCAAGGAAGCCAGACTTACGTTCGGGCGGACGGGCGGGTCTAAATCAGCCAGATTTGGATAGGCCAAAGGAAGCGCTGGAAGACTTTCCATTGGAAGCGCTGAAAATGGTGGGTTATCTTGAGCAGAAAAACGTAGGGTATGCGGTAGTGCGTGCGCCAGATACAAAAATATATCGTGTCAAGGCTGGGAATTATCTTGGATTGAATTTCGGTAAAATTCTAGAGGTGCAGAGTACCGAAGTGAAAATCAAGGAAATGGTACAGGATAGCTCCGGTGATTGGACCGAGCGCATGAGCACCCTGCAATTAGTTGAGTGATTTAGGAGTAAAACATGAGCCAGTTAAAAAGCGTATTTAAAGTGTGTATTGGACTACTAACTATGGTATTTGCGTTTGGGGCGATAAATGTTCACGCTCAAGATGAAACGCGGAATAGCATAACTGCTGTCAGTGCCAGTAACGCAGGTAACGGGACTGTCATACTTAAGGTGGATATGGCTCGCCCCCTAGAGGCGGCACCAAATGGATTCTCTATAAATACTCCGCCAAGAATAGCATTTGATTTTACTAATGCTACCAATGGGGCTGGCAAGACTACGCAAGATATAAACGAAGGCGATTTGAGGAGTGTTAATTTAATTCAAGCAGGTAGTAGAACGCGGTTGGTGATTAACTTGAACCAAATGGCTACTTATGAGAGCAAAGTTGATGGCAGTAGCTTGATTATAACTATGAAGAGCAAAAACGGCTCTGATATTGAGCCAGCGAATGTATCTAAGTTCGCAGCAGTCAAGGCGGGCGGTCAGGCTCATTCATTGAAGGATGTGGATTTTAGGCGTGGTAAGAATGGTGAAGGCCGTGTGATTGTTGATTTGTCTGACGCTGCTACGGGGATAGACATTCGGCAGCAAGGAAGTAAGCTGTTGGTTGACTATGTCAAAACAAGCTTGCCGCATAATCTGCAGCGTAAACTAGACGTCGCAGATTTTGGAACCCCGGTGCAAACTGTAGACACCTTTGTAAAGGGTGAAAACGTCCAAATGGTAATAGAGCCAAAAGGACTATGGGAATATGCCGCATATCAAACTGACAACAAGTTCATTGTTGAAGTAAAGCCGGTGATAGAAGATCCAAACAAACTGGTGAAAAGTAACCAGATTGGGTACGCAGGTGAGAAGCTGACCCTAGACTTCCAGAATATCGCCGTAAGAGAGGCGCTGAATGTGATTGCCGATTTTACGAATTTGAACGTGGTTATAAGTGACACGGTAACGGGTAACTTAACTTTGCGTTTGAAAGATGTGCCTTGGGATCAGGCCTTGGATATCATCTTGCAAAGTCGTGGTTTAGATATGCGCAAGAATGGAAATGTGATTCAGGTGGCGCCTAGAGAAGAGTTGGCCGCAAAGGAGAAAATTGACTTAACTGCCCGCCAAGAGATTTCAGAGCTGGAAACATTGCGCACGGAGACATTCCAGCTCAATTACATAAAAGCAGAGGATTTCAAGAAAATATTCACTGATGAAAAACAGAGAATCTTGTCGAAGAGAGGAAGTGCCGTACTGGATGAGAGGACCAATCAGGTCTTCGTTCAAGATACGCCAACAAAGCTGGATGAAGTTCGCAGCATAATTGCAAAAATCGACATTCCTGTGAGGCAGGTGATGATAGAAGCACGTGTTGTTGAGGCTACAGATGGCTTTAGTAGAAGCTTGGGGACATCTTCAACGTTTACTCCGCAAAGAGGCTTGCCATCGGGCCCGCAGGTCACGGCAGGTGTAACTGCTCCAGTGGCAAATGCGGTGGGCAATTTGACCACTTTGTTGTTCAACAGGGCGGGGACTCAGGTGTTATCTTTGCAGCTCCAAGCATTGGAAACGGATAGCAAGGGAAAGATAATCTCTAGTCCTCGAGTGGTAACTGCTGATAATTCGGTAGCGTTGATTGAAACTGGTACAGAGATTCCATATTTGCAAGCAAGTAGCAGTGGTGCCACGAACGTGGCCTTCAAGAAAGCCACGTTAAGCCTTAACGTTAAACCGCAAATCACACCAGACGACAATGTGATTATGGATGTGAAGGTGAATAAGGACTCTGTTGGAGTGCTGTTTGCCGGCATTCCTAGCATCAATACAAATAAAGTGAATACACAGGTGCTGGTTGAAAATGGTGGAACTGTGGTGATTGGCGGGGTATACAGCCAAGTTGAAGCGGACGACACAAATAAAGTGCCGCTGCTGGGGGATATCCCAATTCTTGGTTACTTGTTTAAGAGTCGAGTGAAAAGTGATAAGAAGGCAGAGTTGTTAGTCTTTATTACGCCGAAGATCATGAAGGAAACTTTAAATTTAAAATAAAAATTTAAGACGTCAAAAGATATGCCCGGCTTGTTCCGGGCATTTCCTTTGATACGTATAAAATATCCCTATGCAAAAGAGTAAACAAAGCTGTCGGAAATTAAATTCGGGGAACATCATATTGATAGGAATGATGGGCTCTGGGAAATCAACTGTAGGCAGGGCGCTTGCAAAGCAATTAAACAAAGTATTTGTAGATAGCGATGTTGAGATCCAGCAAAGAACAGGAGTTTCCATCCCTCATATATTTGATGTGGAAGGGGAAGATGGATTTCGGCAACGAGAGTCAACTGAAATTGGATCTATCGTAAACCGAAATAACGTTGTTTTGGCAACGGGAGGAGGCGCAGTCCTCTTGGCGGCTAGTAGAGCTTTCATGATGCGGAATGGAATAGTTGTTTATCTGCAAGCAAATGTAAATGAGCTTTGGCAACGCACCCGTCACGACAAGAACAGACCTTTACTGCAAACTGAAAATCCACTGGCGAAACTGGCAGAATTGTATGAGCAAAGAAATCAGTTCTATTTGGATATTGCTGACATCGTCATACAGACTGGAAGGCAAAGCGTGCATAGTCTGATGTTGCAGCTTGTTGAACAGATAGAGTGCTATAGAAGAAAGGCAACGGAAAGAAAATCAATGGAAAATAAACTAACAGTTGAGCTCAAGGAGCGCAGCTATGATATTTTCATCGGGACAAACTTGTTAAGCAATATTGAATTACTCACGGCGCATATTCCGAAAAAACGAGTTGCAATAGTAACCAACACTACAGTAGCCCCCTTGTACCTTAGTCCATTAGTAGAAAAGTTGACTTCTGCGGGTATTGACAGTACGTGCGTCATCCTGCCGGATGGTGAGTCATACAAAACCAGTGCAACGCTAAATCTGATATTCGACAAATTGCTGGAGAGTCGGTGTGAACGCAGCACGCCACTCATAGCGCTGGGTGGAGGAGTAATAGGTGATATGACAGGATTCGCCGCTGCAACCTATTTGCGCGGCGTGCCCTTCATCCAGATTCCAACCACGTTGCTGTCGCAAGTCGACTCTTCCGTTGGCGGTAAAACAGGAATCAATCATCCGCTAGGCAAGAACATGATAGGAGCGTTTTATCAGCCGCAAGTGGTTTTGGCTGACATAAATACACTTGATACCTTGCCAGATAAAGAGCTGTCAGCAGGATTGGCTGAAGTGATCAAGTACGGACTGATTCGGGACATAGAATTCCTAGAGTGGTTGGAAATCAACATGGATGCACTGGTCGCGCGTGATGTGCAGGCACTTCAATATGCAATAACGCGTAGCTGCGAAAATAAGGCTGATGTTGTCGGTGCGGATGAAAAAGAAAGCGGCGAGCGAGCATTGCTGAATTTAGGTCACACATTCGGTCACGCGATAGAGTCAGGGATGGGATACGGTGTATGGTTACATGGTGAGGCGGTGGCAGCTGGCACCGTGATGGCAGCCGATCTCTCATGTCGCATGGGTTGGATAAGTACAGAAGATCTACAGCGAGTTCGCAAGATATTCATACGGGCTAACCTTCCGGTGGTCTCTCCAAAATTGGGTAATGAAAAATACCTGGAGTTGATGGGAATGGATAAGAAGGTAGAGGGTGGAAAGATTCGATTTATCCTGCTGAAAAAATTGGGTCACGCGGTCATTGAAAGTGAAGTGCCTTTAACCTTGTTGAATGAAACTCTAGAGGCATGTGTACATGAGTGAGTTCGCTGATTATGCCGTAACGAATCTGAACACCAAGGGTAGGCGAGTCCATGAAGAGGCACCCAACGGACGTAGTGAATTTCAGCGAGACCGTGACCGTATCATCCATTCGGGTGCGTTCAGAAGACTTGAATATAAGACCCAAGTCTTCGTAAATCATGAAGGAGATTTGTTTCGTACGCGACTCACTCACAGCATCGAAGTGTCACAGATCGCCCGGTCGATAGCGCGTCGATTACAATTGAACGAGGATCTCGCCGAGGCGATCTCTCTGGCTCATGATGTGGGCCATACTCCTTTTGGACACGCGGGTCAGGATGCGCTAAACCATTGCATGAGAGAATTTGGCGGGTTTGAGCATAATCTGCAATCATTGCGTGTGGTTGACAGCTTGGAAGAGCGCTACGCTCGATTCGATGGGCTAAACCTGTGTTTTGAAACGCGCGAGGGCATACTCAAGCACTGCTCAAGGAGCAACGCGGCCTTACTGGGAGATGTGGGCGAACGCTTCTCTAAACGATCAACGACCTTCACTGGAGGCGCAGATTGCGAACGTGGCGGACGAGATTGCCTACAACAATCACGATGTCGATGATGGCTTGCGTTCTGGTCTTATAACCCTTGAGCAGTTGAGCGAAGTGCCTCTGGTTGCCAACCAGTTGTATCAGATCAGAACTGCATATCCTGCCCTAGACGAGCGTCGCCTCGTGCATGAAACCATACGTCACATGATAAATGCGCTGGTAAGCGATGTGATCCATAGCAGCGAAAATAACTTACGAAAATTTCAAATAACTACCCTTGCCGATGTACGCGATGCGTCACCCATTGTGGTTTTTAGTAATGAGATGTTCGAGCAACAACGTACGCTCAAAAATTTTCTGCACACCAATTTATATCGACACTATAAAGTCATGCGCATGAGTAGTAAGGCGCAGCGCGTAATCACAGAACTCTTTGCGGTATTCATGGAAGACTCACGATTACTACCACCGCAGTTCCAAGCACATGCAGCGGATGACCGACCTAGAGCAGTGGCTGACTATATCGCTGGCATGACTGATCGTTATGCAATACGCGAGCACCGGCGGATTTTCGCAGTGGAAGAGAGTGCTGTTTCGCTATAGCTTTTTAAGGAAAACAAAATGGCTGCGAATTTCGTCAGACTTGCTTGACAGAACAAGCCATTGATTGGTTTAATGTTCGTTCACATTATGAACAGTCATTTAATGTCCGACCAATCGATCAGTTACGACCTGCTAAAAGTACTCGAAACCACCTCCGATCTTTCGCAAAGAGCCATGGCAAAGCAATTGGGTGTGAGTTTGGGTAAAGTCAATTTTTGCTTGAAAGCGCTCGTTGAAAAAGGTTATTTGAAAGTAAATAATTTTCGCAACAGTGAGAATAAGTTGTCCTATGCCTATCTGCTGACTCCACGTGGAGTAGATCAAAAAGCCCGCATGACAGTTGAATTTTTGCAAATCAAAATTCGTGAATATGAGCAATTACGAAATGAGATTGAAGAATTGAAGCGCGAAGCGGAGCAGAATAGCCCGCAGGGTAATTCACATGAATGAACTAATTGCATGTAACCAGAAGGTGGGCAAATGAAAGCAGTAATACTTGGCAGGTGGCCTAGGAACACGAATCAGCGAAGAGACCTCAACGCGCCCGAAGCCCATGGTCGAGATTGGCGGAAAGCCTATCCTGTGGCACATCATGAAGGGCTATTCAGCTCATGGAATCAATGAGTTTGTGATTTGCTGTGGTTACAAGGGATACGTCATCAAGGAATACTTCGCCAACTACTTTCTGCACATGTCGGATGTGACTTTCGACATGAAGAATAATCAAATGGAAGTGCATCAACGTTATGCCGAGCCTTGGAAGGTCACTCTGGTCGATACCGGTGAAGACACAATGACGGGTGGTCGTCTGAAACGAGTGGCGGAATACGTCAAGGACGAAGAGGCATTCTGCTTCACCTACGGCGACGGTGTCAGCGATGTAAATATCACCGAGTTGATCGCTTTCCACAAGGCGCAAAATGTCAAGGCTACCTTGACCGCCGCCATTCCGCCCGGTCGCTTTGGCGCGTTGGACATAGTCGGTGACAAGGTCAACAGTTTTCGTGAGAAGCCTCAAGGCGATGGAGCGATGATCAACGGTGGATTCTTTGTGCTGTCACCGAAAGTCATCGACTATATCGACGGATGACCAGACCACGTGGGAGCGCGAACCATTGGAACGTCTTGCGGAAGAAGGCCAATTGGCGGCATTCCATCACAATGGCTTCTGGCAGCCGATGGATACCTTGCGCGACAAGATACATCTTGAAGAACTTGTGGCAAGCCGATAAAGCACCGTGGAAGGTGTGGAGTGAACGCGAAGTTCTGGCAAGGCAAGCGCGTCCTGTTGACCGGACATACCGGCTTTAAAGGCAGTTGGCTGTCGCTCTGGCTGCAATCCATGGGTGCGCAGGTAGTGGGATATGCGCTCGCTCCACCGACGAACCCCAGTCTGTTCGAGGTTGCTGAGGTCGGCAAAGGCATGACCAGCATCATCGGCGACATCCGTGATTTGGAGCATTTGCGCAAAGTGTTTGCCGAACACCAGCCAGAGATCGTGATTCACATGGCGGCGCAACCGTTGGTGCGCTATTCCTATGTCGAACCGGTCGAGACCTATTCCACCAATGTGATGGGCACGGTGAATCTGCTCGAAGCGGTGCGCAGCACCAAGAGCGTAAAGGCAGTAGTGAATGTCACCACCGACAAGTGCTATGAGAACCGTGAATGGGCATGGGGCTATCGTGAGAACGAAGCGATGGGTGGCTATGATCCATACTCAAGCAGCAAGGGCTGTGCCGAACTGGTGACGGCCGCCTACCGCAACTCCTACTTTCATCCCGAGAAATACAAAGAGCACAGCGTCGCGATCGCTTCAGGCCGTGCGGGTAACGTCATCGGCGGTGGCGATTGGGCAGAGGATAGACTCATTCCGGACATCATACGCGCGATTACAGCAGGCAAGCCAGTCAATATCCGTAACCCGCACGCGATACGTCCTTGGCAGCATGTACTGGAGCCGTTGTCCGGCTATCTGGTCTTGGCACAGAAGCTCTATGAAGAAGGAGCGAGCTATGCCGAAGGATGGAACTTCGGTCCGAACGATGAAGATGCCAAGCCTGTGCAATGGATTGTGGAAAAACTCACCTCGGCATGGAGCGAAGGCGCAAGCTGGGTGCTGGACGGTGGCGAACATCCGCATGAGGCGCATTACCTGAAGCTGGACTGTTCCAAGGCGAAAGGTCTCCTGAGCTGGCATCCGCGCTGGCATCTGGCAGAGGCACTGGATGCAATCGCCGAATGGCATCATGCCTACCGCGATGGCAAAGACATGCAGGAACTGACGTTGCGTCAGATTGACGCATACCACAATAGTTTTAAAAATTACTGAGCAGGAGTTTTAAGTGGATAAGACAGAATTAAAACAACAGATTTTCAATCTGGTCGAGCAGTACAGCGCATTGCATTTCGCAGCCAAACCATTCGAGGCGGGCGTCAGCGTCGTACCACCATCCGGCAAAGTTCTGGGCGCGAGCGAACTGAAGAACATGGTCGAAGCCGCTCTGGATGCCTGGTTGACCACCGGCCGTTTCAACGAGGCATTCGAAAAACGCTTCGCCGAATTCGTCGGTGTACCGTATGCGTTGACCACCACCTCTGGTTCCTCGGCGAACCTGCTGGCGTTCACCGCACTGACCTCGCACAAGTTGGGCGCGCGGGCATTGAAACCGGGTGATGAAGTCATCACGGTGGCAGCGGGCTTTCCGACTACAGTGAATCCGATGCTGCAAAACGGCATGGTTCCCGTGTTCGTGGATGTGGACCTCGCTACCTACAACATCGACCCGAGCAAGATCGAAGCTGCGGTCAGCCCCAAGACCAAAGCCATCATGATCGCGCATACCTTGGGCAACCCATTCGATCTGGATGCCGTCATGGCCGTGGCGAAAAAGCATAACCTCTGGGTCATCGAGGACTGCTGCGACGCGCTCGGCTCTCGCTATAAAGGCCAGCACGTTGGCACTTTTGGCCACATCGCCACCTGCAGTTTCTATCCCGCGCACCACATCACGATGGGTGAGGGCGGTATGATCTTCACCAAAGACCGCGACCTGCGCACCATCATTGAATCCTTCCGCGACTGGGGGCGAGATTGCTACTGCGGGCCGGGCTGTGACAATACCTGCGGCAAACGCTTCGGCCAGCAACTGGGTTCGTTACCGTTCGGCTACGACCACAAGTACACCTACTCGCACCTGGGCTACAACCTCAAGATTACCGACATGCAGGCCGCCTGCGCGCTCGCACAGATGGACAAGCTGCCAAGCTTCATCGCAGCACGTCAGCACAATTTCGCGTTCCTCAAGGAACGCCTGAAATCCTGCGAAGAGTTCCTGATCCTGCCGGAAGCCACTGCGGGCAGCGAGCCATCCTGGTTCGGCTTCCCTATCACGTTGCATGAATCGGCAGGGGTGGCGCGGGTCGAGCTGCTGAAATATCTGGATCAATACAAGATCGGCACGCGCCTGCTGTTCGCTGGCAATCTGACACGTCAACCGTATTTTGAAGGCCGCACATACCGCATCAGCGGCGAGCTTACTAATACGGATAACATCATGAACAACACCTTGTGGATCGGCGTATATCCTGGCCTGACAGAAGAAATGTTGAGCTTTGTGGTCGACAAGATCGAAGCGTTCTTTGGCGTGAATTTCTAAGTGACAGTAAGCTCTAAATCTTCCAATTCAAGAGATCTGATATGAAGACAGCCATCCCATCTCAACGTGTTGCGCTGCTGAGCGGGGCAACAGGATTTGTCGGCTCTAATTTGGCTCGTCGCTTGGTTAATGAGGGCTGGAGCGTGCATGCTATCAGTCGTGCGGGCTCGATCATGCCTGATATTCCCGAGCTATCACACGTAGTGAATCACGTACACGATGGCAGTACACAAAATATGGTCGATTGTGTCGCGCAAGCAAAACCGGACGTTGTATTCCATTTGGCATCAAAGACACAGGCAGAGCATAAGTACACAGATGTTGAGCCATTGATTCAAGGCAACATACTTTTTGGTAATCAATTGCTTGAGGCAATGAAAGTCAACGGCGTCAATAAACTCGTCAATACCGGCACATTCTGGCAGCACTACAACAACGAAAAATATAATCCAGTGTGCCTGTATGCGGCGACCAAACAGGCCTTCGGAGCCATTTTGGAGTATTACGTTCAGGCCTGTAGCATCAAGGCAGTCACATTGGAGCTGTTCGACACCTACGGCCCGAATGATCCACGCCCTAAGTTGTTCCAATTATTGAATAAAGCTGTGACGAGTGGTGAGCCATTGGACATGTCGGCAGGCGAGCAACTGATTGACCTAGTGCATATCGATGATGTTGTTGAGGCATACCTGATTGCGGCACAACGGCTGCTTCAGGGGAAGGTCTCACTACATGAGATTTATGCTGTTTCGTCTGGGCATCCATTGCCATTGAAAGAACTGGTTCAGCTATATATCGAAGTGACTGGGCAAACTTTGAAAGTGAACTGGGGGGCAAGACCGTATCGGTATCGGGAGGTAATGGTGCCGTGGAGTGGAGGGGAGACTCTGCCCTATTGGACGTCTGAAATGTCAAAAAAGAATGGGTTCAGGCAACTGTCGGTGTAAGGAGGGTGCTGAGTGGTCAAGAAATTGAAGTTGTGGCTTTTTGGAAAGCATTAACCTTATCCTACGTTTAATTGCATTAATCACTTTGCTATTCATTAAGAAAATCTCAATGAGATGAATACGGTAACTATATAATAAATGAAAAGTCTTAAGCTGAGGCTGGGTGTAGATAGAGCGATTTTTGTTACGTTGCTAAGATGGGGCTGGAATGTAGGAGCTGGGATGGTAACCATAGTGGTTATTACTATCTTTCTCTCACCAGAAATCCAAGGATTTTACTACACATTTAATAGCCTTATCGCCCTTCAAATTTTTGCAGAATTAGGGCTCAACCTAGCAATTATCCAATTTGCAAGTCATGAAATGGTGGAATTGTCGTGGAGTCAAAGCGGCATAATTACAGGCTCTGAACAAGCTAGGCGGCGCTTGCAGTCATTGATACATTTTGCGTTCACATGGTTTGGTGTTGCAGCGTTGTTGATGATTGTTATCTTATTGCCATTAGGATTGTATTTTTTTGGTGTAGTGAATGCTCACGAAACAACGTCAGTGAGCATTACGAATGCGTGGATTGTGTTGGTGGTGTTTACTGCAATTAATTTGCTTGTTTCTGCGGCTCTTGCAATCTTAGAAGGGTGCGGAAAGATAGCTGATGTAGCAATGATTCGCCTAGTACAGGCAATCTTTGCAATGACATTAGCGTGGTGCATTTTGAGTGCGGGCGGAGGCTTATATGCACTATCGGCAAGCAGCGTGGTAATGGCGTTGGTTGGTTTTGTTTGGATATGGAAAAATTACCGGATATTCTTTACAGAAATAATGACGCATCAAATTCAGTTTCCAGGTTTGGGGTGGCGTACTGAAATATGGCCATTTCAATGGCGCATCGCGATTAGTTTTATGAGTGGTTATTTTTTCGTGCAATTATTTACACCGCTCGTTTTTAAGTATCATGGTGCAGTCGCAGCAGGTCAAATGGGCATGAGCCTCCAAATAATAGGCGCATTAAATGGGGCGGCAATGGCATGGATAGTTACTAAAGTTCCTCGATATGGAAATTTGATTGCAACACATCAAAGAACGGAATTAGATGCCTTGTTCTATAAGGGAGTGATTCAGTCGTTGATATTTTTGCTTATAGCTATTGGATTGGTTTGGTTTGTAATATTTTCGTTAAATCAGTTTGCGGAAAGCTTTGCTACTCGAGTGTTACCGCTACCCCTATTTTCTTTGCTCTGCTTAGTATGTATTGCCAATCATATTCTTTACGCCGAAGCTGCCTACCTGCGAGCGCATAAGGAGGAACCCTTTATGGTGCTTTCAGTATTGATTGCTCTTGTGACCGCTCTCCTTGCGATGGTACTGGTACCTACTCTGGGTGTTGCTGGTGCGGTGTACTCATACGCAACAACTATGTTACTGATAGGCTTCGTTGGCGGAACATCGGTGTTCTTCTATAAACGAAAATTGTGGATGCAAAAAATCGAGTCCTGATCCAGATTAACTCTAAATATAAGCGGAGCTAAGTAAAACATCATGAACGTATCAAGTGAAAAAATCCCACACTACACATCCCCGATTCTTTCAATCTGTATCCCGACTTTCAATAGAGCGATTGGTCTCGACAAATTACTTCGAAACCTCGTTGAAATAAAAAAAATGCATGGTGAAACGGTAGAGATTTGTGTATCCAACAATCACTCTACGGATAACACGGGAGAAGTTATCGATAGCTGGCGTGAATTATTAATGCTAACTGTAGCAACACAATCAGAAAATATTGGACTGACTAGGAATTGTATTGCCGTATCAAGTATTTCTTCTGGGAAGTGGATCATGCTTATTGGTGATGATGATGGCATAAATGGGCAGAATTTCTCAAAATTAATGGCATATCTTGGGGCAGTTGATGAGGGTGATTGGATATTGGCTGGGGTGGCTGATTCATCTGGTAAAGAAGCACTCCTTGGTCCTTTAAAAGCTGGTAGGCACGATGCGAACTCATTCCGAAAAATCATGTTGCGAACGGGGTTGTATCGCTATGGATTCATAGCAATGCATATTTTTCCTTCGACACAAAAAGAAATTTTATTAGGTCTCACATCTGAACAGTCACAGCCATGGCCACATCTGGCCATCTTTCTGCGGCACATCCAGGATGGTTATGTCCGAGTCTTTCCAACGCCGGTCGCTCAGCAGGCAGGAGGCGGTGCCATGTTGTTTTGGAATATATATGATATGGCTAATATTAAGCTGCGAAAGCTTAATATCATCGCTGAAGCACGCACAACAGTAAAAAAACATTTGTGGTTCTATGATGCACTTATAGTCCGAGAACTATATTTGGCGCGCGATGCACGGACATTAGTTTTTTGGAAAGCATTGGAGCCTAGTGACTTTAATCATAGAGCATTACTTGAGTATTTAACCAGGTACACACTGGTTCGAAAGCCATTTATATTCCTGTTGATATTTCATTTCGTACTTTTATTGGCTGCATATGTAACGCCATCATACGTGATGAAAATCATGCTTAATCTTATCGGTCAAAGAGGCGCGATGGCCCAATACCGAGCTAAGAAGTGATGGTGCTGATATTTACACTCTGGGTGTTTGTAGGATTAAAAGTTAGCGCCGAGATGACCCTAAACAACGTCAGCAAAATAATTGTTCTGGCGGCTATGACTTACATACTCTATTTGTTTAGACCCTATCTTGGAATGTCACTAGTTGTCGCGCTCTGCTTTTATCACATTAACTTCTCAAGAATCAATTTACTCTATTTGTTCGTTGGATATTTGATTGTATTAGCAGTAATGCAATCACTAGGAGTGTTTGATGCCTTATTGAACTATCGCAGCAATGATGTCTTTGAAGGAGGAGGTACGACGCTAGGGATTAACTTAGTAGATAGAAGTCCCGTGATGTTCATTTTATTATTAGTTTGGTCTGGCTTGCTTCAGCTTTTTGGGCTTTACATAGTTTCATTTAAAGCATTAATGCTTTTTTTAATAGAGTCAATGTTTTTTTCAGGATGCTGTTTGTATATTTTCAAAAATAAACAATATTTAACAAAATTTATGAAATCCATATTAGTCTTTACAGTTATCTATGGAACGATTTGGATCATGGGAAATGATAATTTAGGGACGGCGGTGAGAGTAAGAATATTCAACTATCTACCAGTATTTTTTGTCGCGGCTTCTATATATTTTTTGAAATATGCGGCCGAAGACAAACTTGAAACCGAAGGAGCTAGTTTGCTGTCAAAGGAGTCACTTTGAAAGTTTGCGTCACAGGAGGTGCCGGATTTATCGGCCGACAATTGGTTAACAACTTAGAGGCTGCAGGTGCAGACTTAATAGTGTTAAGTAGGTCACCTAAGGTAGATAAAACAAATACGAAATATTACTTAGGCGATTTGGCTGATCAGTCGGTAACACTTGAGGGCTTACTTGACGATGTAAGTGTAATTTACCATTGTGCTGGCGAAATAAAGAATGATGCTTTAATGCGTGCGTTGCATGTCGATGGAACGTCACGATTACTAAGAGAAGTTGATAGGGTAATAAAGTCTACTAATAGGAATATTCACTGGGTGCAATTAAGTAGTGTGGGCGCCTATGGGATACCTGCGGGTGTAGCTCATGAAGTACGTGAAATAACTGAAGCAACTCCTACTGCCCCGCAAGGAGAATACGAAACGACAAAGACAATCTCTGATGAGCTGGTTATGGAGTATGCAAAAATTGAGCCTCTGTTCTCATATTCGATATTGAGGCCCTCAAACGTGATTGGCCCGTCAATGACAAATCAATCTCTGCGCTCATTGGTAAATGTAATTAAAAATGGTTGTTTCTTTTATATAGGTTCGCGAACTTCAATCGCAACCTATATTCATGTCAATGATGTTGCTGCTGCGCTGATATTGTGTGGTAATGATGAGCGCGCAAAAGGACAAGTATTTAATCTTTCAAATGATTGTGCATTATCGGAAATCGTAAATGCTGTTGCTCTATCGGTGCCCATACCCCCCCCCCGGACTATGTGTACCAGAGTGGTCATTGCGTATGATTGCTAAGCTCATGAGTCGAAAAGCGGGCTTCCCTTTGACGCAGGCCAGAATAGACGCTTTAGTGAGGCACACGAGTTACCCAGTCACTAAAATTAAAACCATGATGGGCTTTGTACCGCAATACTCAATTCCATGCGAAGTGACAACAATGTTTGAGCAAAACTAGAGTGAGCAAAATGCCGCAATCTGATATGAATGATCAACTAGTTCTTCAAAATGTGCGAATCGCGCGCGTATCAACTGTCCCATATTTTGTGATCACACAGCTGAAAAAACAGATACAGGCATTGGGTGAAAGTGGCGCGATTGTAATGGCGGTGAGCAGTGATGGGCCGGAGCTCGCGGTTCTAGATGGCATGGTTGGCGTACGATCGGTGCCAATTGAAATTGCAAGATCAATTAGTCTGACTTCGGATGTGGTGGGATTGATCAAACTCTATTTATTCTTTAAGCGGGAGCGAATTCAAATTGCTCACTCTACTACGCCTAAGGCAGGTTTATTGACTGCAATAGCAGGCAGGCTGGCAGGCGTTCCTATACGCATACACACCTATACAGGTCAGCCTTGGGTAGGTATGCGTGGATTTAAGGGTCGGATTGCTAAAACAAGCGATAAATTGATTGCAAAACTAAATACACGTTGCTACGCCGATAGCCGCAGTCAAATGGACTTTCTTGTTGAGCAGAAAATTATATTGAGCAATAAAATTACTGTGCTGGGTGCGGGCTCACTGGCAGGCGTGGACATACAGCGCTTTAATAGTGAGCGCTTTACAAGCCTGCAGCGTGAAGAGTTGCGCAATTCATTGTCAATACCTAAAGCTGCGCCGTTGATATTGTTTTTGGGCCGGATCTCTATAGATAAAGGTGTTAGAGAATTGCTGGATTCATTCGCAAACCTCAAGGCATCAGGAAGTGCGGCTCATCTGCTATTTGTGGGCCCTATTGATATCAGCAGCGGGGCAGCTGGGTGCGTAAGACAAGTGGACATTGAGCAAGTGCCGGATGCGCATTGGGTTCAATTTACGGATATCCCTGAGGCCTATCTGGCGATGGCAGATGTACTTTGTTTGCCGAGCTACAGGGAAGGGTTTGGTACGGTAGTAATTGAGGCGGCGGCTATGGGCCTCCCAACAGTTGGTACCTCAATTTACGGTTTGACGGATGCAGTCATGGATGGGGAAACTGGTCTTTTAGTTGAACCAAAGAGTGTAAAGGCACTGACAAATGCATTAGCGAAACTATTGGGTGATAATCGCTTGCGACTCAAAATGGGCGAGGCCGCAATGCGTCGTGCGAGTCAAGTATTCGATGCTGAGATAGTAAACCGTCATCTTATTGATGAGTATCATGCACTTTTGAGCATTGAAAATTCCAAGGGTGCTTGGTGAAACTGAAAATGACTTGGGAGGCATATATGGGGCAGACATCGCAAGTAGCAAGTACATCACTCAATCTGAAAGATATCGTAGATTTCTTTGCGCGTAATAGGAATGCAATTTTGTTACTTAGCATTTCGGGGTTTCTGCTGGCATTAATTTGTCTGGCTGTTGTACCTCCGAAATATGAAGCGCACTGGGAGATACAGTTAGCAGCTTATAACATGGGTAACAGTAGCGCCAACTTTAATAGCAATAGCAATAGCAATAGCAATAGCAATAGCAATAGCAATAGTGACGAAGCCGAAGCCTGGGTGCAAAGATTGCGCACCCCCACCGCTTACTCGTCTGAGGTGCGTCAAATTTGTGGAGCTACTAATGACGGGGCACGTGAATATTTGGATGGTGTGTTAGAGGTACATACTGTAAAAAATTTGTCGTCTTTCCTTGATATGAAATTACGCGCTAGAAGTACTGTGCAAGCAAAACAATGCGCAGAGGCAATTGTTGCGATGATTATCTCTCAACAAGAGAAGTTCATTGCTGAACGAGCAGTGGTTCAGAGGCAGCTAATACGGCAATACCAGCAGGACTTACAAACCGAACAGCAGCAGTTGGCAGCAATCATAAATCCAGAATTAGGTCGACTTGGATATTTAGCGAGGCTCGATAAGATTTCTTGGCTACGTACTCGCATTGGTGATTTGCAGGAGACAATTTTATTGTCACTAAATCCGATCAGACTAACTGCGCCAGTATATGTGACCAGTAAACCAGTCGCACCTAGAAGAACTCTTGTGTTGATCATGGGTGTGTTACTGGGATTATTGGTAGGTGTTTTGTATGCCTTAATTCGTGAGAGTTTGAGCCGTGAAAAGTAGAGTGCTAATTACTGGCGCGAACGGTTTTGTCGGTCGCACACTTTGTGCGAAGTTGAAATGTCAGGGCCATACAGTTCGGGCTGCAGTTCGAACGGAATCACAACAATTGGATGTGTCTACTCAAAAAATAGTAAGTGAATTAGATTCTCAAACTGACTGGAGTAGTGCGTTGGCTGAGACTGATGTGGTGATCCATCTTGCCGCCCGCGTGCATGTGATGAAAGATGTTTCCACTGATCCGCTCGCCGAATTTCGCAAGGTCAATCTGTATGGTACCGAGAGTCTGGCACGGCAAGCTGCACGAGCCGGGGTCAAGCGTCTGGTCTATGTCAGCTCTATCAAGGTGAATGGTGAGGGTACGGAAGGTACGTCCTATACAGAGACCGACATCGCCGACCCACATGACCCTTATGGTGTCTCCAAATGGGAGGCCGAGCAGGCGCTGCATCGCATCGCTGATGAGACCGGGCTGGAAGTCGTCATCGTACGTCCGCCGCTAGTCTATGGTCCCGGCGTGAAGGGCAACTTCATCAGCCTGTTCGCGGCGATAGATAAGGGTTATCCCTTGCCCTTGGCCGGTGCGCGCAATGCACGCAGTCTGGTCTATGTGGGGAATCTGGTGGATGCTTTGATCGCGTGCGCCACTCGCGTGGAGGCTGCCGGACAGACCTATCTGGTGAGCGACGGTGACGCGGTCTCGACCGCAGAACTGGTCAGTGACATCGCACGCGCGCTCGAGTGTAAAGATCGTTCCTTTTATTTTCCTCCGGGGATATTGCATGTCGTGGCAGGGCTGTTGGGTAAGTCTGCGCAGGTGGATAGGCTGTTCGGATCCTTGCGTGTGGACAGCAGCAAACTACGCCAGCAGTTGGGCTGGACGCCGCCTTACACCTTGCAGCAGGGCTTGGCAGAGACCGCGCGCTGGTATCGCCAGCAGCGACAGTAAGCAGTTCAAACGGTCAGTGTTGCGATAGCCGCGCGGACGTCATCCACACTCGGAGCGCGTTGTATCCCACCCAGATTGATGGTCACATCGCCCTGATAGACGCCGGTCAGCATGGGGTCGGTCGCGGTATAGATGCCTATAGTGGGGCGATGCAGGGCGGCGGCAAGATGCGCAATCCCAGTGTCGACACCGATGACGGCGTGCGCGCCAGCCAGTAAAGCTGCGACCTGATCCAGATTCAATCTGGGCGTGGCAATCGAGTCTGTTATTTGCGCCGCCAAGCGTAGGCTACGCTCCTGCTCGCGAGCACTGCCCCAGGGCAATATGCAGCGTATCCCTTGTGCATGCATTTTTTCACCCAGTGCAATCCAATTCGCTTCATCCCACAGTTTGTCATCGCGGCTGGTGGCATGTAACAAGACCACATAACGCCCCTCGCCCAGCCATTTCGGACGTGCAATTTCCGGCGCACGTATGCCGAAATCAGCCTTGTCTTCCAATTCGTAGCCCAATGCTAGCGCGGCAAGTTGGCGGTTGCGTTCCACCGCATGCTGTTCACGCGCGACAGGGTAGGTGTGTTGGTAGAACAGCGTGGCGAGCGGTTCGCGTGCACTGTGGCGGTCGTATCCACAATGGAGGCCGCGCGCGCTCGCACCGAGTAGCGCGCTCTTAAGCAAGCCCTGTGTGTCTATGATGTAGTCGTAGTGCTGTTGCGACAAAGTGGCGCGTAATGCGCCTATCTCCTGCCAGGTGTCGCGTTTGAATACAGCACGCTTCCAGCGCCGCAGTGCGACCGGTATCACGCTGCGTACGCGCGGGTGCAACTTGGGCAGGGCAGCGAAACCTTCTTCGACCAGCCAGTCTATCTGCGCTTCCGGGAAATGCCGCACGATGTCGCTGACCACGGGCAGATTGTGTATGACATCGCCTAGTGACGAGGTCTTGACGAGCAGGATGCGGGGCGGGGCAGGATTATCCAAGTCTAAAGCGAACAGAGTGTGCAAGACGCGCATCTTAAAGGATGTAGCGCGGTGAGAGGAAGCACCGTGGCTGATGTTAGAATGCGCCACCCGAATTTTGCCTGATAGACTATGTCCCATTACCCTCCTATGGTCTCCGCCCTGGTCACTTTGATACTGACTCTGGTGTTGACACTCAACAAAGACGGCACGATCACCGATGTCCCCAATGAACGTTCGCTGCACAGCGTACCAGTCCCGCGCATCGGCGGCATGGGCATCATGGCGGGCATACTGTCGGGCTGGATGCTGCTGATGCACGACCTGCAGCTGTGGATCGTGATACCGATGCTGGGACTATTTGCCATGTCCTTGATCGATGATATGCGTGGACTCACCCCCAAAACGCGCCTGATTGGACACTTCTTTGCGGCATCCGTGGTGGTGCTGGGCGCGGGGCTGGCCTGGTACTGGTGGTTGCCGGTGTTGCTGTTCATTGTGTGGATGACCAATCTGTATAACTTCATGGACGGTGCCGATGGCCTGGCGGGCGGCATGGCCATGTTCGGTTTCACCATGTATGGCTTCGCTGCGCTGCGCACCGGTGTGATCGAGGGCGAAGCTTTCGCCATGATGTGTTTCACAGTGGGTGCGGCAGCCATGGGCTTTCTGTATTACAACTTCCCTCCCGCCAAGGTGTTCATGGGAGATGCCGGTTCTATTCCGTTGGGCTTTCTCGCGGCGTCTTTCGGTGTGTGGGGTTGGCAGCACGAATTTTGGCCTATCTGGTTCCCCGTACTAGTGTTCTCGCCCTTCGTGATTGATGCGACCGCCACGTTGTTGCTGCGCTTGCGCCGCGGTGAGAAGTTGTCCCAAGCGCATCGCAGTCACTACTACCAAAGGCTGATACTGAGCGGTTGGGGGCATCGGGACACCGCGATACTCGAGTATGTATTGATGTTCGCGGCGGGTGTGTCCGCAATGTGGAGCTTGGGGCAGGATGCCACGGTGCAAGCCAATCTGTTGGCGGGTTGGGCGGGCATCTATCTGGCTGTCTCGATGTGGATAGACAAGCGTTGGAGTAAGTTTCAGGCGCAGCGTGCAGGTGGTGATGATGCAACTGAGTAAATCGATCTCGCGGACCATGCTGGCGATGCTGCACGACGGGATCGCGGCAGTCGTGGCATGGAGCTTGGCTTATCAGCTGCGCTTCAATTTTGAGCTACCCGAAGAGTATGCGCACGAGGTCATGCAGACCGTTTTGTGGGTCGCGCTACTACAGTTGCTGGTGTTCTGGCTATTTGGTCTGTATCGCGGCATCTGGCGCTACGCCAGCCTGCACGATCTGCGCCGCATCGTTCTGGCGGTGTCTTCGGCCGCAGTATTGATCCCGTTCGCGTTGTGGATGTTGCGCACCCAATTGGTGGTGCCACGTTCGGTCTTGATCCTCAATCCCTTGCTGTTGTTGCTGCTCATGGGCGGAAGTCGTTTGTTCTACCGCTTCTGGAAAGAAACCCGCTTACATAGCAGACTCAAGCTTTCATCCGAACCTGTGTTGGTATTGGGTGCGGGAGATGCGGCGGTAAGCCTGTCCAAAGAGTTGGCCAAAAATCCCGCCTGGCAACTGGTGGGATTTTTGGATGACGATGCAGGCAAGCAGAACTATGTGCTGAATGGTGTGAAGGTGCTGGGCAAACTGGATAGTCTGCAGCACTGGGTCGATTACTACAGTCTCGAGAAGGTCATCATTGCGATGCCGTCCAGTTCGCATCAGCAACGTCAGCGTGCTATCAGTCTGGCCCGCGCCGCCAAGGTGAAGGCGCTCACCGTGCCCTCCTTCGATGATTTGATGAGCGGCAAGGTGGGGGTGTCCGAACTGCGTCCCATCGAACTGGATGACTTGCTGGGACGCGATCCGGTAAAGCTGGACAAGGATGGGCTGCATGAGTTGTTGGCGGATAAGACCGTCATGGTGACCGGTGCGGGCGGTTCTATAGGTTCCGAACTATGCAGACAGATCGCCAACTTCCAGCCTGCCAAGCTGGTGTTGTTCGAGCAGAGTGAGTTCGCTCTGTACACCTTGGGGCAGGAGCTGGAGCAAACTTTCCCGGACTTGATCTTCGTGTGCATCGTGGGCGATGTGAAGGACGCGGCACGCGTCGACGAAGTGATGCTGAGCTATCGTCCTGCCAGTGTGTTCCATGCCGCCGCCTACAAACATGTGCCTATGATGGAACAGAATAATGCCTGGCAAGCGATACGCAACAACGTGCTGGGCACTTGGACGGTGGCACAGTCGGCGCAGAAACACGGTGTGCGCAAGTTCGTGTTGATCTCCACCGACAAGGCAGTGAACCCCACCAATGTGATGGGCGCCTCCAAACGGCTCGCCGAACTGGTCTGTCAGTCGCTGCAGAACGGTGGCGACACGCGCTTTGTGATGGTGCGCTTCGGCAATGTACTAGGCAGCACCGGCAGTGTGATACCGAAGTTCCGCGCGCAGATTGCACAGGGCGGGCCGATTACCGTCACGCACCCGGAGATCACCCGTTACTTCATGTCTATCCCCGAGGCTGCGCAACTGGTGTTGCAGGCTGGATTGATGGGACAGGGTGGCGAGATATTCGTGCTGGATATGGGCGAGCCGGTGAAGATAGTCGATCTGGCCAAAGAATTGATACGCTTGTCCGGCTTGACCGAGGAGGATATCAAGATCGAATACAGCGGCTTGCGCCCCGGCGAAAAGCTCTATGAGGAACTGCTCGCCGATGACGAGCAGACTCTGCCCACACCGCACCCCAAGCTGCGCATCGCACAAGCCAACCAGGTCGAAGGCGATTGGCTGCAACGTCTGCTGGCATGGACAGCAGCGACCGCCAAGGGTGACCGTGAGGTCCGCGCCGACCTGACGGTTTGGGTGCCTGAATATCAGCCATACAATGATGGCGGGAATGATAGATGATCACGCAGTTCTTACCCGCCAGTCGCATCATGCCGTCGATGCGCATCGCGACCGCGATGATAGGGCTGGCGGTACCGATCTCGACCGCGCTGGATAATTTTCTGCTGGCCATGGTGTTGGTGGGATTGTTGTTCAATCTGCGCGCGGTCGGACGTATCGCATTCAACAATCCGGTGGCGCGCGCGGCGATTGCCTTGTTCGGGATATTGAGTATCGCCTCGCTGTACGGCCAGACGCCTATCAGTGAGGCACTCGGCATACTGGGCAAATATATCGACCTGGCTTTCGTTCCCTTGTTCATGCTGATGTTCGCGGATGCCAAGACCAGACAGCTAGGTGAAAAGTTGTTCTTCGTGGCAAGCGGACTGATATTGCTGTTGTCCAGTTTGCTGGCTGCACATCTCCTGGCTCCGCAGAACTGGATGAGTAGTCAGGCCACTGCGGACAGTCCTGCGGTGTTCCATAGCTATATCACGCAGGGCAATATGATGGCCTATGCAGCCTTTCTCGCGCTGCTCAAAAGCCGTGATGCTCAGGATCGCCGCTCACGTATCTTGTGGGCGGGCTTTGCCGGTCTGGCGATGTTCAATGTGCTGTTCATGCTGCAGGGACGCACCGGCTATATGATCTTGCTGTTGCTGTTGGCATGGTTCGCATGGTCGACACTGGCCCGATATTTCCAGCAGCGCGGCAAGGTTTGGGGTTGGCGTCAGGGCGTGTTGGTGATGGCGGCGGGGGTATTGATGGTCAGCAGCATGTATATGCTCTCACCGCGTTTGCACGACCGCGTGGAGACGGTGAAACAGGAGCTGCAAGCCTGGCATCCCGAACTAGGTAATGAGGGCTCCTCGTCCGGACAGCGGCTGGATTATTACTACAACACTTTACATATTGTCGAACGCAACTGGTGGTCGGGTGTAGGGACGGGCGGATTCCCCGATGCCTATGCAGAGCAGATACAAGGCACGAACGCGATACCGACGCGCAATCCGCATAACGAATATCTGATGATCACGGTGCAGACCGGGATATTGGGGTTGCTGCTATTGTTGTATCTGTACTACACCGAGTGGCGCGTCGCACCTTTGCTGGAATCAGCTTATGCACAAGACGCTGCGCGTGGTCTGGTGTTGGCTTTCGTCGTCAATTGCCTGTTCAACTCCGCGTTGCACGATCATGCCGATGGCTTGTTCTTCGCCTTTATGAGCGCACTGTGGTTCAGTACCTTGCGCGTGAACAAGCCATGAGCAAGCTCTCCGTCATCCTGATCACCAAGAACGAGATACTCAATATCCGCGAGTGTCTGGCCTCGGTGTCTTGGGCGGACGAGATCATCGTGGTGGACTCGGGCAGCACGGATGGAACGGTGGAAGTGTGTCGCGAACTGGGTGCGCAGGTCTACGAACATGACTGGCCGGGTTTCGGCGTGCAGAAGAATCGCGCGCTGGGCTATGCCAGCCATGACTGGGTGTTGTCCATCGATGCCGATGAGCGCGTCACGTCTGAGTTACGCGCTGAGATAGAAAAAGTACTGGCTGACCCTGCGAGTCTGGACGGCTATGAGATACCGCGATTGTCCAGTTTCTGTGGACGCTTTATCCATCACTCCGGTTGGCGTCCCGACTATGTGTTGCGCTTGTTCCGTCGCAACAAGGCCAAGTTCAGCGACGCGCTGGTGCATGAAGCAGTGCAGATGCAGGGCCAGCGCGGACAGTTGCAGCACTCGCTGTTGCACTACAGCTATCGTGATTTCGAAGACGTCATCGCCAAGCTCAACAACTACTCGAGTGCAGCGGCGGATATGCAGCAGCGACGCGGCAAGCGGGGCGGGCTGGGTACGGCATTAGTGCATGGTGGCTGGGCGTTCTTCCGTACCTATGTGTTGCGGCGCGGCTTTCTCGATGGCCGCGAGGGCGTGATGTTGGCGATCATGAATGCCGAGAATAGTTACTATCGATATATCAAACTCTGGCTCAAGCAGAAAAATAAAGGGGCCAAATTCACCGTTCGCCCTAGCCTGTCGAAGGGTGGCTAACGGGAGCGGCATAACTATCTCGTCCATGGTTAGACAAGCTCGCCACGAACGGGACAGATTAGAACTTACAATTCAGTGGGTCAAACTCTTCAACTTCTCTTCCATATCCTTCGCGATCTTAGCGTTCGCAAAATCTGAGATGTGATCGCCGTAGCTATAGAGGAACTTGCCGTCTTCGTGACGCGACACACGTTGTTCGGGATGTCGCACAGCAATGGCGTGGGGTCGTACACCACCATATTCGGATGCAGTTCTTGTAGTTTTGCGACGAAGTTACGGTAGGCACGAGTGCCTTGCAGATGGTCGCTATAACGTATCGTGCAATACGGATTCTCTTTGCGGCGCAGCACGGTGTTCAGCATAGGGCTGGAAGTCGCACCGCCGCTGAGACAGCTGCGCGGATCGGGGAAGGTGGGATTGTCTATCACCCACACCACACGCTTGCCGGCCTGTTCGAAGCGCGCGATGGTGGCGCTGTAGTTCTCCACGCTGCCGGGGTAAATCGCGCCGTTGATAAAGCCTGTTACCTCGTCCACCGGCGCGATGCCGCGTAAGGCCACGGTGATGGCGATGACTTTAAGCGCGGGGTTCGCGCTTAAGGTGTCGACCGCGAGGCGGTTCTTGTGCTGCTGCTTGTCGTCTGCTGCCGCATTGGCAATGGGCGGATAGACCGTGCCTATCATCAGCCAGGACATATCTGAATTCTTCTCACGCGCCAGCCCGTAATACAAAGCCTCACCCTTGCTGTCGCCGAACAGCGCGTAGTGCTGCGGGCTAGCACCGCTGCTGAAGCAATATTGGAAGTTGGCTTTCTCGGCTTCTGGCAGGCCGCAATCGTGCTGAACCTGTGCGCGGTCATAGCCTATGGTGAGCGTAGCGGGGTCGCCGTTGAGCATGGAGAGTTGGCGCGACTTGATGCCGTCGGTCTTCTTCACGATCAGCCCGAACACGCCCAGCAGTACCATCAGCAGCGACAACACCCAGATGCCCTTACGCGTGTGCGGACGTGCGCGCACCGGACGCTCCAGCAGCTTGTAGGTGAGCCAAGCCAGCAGCACGCTGGTGGCAAGCATGGCAGCGCGCAGCCCAGCGGAGGGCGTTTGCGATTCCATGATGCGAGCGAAAGACAGCAGCGGCCAATGCCACAGATAGAGCGGATAGCTGATCAACCCCACCCACACCATCAGCGGATGTGACAGCAGATGCGGCTCGCCCAAGTGCGTTC
>CAWKIN010000014.1:0-120973 GCA_963849875.1 uncultured beta proteobacterium
CGCTACCCAATCGCATCGCGGGATAAGTGCTCATCAGTAACGCCAGAACAGCGACTGCGATGGTGGTCTTCTTGTGCCGCAACACCGCGCCTATCATCGGGCGATAGCCGGCGATCATCCAGCGGTTGAGCGGATTCTCCGCTTCGGTCCTGATCTTGCCACGAATGAACAACAGCATCAGCACCGGCACCAAGGTCACCGACAACAACGCCGCACCGGCCATGGAGAAGGTCTTAGTGAAGGCCAAGGGCGCGAACAAACGCCCCTCCTGTGCCTCCAGCGTGAACACCGGCAAGAAGGACACGGTGATGATGAGCAGCGAGAAGAACAGCGAGGGGCCGACTTCCTTACAGGCCTCCAGGATCGCATCGAAACGGGAATCGCCTTCTTTCATACGCTCCAGATGCTTGTGCGCGTTCTCTATCATCACGATAGCCGCATCCACCATCGCCCCGATGGCAATCGCGATCCCGCCCAGACTCATGATGTTGGAGTTCAGTCCCAATAGATGCATGGCGATGAAGGCCATCAGCACGCCGATAGGCAACATCACGATGGCGACCAGTGCACTACGTACGTGCATCAGGAAAACCATGCACACCAGCGCCACGATGATGCCCTCCTCCAGCAGTGTGTGCTTGAGCGTGTCTATCGCTTTGTATATCAGTTCGGAGCGGTCATACACCGCCTTGATGCTCACCCCATCCGGTAACCCGGGCGTGATCTCGGCGATCTTGTCCTTGATGTTCTGTATCACTTCCAGCGCGTTCTGCCCGTAGCGCGCCATGGCAATACCGGATACCACCTCGCCCTCACCGTTGAGGTCGGTGATGCCGCGCCGCTCGTCCGGGCCGAGTTCGACGCGGGCGATGTCACGCAGCAACACCGGCGTGCCACGCTCAGCTTTCACCACCAGATTCTCGATGTCACCGACACCATGCAGATAGCCTTTGCTGCGCACCATGTACTCGGTCTCGGCCATCTCCACCACGCGCCCGCCGACGTCGCGATTCGAATCGCGGATCACCTGTGAAACTTTGGCGAGCGGAATGCCGTAAGCGCGCAGCTTCACGGGATCCACCGTCACCTGATATTGCTGCACGAAGCCGCCTATGGAAGCGACCTCCGCCACGCCATGTGCCTTGGTGAGTTGATAGCGCAGATACCAGTCCTGCATGGTGCGCAGTTGCGCGAGATTATGTTTGTCGCTGAGTACGGCGTACTGGTACACCCAACCCACACCGGTCGCATCGGGCCCGAGTTGCGGCGAGACATTTTTCGGCAAGCGTCCGGCGATGCTATTGAGATATTCCAACACCCGCGAACGTGCCCAATAGATGTCAGTGCCGTCCTCGAAGATCACATACACGAACGATGCACCGAAGAAAGAGAAGCCGCGCACCACCTTGGACTTGGGCACGGACAACATCGCCGTGGTGAGCGGATAAGTGACCTGATCCTCCACTACCTGCGGGGCTTGCCCTGAGTATTCGGTATAGACGATGACCTGTACGTCGGACAGATCGGGCAACGCATCCAGCGGTGTCTTGGCCAACGCATAAAGGCCGGCCAGCGTGATGAACAGGGTGGCGAGCAACACCAGAAAACGGTTGCGTGCCGACCACTCGATGATTTTGGCTAGCATCTCAATGTCCTCCGTGCTGCGCTTGCAGCTTGGTGATGACCCACACACCCGGCTCGCGTTCGACGAGCTCGAAATCGATCACGCTGCCCGGCTTGACGCCTCCGACCAGAGAAGAATTGGCCAGCTCGAAATCCATGCTCATGCCGGGCCAACCCAAAGACTGGATGGCCTCATGGGTGATGCTGACCGTACCGTCATCATTGATAGCATCCAGTGTGCCATGTGCCTGATGCCCGACCGACTTGCTCGGCTTAGGCACTGACGTTGCGGCTGTCGTCGCGGCAGGTGTAGCCGCAGTCATGCCACTCAACACCGCCTTGAGATTGCTCTCGGCATCGATCAGGAAGTTGGCCGAGGTCACCACTTGCTCTCCTTCTGCGACACCGGACAGCACTTGCACATAGCTGTCGCTACGCTGCCCCAGACTCACCTTGCGCGGCTCGAAACGGCCCTCCGCCAGACGCACCAGCACCACTTGCTGTTTGCCGCTGTCTATCACCGCTGAATTGGGAATGGTCAACACCTTGCCACTGCCGTCCACAGGAATCGAGGCATTGGCATACATGGCGGGCTTGAGCAGCCCCTGCGGATTGGCGATGGCGATACGCACTTGCACCGTGCGCGTCGCCGCACTCAACGTCGGATAGACGAAGTCCACCATGCCGTCGAAGTCTCGCCCAGCGTAGGCATCGATCTGGATGCGCGCATGACTGCCGACTTTCACTTGGGCGATGTCCTGCTCATTGACCTCGGCGATGACCCACAAGGTAGACAGGTCGGCGATCTGGTACAGCACCTCGCCCGCCATGAAACGCATCCCCTCCACCGCCTTCTTCTCCAGCACGATACCGCTGGCGGGCGCGCGAAAGGTCACTCGTGGCTGACCTAGCGGCGAATCCATCTGCTGATCGGTGATACCCCAGTTGCGCAGCCGGTCGCGGCTGGCGGCGGCCAGTTGACGCATACCGGCTTGCGCCTCTTGATCGGCATCCTTCAAGGCTGCCAGACCTTGCACCGCCAGCGCATGTTCGCTTTGTGCGGACACCAGTTCCGGACTGTAGACCTCGAACAGCGGCTGACCTTTTCTGACGACCTGACCGCTGGTGTTCACATAGAGTTTCTCCACCCAGCCGGTGAACTTGGGCGCGATGGTATAAGTGAGACGCTCGTTGACCTCGATGCGCCCGGTCACGCGCAAGGTCCTGTCGAGTTCGCGCAACGCGGCGGGCTCGCTCTTGACACCTAGTTTCTGTACCTTGTCGATGCTGATGCTGAGCTGCCCTGCTGCGCTCTCTTCACCGTCATACACCGCCACATAATCCATCCCCATCGCATCTTTCTTGGGTACGGGTGAGGTGTCGGGCAACCCCATAGGGTTGCGGTAATACAGCACCTTGCGTTCCGCTTTCATGCTGCTCGCAGCAACAGCTTGCGTCGCGACTGTCGCATGGGTGCCCATCCAGTAGGCTCCACCGCCCACCAGCGTCAGTACGGTCACGCCCAGGGCGATCTTGATGAGGTTGTTCATAGTGCATCTCCCAAAAGTTTTTCAATGTCAGCCAAGCGCAATTGCATGTCGGTCTGGGCGCGCAGCTGTTGTTGTTTGGCGTTGAGTATCTGTTTCTGCGCATCGATGAGCGTGGCGAATTCCACATTGCCGGTCTCATATCCGGCCAGACCGGAGCGATAGGTCAGCTCGGCCTGCGGCAACAGACGGGTGACGATGAGCGTCTCGGTCTGGTGTGCCGCCTCCAGCGCGGCGAGGTTCTGTGAGAGCTCAGACTGGGTCTGGTCGAGCAAGGCTTGCCTGCGCGCGTTACTCGCGGACAGCATCGCTTCCGCTTCATGTTCCTGTGAGTAGCGCGAAGATTGCTGGAACGGAATATTGAACTCAACCATCATGTCCCATTGTTTGACCGTGCTGCCCATCTGCGTGGGTGCTACTCCCAGCGTGAAACCGGGATAACGGTTGTTGTAAGCCAGATCGCGGCTCTTCTCGGCACTCAGGATGCTGGCATCGGCGATGCGCAGTTGCGGGTTCTGCGCGCGCAAACGTTCCAGCAAGGTTGCTTCATCCAGCTTCGCGGCAGGCGGCATGACAGGCAGCTGTTGCGGGTCGACCAAGGGTGCATTAACCGGACGCGCCAGCAAGGCGTTCAGGCGTGCATGGGTATGGTGACCCTCGTTCTGCAGCGCGATCAACTCACTGCGTACCATGGTCTTCTCCACCTGCACGCGTATCACATCCTGCTGTGCGCCCAAGCCGTTGGCATAGCGCGTCTGGGCGATGCTCTCCAGACTATCCAGCAGGGCCAGGGTCTCTTGCGCCAGACGTTCGCTGGCAGTGGCATAGTAGTGCATGGCATAGGTCGTCTTGATGCGGCTCGCCAAGTCCGACCAACTCGCCGCGACGCGACCATCGGCCTGTGCTGCTTGCGCACTGGCGACCTCACGTTGCAAGTCACGTTTGCCGAACCATGGCACACTCTGCATCAGCAGATAACGCGTGCCACCACCGCTCTGTCCAGGCAACAGGTTGGGTGCCGTAGTGCCGCGCTTGGTGATGTCCATGAACTCGGTACGCAGCACCGGGTCGGGCAGCGCATCGGCGGCATCGGCGCGCAGCATGGCAGCTTCGGCCTCCAAACGTGACGCCGACAATTCTGGGTTATGTGCCCGCGCGTAATCCAGCAGACCCGTGAGATCGCTGCCCAGCGGCTGCTCAGCGCACGCCGGTGTGGTGATGAATGTGCCCAATAATGCGAAAAGTAATAAAGTCGATCTCATGTTCCAGTTCCAAGACAGATATAGCGAACGTGCAGTCGTAAACGACTACCACGGATATCGGGATGGAATCAGGCTATGGAAACAGCAGACGGACTCGTCCCGCGTTAGACGCGGGCGAGCGGTGGTGGCAGCAGAGGTGCCGAGGAAACCGAGAAGAAAGCAACTTGAAAGGGAGTAAATTCGCGCACGCCAGCCTGTATGGCAGCCATGTCTAGCGTGGGGACAGCCAGATAGGCGGTGCAAGCCAGATGGCAGACCGCACAGGTATTGCAAGTCGGCGTGTGCTCATCAGACGGATCGGACATGTGCTGCATATCGCCCATGTCTGTCATATCCATATCAGCCATCTGTATGGACGCATCCTGACAGTGGCCGCTAGGCACCTGCATGGCCACTGAAGCCGCCATCACACTGCCGCTGAACAGCGGCAGCCAGATGGCGAACAGGACGGCGATGATTCTTTGCGTTAGACGAGACATGGGGGGCATCCTCGCTTAATCGACGGCCTTTGTCAAACCGGCATCAATCAGGGATAAGCGGCTCATCACTCGGCAAGGGTGCCAGCAAGGCGGCGATATCTGCCTCACCGAACTTGACCATACTGCTGCTGTCCTCGGACAGGATACCCGCCACCAACTCGGCCTTGCGCTCTTGTAGCGCGAGGATCTTCTCTTCGATACTGCCCGCCACCACCAGCTTGTAGACGAATACATTGTTGAGCTGCCCCAGACGATGCGCGCGGTCAGTGGCTTGATTCTCTACCGCCGGGTTCCACCAGGGGTCGTAATGGATCACGGTGTCGGCCGTGGTGAGATTCAACCCTACCCCGCCGGCTTTCAGACTGATGAGGAAGATGGGCACCTCACCATCTTGGAAGCGGCGCACGACTTCTTCACGGTCCTGAGTATCACCCGTGAGCTTGGTGTAGGCCAAACCCTCTTTGCGCAGTTCGATCTCTATCAACGCCAGCATGCTGGTGAATTGCGAGAACACTAGGATGCGCCGGCCTTCACTGACCAACTCGGGCAACATCGCCATGAGCATGTCCAGCTTGGCGTGTTCTTGCACCTTCTGTGCTGCCGTCAATTTCAACAGGCGCGGATCGCAACACACCTGACGCAGTTTGAGTAGCGCGTCGAGGATGATGATATGACTGCGCGAGTAACCCTTGTCGGCAATCTCCTCACGCACACGCTGGTCCATCGCGACACGCACCGTCTCATACAGATCGCGCTGCGCGCCGGCCAGTTCGACACTGCGCACGATGAGTGTCTTCTCCGGCAAGTCGGCGGCGACGTCCTGTTTACGGCGACGCAGGATGAAGGGCTTTACGCGTTGTGCCAACAGATCGCGGCGCAACAGATTGCCCTGTTTCTCTATCGGCAGACGCCAGGTCTTGTTGAACGACTTGGCATCGCCCAACATACCGGGCAGCAAAAAATCGAATTGCGACCACAGATCACCCAGATGATTCTCCAACGGCGTACCGGTCAGACACAGCCTGTGCCGCGCGTTGATCTTGCGCACCGCGATGGCGGCCTGACTGGCGGCATTCTTCACCGTCTGCGCCTCGTCCAGGATGAGCAAGTGGTAATCGTATTGCAGCAACATCTCCTGATCGCGCCACAGCAAAGGATAGGTGGTGAGGATCACATCATGCTGCGGGATAGCAGAAAAATTATCGGTGCGCTGTTTGCCGTGCAGTGACAACAATTTCAACTCAGGTGCGAATCGTTCCGCCTCGCGCTTCCAGTTGAAGATCAGCGAGGTCGGTAGCACCACCAAGGTCGGCCTGTCCATGCGCCCGCTCTGTTTCTCCAATAACAGATGCGCCAGCGCCTGCGCGGTCTTACCCAACCCCATGTCGTCGGCCAGGATGCCGGCCAAGTCGTTCTCACGCAGGAACTGCAACCAGGCCAGACCTTCCAGTTGATACGGACGCAGTTCCAGCGGGAAGTTCTTGGGCGGCGCGACTGCCTTGATACCGTCGGTGTTCTTGAGCTTGTTGGCCAATGCGACGACCGCATCCGCCCCTTTGAACTGCCAGCGATCCATGTCTGCCAATTGCTGGATGCGCGACACGTCATAGCGCGACAAGCGTATGCCATCGCCCTTAAGTCCGCCGCCACCAAACAGTTCCAGCAGCGTGCGCGCCAGCGGCTTGATGCGCTCGGCCGGCACCTTGACCTGTCCACCGTCGGGCAATTGCAAGACGATAGGCTCCTGATCGCTGAGCATCTCCAGTTGCAGCGCATCCAGCCAACGCGTGTCCACCTTGAACAATTCGTGCAGCAAAGGCGCGAGTGGCACCCGTTCACCGTTCACCATGATGCCCATGTTCAGGCTGAACCAGCCATCGGCCTGTTCGTTGAAATCACCCAGCCAGGCTTCCACTTCCAGCACATGGTGACGGAAACCGGTGAGCATCTCGATCTGCCAACCGGCCGCGCGCAACTTGGGCACGGCCTGCTGCATCCAGGGTGTCCAGGCCGTTGCACTCTCCAATCCCATCAGCGAGTAGTCCGCATAGCTACCGGTCAAAGACACATTAGGCATCTCCTGCAGACCATAGCCTTGCAGCATCTTGAGCGCCAGCTTCTCGGCCTTGTCGTCGCGTAGCACACGCACCGTCTCGCCACTGACCAGCGTCACGAACTCGCTGGGATGGTCGGCGGACAACATCGCCTCACCATAGCGCCACTGCACCCGTGCAAAATCGCGTACCTGATTGCCCGCCGGATAGTCACGAAAAGCAGTGCGATAGGCGACATCGGAGGTGCCCAGCGACAGCACTGGCACCAGCTTGCCCTTGACACTGCGCAATGCATCCTTGCTGGGCGCGGGCAACTCCGGCAGCAGGTCGCGCAGGGCAGCAGCCACCACCAGCATCTCCATATCGTTGAGCGGCGGCATGGTCAGCAGCTTGGCCACTTGCGCCGGCGCTTGCGCCAGTTGCAACTGCCCCATCTCTCCCGTGTCGGTGTCGATATACCAGGTATCCTCGGGCAAGGGCAGCACCTGTACCGAGTTATCGGAACGGATCACGGTCGGCTGCATGCAACCGTTGTCATCCGCACCCCAGGCGATATGTGCAGGTCGCATTTCGCCCGGCACCAAAGGAACAGGATGCGACAAACGCTCACGACAACCCACCATGTATTGCCGGAAATATAGCCGCCCCGTCGCCAGCAAGCGTGTCAGCAACTCGTGACCATGCTTGGGCAGCACCTGATAACCCTCATAGCGGTCGAACTGGCGCAACAACAAGCGCAGGATAGGAAGATCCTCTTCGCGCACATATTGCGGAGGGTTAAGTAAGGTACGTTCGACGTTGTCCCAATCCTCCAGATCGCTTAGCAAAGTGCCATCGCTATCAAGCTTGGTCTTGTAGATATGCACCGTATAGTTCTTGTGCTGCGGCGATTTGACCAGCGCGTAGGCCAGCGCCATGGTGCGTTGTGTGGTGAGCGGCTTCTTCTTGAGCGGTACACTCAGCGTACCGCGCATCGACTCTATCCATTCCGTGACGGCATTGTTCACACCCGGCGCGCGCGGCAAAGACAACACCGACAACAACACCGCCGCCGTGTGTTTGCACTTGTAGGCCACCGGACAACTGCAATGCGGCTGTGCCACGATCGCCCCATCCTTCCCCAACGCCAGCACGATCTTCACGTCATACGCCATGCGCGTATGTCCCTGCACTTGCGCCACGATGGACTCATCCTGCACATCCAGCTCTCCGATGGAATTCAGATAAGCCTTAGCTTTGTGGATCTCATTACTGGGATACCAGCGGGTGATGTCGGCAAGCGTGTAGGACTGGGTCAGAGACATAGAGTGTGTGGGATCAACGCTGCGCGCCGCAAAAAAACGAGGCGGTATTATACGGGGGGATGGAGGAGATATGAGATTGACTGCATCTTTGAGGCAGTCAATCTTAAGGGCGACGATGTAACGCCAGCTTTTCGGATGGACAACAGACATCAGTCATTAGCCCTTGCGTGATAGCAAGGCGCTGCTTGCTCGCACCTGCTAAAAACATGATTTCACTATATAAAATAAATAGTTACTAACAATTACGCAACTTAAGGTACAAGCCCCCATAGACTCGCATGATTTTATGGTAGAGTACGCGCACAAAGGCAAACCTATTGAAAAGTAGGGACGCAAAGTTACCGGTCTAAGGAGCCACTTGGTTCTATGACAGCGGGATCGCCGGTTACCATGTACATCGAATGGCTGCCGTCACCTTCCCAACATTGTCCAGTCGCTAATATTTGCAGTCCCGTTCAGTCGATAAGCTAAATAGATCACTGAGGGTGAAGCATATGCAAGTAAAAACTAATGAAGTCGTTATTCTGCTCATCGTTGCCTTTATGGCGCTTGCCGCCAATCTCCCCGATAGCGCGACAGCGCCTCTTGTTGATAGGAACCTGTTACTGATCGCATTGGTCGCGACCGTCATCGTTTCCCTGTTCCGCTATCTCAAATTGATGCTGGCCATCACCGTCTCGGTACTAGCCATCGGCGCCAATCTACCGGATCAACTGGCCAATCAATTAGGTATCAGTCAACTGGTGATGATAGTGGCCTCAGGCATGCTCGTTTTTACAGCCTTGATGTACAAGCTATCCCACCAAAAGAAGCTAGCAAAAGACCAGCATCAGGCCGAACAACACGACGCGCCCAAGAATGACACGCTCAATACCAGAAACGATGTGATCACAGCGATACTCAATGAAGATGTCGCCTCCCTGCATCAATTGCTCATTGCCGGAGTGGAGGTCAATTTTAGCCAGAACGGCGCGATCCCGATTTTCCTTGCTATAGAAAAAGGTTATGCCGATATCGTGCTATTGCTGCTTTCCCATGGCGCGAAACTTCATGTAAAGAACAAAGAGGGCAAGACCCCCGGTGAATTTGCAACGCTACAGGAAGATATGCACATACGCGTCGCAGATATCCTTAATCAAGCAGCCAAACAAAACTATGCGGTGCCGAACAAATCCGTTTCTGCTGCGCCGCAGAAACACAAGATGGTCATCCTGTTCGCCGATATTTGCGGCAGTACCGCGTTGTACGATGAATTGGGTGATGAGGTGGCGTTACGCGTCATCACTCGGACACTCAATATCCTGGTTCAGGAAGTCGCTATGCATAGGGGCACACTGGTCAAGACCATCGGTGACGAGATCATGTGCTCTTTCCCCAATATCGCCTTGGCGACCCAGGCGGCTTGCGCCATGCAGCTTGCTATTGATACGAGAAATCCAGGCGGAGACCATCCGATCTTCGTACGGATCGGCTTCCATTATGGTGAAGTCATACACAAAGCACAGGATGTATTTGGCGACACAGTCAACATCGCAGCTCGGGTAACGTCCATCACCAGAGCAAGGCAGATACTGACGACACAATCCGTTATTGAGTTATTGCCAGCGGCACTGGCAGACAAAACACGCCCGGTGATGCGTGCTGCATTTCGAGGCAAGCAGGATTCTTTCGGAGTGTTCCAAATACTTTGGGAGCCAGAAACCACCCTAGTCGGGCGCATCGGTCAGACTGTATTTCGTAAGCCTCAAGAGGATGAGATCACCTTTCATGCCTAGTAGTCTGGTCTGAACAGACTGAGGTTTGTGTTTCCATATTTAGCGTAAATATCCTTATTTGTCTGGGGTGGCTGGGCCGAGGATTGTGCCTCCTCATGTGGGGATAATATCTAGGATTGTCGGGGGTGGCCCGACAGCCAGTTACTTTTCTTGTCTCGCCAAGAAAAGTAACCAAAAGAATGCGACCCCGACCCGCCACACCTTTGGTGTTCCCTGCGTTGCTCGATAGATCAAGCGGCTGCGGAACTCGCCCTGCGGGCTCAAACAGTCCTCGCGGAAATCCCCTGACCCGTCTGCGCTACTCGGTGGCGGCTAGGGGGAGGAGAGTCAACGTCAAAAACCAAAACAAATTCAAAAGCGCAAAAAAAATAGTAATGCCCGCATAAGCGGGCATTACTAACCAGCAAAACAATCACTGCGAAGCAGACAAAACCTGTCTTTGACTTTGGCCCCCCTGAGCGCCGCCGTGAAAAATGTCTGGGGAGCGGAGCTTTAGGCGAGGACTGTTTGAGTCAGTTGGGCGAGTTCCGGAGACCCGCTCTCTAGGCATTTTTCTCGGGTACCCGAAGGGCGGCAAACCTGGGTCGCCTTTTCTTTGGATTCTTTCTATTGGCGACACAAAAGAAAGAATTTGGCTGTCGGGCCACCCCCGACAAACAGCAGTCTGCCTCTAGTTCCCGAACTTTCATCAATTACGCCCTACGCGAGCTATCGATAAAAAATTGCATAAACAAGTTGAATAGCAGACATAGCAAGTGCTCCAAGTGCAATGTATAAAGCAGATCGCGCAACTCCTTGGGATTCCAAGTGCAAATTTTGATTTTGCCTTGCTACAAGTAAGAGTTTGATTGTCTCAGCGCGACGATTTGCAACCTGTTGGTTGCCATCACGATGAATGTCTGCATTAGCGATGGCAATAAGATATTCGGCAAGCTCACTAGAGCTTGCATTGGTAATTGTTCCGTTGGTAAAAGCGGCATTAACATCATCAGTATTTTTCATATCATCCAATGTTCAATGAAGATTGGCACGATTGTTATAAACAACCACCAAGCTAAACTATTAACTCCCGTACAACTTCCTTCCGCGTATGCGTGCTCTATGCGCCTTGCGTTGTTCCGCCTCAGTCAACGCTCTAGGCTTCTTACCCTCGAACGGATTCTTGCTGGAGTTGTATTGAATCTTCATCGGTGTACCCTGCAACCTGAATATCTCGCAGAAGCTACGCTCCAGATAACGCGTGTAACTGGCCGGAACATCGTCCAGACCACTGCCGTGGATGACGATGAGCGGAGGGTTGCTGCCGCCCTGATGCGCGTAACGCATCTTGGGTTGGAAGCGACCACCTTTGGGGGGGAGTTGTTTTTCCAGCGCAGCGAGCAATGCTCTCGTTAACTTAGGCGTGGACATCTTCATCATCGCGGCAGCGTAGGCTTCATCGACCGACTTCAACACGCCGGGGATACCGTTGGCGTGCAGCGCGGAGATGTAGTGGCGCTTGGCGAAACTCAGGAAATGCAGCTTGCGCTCCATGTCGTTCTTCACCATCAGACGCTGGTGGTCGTCCAGACCATCCCACTTGTTCACCGCCAGTACTAGGGCGCGACCGGCTTGCAGTACATAGTCAGCGACGTGGGCGTCCTGCTCGGTAATCTGGTCACGAGCATCCACCACCAACACCACCACGTTGGCATCTTCGATGGCCTGCATGGTCTTGATGACGGAGAATTTTTCGATGGCTTCTTCGACCTTGCCGCGACGGCGTACACCGGCGGTATCGATGATGGTGTACGCCTTGCCGTCGCGCTCGAAGTCGATGTAGATACTGTCGCGGGTGGTACCGGGTTGGTCGAAAGCGATCACGCGCTGCTCACCCAGGATGGCGTTCACCAGGGTGGATTTTCCGACGTTGGGGCGACCGACGATGGCCAGCTTGGGCGGTTTTTCACCGACCTCCTCTTCGACGATCTCTTCGGGGAAGTTCTCCATCGCGATCTCGACGACTTCCGTCACGTTATCGCCGTGTGCTGAAGAGATTGGATAAGGTTCGCCCAAGCCCAACTCGAAGAAATCAGCGGTGATCTTGCTGCGCATCATGCCTTCGGCCTTGTTGACCAAGAGCAGGATGGGCTTGCCAGTCTTGCGCAACTGTCCGGCGATGATCATGTCCTGCGGTGTGCATCCGGCGCGGCCATCGACGATGAACAACACCACGTCGGCCTCGTCCACCGCCTGGCGGCTCTGCTTGGCCATCTCGTGCATGATGCCGTCCTTGGCAACCGGCTCCAGACCACCGGTGTCCACCACCAGATAAGGACGTTCGCCTACGCGACCGCGTCCGTAATGGCGATCACGGGTCAGGCCGGGCTGGTCAGCGACCAGCGCGTCACGGCTACGCGTGAGGCGATTGAATAGAGTGGACTTGCCCACATTTGGACGACCGACTAATACGAGTGTGGGCAACATGTTGAATGACCTTAAGTAACGTGAAAGGTGAAAAGTGAAAGGTAAAAAAAGGCAACGGTGTTACGTTTCACTTTTTCCATTTCACATTTCACCGTTTAATGCAATGTTATCGAGTACAGACCGCCGTCGCTTGTTTGCACCAGCAGTCCGTCATCGAGTTCCTGCAGTATAGCCAGTATGGCACTACCATCTAATTTGATACGCGCGAGCAGATGTCCATCCTCACGACTCAAGCCGTGCAGATAACCTTCAAAATCACCAACCACCACGAAATCCGAATAGGCGAAAGGCGTGTTGGTGATGCGCAAGGTCAGCTGGTCATTCTTCCATAGTGTACTGCCCGTGGTTTTATCCAGCGCCAACACCTCACCATTGACATCGGAGAGATAAAGGAATTTGCGCAGCAACATCATGCCTTTGTCGCTGGTGATATCGCGATTCCACAAGGGCCCGCCTTGGGCCGGCCCGAAACAGGCGACGCGCCCCTGAAAAGCGATGGCACACGCTTGTTCGTCATCGACCGCAACGTCGCTGGTGATGTCGCTGATGCGATCCAATTCGGTATTACCACGCGGTTGTGACACCGAGTTCTCCCAGATCAAACTGCCAGTCTTGAGGTCCAACGCGACGATCTTGCCAGCGGCAAAACCGGCATAAGCAACACCGCGCTGTATGGTGACGCTGGCGAAACTGCGCACCACCAATGAAGGTGTGGCACGTTCATATGACCACAGGTGCTTGCCGTCGGCGGCATCCAATCCCGCGATATGGCTGTCGCCGCTACGTACCACTACCACGCCATCGGCCACTTTCGGAACGCTCAACACTTCGCTGGAGACCTTGCTCTTCCACAACAATTTTCCGCTCATGTCATAGGCCAGCACATCCCCCTTGTCGCTACCGACCAGGAACATCTGATCGTTCCCGCCCACGCCACCCGCGACGGTGATACCTGTCTGCACCCGCCATAATCTCTTGCCGGTGTTACGATCGAGCGCCGTCAATTCGCCCTTGGTCGACACGCCTGCGATGCTGGTCTTGCTTAGCGCAGGACTCAGCACATAATTTCCCGCATCACCCAATGAGGCATGCCAGCGTACCGAGAATTTGGCAGTCTCATCAAACTTCGTCAGTGGCGCGGGTTGCGGGCCGGACTTGGTGCTTGAACACGCAGCCACGACCAATGCAACGCACAATACCATCAGGCGACGCACAATCATTTTGCAGCCCCCAGATCATCCAGCTTCATTTGTATGAGTTGGCGATAGCTGCTCTTGGCATCAGTCTTGTCGTAAGCGGCCTGATAGGCAGCACGTGCCTCATCGTTCTTGCCTTGAGCGCTCAACACGTCACCTTTCAGATCGGCATACAAACCATCGAAAGCGGCGGGATGGGTCGCATCCAGATGCTTCATCGCACCCGTGTAGTTTTTCTCATCCAACAATATCGATGCCAAACGCAGATGGGCTACATCCTTCAGCCCGGCTTCGGCAGTGTGATCCAACACCCACTGCAACTGGGTCTTGGCCTGCGGGATGGCTTTGCTTTGTTCGTTGACCTGGGCGGCTGTCAGTGCGGCACGCGACGCGTAGATGGTGCCGGAATATCTGTCCATCACGGCAGCGGCGGCATCATTAATGCGCTTGGCATCATTGCTTGCCAGCTGTTCGTTGAACTGCTCGAACAGCGTCGCCGCTTCATTGGCCTGCTTGGCCTGATAATAGTGCCAACCGCGCCAACCGCCGACCACGATCACCACGATCAGTACCACGCCCAGCACAAAGTTGCCGTTGTCGTTCCACCAGGCCTTAAGACCTTCGAGTTGTTCTTGTTCCTGCAAATCCAATGCCGCCATTTTCTTCTCCTACTTGATAAATCGTTTAATCGTCGCGTTGAGTTCCTCAACACCCACTTTTATCTGTTCCCCACCTTGCATGGGCTTCACGCTGACCTGCTTGTCGCGTGCCTCATCATCACCGATGACCACGGCAAGCACCGCGCCGCTGGCATCGGCCTTTTTCATCTGCGACTTGAAACTACCGCCACCGCAATGCATCACCACGCGCAGACCGGCATCGCGCATCTGCTCAGAGACATGACTGGCAAGCTGGCTGGCCAGCGCGCCCTGATGCACCACATACACATCGACCTCCGGCTTTGGCAACGCCATACCATCGTCCTGCAGCAAGGCCAACAGGCGTTCCACGCCCATGGCAAAACCCATCGCCGCTGCGGGCTTGCCGCCTATCTGTTCGACCAGACCGTCGTAGCGTCCACCTGCGCAGATGGTGCCCTGTGCGCCGAGTCGCGTGGTCACCCACTCAAACACGGTGCGGTTGTAGTAATCCAGACCCCGCACCAGGCGCGGATTGATCTCGAACGCGATGCCGTGTGCGGTGAGCGTGGCTTGCACCGCCGCGAAGTGTTCCAGCGCGTCCACGTCCAGCTCATCCATCAATTTCGGCGCACCCGCGATGAGGTCCTGCATCGCCGGATTCTTGCTATCCAGGATACGCAAGGGATTGCTATGCAAGCGACGCGTCGCCTCCGCATCCAACAGCTCGCTATGCTGCTCGAAATAGGTGATCAGCTTGGCACGATGACTAAGACGCGCCGCTGCATCGCCCAGCGTGTTGATCTGCAACGTCACATCACGGATGCCCAGCTTCTTCCACAAGCGCGCGCACATCAGAATCTGCTCGGCGTCGATGTCCGGTCCGGCAAAGCCCAAGGCCTCCACGCCGATCTGATGGAACTGGCGGTAACGCCCCTTCTGCGGACGCTCATGGCGGAACATCTGCCCAGAGTAATACAGTCGCTGCGGCGCGTTATACAGTAAATTGTGTTGCAGCACCGCACGCACGCAGGAGGCCGTACCTTCTGGACGCAAGGTGAGCTGGTCGCCATTCAAGCTGTCTTCGAAGCTGTACATCTCTTTTTCGACGATGTCGGTCACTTCTCCGATGGCGCGCTTGAACAGCGCAGTCGGCTCGACTAATGGCATACGGATGTTGCGATAGCCATAGCTATCCAGCCAGTCGCGCACCACTTCTTCAAACCATAACCAAAGTCCCGCCTCATCCGGCAGGATGTCATTCATGCCTTTTACGGCTTGCAAAGTTTCGTTACTCATTATTTATTTCTGGTGAGTGGGGGAGTGGGAAGTGGTCAGTGGGAAAACCGCGTCCACTCACCATCCCCCACTTACCACTTACTACTTTTCCTTTTTAACTACTTGAATAGGTATCTGTCTTGCCAGCTTCGGTGACGCAGCGGTACGCACAGGGAATTTCCTGGTCACATAATCATCCACGATTTGCGTGAACTCGTTGGCGATGTTGTCACCGCGCAAGGTCATCGCTTTTTCCCCATCGATATACACTGGTGCGGCGGGGCTCTCGCCCGTGCCGGGCAGACTGATGCCGATGTTGGCCAGCTTGCTCTCGCCGGGACCGTTCACCACACACCCCATAACCGCCACCGTCATGTTCTCTACGCCGTCGTACTGGCTACGCCAGACCGGCATCTGGGTACGCAGATGATTCTGTATGCTCAACGCCAACTCCTGAAAGAATACGCTGGTGGTGCGACCGCAGCCGGGGCAGGCCGTGACCATAGGCGAGAAGGCGCGCAACCCCATGGTTTGCAATATCTCCTGTCCCACGATCACCTCCTGGGTACGCGAGCCGTTGGGTTCAGGCGTCAAGGAGATGCGTATGGTGTCACCTATGCCTTCCTGCAACAGCACGGCCAGCGCGGCAGTCGAGGCGACGATGCCTTTTGAACCCATGCCCGCCTCGGTCAAACCCAGATGCAATGCATAGTCGCATTGGCTACTCAAGGAGCGATATACCGCAATCAAATCCTGCACGTCGCTGACCTTGCACGACAGCACGATGCGATTCTTCGCCATGCCGAGTTTTTCGGCACGTTGCGCGCTCTCCAGTGCGGAAGCAATCAGCGCGTTCTGCGTCACATGCTTGGCATCCAGTGGCTCGGGCAGACGCGAGTTCTCGTCCATCATGCGCACCACCAGGTTCTGGTCCAGACTGCCCCAGTTCACACCGATGCGTACCGGCTTATCGAACTGGATAGCGGTCTCTATCATCATGGTGAACGGGTCCTCAGACTCGCGACTGCGCCCGACGTTGCCAGGATTGATACGGTACTTCGCCAGCGCCTGCGCGCAATCGGGATAGTCACGCAACAGTCGGTGGCCGTTGTAATGAAAGTCGCCCACCAGTGGCACGTCGCAGCCCATCTCGTCCAGTTGCTTGCGTATGGTCGCGACCTGCGCCGCTGCTTCCGGTGTATTGACGGTGATACGCACCAGTTCCGACCCCGCCTCGGCCAATTCAAATACCTGCTTGACGGTGGACGCCACGTCCGCCGTGTCGGTATTGGTCATGGACTGCACCACGATAGGCGCACCGCCGCCCATCATCACACCGCCGATGATGACCCGTTGTGAGGGACGACGTATTACGAACTCACTCATACTTACTCCAGTGTCAGACGCGCGACTTCGCTCGTTGAATTGATGTATTTATTCAGGTCAACTTGTTTGCCCTGACGATACAGACGCACGTATCTGGCATTGCCGATAACCAGTTCATAAGGGGCATGTCCATTGAGATTTAGCTCACTCCCGGCCACATTTAGCTTGGATGACATCAAACGACCGGTGGCATCCTTGACCTCGGTCCATGATTCGGCATCGAACACGATGCGCAGTCTGGTTGGCGCAAGTTGCGCGGCAGGCACCTTTCCTATAACAACCACGGCAGCAGGCACCTTTTCTTTAGTAACTTCGGCAGGTTTGGCAGATTGCACTAAAGTCGTCGCGGACTTCAATACGGGTAATTCCACTACAGCAGGACTGACGGTCACGGGAATACTTGGAACAGGCTGCTCAGCAGCGGTATCGCTTTCAGGCACGGCTGATTCGGAGAGCGTCTGGGGCGGCAAGGCAATAGTCGATTCCATCACATCGGAAGCAGGTGCTTTTTCCACAGCCTTGGGTGTGGCGAAATGCCACAACATGAATACGATGGCGATCAACGCGATCAGTCCCGTCGCATACAACCATATCCGGTTCTGGCGACTGGATAGTTGTTGCATATTGAAGGGAACCCCCACGAATTCAGGCTCAATACGCCCCGAAACGGCATGCGGGTCAGGCAAGGTCGCCAACAAAGGCTGCTCATCCAGATGCAATAATTTTGCGTAACTGCGCACGAATCCGCGCACGAACGGCAGCTCTGGCAGATGCGCCAGATCATCCGCTTCCAAGGCTTCGATCTGACGGGGTGCCAGACGTATCTGCGCGGCCACATCGGCCACACTCAGCCCCATGGCGATACGCTTCTCGCGCAAAGTCGCACCTAACCTCATTACTGGTTCCTGTTCTGCTACGGGTACAGTCGTTATGATTTCTTCCATGGCTATCGCTCGTGTGGTTTAGTTTGCGTTCAAGTAACGTGCTTCCTTGGAATCCGGAAAATGATTACGCAGCTTCATAGAGTAACTGGACACCGCATTTCGGTCTCCCAGTTGACGCTCGATACGCACAGCCAGCCACAAGTCCGCAGCGGTCAGATTGTCATTGTCTGCGGCGTATTGATTGAAATACCGCTTGGCGACACCATAATCTTCTTTGGCGAAGTTCAACTGCGCCATACCCAACAATGCCTGCGGTAATTGAGGATTGACTACCAGCGCGCGCTGAAAGAAATCCTCGGCGATGACATTGTTGCCGACTTTCTGCGAACACACGGCAGCGTTCAGATAAGCCTGCTCCGGCGTTTTATACAAGGGATTCTTCAGCGCCGCCATAAAGTGTTTTATGGATTCCTTTTCTTGATCACGCTGACACAGGAACCAACCGTAATTGCTATGTGTGTCGGAATTGTCCCTGTCCAGATTCAGACTGTGCTTGAAGTCGGCCTCGGCCTCTTTATCCTCATGCAAAGCCATGTGTACCAGCGCGCGGACATTGTAGGCTGGCGCGTAGTCGGACTTCGATGCCAGTGCTTTGTCGATCTCACCCAAAGCAACCCCCATCTGGGCACGTTCAAAGTAAATGGACGCCAGCTCGGTGTGTATGCGCGCGCTGTTCTGAGCCTGCTCCGAAGTCATGCCGGTTCCAGCACAGCCTGATAGCAACAATAGTGATAAAGCGATCCATCTATACATAGCGACTCCTAGTTCATCCACGCAACAATTTAACGATGCAGCACCACGGGGCGCTGCGCGGTTCGTTTGGTCTTGTCCTGCACTTGCCCGGCCAACTGTCCGCAGGCGGCGGCGATATCGTCACCGCGCGTCTTGCGCGTGGTGGTGACGATGTTGGCCTGCATCAATACATCGCGAAAACGCGCGATGACATCTGGACGCGAACGCTGGTAATGCGTCAGCGGAAACGGGTTGAACGGGATGAGGTTGAACTTGCATGGCACATCGCGCACCAGGCGCACCAATTCGTGGGCGTGCTGCACCGTGTCGTTCACCCCGTCCAGCATCACATACTCGAATGTGATGAAATCGCGTGGTGCCTTTTCCAGATAGCGCGTGCACGCCGCCAGCAACTCCTTGAGCGGATACTTTTGATTGATGGGCACCAGCACATCGCGCAGCGCGTCGTTGGGCGCATGCAACGACACCGCCAACGCCACTGGACACTCCTCGCGCAAGCGATCCATCGCCGGCACCACACCCGAAGTCGAGACCGTCACGCGGCGGCGCGACAAACCATAGGCGTGATCGTCCAGCATCACACGCAAAGCCGTCACGGTATTGTCGAAGTTGAGCAGTGGCTCGCCCATGCCCATCATCACCACATTGCTGATCGCCCAGTTGCCCTCGGCGTTCTTGCCGAGTTGGTGGTTCGCCCACCACAGCTGACCGATAATCTCGGCCACGGAAAGATTGCGATTGAACCCTTGCTTGCCCGTGGAGCAAAAAGAACAATCAAGCGCGCAACCGGCCTGCGAGGAGATGCATAGAGTGCCGCGTGTCGCTTCGGGTATGTACACCGCCTCGACCGCGTTGCCCGTACCAACATCCAGCAACCACTTGCGTGTTCCGTCGTCGGACAGTTCTTCGCGCATGATGGTCGGCGTATCGATACTGGCTTTTTGCATGAGCTTGTCACGCAAACTGACCGCGATGTCTGTCATCGCGGCGAAATCGGACTCCCCTTCTTTGTACATCCAGCGCATGACTTGCTTGGCGCGGAAAGGCTTTTCGCCTATCTCCGCAAAGTAAGTCGTCAGTCCATGCGCATCAAAGTCGAGGAGGTTTTGCTTCATAAACCTAATAACGGTTTCTGACGATTACGTCTCGATTAACGAGAGTAGACGTTCAGCGCCGGGAAGAAGTAAGCGATCTCAACTGCCGCTGTCTCAGCCGCGTCGGAACCGTGTACTGCATTCGCATCGATGCTGTCGGCGAAATCAGCACGGATCGTACCTTTATCAGCCTTCTTAGGATCGGTTGCGCCCATCAGATCGCGGTTCTTCAAAATCGCGCCTTCGCCTTCCAAGGCTTGGATCATCACAGGACCGGAAATCATGAAGCTCACCAGATCATTGAAGAAAGGGCGTGCCTTGTGCACAGCGTAGAAGCCTTCGGCTTCAGCACGGGACAATTGGGTCATGCGTGCGGCGATGATCTTCAGGCCGGCGCCTTCGAATCGTGAGTAGATCTGACCGATCACGTTCTTTGCAACAGCATCAGGTTTGATAATAGACAGGGTACGTTCAACAGCCATGCGACATTCTCCAGAACAAAGTTAATAAAATTAATAAAAAAGGCCGCGCATTCTATCAGGCTTTGCTTACCCTGTCGCCGCTCGCCCCAGCTCAGATTTCTGATTACACGGCCTAAATCAACCTGAGCAGGGCGAACAATATGTCCAGCGTGAACACCGCCAGCATAGCGCGTATCACCGCCTTGATAGCTGCCTGCGGAACGGATGCAGTGGATGTTCCGACCGAGATACCGTGAAAACAGGCGATGGTGGCGATCACCCAGCCGAATACCAGACTCTTGACCACGCCCCCCAGCAGCAACCAGGGATTCACCAACCCGACAAAACGGTGTATCTGATCGAGAAAAGCGACGTTCATGAACAGCGCACTGGCCGCCAGACCACCGACCACCGCCACAATCTGAAAATAAGCGGTCAGGGCGACCACCGATATCGACACGCCCAGAATGCGCGGCACGACCAGAAAGTCCTTGGGTGCGATCCCCATCTGCTCCAGACTGAATAATTCGCCGGATATCTTCATTTGCGCCAACTCCACCGCGACAGCCGAGCCACTACGAGCAATGATGATGATGGCCGCAAACAAGGGTCCCAACTCCCAGACGATGACCCAGGCCATGACCTTGACCACCAGAGAGCTATCTCCACCTGCCACAGAAAAGGTCAGGGTGGAGACGATGATGCCGAGCAACAAACCCATGAAACCGATGATGTGCAAGGCTTGATTACCACTGAAGTATATCTGCCGATAGAAGTTATTCTTCACCGGCTCGATGCCCAACACGCGCAGATGTGACAGGCCATACCACAACATAGACAGATAGCCGGACACCATCAAGATAAAGACCAAAGTGTTACGGCCTATCCATCGGAACATCATGGTGCGGATGCTGGCGTGGACTCGGGCAACGCACCGCTCGCCCGTCCTACCGCGTCTGCACGTGCAGCATAATTCTCTGCTTCCGTGGCTTTACCGGCACGCGCGGATGTCTGGGCTAGACGACCTAAGTCCAGCCTGATTTTGATCGGCAAGCCCAGCTTCCGATCCAGAGTCAGCGCCTGTTCAAACCTAACGATGGCACGAGCTTCATCATTAGCTGCGTAGGCCAGTTCCCCCGACAGACGCAGGGCATTGGCTAACTCTATGGATTGCGCCGGTGACTTGAGTGCGGCAATCGCGTCATCGACCAGTTTATTGGCCTCGTCCAGATGATGGTCGCGCATCGCCAATTGCGCACGCAGCAACTGTAGCGAAGCCTTGAACTCACATCCAGATGCACAGAGTGTCTCGCCGCGCGCCAGCCAGTCTTCAGCAGAACTCATTTCCCCCTGTTCCATGTAGAGCTGGGCTTGCATGACTGCGGCAGCGCTCAGGCTGGACTGGGGATAGGCCAGTTGCGGCGCGCCGAACAAAGCCGCCAATTGCTGGCGGGACAGGTCATAGCGCGACAGATTGCGCCACACCCGCGCCAGATTGATGCGCGCCACGGCGATGGCGGTGGCATCCTCTATCGCCTGAGCACCCCGCAAGGCCTGCTCATATTCAACTGCAGCGCGGTGCAGTTCGCCTTGCGTATAGGCTCGAGCGGCGCGCTCACTATGCTTGAGAGCTTGCGCGCTCATCGCGTTGCGTCTCTCCGGTGCGCTACCGCAACCCAGCAACAGTATGCAGACAACCAAGCACAAGACTTTACTTAGCAGGGACATGTGGCACCCCATAACTATCCATAGGCAACATCTGCACCTCTTCGACATCGATGAAGCTGCGGATTGGCCAGACCCGCTTGCCGGCATCGACGATATCGCGCGCATCCTCCGCTGCCATCCGCCCATCACGTATCAAGGGCAGCAACTCGCCGGTCGATGCCGAAGTGAGCTTGTTCATCTCGGCGGCGATCTTGCCGGCCTCATCCGTTACTCTTTGCGCGTTATCCAGGACAACCCCACTCTTGCCCAGCATCACATCGGCACTGTCGAGCACCTGAGACAACTTTTTACCATTGACACTCATCACCTGCTGAGTCTGCTGTATCAATCGGTTCGCGGAGTCGCTGGTCTTCTGCACACTTAACGCAACTGATTTTACCTGTTGCAACAAACCGTCCGGCTGATTGATCGCAGAGGTAGTCTGCGCCACGTTGTCCAGTATGGGTTTGAGCCGGTCCACCAGATCATGTGCCAAAGCGTCCATACCCAGTTGACGCTCGAAGGGCAACACCTCGCCTACCAACAGTGCAGGCTGCGACCGGTCACCGGGAAGGACTTCCAGAATGCCGTCACCCAACAAATTCTGTTCGACCAGACGCAACTTTGCCCCGTGTCGGATATGAACGAGATACTGGTTGTTGATGGACAGGTTGCCTTCGATCACACCGTCGCCCATCAGTACGATGGACACCACCTTGCCAACCTTGAAGCCGCTCAAACGGATCTCCATCCCCTCGTGTAGCTTGCTGGCATCATCCGTGTGAAAAAGCAATGGCGTGGTACTGGCGAATATCCCCTGCTCAATGGCGATCACCGCAAACAACAGCAACAAGGCCCCCATACCCGCGAACATGAACATCCCTACCTTTTTTTCCAAGGTCGCAAGACGACTGTCGTGATCGGAAAAGAGCTTCATGTCATCCCTATAGATAAAAAGACTGCTGCACCTGCTGCACTGCCTCCATGTTGGTATCGTAGTCGACGAACACACCGGTACAACTTGGTGACTCACTGCGCAGTATCTCATCAAAGCCTATGAGCTGTTGCTTCTCCGCTTGAGAAACCCTGTGCCAGATCGAATCGTAGACCATCACTTTAGGCTGCATCAAGATAGAACGAACAAACCCGACCACGCGTTTTTGGTAGGGGGATATCTGGTGCGGCAAGCGACTCAATAGCTGATTTGTCTGCATCCGATCAAAACCACACCGTTCGAAAAGTGCTATCACCCGTGATTCGAGTAACACGGTGTTTGCCCCCCGATAACCCAACGGCAGCAGCAAATTCTCATCTATCTTCAGATTGCCCAGCAAGCCGCCATCCGGGGATAACAGTGCTGATTGCGGCGGACGCAACAACAACCTCAAGAACTGATTTTTATCCTGCTCTTCAGGAACGACGACCCGATAGCGCAACCCACGTCCCAATTCGAACGTCAAATCCTGAGTTCGCCCCTGCCTGTCACACCATTTGATGTTCCATAGTTCGTTCATTGTCGAAGTATCCACGGCAGTTACCAGCGATCCCAAGTCGATCCCATTCTAACGCGGACTCGACCAACCGCACATCAGACATGGAGTTCCCATCGGAATCGCAACTTCGTTAAAAACGCGCAGATTGTAAATTCGCCTAGTGGCTCTATAATGCTGGCCTCAAAATAGCTTTGCCAGATTGGCGCTATTTATAATGCATCACAGCATCCAGTGCGGCACAGCCGCACTTCGTTTTTGGAAAAGAGAATTATGCCTATCATCACCTTGCCGGATGGCTCTACACGCAGTTACGACCAGCCCGTCACCATCGCCGATATCGCACTCAGCATAGGCGCAGGTCTGGCGCGTGCCGCGCTGGCAGGAAAAGTGGACGGCCAATTGGTCGACACCTCTTATCTCATCTCACAGGATGCATCGCTCGCTATCGTCACCGACAAAGATGCCGATGGTCTTGAGGTCATTCGCCACTCCACTGCGCACTTGCTGGCCTACGCAGTGAAAGACCTGTTCCCCGAAGCTCAAGTAACCATAGGCCCGGTCATCGAGAGCGGCTTCTTCTACGACTTCTCCTACCATCGCGCCTTCACACCGGAAGACCTCGCGTCGCTGGAGAAGCGCATGGGCGAATTGGCCAAGCGCGACCTCCCGATAACACGAAAAGTCATACCGCGCGATGAAGCCGTGGCTTATTTCAAGCGCATCAATGAGCACTACAAGGCGGAGATCATTGCCTCCATCCCAGCTGATCAGGATGTGTCCTTATATACGGAAGGTGACTTCACCGACCTGTGCCGCGGCCCGCACGTGCCTTCCACGGGAAAGCTGAAGGTCTTCAAGCTGATGAAGTTGGCCGGGGCCTACTGGCGCGGCGACTCCAAGAACGAGATGCTGCAACGCATCTACGGCACGGCTTGGGCGAAGAAGGATGAGCTGGACACCTATCTGCACCAGCTGGAAGAAGCCGAGAAGCGCGACCATCGCAAACTGGCCAAGCAACTGGACCTATTCCACATGCAAGACTCATCTCCCGGCATGGTGTTCTGGCACCCCAAGGGTTGGACGCTGTGGCAAGAGGTCGAGCAATACATGCGCAAGCAATTCCGTCAGCATGACTATCAGGAAGTGCGCACCCCCACCATCATGGATCGCTCTTTGTGGGAGAAGTCCGGACACTGGGATAACTACCGAGACAATATGTTCGCCACGTCTTCAGAGAACCGCGACTACGCGGTGAAGCCGATGAACTGTCCGGGACATGTACAGATTTTCAACCACGGCCTGCACAGCTACCGTGACTTGCCTTTGCGTCTGGCCGAGTTCGGCTCCTGCCACCGCAATGAAAGCTCGGGTTCCTTGCACGGTCTGATGCGCGTACGCGGCTTCACCCAGGACGATGCTCATATCTTCTGTACGGAAGAACAGGTGCAGTCCGAAGTATCTAACTTCATTGTGATGCTCAACGAGGTATACAGCGACTTCGGCTTCAATGAGGTGCTGGTCAAGCTGTCTACCCGCCCTGAGAAGCGCGTCGGTTCCGATGAGACATGGGATAAAGCTGAAGCAGGTTTGGCATCGGCACTGGATCAGAATAATCTGGCCTACGACTTACAACCTGGCGAAGGTGCGTTTTACGGCCCCAAGGTCGAGTTCACGCTCAAGGACAGCCTAGGTCGCTTGTGGCAGTGCGGCACCATACAGCTGGACTTCAACTTGCCGGTACGACTGGACGCCGAGTTCGTCGACGAAGACAACACCCGTAAGCCCCCCGTGATGCTGCACCGCGCCATCTTGGGCTCTATGGAGCGCTTTATCGGCATCCTGATCGAGCATCATGCTGGCGCCTTCCCGATGTGGCTGTCTCCTATACAGTTGGTGGTAATGAACATCTCGCAGGCGCAGGAGCAATATGCGACCAAAGTGGCCCAGCAATTAAAGGATGCAGGACTGCGTGTACAATTGGATTTGCGCAACGAGAAGATTACCTATAAAATACGCGAACATAGCTTACAGAAGTTGCCCTATCAGTTAATACTGGGCGATAAAGAAGTAGCAGCAGATTTGGTGGCCGTGCGTACCCGTAGTGGCGAAGATCTCGGACAGATGACGTTAGCAGCCTTGCTGGAACGTCTACAGACCGAAATCAAAAACGGGTAGCACGGCTGAAGTTTTTTTAAGTGGAGATACTGCAATAGCACAAGATAAGTCACAACGCACCAATGAAATGATCACTGCACCTCAGGTGCGCCTCATCGGTGTAGAAAAAGAGCCCCTAGGGATTGTGTCCATTGCGGAAGCATTACGACTTGCGGATGAAGCCGAGTTGGATCTGGTGGAAATCTCGCCATTGGCTGATCCGCCCGTGTGTCGCATCATGGACATTGGCAAGTTCAAATATGCCGAGAGCAAGAAGCAGCATGAAGCCAAGCTCAAGCAGAAACAGGTTCAGATTAAAGAGATCAAATTCCGTCCGGGCACCGACGAAGGTGATTACAACATCAAGTTGCGTAATTTGATCAAGTTCCTGAGTGACGGCGACAAAACCAAGATCACATTGCGCTTCCGTGGACGTGAGATGGCCCACCAAGAGATCGGTATGCGTTTAATTGAGCGTGTTCGTGGTGACTTGGAAGAACATGGTGTGGTAGAGCAGTTCCCCAAGATGGAAGGCCGACAAATGGTGATGGTGTTGTCACCCAAAGTCAAAAAGAAGTAAGCGCCCGAATATAGTTTTTCTGGCACATGGGGACGGTCAGAGCGATGTAGCACAAAAGTCCCCGATAAAAAGTGGTGTATGGGTTATCAAGTTTTTCCAGTTCGGGAAACACCTCGCACCACAACTTAAGGAGTAGTCATGCCTAAGATGAAAACCAAAAGCGGAGCAAAAAAGCGCTTCGTCGTTCGTGCTGGCGGCACTATCAAGCGCGCAAGTGCGTTCAAACGTCACATCCTGACCAAGAAGACCACCAAGTGCAAACGTCAATTGCGCGGTACTACTGAAGTCCACGCAACCAACAAAGCATCGGTTCGCGCCATGATGCCTTACGCATAAGGAGTAGAACATGCCAAGAGTAAAACGTGGGGTCGTAGCCCGTGCAACGCACAAAAAACTGTTAGCCAAAGCCAAGGGTTACCGTGGTCGCCGCAAGAACGTATACCGTGTCGCCAAACAGGCAGTAATGAAAGCGGGTCAATATGCTTACCGTGATCGTCGCCAGAAGAAGCGCCAGTTCCGCACTTTGTGGATCGCCCGTATCAACGCGGCGGCTCGTGAATTCGGCCTGCCATACAGCGTATTCATGAACGGTCTGAAAAAAGCTGATATTCAAGTGGATCGTAAAGTTCTGTCTGATATCGCGATTTTCGACAAGGCTGCGTTTGCTCACTTTGTTGATCAAGCCAAAGCCAGCCTCGGCAAGTAAGCGAGTCATCGCAGCTTAAAGGTATCGCGTTTAAGCTGCGACAATCGAAAGGAGGCTCCGGCCTCCTTTTTTTGTTTGTGTATCTCTCTTCTTTCAGGGACACCGAATTCAAAATGGAACAACTCCAACATATTCTCGAGCAGGCGCTACAGCAGTTCGCTGCCATCAGCGACGAAGCCGAACTGGAACAAGTCAAGGCACGCTATCTGGGCAAAGAAGGCAGCCTCACCGCCTTACTCAAGGGCTTGGGAAAACTCTCCAACGAGGAACGTCCCGCCGCCGGTGCGCGTATCAATGTCGTCAAGCAACAGATAGAAGCGGCTCTGCAAGCACGCCGTGACGCCTTGCAACAAAGCAAGCTGGCGCTCAAGCTCGCTGCCGAATCTCTGGATGTCACCCTGCCCGGTCGCGGCGCCGATATCGGCGGCCTGCATCCGATCACGCTGACTCTGCAACGTATCGAGCAACTGTTCCACTCGTTGGGCTTCGCCGTGTCATCCGGCCCCGAGATCGAGCATGACTTCTACAACTTCACCGCGCTGAACATCCCGGATAACCATCCGGCGCGCGCGATGCACGACACCTTTTACATCGATCCGCAGCACGTGCTGCGTACCCACACCTCACCGGTGCAAGTGCGTTACATGGAGGCCAATCAGCCTCCGCTGAAGATCATCTCACCGGGACGTGTGTACCGTGTCGATTCCGATGCGACCCACTCCCCTATGTTCCATCAGGTCGAAGGTTTGTGGGTGGATGAGGACATCAGCTTCGCCAACCTGAAAGGCGTGGTGCAGGATTTCCTGCAACGTTTCTTCGAACAAGACGATCTGCAAGTGCGTTTCCGCCCTTCGTTCTTTCCGTTCACCGAGCCATCTGCCGAGATGGACATGAGCTGGAAGGGTGGCTGGCTGGAGATAGGCGGCTGCGGCATGGTGCATCCCAATGTGTTGAAGAACGTCAACATCGACAGCGGGAGGTATCTGGGTTTCGCCTTCGGCCTAGGCGTAGAACGTTTGGCGATGTTGCGCTATGGCGTGAACGACCTGCGCCAGTTCTTTGAGAGCGACTTGCGCTTCCTCAAGCAATTCAATTAAGGTCGCCCCCAATCACTTTGAGAAATTCACTTTGAGAAATCCATCGTCCACGAAAAGCCACGAGCGATTTGCGTAGACAGTATGAAAAATCTAATTAGAAACCGACATGAAATTCTCTGAAAACTGGTTAAGAACCTTCGTCAATCCCGCGCTGTCCAGCGCAGAACTCTCGCACCTGCTCACCATGGCGGGTCTAGAAGTCGAAGGTATGGATGCGGTCGCACCACCGTTCAACAACGTGGTGGTCGCGCAAGTATTGGAAGTGGTCAAACATCCCAACGCGGATCGGCTCAACGTCTGTCAGGTAAACATCGGCGAAGACCAGCCATTGACCATCGTGTGTGGTGCATCCAACGTCGCGGTGGGCGTAAAAGTCCCTTGCGCGCGCATCGGCGCGGTGTTGCCCGGCGACTTCCAGATCAAGCAAGCGAAAGTGCGCAGTATCGAATCGTTCGGCATGTTGTGTTCTGGCAAAGAGCTAGGCTTGGCCGAGACCAGCGACGGCCTGTGGCTGTTGCCGGAAGATGCACCGGTCGGTACGACGCTGCGCGAATATCTGGAACTGGATGACCATATCTATACCCTCAAACTGACGCCCAACCGCAGCGATTGCTCCAGCCTGTACGGTATCGCGCGTGAGGTCTCCGCCCTTACCGCCAGCCCTTGCGCCCCGCTAGCAATCACTACACAGGCCGTCGCTTCAGCAGAGAAGTTGACCGTCACCGTGGAAGATGCACAGGCTTGCCCTAGTTACTTCGGCCGCTTGGTACGCGGTGTGAACGCGGCTGCCGCGACACCCGTATGGATACAGCGTCGCTTGGAGCGCAGCGGACTGCGCAGCATCAACGTGGTGGTGGACATCACCAACTACGTGATGCTGGAGATGGGGCAACCCATGCATGCCTTCGATGCCAGCCAACTGTCCGGCGGCATCACCGTGCGTCGCGCACGTGCAGGTGAGTCATTGACCCTGCTCAACGAACAGGTCGCACAGCTAGACAGCGAGGTCCTGATCATCGCGGACGACGCACGTGTGCTGGCACTGGCCGGCATCATGGGCGGCCAAGGCAGCGGTGTGGAAACCACGACCACCGATATATTTCTGGAAAGCGCTTTCTTCCATCCGGACGCCATCGTAGGCAAGGCACGCCGTTTCGGTCTCGCGACTGACTCATCGTTCCGCTTCGAGCGCGGCGTTGATTTCGCGGCAACACAACTGGCGCTGGAGCGTGCGACTCAGTTGCTGATCGACCTCTGTGGTGGCCAAGTCGGTGCCATAAGTGCAGTCCGCGGCACGCTACCCACTCGCCCCGCCATCGCACTTCGTCGTTCCCGTGTCACCCGTGTGTTAGGTATCGCACTGAGCAACGAACAGATTGCCGACCTTCTGTCACGTTTGCAATTTGAGTTCACTGCCAATGGGGATGATTACCGCGTCACACCGCCTAGCTTCCGTTTCGATCTATCCATAGAGGCTGACCTAGTGGAAGAGTTGGCGCGCCTGTACGGTTACGACAACATCCCAGCCATCGCGCCCAAGACCGCATTGACCATGCTGCCCTATAGCGAGACACAACGTCCTATGAGCCGCATCCAGCAAGTGCTGGTGTCGCGCGCCTATCAGGAGATCGTCAGTTTAGCCTTCCTAGAAGAACAGACCGAACGCGACCTATGCGGCAACGATTCACCACTCGCTTTGCAGAATCCTATCGCCAGCAATCTAGCCGTGATGCGCAGCAGTCTGATTGGCGGTCTGATCAACGCCCTGCGTTTCAATCTGAACCGCAAACAAAGTCGCGTACGTTTGTTCGAAGTCGGTGCCTGCTTCGCCAAGTCTGGCGACGACTATGTACAGACCCAACGTCTCTCCGGTCTGGCCTATGGCAGCAACCAAGCGGAACAATGGGGCGTGGCAGCGAAGAATGTCGATTTCTACGACGTCAAAGCCGATGTCGAAGCCTTGTATGCACCGCTCACGCTACGTTTTGTGGCTGCAACGCATCCCGCCCTGCACCCTGGTCGCAGTGCCGAGATATACCTCGGTACTCGGAAAATCGGTTGGATGGGGGAACTGCATCCGCAATGGCAGCAGAAGTACGACCTGCCGCTCGCACCGGTCTGGTTCGAGCTGCAGATGGATACTTTGCTGAGCAGCAAGGTGCCACGTCAGCAGGAGGTATCCAAGTTCCTGCCGGTACGTCGCGACATCGCGGTATTGGTCGACGAGTCGGTCACCGTACAAAGCCTGCTGGATGCGATGGCTAAAGCCAGTACGCCACTGGTATTGGAGACCGCATTGTTCGATCTGTATCGTGGGAAAGGTTTGGAATCTGGCAAAAAAAGCCTTGCATTCCGAGTGTTACTACAAGATACTCAAAAGACGCTGACAGATGCCGAAATTGAGGCAAGCATCTCCGCTCTGATGGATGCACTGTTACAAAATGGCGCCCAGATGCGCACATAAAAAAGGGAAGAAATGATAGCGACAACACTAACAAAAGCTGAGCTGGCAGACTTGCTGTTTGAGAAAGTCGGGCTCAACAAGCGCGAAGCCAAAGATATGGTCGAGACCTTCTTTGAAGAGATACGTGCTCAATTGGAACAGGGTGAAAGTGTGAAGCTTTCCGGTTTCGGCAACTTCCAGTTGCGCGACAAGCCGCAACGTCCGGGACGCAACCCCAAGACTGGTGAGGAGATACCCATCACGGCACGCCGCGTGGTGACCTTTCATCCCAGTCAAAAACTGAAGACTATGGTGGAGAAGTCTTACCATGGAACACCACAAGCCTAATTCCGAACTTCCCGCCATCCCGGCGAAACGCTACTTCACCATCGGTGAAGTCAGCGAGTTGTGCGGGGTGAAGGCGCATGTACTGCGCTACTGGGAACAGGAGTTCACCCAGCTCAAACCAGTGAAACGTAGCGGCAACCGCCGTTACTACCAGCACCACGAAGTGTTGCTGATACGTCATATCCGCGAGCTTTTGTATGAACAGGGCTTTACTATCAGCGGTGCGCGCAATCGACTGGAGAGTGGCGAGCAGGAAGAAGCACCGAAGAGCAACACGACTCCCGCCTTCAACATGCCAGCACTGAAACAAGAGATACGTGCCGTGATGGCGATACTCTCGCACTAGACACACAGGGGCTGGCATGCCTGCCCGTCATGCACAACAACTATGAACCTCATCCTCCAAGCCTGTAGCGCAATCACTCCCGCACATCTCTCACACATTTCACAACTGACCTCCAGCACCGCACCCACAGCGCTGGGCGCACATGCTTACCGCTTCCACGATGCTCAAGAACACCCCGAACTAGCTGATTATTGTTTAGCGAATCATCTGGATATGGCCTATGTGCCAGCCGGCAAGAAGCTGTCCGACTTCGGCTTGGTGGTGATGGATATGGATTCCACCCTCATCACCATAGAGTGCATAGACGAAATCGCCGACATGCAGGGCCTCAAACCTCAGGTCGCCCGCATCACCGAAGCAGCGATGCGCGGCGAACTAGACTTCGCCGAGAGCCTGCGCCGCCGTGTCGAATTACTCAAAGGCTTGGACGAAAGCGCCTTGCAGCGTGTCTATGACGAGCGCCTCAGACTCACCGCAGGCGCGGAGACCCTGCTGGCCAGACTCAAGACGCACGGCATCAAGACCTTATTGGTATCGGGCGGTTTTGTCTATTTCACCGAGCGTCTCAAACAGCGTTTGGGCTTGGACTACGCGCATGCAAATACTCTGGAGATCATAGACGGCAAGCTCACCGGCAAGGTGCTGGGCGACATCGTAGATGCACAAGCCAAGGCGGACTGGCTGATCAGCACACGCGATGCTTTGCAGCTTAGACCCGAGCAGGTCATCGCCATGGGTGACGGGGCCAATGATCTGAAGATGATGTCTACCGCGGGTGTGGGCATCGCCTTCCACGCCAAACCTGTGGTCAGGGCGCAAGCCAGTTACGCGCTGAATTTCGTCGGACTGGACGGGCTGATCAACCTGTTCTAAACCGCCTCTTCCAAGGCCATCTCAAGCTCCAACCAAGTTTCTTCCAGGCTCGCCACCTTGCTTTGCCACGTCTCACGTTGCACGTTCAGCGCACTGATCTGCACTGTGCTTTGCGTGGTGTAGGTCGCCGGGTCACCCAACTGCCGGTCGATCTCGACCAGTGCCTGCTGCACTTTGTGCAACTCGGTCTCCAGCTTGGTCTTCTTGGCTTGCAGCGCTTTGACGTTGGCCTTGGGTACTTGCACGACTTTCGCTTTTGCGACTTGCGAGGTCTCGCGCGGACGGCGCGACTCTATCCACACTTTGTAGTCTTCCAGATCACCGTCGAACAACTTCGCTTCGCCATCCGCGACCAGCCATAACTCATCGGCCACGGCACGTATCAGACTGCGGTCATGCGACACCACCACCACGGCCCCGGTATATTCTTCCAGCGCCAGCGTCAGAGCGTCGCGCATATCCAAGTCCAGATGGTTGGTCGGCTCGTCCAGCAACAAGAGATGCGGCTTCTGCCAGGCCAGCAAGGCCAGCGCCAAGCGGCTCTTCTCGCCGCCCGAGAAACTGCTCACAGGTCTGTCCTCGCTGTTACCCGCCAGACCGAAACGTCCCAGAAAGGTACGCAGCGCCAGCGTCGTTTCCTGCGGCGCGACCCGCTCCATGTGCTGTAGCGGTGTCGCCGCGCTGTCCAGATTCTCCAACTGATGTTGGGCGAAATAACCCACGCGTATCTCCGGCGTCACTTCCAATTCCCCGGCAGTGGGCTGCAGTTCCCCGACCAGCAATTTGATGAGTGTGGACTTGCCCGCCCCATTCGGCCCGAGCAAGGCGATACGCGCACCGGCACGCAGCATCAGTTCAACCTTGCTGAATAACATCTTCTCACCATAGCCAAAGCCCATGCCGCTGGCGCGCATCAGCAAGTCGGGACTGCGTTCCGGCGCTTCTATCTGTAATTCGAAGTGTCCATCGGTGAGGTGAGCCGGCGCGATGCGCACGATACGCTCCAATGCTTTGATACGGCTCTGTGCCTGCTTGGCTTTGGTGGCTTGGGCGCGGAAGCGCCGCACAAAATCCTCCAGATGCGCGATCTGGTCCTGCTGCTGTGAGTACGCTTGGTTCTGCTGCGCGGCACGTTCCGCACGCGCGCGCTCGAAGGCATCATAATCACCCGCGTAACTGTCGATGACATTGTCATGCACATGGGCGATGCGATTCACTGTGGCATTGAGAAACTCGCGATCATGCGACACCAGCAGAATGCTGCCCGGATAGCGCGCCAGATAATCCTCCAGCCACAGTATTGCCTCCAGATCCAGATGGTTGGTCGGCTCGTCCAACAACAGCAGGTCGGCTCGGCACATCAGCGCACGCGCCAGATTCAAACGCATGCGCCAACCGCCCGAGAAACTGCTCACCGGACGCTCCAAGGTATCGTTGGCGAAGCCTAGCCCGTTGAGTAACTGCGCAGCGCGCGCAGGTGCACCATATCCATCTATCGCTTCGAATTGCTGTTGCGCGGCGAACCAGGCCGCATCGTGCTGCGCACCCGCGAGTACCTTCTCCAACTGGCGCAGCACCATATCGCCATCCAGTACGAATTCGATGGCGGAAGACGATGAATTCTCTATCTCTTGCTCGACAAAGGCCAGCGTCTTGCCCGACTGCAACGACACCTCGCCGCTATCGACATGCAACTCGCCGCGTATCAATCGGAACAGCGTGGATTTGCCGCAACCGTTCTGCCCGACCAGTCCGATGCGCTGATTGGCGAAAACTTGCAGATTGGCTTGTTGGAACAGAGGCTGACCACCTTGCAGGAAGGTCATGTTTAAGATGTTTAGCATGGCGCGATGATACCAGACAGCTAGTGTTTATCCGGCCACTCAGGGCTCGAAATGATGCTCGTTGATATGTTGCAACAAGCCAGCCGCAGCGTCTTCAACCATATCCAGCACGCGCTCGAAACCGTCCTCACCACCATAATAAGGATCGGGTACTTCACGCTCTGCATGATGATGGGCATAGTCCAGGAACAGTCGCGCTTGGGTCGTACTATCTTTGGGCATCAGACTATTCAATATCGCCAGATTGGCCGCATCCATCGCCAGCACATAATCGAAACGCGAAAAATCCGCCGCCTCTACCTGTCGACCACGCAGATCGGACATATCGAAACCACGTTGCTGCGCCGCGCGCTGGGTACGGCTGTCGGGCGGCGCTCCAATGTGATAGTCATGCGTCCCCGCCGAATCTATAATAATTTGCTCGGTCAATCCGGCCCGCTCCACATACTGGCGGAACACCGCTTCCGCAGTGGGGGAGCGGCAGATGTTGCCCATGCACACGAATATCACGCTGACTTTCTTCATCACAACACACCAAAAATTCAATCACTGGATTCTAAGCCCTACCGGGCTGCCAACACCAACAGATGGCGTTCCACACTAATAAGGCTAGATGCCAGCGTTCCTTCATCAAGATTATTCGTCTCACGATAACTTCATTTGTAATCGGCGATGCTAAAATCCGCCTCTTCGATATTTATCTACTCCATGCAGCGGTAAGCAACGCGCCGTTGTCACTAAGGACTCACATGTACGCATCACAATTCGTCTATGCACTCGCCGGAGGCGTGTTGATCGGCTCTGCTGCAGTGTTGTTACTGTGGCTGAACGGTCGTATCGCCGGGGTAAGCAGCATGGTTATAAACCTGCTGTTCTCACAAGAGCGATTATGGCCCGCGCTGTTCTTGGCCGGCATCGTGGATGGTGCGGCTTTGTACTACCTGTTGGGCGGGGCTGCCCCCGAGCCACGTGATAACTTTCCGGCATGGCTGCTGGCATTCGCCGGGGTGCTGGTAGGCGTGGGAACGGGCATGTCGCGCGGTTGCACCAGTGGACATGGCGTATGCGGACTCGGGCAGTTGTCACCGCGCTCACTGGTCGCGACACTGACCTTTCTGAGTGTGGCCATCGTCACCACCTATGTGGTGCGTCACGTGTTCGGGGTGCAATGATGAAAAACGTAGTGACTTTATTGGTAGGCATCCTCTTCGGTTTCGGCCTGGCCCTCTCCGGCATGACCCATCCGGAAAAAGTGCTGGGCTTCCTCGATATGGCCGGCGCCTGGAATGCCAGCCTGCTGTTCGTACTGGGCGGTGCGGTGGGCGTGACCCTGATCGCCTTCCGTCTGGTGCGCAGATTACCCAAGCCGGTTTTCGCCGCCCAGTTCTTCGTGACGCAAGTCAAGCTACTTGACGCGTCACTCATCATCGGTTCGGCGCTGTTCGGCATAGGCTGGGGCATCAGTGGCTATTGTCCGGGCCCGGCCATCGCGCTCTTCGCCGCGCCGAATTGGGAGCTGTGGGTGTTCGTGCCGGCGATGCTGGCGGGCTATGCCTTGCAGCGCGTAGTGATGCGTAAGTTGAATCCTGGCGACACGGAAAATGACGACGCTTCAGTGTGCGGATGAGTTCCGCTACTGCCTCAATACGGTTGTATAGGGCAGCGGCTTGATGTAACTACGCAGACGTACGGCATTCCAGCTTAGTAGTCTTGCTATGCTCATCGCTTAGAAAAAATCATTATCAGCATGGGCATGGGTGCAGGTTTATTACCCGACCGTTATACTCGGGATATTCGATAGCTAGACCGCAATACATTCAACATGCGCAAGATTCAGCAACTCACTTTCAACAACCGTTATGCCCGTCTGCCCGAGCACTATTACAGCCGCGTCAGACCGACGCCCTTGCCTGCGCCCTATCTGGTCAGTTTCAACGCCAGCGCAGCACGTCTGATCAACCTCAATAGCGACGAAGCACAGCGCCCCGACTTTGCCGAGCACTTCAGCGGCAACCGTCTACCGCCCGGCGCCGAACCGCTCGCCATGCTGTATGCCGGTCATCAGTTCGGCCAGTTCGTGCCGCAGCTGGGCGATGGTCGCGCCATCATGCTGGGCGAGATACGCAATCATGCGGGTGAACATTGGGAGGTGCAGCTCAAAGGCTCGGGTGTCACACCCTATTCGCGGCGCGGCGACGGTCGCGCCGTGCTGCGTTCCAGCATACGCGAATACCTGTGTTCGGAAGCCATGCATGCCTTGGGCATCCCCACCAGTCGCGCCTTGTGCATCGTGGGCAGTGACGAGACGGTATATCGCGAGACCGCCGAGACCGCCGCAGTACTCACCCGCCTCGCTCCCACGCACGTGCGCTTCGGTTCCTTTGAAGTGTTCGCCTATCGTGGCCAACAAGAGTACATCTCCGCACTCGCCGATTTCGTCATCGCCCATCACTATCCAGAGTTCACGAATGCTACTGACAAATACCGTTTGTTCCTGCTAGCCGTGACACAGCGCACCGCCAAGCTGATGGCGCAATGGCAAGCCGTAGGTTTCTGTCACGGCGTGATGAACACCGACAATATGTCGATACTGGGGCTGACGCTGGACTACGGCCCGTTCGGTTTTATGGAAACCTTCGACCCCGGTTACATCTGCAACCACTCCGACCCGCAGGGCCGCTATGCCTACGACCAACAGCCTCAGGTTGGACTATGGAATCTGGCCTGTCTCGCACATGCCTTGGCCAAACTGGTAGATGAAGCTGCACGCGATGAAATATTGGAAAGCTATGCCCCCACTTACCACCAACACTACTTGAGTTTGATGGCAGCGAAGTTGGGGCTCTCTGATGAGTCCATAGAGGACTTCCCCTTGATAGAGGCTTGGCTGGAACTACTACAGCGCAACCGGATGGACTTCACTCTGAGCTTCCGCACCCTGAGTGATTTCAATACCGCGTCGGATATGGGCAATCATGTGTTGCGCGACCAGTTCATGGACCGCGCGGCATTCGATACTTGGGTGAACGGTTACCGCGCGCGTCTACTGAGTGAAAATAGTAAAGACAGCGAACGCAAAGTGCGCATGGATGCGGTCAATCCCAAATATGTGTTGCGCAACCATCTGGCCCAACAAGCCATCGAACAAGCCGAACGACGCGACTACTCCGAAATAGACAGACTACTGGCGCTATTGAGCAAGCCTTATGACGAACAACCCGAGATGCAGTGCTACGCCGAGCCACCGCCCGAATCTGCGCGTCATATCGTAGTGAGCTGTTCCTCGTAATGAATGTGTTGTGCTACGCTGCGCCGATGAAGAACCTCTATACCTCACTCTCCTCCATCGCCCTCACCGTTTGGGTCGGCGGATTACTTTCCATAGGCTATCTGGCCGTACCGACACTATTCAGCGCGCAGCCGGACAAACAACTCGCCGGTAAGCTGGCAGGCGAGATGTTCCATGCATTCGGTTATATAGGGATAGTGTGCGGGCTGATCTTGCTGTCACACGCGCTGTGGATGAAGGAGCAGGATGGCAGACAGCGCCGCAGAGCCTTGTGGATCATCACTGCGATGCTGATACTGGGCAGCATCATCCAGTTCGGCATCGCACCGCACATGGCCGAACTGAAAGTCCTCGCCCTGCCCGAAGACGTGATGCACAGCGCGTACGCCGACAAGTTCAAAGTGCTGCATGGTGTATCCAGCGTCATGTATCTAATCCAAAGCCTGCTGGGCCTGTATCTGGTGGCAAGATCAACAATAACTAAACGAATAGCTGCTAACTGATCTTGTACTGACACAGCTGATAGTAGATTCACTTTATTAGCTCACAACTGACGTTCAAGCGAACGTGAGAATTGCCGTATGAATTCTGCTCTGCACAGGATTTGGTAATGGCGAAAAAGCATCCCAATGATGGCCACAGGGAGTTGGGATGGGAAACTTATGACCGTAAGTCACATGACCATAAGTCTGAAAATGGTGCGCCCGGCGGGATTCGAACCCACCACCCTAGGCTTCGGAAACCTATACTCTATCCAAATGAGCTACGGGCGCGTACTGAAAAAAAGGCACGGAAACTACTAAATGAACCTAAGGTCATTTTAACCTACCACGCCCGAAGCTTCGGAAACCAATACTCTATCCAGCTGAGCTACGGGCGCGTTGTGGAAGGCGCGCAGCTTAACGCCTTTCCGATGTGACGTTTGGTATTTATAAGCTGTCTTGATCCAGATCGAAAGCCTTGTGCAACACACGCACGGCCAGTTCCAGATACTTCTCGTCGATGACCACGGATATCTTGATCTCGGAGGTGGAGATCATCTGGATGTTGATGCCTTCCTCGGCCAGTGTGCGGAACATTTTGCTGGCGATACCCACGTGCGAACGCATGCCCACGCCGACCACTGAGACTTTGGCGGCCTTGTTGTCACCGATCACGTCGCGCGCACCGATGTGCGGTTGCACATGGTTCTTGAGAATATCCATGGCGCGTACGAACTCGTTGCGGTGCACGGTAAAAGAGAAGTCGGTGGAGCCGTCCACACCCACGTTCTGGATGATCATGTCCACATCGATGTTGGCATCGCTGACAGGACCGAGTATCTGGTACGCGATACCGGGCTTGTCGGGTACGCCGATAACAGTGATCTTGGCTTCATCGCGATTGAACGCGATACCCGAAATGATGGCTTGTTCCATTTTATTGCCTTCCTCAAAAGTGATCAGTGTGCCGTCGCCCTCTTCCTCGAAGCTGGACAGCACGCGCAGTTTGACTTTGTATTTACCCGCGAACTCGACCGAACGTATCTGCAAGACCTTGGAGCCCAGGCTGGCCATCTCCAACATCTCTTCGAAGGTGATGGTCTTGAGACGACGCGCCTCGGGAACCATACGCGGATCGGTGGTGTAAACGCCATCCACATCGGTGTAGATCTGGCATTCGTCGGCACCCAGCGCGGCCGCGATGGCCACACCGGTGGTGTCCGAACCGCCGCGTCCCAGCGTAGTGATATTGCCGTCTTCGTCCATCCCCTGAAAGCCTGCCACCACGACCACATGATCGTCGGCCAGATCGGCGCGGATGTTGTGTTCGTCGATGGAGACGATGCGCGCCTTGGTGTGCGCGCTGTCGGTCATGATCTTGACCTGACCGCCGGTGTAGCTCTTGGCCTTCACGCCTATCTCTTTGAGCGCCATGCACAACAGACCTATGGTGACCTGTTCGCCGGTGGAGACGATCACGTCCAGTTCACGCGGATCGGGATGCGCCTGTATCTCTTTTGCCAACGCGATCAGACGATTGGTCTCACCGCTCATCGCGGACAATACCACCACGACTTGATGACCTTGCGCCTTGAACTTCGCAACGCGACGCGCCACGTTCTTGATGCGCTCTGGGTTGCCGACGGACGTGCCGCCGTATTTCTGCACAATTAAAGCCACGATGTGTTCTCTATCCCTGCCAAAAAATGGGCGCAATTATATCCCACTTGGATAAAAAAAGAGGGCCGTGCACAGGGTTTTGTTAAACTCGGTCGTCACCTTCATTTCGATGCCGTCCGCCATGCCCGAGATCACCTCCCGCCCCATCCCCGAACCCGCAGCCGAACAATTGATCGCGGCGGGCTACCTGCCTGCCTTGGCGCGCATTTTCGCGGCGCGCGGCATCAGCCACAGCGCACAGCTGGAGCATGGTCTGGCGAATCTGTTACCGGTCAGCGGCCTAAAGAATGCTGACAAGATGGCCATCAAGCTGGCCGATGCCATCGCCGCCGGAAAGCGCTTGCTGGTCATCGCTGATTACGACGCAGACGGCGCGACGGCTTGTGCAGTGGCGGTGCGCGGCCTTGCTTTGTTTGGTGCAAAAGTCGATTTCATCGTGCCCAACCGCTTCACCTATGGATACGGCTTGACACCGGAGATCGTGCGCCTCGCTGCGGAATCACAGCCCGACATATTGATCACGGTGGACAACGGCATCGCCAGTGTCGACGGCGTGGCGGAGGCGAATCTCCTCGGTATGCAAGTGCTGATCACCGATCACCATCTGCCCGGCGATGTGCTGCCGGATGCGGAGTGCATCGTCAATCCCAACCAGCCCGGCTGCACTTTCGCCAGCAAAAATCTGGCGGGCGTAGGCGTCATGTTCTACTTACTGCTAGCCTTGCGCGCCGAGCTGCGTAGTCGCGGCCAGCTTAGCGAAGAGCAAGGTAAACGACTCATAGATTTACTCGACCTTGTGGCACTCGGCACGGTCGCGGACGTGGTGAAGCTGGACCAGAACAATAGGATTCTGGTGCAACAAGGCCTGCTGCGTATCCGTGCGGGCAAGACCTGCGCCGGTATCGCAGCACTATTCCAGGTCGCCAAAAAGAATCCAACGCGCGTCATCAGCCAGGACCTGGGCTTTGCCATCGGCCCGAGACTCAATGCGGCAGGCCGTCTTGAAGATATGCGCCTGGGCATAGACTGCTTGCTTAGCGATGACGCCGAGGCGGCCATACTGATGGCGACGCGCTTGGACGAATTGAATCGCGAGCGGCGCAGCATAGAGACCGACATGCAAGAGGTCGCGCTGGCGGCCTTGGAATCCGTTCAGGTCGCGGACAACTACAGTCTCGCGCTGTTCGATGCGAGCTGGCATCAGGGTGTGATAGGTATCCTCGCGTCGCGCCTCAAAGACAAGTTCCACCGTCCGGTGATCGCGTTCGCGCAATCGACCAATGGCGAGTTGAAAGGATCAGGCCGCTCGATAGCCGCACTGCATCTGCGCGACGCCTTGGATCTGGTCAGTAAACGCCACCCGGCCCTGATCAAAAAATTCGGCGGTCACGCCGCCGCCGCCGGACTGACCATAGATCACGGGCAACACGAACAATTTGTGAGCGCTTTCGAGCAGGTGGTGCGCGAACTATTGAGCGTATCCGATTTACAGCAGAGACTGGACAGCGATGGCGCGCTCGATGCACACGACATCAACCTTGAGTTCGCCCAGCAACTCGACCAGCAGATATGGGGACAAGGCTTTCCGGCGCCCCTGTTTGACGATGATTTCAGGGTACAGCAACAACGTGTGGTGGGTGAAAAACACCTCAAGTTGCGTCTGCAAAAATCCGGGCAACTGTTTGAGGCCATGCTATTCGGACATGCCGAACCGCTGCCCGACGACATCCACGCGCTCTACAGCGTGAGCGTCAACGAATACAACGACAAGCGCACCGTGCAACTACTGATACGACATTGGGAATAGACTGCCACTGAAAGATGGCTGACAATTCCTCCCAAAGAAAAAGGGATGCACTACTAAGCAGAGGGAATAATGGACACCGGATTCTTGCTCAATAACGGCGTCGAATCATTACCGCAATTCATCACCAGTCTCGCCATCGGCCTGCTGATCGGCTTGGAGCGTGAGCGCAAGGAATCCCCCAAAGCCGGGCTGCGCACTTTCGCGCTGGTGGCGATGTTCGGCACGCTCGCCGCATTGCTCTCCGAAAAGATGGGGACGCCCTGGTTACTCATCGCTGGACTGTTGGCGGTGGCAGCGATGATCATCGCCGCTTACCTGAACGACCACAGCATCGACAGCGACCCCGGCACCACTACCGTCATCGCCCTGCTGATGAGCTACGGACTGGGCGCGATGATCTGGTATGGACTGGTGAAACTCGCGGTGATGCTGGCGATAGGTGTGACCGCCCTGCTCTATTTCAAACCCGAGTTGCGCGGTATCTCGCGGCGCATGGCGCGGCGTGATCTGGTGGCCGTGCTGCAGTTCTCGGTACTTACCTTCATCGTCCTGCCCATCCTGCCGAATCAGGACTTCGGTCCTTATAACGCCATCAACCCTCATCAAGCCTGGCTGATGGTAGTGCTGATCTCCGGCATCAGCCTGACCGGCTATGTCGCATTGAAGGTAGTTGGCACACGTTATGGTGCGCCGCTGTTGGGCTTTTTAGGCGGCTTGGTGTCCAGCACCGCGACCACGCTGGTCTATGCCAAGAACAGCAAGAGCAGCACTGCCGCAGCCAATCTTGCCGCCTCGGTGATCGTCATCGCCAGCATCGTCGTGATGTTGCGCCTGATGGTGCTGAGCACCTTGCTCAGCGATACCACTTTGCCGCACCTACTGGGCGTGCTCGCTTTCGGACTGGTCGCGGGTCTGCTCGTCGCACTGTACAACTGGCGCAAGACGGACAAGGCCAGCGAACTGTTCGTCCCCGAGACCTCCAACCCTGCCGAGCTGCACACCTCGCTGGGTTTTGGACTGTTGTATGTGGCCGTGCTGCTGGGCGCGTCGTGGATGATGAATGTGGCGGGCAGTCAGGGTATGTACGCAGTCGCACTGATCTCTGGCCTGACCGATGTGGATGCCATCACGCTGTCCAGCCTGCGCATGTCCAATCTCGGCCAACTCACTGAACAACAGACCACCGCCTCCATCACCATCGCCTTCCTCGCCAACCTGGCCTTTAAATTCGGCATGGTCGCGTTCATCGGCGGCTGGTCCCTCGCGCGCAAAGTCGCGATCAGCTTCGTCACCATCGCCTGCGGACTACTGCTGGGACTGTTCCTGCTATAAGGTTTTAGCGGCTCTTAGCTGCGCCTTCCGTTATAATCGCGGCCTTTAGAAATCCAAGCACAACATCATGGAAGCCGAACAACTCAACGCCCTCAGTAATCAATTGCAAGACCTCGCTGTGCGCAGCGCAGAACTCCGGAGGTTTCTTTGACTACGATACCAAACAAGAACGTCTAGTCGAAGTCTGCGCACTCTCCGAGAACCCGGACATCTGGAATGACGCCAAGCGCGCTCAGGAACTGGGTCGTGAGCGCAAGTTGCTGGAAGGTGTGGTGCTGGGTCTGGACAAGATCAAGCAAGACTTGAACGACGCGGGCGAGCTGTTCGAGATGGCCAAGGAAGAAGGTGACGAGGACAGTCTGCACGCCACCGCCGCCGACATCGCCGACATCGAAAAGCGTGTCGCCGCGATGGAGTTCCGTCGCATGTTCTCCCACCCGATGGATCCCAACAATTGCTTCATCGACATCCAGGCCGGCTCTGGTGGCACGGAGGCGCAGGACTGGGGTTCTATGCTGCTGCGCATGTATCTGCGCTACTGCGAACGCAAGGGCTTCCAGGTCGAGATACTGGAGCAATCCGACGGCGAAGTTGCCGGCATCAAGGGCGCGTCCATCAAAGTCATCGGCGAATATGCCTACGGTCATCTGCGCACCGAAGTCGGCGTGCATCGCTTGGTGCGCAAGTCACCGTTCGACTCCGGAAACCGCCGCCACACTTCGTTCTCCAGCGTGTTCGTCTATCCCGAAGTGGACGACTCCATCGAGATCGACATCAATCCCGCCGACTTGCGCGTGGACACCTATCGCGCTTCCGGCGCGGGTGGTCAGCACATCAACAAGACCGACTCGGCTGTGCGTATCACCCATATCCCGACCGGCATCGTGGTGCAATGTCAGAACGACCGCTCGCAGCACAAGAACCGCGCCGAAGCCATGTCCATGCTGAAGTCACGTATGTACGAAGAAGAATTGCGCAAGCGCAACGAAGCCAAGCAGGTGCTGGAAGACGGCAAGTCCGACATCGGTTGGGGCCATCAGATTCGCAGCTATGTTCTCGACCAGTCGCGTATCAAAGACCTGCGCACCAACTTCGAGGTGGGTAACACCCAAGCCGTATTAGACGGTGACCTTGACGATTTCATTTCCGCCAGCTTGAAGCAAGGCGTTTAACCTTAAGAGAATGACCATGACTACAGCCCCTAAGACCCCAGCAGACGACAACGCAGTTGCGGCGACCGCCAACACCGGCGAAAACGAGAACCAGATCATCACCGAACGCCGCAATAAATTGGCTGCGATACGCGTAGCAGGTGTGGCGTTTCCTAACGATTTTGAGCGTAAAGACCTCGCGCAAACATTGCACGATCAGTACGGCGAGAAGACGCATGACGAATTGGAAGCCCTGCAAGTGCATGTGGCGGTGGCCGGCCGCATGATGTTGAAGCGCGTGATGGGCAAGGCGAGTTTCGCCACCCTGCAGGACATGAGCGGGCGCATCCAGTTGTTCCTGAGTAACGATGGCGTGGGCGAGGAAGCTCACAACGCGTTCAAGCATTACGATCTGGGCGACATCCTCGGTGGGGTCGGCGTGCTGTTCAAGACCAAGACCAACGAGCTTTCCGTACGCGTGACACAAGTGCGTCTGCTCACCAAATCGTTGCGCCCCCTGCCTGAAAAATTTCACGGCCTGTCCGATCAGGAACAGAAATATCGCCAGCGTTATCTCGATCTGATCACCAATCAGGACGCGCGCGAAGTATTCAAGAAGCGCACCAAGATCATCCAGGCGATACGCGATTTCTTCATCCGTCACGACTATATGGAAGTCGAGACACCGATGATGCACGCCATCCCCGGCGGCGCATCTGCCAAGCCTTTCGAGACCCATCACAACGCACTGGACATGAAGATGTTCCTGCGCATCGCGCCTGAGTTGTATCTGAAACGTCTGGTGGTGGGCGGCTTCGAGAAGGTGTTCGAGATCAACCGTAACTTCCGAAACGAAGGCCTGTCGACCCGTCACAACCCAGAATTCACCATGCTGGAATTCTACGAAGCGTATCGCGACTACAAATATCTGATGGACTTCAGCGAAACACTGATACGCGAAGTGGCGCAAAAAGTATTGGGCACGACACTGATCTCCTACCAAGGTAAAGAACTCGATCTGGGCAAGCCTTTCCATCGTCTGACCATGGTGCAGGCGATCCAGAAATATCATCCGCAGTTCACCACCGCACAACTCAACGACCGCGACTTCGTGGTCAATGAACTGCAAGACTTGAAAGCAAAATACAAACCCGAAGACGGTTTGGGCGGCTTGCAGTTGTCGTTGTTCGAAGAGCTGGCCGAGACACAGTTGTTCGAGCCGACCTTCATCATCGACTACCCGGTGGAAGTCTCTCCATTGGCGCGCAGCAGCGACAGCAATCCGCAGATCACCGAACGCTTCGAATTGTTCGTGGTGGGTCGCGAATTGGCCAATGGCTTCTCCGAGTTGAACGACGCGGAAGACCAGGCCGCGCGCTTCGATGCGCAAGTCGCCGCCAAAGACGCGGGCGACGAGGAAGCCATGTTCAAGGACAACGACTACGTGCGTGCGCTGGAGTACGGCCTACCACCGACCGCTGGCGAAGGCATAGGCATAGACCGTCTCATCATGTTGCTGACCGATAGCGCGAGTATCAGAGATGTGATTCTGTTCCCGCATATGCGTGCAGAGTAAAAATCTACTGCGTTCGCTAAGTTATTTCACGCTGTTGGAAATTGACCATGCTAACTAAGGAAACACAGACTCGCTTACTCCACCACTACCCCATGCTCTCCGCCCTACCTGCGGCGGAGTTGGATGGTCTGTTGGCCAGTGCGATGCTGATGCCGCTACCGGCAGGCACAGTGTTGTTCGACGAGAACCAACCCTGTCAGGGTTTCCCGCTGGTATTGTCGGGCAGTGTGCGCGTCATCAAATCTGCCGCCAGCGGGCGTGAATTACAACTGTATCGTGTCACCCCTGGCGAGAGCTGCATCCTCACCAGCAGTTGCCTGCTTGGCCACACGCGCTATCAGGCACGTGGCGTGGTCGAGCAGGACTTGGAGTTAGTGATCCTGCCCGCTGCCGCTTTCCATACCCTGCTGGCCAAACATGAAGTTTTTCGCAGTTATGTGTTCAACCTATTCTCGGACCGTCTCACCGACTTGATGGAACTGGTCTCGGCGGTCGCTTTCCAAAAGCTGGATCAGCGCTTGGCCGCCTTGCTCGTCACCAAACCCAGTAGCATGCATACCACCCATCAAGCCCTTGCCGACGAACTCGGCAGCGCGCGTGAGATCGTCAGCCGCCTGCTCAAAAGCTTTGCCGAACAAGGCTGGGTGAGATTGGGGCGCGAACAGATAGACATCTTAGATGCACAGGCGCTGAAGACCTTCTCCACTCTGTGACTTTCCTCACAGACGCAGTCATGCGCCTTGCCTAGTATGCGGCCTACACAAACCCACAGGTAAGAAACTATGAATGCTCGCAAGCTCGCTATCACCGCCATCGTCCTTTGGCTCGTCACCATCGCAACCATAGCTACGATATTCGTACGCGGCAACACCTCCACAGCTAGCGACAACCGCACAGCGGTCATGCTAAATACGCCCGAACGTGATCTGGTGTTATCTGAGATGCGCGGCTTGTTGTCCGGCACACAGCTCATCCTGGATGGCCTCAACCGCAACGATATGAAGCAGGTCGCGGATGCAGCTCGCGCAGTCGGTATGGGCTCGGCCGCTGATGTGAATCCGGGATTGATGGCCAAGTTGCCGTTGTCTTTCAAACAACTGGGGATGAGTGTGCATCACGATATGGATGCGCTGGCGGATGCCGCACAAGCGGGCAAACCAGCTGCCGAGATACAAGGCATGTTGAGCAACACCTTGTCGAGCTGCGTGGCCTGCCATGCGACCTACCAACTCAAAGCGACCGATTAAGGCACGCCCAAGGCTGCGCGCAACTTGGCTTCATCCGGTTGCCGCACCACTCCGCGCTCGGTGATGAGTGCAGTCACAAGTCGCGCTGGTGTCACGTCGAAGCCGTAGTTCGCTACGGGTGAATCTGGCGGCGTGATACGCACCGTATATATCTTCCCGTCTTCCGCCAGCCCGCTGATATGCGTCACTTCCGAGGCCGCGCGCTCTTCGATGGGTATCTCTTGCACACCATCTTGCAACGTCCAGTCTATGGTCGGGCTGGGTAGTGCCACATAGAACGGCACGCCGTTGTCTCGTGCTGCCAACGCTTTAAGATAGGTCCCTATCTTGTTGCATACATCGCCGCGCGCGGTCACCCGGTCCGTGCCGACGATGACCATATCAACCTTGCCATGCTGCATCAGATGCCCGCCCGCGTTATCCACGATGACGGTATGCGGCACGCCATGCTGCCCTAGTTCCCAAGCGGTGAGACTCGCACCCTGATTGCGCGGACGTGTCTCGTCCACCCACACATGTAGCGGGATACTCTCCTCCACCGCTGCGTAGATAGGCGCGAGTGCCGTTCCCCAATCCACCGTCGCCAGCCAGCCCGCATTGCAATGCGTCAGTATATTCACGGTATCTTCATAAATCCGTTTTTCAGGCGCATTGCTGCGTTGGGCGGTGCTCGACCCTTGTCGTACTTCGTGTACTGCCTGCGGCTCTCCGCTCCGTGCGCCTTGCGCTGCATCCTGAAATTCCGAATTTCGGACGATACCGCTAGCCGCACTTTTTTTATGCTGATAAATTTCGCGTATCAACTCGCAACCATGCCGCCCGATGGCGCGATTGATTTCCACATCCTCTTCGGCGATGGCAGCCGCTTCGCGCCAAGCTGCGTCAGCCCGTTGATCTTCAGCTAGTGGCGCAAGCAAGGCTCGCATACGCTCCACCCCCCAACGTAGATTCACCGCCGTAGGACGTGCCGCCAACAACATATCGCAACTCGCTTTTAGTGCAGCATCCGAAGCATGATGGCGCATAGACAACGCCACGCCATACGCCGCCGTCACGCCGATCAGCGGCGCACCGCGCACCTGCATGTCGCGTATCGCCCGTTCCGCATCGCGCATGCTCTCCAGCCGCACCGTAACGAACGCATGCGGCAACCGGGTCTGGTCGATGATCTCCACCGCCGCGTTGTCGGCGGTGGGCCAGATGGTGCGTTTAGGGTGTCCGTTGACGTTCATAATTCTGATTTTTATATCACTAAAGTGGCGGTTCAAATTGCGACAAATTTATCTGACTAATTCGAATAAATTCTGCCTGATTATTGCCGCCTGTCACAATCATTCCCACTAAAACTTGTTGCGGTGTTCCTTTACGATTGCGGAATTGAATGAATACTGGCGAGCCACTAAATCCATTCAAATCATGTTCCCACACTATGTCACTTATACCCATAGTGTGCGGATAAAAACCTGGTTTCAAATAACCAGATGTAAACACCCTTTGTATTTGAATGGTTTTTTCTGAAGTCACCCCTGTTGCTGTTTTTTCAATAGGATAGCCAATTACTAGTAGCTGTATTCTTCCCCCATTTAAAAAGGCTTCCTGAACTAAAACATTCCGAGTGAACTCATCAAACCAATTACCAGAGGGGGGTAATTTGACAGCTCTAGCCATCAGTTTTTTATGCTGTTTTGTTTTATCGATAAGATTTGCACGAAGAATAATCAAATCTACATACTCACCAGGTATATCAGGGTTGGAATGGCGAAGAGAATATACATCTGAAAACTCAACGTAGTCATTCCTAGTTAACTTGAATCCCTGAAGCTCATACGGAATCAACAGTCTACTTGCCAAATCACCAATATCCGCTTGAGGATCTCGAGTTAAGCAATGTCGTGCAGTAATGAAAACTACGGTATTAAGCTTTCTTGCAAAGAAACCGGTACCGTGAATCCCTGGATACTCAGGATAATCTTGGAGATAGGAAACTATTGGTGACGTGCAATCAGGTACTCCTGAATGAACAAACGAAATCTTAACGTCACTAGGCATAAATGGAATCAATCCCCCTCAAACTCACACAACGCAAAAACTTTCTGTCCTAATTTCTCCAGCTTCGCGTGTCCGCCTATATCCGGCAGGTCGATGATGAAACAGCATTCGATAATCTTGCCGCCCATCTTCTCTATCAATGTGCAAGCGGCGACTGCGGTGCCGCCGGTGGCGATGAGGTCGTCCACCAGCAACACCTTCTCGCCCTTGTCTATTGCGTCGGTATGTATCTCGATACGGTCGCTACCGTATTCCAGATCGTAGTCGTGACCGATAACTTCAGCGGGCAACTTGCCCTTCTTGCGGATAGGCACGAAGCCCACGCCCAGCGCATAAGCCAGCGGCGCACCCAAGATGAAGCCGCGCGATTCGATGCCGGCGATCTTGTCTATCTTCACATCCTTGTAGCGTGCGACTAGCTCATCGATGGTGGTACGAAAACCAATAGGGTCTTTGAGCAAGGTGGTGATGTCGCGGAACTGTATCCCTTGTTTCGGATAGTGCGGGACGGTGCGTATCTTGGTTTTGATGGGCATGGTGTCTTCCTAATTAATGTCTGATTAAATCCGTTCGTGGTTAAGTGGAGACTTGCACGAGCTCTATCGTGCTTAGTCGAACTTAGTGGTTCTATCAGAGCTTGTCTAACCATGTTCGGATTTAATAAATTCATCGTGTACTTCACCCTTCGACAATCTGATAGAACAACTAGCCATTCGACTAAGCTGTCAAAAAACGACAGCCAAGTCGCTGGTTATCAGGGCGAACGGTTGTTAATAAGCGGATCAACTGCGCTTCTTGTATTCCACGAACTTCTGTTTCACATCGTGCATCTGTTGGCTGGTCAAAATATGCGGCTCGCCGACTTGCAGGGTGCGCCAATAAATTTCACATAAAAATTCCACTTCGATTGCCACGGCCAGCGCGTCATCCAAATCCTTACCCAGTGCGATCATGCCGTGGTTACCGAGCAAACAAGCCTTGCGGCCATGCAGGGCTTCCAGCGCGTGGTCGGACAATTCCTGTTCACCAAATACACTGTAAGGTGTGCAGCGTATCGTGTCGCCACCCGCCATCGCGATCATGTAATGCACGGCAGGCACTTCGCGGCGCAGGCAGGCGATGGTGGTGGCGTAAGTGGAATGAACATGGACGACCGCGTTAATTTCGGCACGCGCAGCGAGAATATCACTATGGAAACGCCATTCGCTGGAAGGCTTGCCACCCTGCAATACCGTGCCCTGTAAGTCCATACGCACCATGCTCTCCGACGTCATCTCGGACACCAACAGCGCAGAGGGTGTGATGAGCATGCCATCGCTGTCACGCACCGAGGCGTTGCCGGATGCACCGCGATTAAGGCCGAGTTCTACTAAGCGGCGCGAGGTGTCCAGTAGTGCAGTGCGTAATTGATTTTCGTTCATAACAATTTCATAAACCGTTCGCCCTGATAACCAGCGACTTGGCTGTCGTTTTTTGACAGCTTAGTCGAATGGCTAGTTGTTCTATCAGCTTGTCGAAGGGCATTTATTGATCTGCACCATTCATGGTTCGACAAGCTCACCACGAACGGTTTACCTAAATCACAGCATCCGCCCCGCCACCGCTTGCAGCTTCTCTTTCATCGCCGCATCGCGCGCTTCCGGTGCCGTGATGAGCGCGTATTGCAGGGCGCTACGGCAATAACAGACAGCCACATTAACATCCGCCCCTATACGCGGCACGGCGTGACTCACCAAGGTCTTGGCTTTATCCGCATTAGCCAATAACACTTTGATGATCTGTTCGACGGTGACGTGGTCGTGATCTGGATGCCAGCAATCATAGTCGGTGACCATGGCCACGGTGGCATAGCACAGCTCGGCTTCGCGGGCGAGTTTGGCTTCCGGCATATTGGTCATGCCGATCACGTCGCAGCCCCAGCTACGATACAGATTCGATTCCGCCAGCGTGGAGAATTGCGGGCCTTCCATGACCAGATAGGTGCCGCCGCGCACAGCACGGATACCCGCATGCTTTGCCGCCGCTTCGATATGGTCGCCCAAGCGTTTGCACACCGGATTCGCCAGCGACACATGCGCGACCAAGCCGCTGCCGAAGAAGGATTTCTCGCGCGCAAAAGTGCGGTCTATGAACTGGTCGACGATGACGAAGGTGCCGGGCTTTAAGTCCTCGCGCAGCGAACCGACCGCGCTGACCGAGATGACGTCACTCACGCCCACGCGTTTTAGCGCATCGATGTTGGCGCGATAGTTGACTTGAGAAGGCGGTATCTTGTGACCGCGTCCGTGCCTCGGCAAAAAGACCAGCTGCACACCGTTCAATTCGCCAAATAGCAATTCGTCGGAGGGCGCACCAAAGGATGACTCGACTTTCTCCCAACGTTTATTGGCGAGCCCCTCGATGTCGTATACCCCGCTGCCGCCTATGATGCCTATGCTTGCTTGTGACATGAGCTATCCTGCTTGTGAAATGGTGTTGGATTTGAACAGGAAACCCTGATTTCTACAAGGTCATGCTATGTGATTTTTATCACAGACGGATGATGACACAGGCCTTATTCTGCACCCCTCGACCAACCCATCTTAGGAGCTCATCATGAAATGTAATTCTGGAACAGCAGACCGCGCAGCACGTGTCATCGCAGGTATCGCCCTTATCGCTATGGCAGTGACCGGCACTATCGGTGTTTGGGGTTACATCGGCGTGGTGCCTTTGCTGACAGGTGCAATCGGCTTCTGCCCCGCTTATGCGATCTTCGGCATGAACACCTGCGGCCTCAAGAAATAAGGCGCATTACAGCGTACCTGTTCGCCCGGTAGTGCCTACCGGGCTTTTTTCAATTCTAGAATATGCGATGAATACTGCTCTCCGAATCTCTCTCACTTCCACCCCGGACGCTGAGCCATGCTGATGCTGGCAGCAGCATTGGGTGCGCTCATCGGTTTATTGTTAGGCTTGACCGGCGCGGGCGGCGGCATCCTAGCCGTGCCGGCCTTGACGCTGGCATTAGGGTGGAGCATGACCCAGGCTGCGCCTATTGCACTACTCGCGGTGGGCAGCGCGGCCGTCATCGGCTTGATCGATGGATTCAAGAAACGTCTGGTGCGCTACAGGGCAGCGACACTAATCTCTATCACGGGGATCGCTGCGACGCCTATAGGCCAATATTTCGCACGGGCGCTACCGGAGCAATGGCTGGTTGGTGTTTTCGCCACGGTGATGGTGATCGTCGCGGCACGTCTGTGGTTCACGGCTTCTGCACGCGAATCGAGCGACGACAACTTCGAAAGTGAAAGCACAAGAATACGCAAGATACAGCTCGACACGGGGCGTATCATTTGGAACACCACCTCGTTCATCACCCTCTCCCTCATCGGAGTGCTGACCGGTCTGACCACCGGACTGTTGGGTGTGGGCGGCGGCTTCATCATCGTCCCCGCGCTGTTGCGCTGCAGCAACATCACGCTGAACGGTATCGTGGCGACCTCGCTGATGGTCATCGCACTGGTCTCCAGCGGCGCGATAATCTCTGCTTGGGCGACCGGTCATATCGCCTCTTCCACGACCGCAGGACTGTTCATCGTGGGCGCGATGATGGGCATGCTATTGGGCAGAGTGCTCGCCCAGCACTTGCCAAAACAGCTGGTACTGCGTCTGCTTTCTGTATTGATCTTGGCTGTGTCGCTGGCGATGCTCTACAGCAAAGTGCTGTAACTTCAGCGCACCCCGCCAGCCAGATTGGCGGGCACAGCCTCATGTATCAATTTGGGCGTGGCGAGATTCAGCCCGTCCATGATGCCCACGAACTCTTGCAGCGACTTTCCGGCGATGCGGGTGTTGAGGATCTTCTCCTCACCTATGCAACTCACGCGCCGGCCTTTGTAATCGTGGCCGGGATAGAGCAGCGTCTCTTCAGGCAGGGCGAAGAGCTTCTCGGTGATGCTGTGATACATTTGCTCGGCACTGCCGCTCTGAAAATCGGTGCGCCCGCAGGCATTGATCATCAAGGTATCACCGGAGAATAGGCGGTCGCGCCACAGATAGCACATACTTCCCAAGGTGTGGCCGGGCGTGGCGATGACGCGTATCTGCTCGACACCGAAATGCAACACCTCATCATCTTGCAGCAAACGGTCATAACCGGGCGCGCCGCAATTCTTGGCGATGACGCTGACCGCACCGGTCTCCTGCTTCAACGCATTGGAAGCCGTGATGTGATCGGCATGAACATGGGTGTCGAGTACGAAATCGAGATGCAATCCCAGCGATTTGATAAGAGAGACATCGCGCGGCAACTGCTCCAACACAGGGTCTATGATCACAGCATGCCGATCCACACCGGCGATCAGATAGGTCAGCGTGGATGAGCTCGCATCGAATAATTGTCTGAATAACATGGAATGCTCTCCTTCCGTTGGAATCAAGTTTGCCACTCCAGCCTACACCGAATGTCATGCGCGTAAAGCATATAATGCGCGGATGCAAAAACCCACCCAGATCGTCCTCAAAGTCACCGGCATGCACTGCGCGTCATGTTCCGCACGTCTGGAGAAAGTGTTGAACCAGTTGCCGCAAGTGGCGGCCAGAGTGAGCATCGCCACCGAGATCGCGCAAGTCGATCTGGGCAACGCTGCACCCGGCCTAGCAGACATCATCAAAGCCATACAGGGCGCCGGTTTCGATGCCCATGTGCCGCGTGACTACGCTGCCGAGCGGCAGGCCAGCGCCGCGCTGTTACGCCGCGAGCAGCTGTATTTCTTCATCTCGCTGGCACTGACACTGCCGCTGATCGCCGAGATGGTGCTGATGCTGTTCGGCACTCACCTCATGTTGCCGGTCTGGCTGCAATTCGCCCTCGCCACGCCGGTGCAATTCTGGATAGGTTGGCGTTTCTACTCGGGTGCGTTTAGCAGCCTGCGCGGTGGCGGCGCCAACATGGATGTGCTGGTCGCGCTCGGCACCAGTGCGGCCTATCTGTTCAGCTGTGCGGTGTGGTGGTTGCAGATGGATCAGCCGCTCTACTTCGAATCCAGTGCCACCCTCATCACTCTGGTATTGATGGGCAAGCTGCTCGAATCGCGCGCCAAGGGCAAAGCCTCCAGCGCGCTAGAAGCCTTGCTGAACCTGCAGCCCAAGACCGCACAGGTGGAACGCGACGGCGTGATGCAGCCCCTGCCGGTGGCCGAGATGCAGATCGATGATGTATTCCTGGTGCGTCCCGGCGAGAGCGTGCCGGTGGATGGCATAGTGATCGAAGGTCGCTCGTCCACGGATGAATCAATGCTCACGGGCGAGAGCGTGGCGCGCGAAAAGCAGGCTGGTGACAAAGTCTATGCAGCCACCGCCAACCAAAGCGGCCTGTTACGTTGCCGTGCCTTAGCCGTCGGCTCACACACCCAGTTGGCTGCCATCATCCGACTGGTGGAGCAGGCGCAAGGCTCAAAAGCCGCGATACAGAAACTCGCCGACCAGATTTCTGCCATCTTCGTACCGGTAGTAGTGGTCATCGCCCTACTGACCTTCGCCGCGTGGTGTCTGCTGGGACACGACCTCACCATCGCACTGATCGATGCCGTCGCGGTGCTGGTCATCGCCTGCCCCTGCGCACTGGGACTGGCCACCCCCACCGCGCTGGTGGTATCCACCGGACGCGCGGCACAGGCCGGCATTCTGGTCAAGGATGCGGCGGCACTGGAACGTGCACACCAGTTGTCGGTATTGGTGGTGGACAAGACCGGCACCATCACCGCGGGCAAGCCGGGCGTGACAGAGGTACTACCCACCGCAGGGATGACAGTGGACGAATTGCTCGAAGTGGCGGCGATGCTTACGCACGGTTCCACTCATCCCTTGTCGCGCGCCATCTTCCAGCATACCCAGACGCTGGGCATCAGCACGACTCGCACCGCGACTATCACCGAACTCGCCGGCCAGGGTTTGAGTGGCTCTAACGAAGGAGCGGCGTATTTGCTGGTGTCTCCTACTTATGCGGCAAGCCAGAACATCACGCTTGATGACGCACTAATCTTGCGCCTTCAACAACAGGGCAAGACCGTAATGGTGATCAGCCGCGACGCACGAACACTGGGTTACCTCGCGACACAGGACCAAGTCCGCGACAGCAGCCGTGCAGCGGTGGCCCGTCTTCAAGAAATGGGCGTACGTGTGGTGATGCTGAGCGGTGACAATGCCGCCGCCACACAGGCCATCGCGCAACAGGTCGGCATCAGCGACTGCATCGCAGAAGTCAGTCCGCAGGACAAGGCCAGCCATGTGCAGACACTCAAGAAACAAGATGAGCAGACCGTGTTAGTCGGCATGGTGGGCGACGGCATCAACGACGCACCCGCGCTGGCCAGTGCCGATGTCAGCTTCGCCATGCGCAGCGGAAGCGACATCGCCATCGAGACTGCCGACATCACGCTGATGCATAACGACCTGATGGGCGTGGCCGACGCCATCGATCTGTCGCGCGCCACACTGAACAAGATACGTCAGAACCTGTTCTTCGCTTTCGCCTACAACGTACTGGGCATCCCGCTGGCTGCGGCAGGTATGCTCAACCCGGTGATCGCCGGCGCGGCGATGGCGATGAGCTCGGTCACGGTGGTGAGCAATGCCCTGCTGCTGAAACGCTGGATGCCTGCTGTCACCACAAGATCCTGATGGCCTCGCTCCTCCCCCCTGCCGCCCCCCTGCTGATCTCCGTCCTGGACATGGCAGAGATCGCCCATCAATTGGAACAGCGCGGCTACATCGTTCTGGAGAATCCACTGCTGCTCGAACTACTCAATCAATTGCGCACGCGCTGTCAGGATGATGGTCTGGATCGGTTCCACGCCGCACAGATCGGCCGTGGTACAGACAAGTCCAGCAGCAACTCGATACGCGGTGATGTCATCAGTTGGCTAGAGCAGAGTGATCTCTCGGACATCGGCTATCTGGACTGGATGGAGTCCTTGCGTGTGGGCCTCAATGCAGCACTCTATCTGGGTTTGTTCGACTATGAGTGCCACTACGCCATCTACGGTGCGGGCACAGGTTATGCCAAACATCTGGATGTATTGCAGGGCAAGAAGAATCGCATCCTCTCGACCGTGTTGTATTTGAATCAAGACTGGCAGAGCAACGATGGCGGCGAGTTGGATGTGTACGACGCCAGCGGCGAGAACGTCATCGCGACAGTGCAACCCACCTACGGCACCATGATCATCTTCCTCAGCGAGACCTCACCTCACGCGGTACGCATCTCCAACACCACGCGGCGTAGCATCGCGGGTTGGTTCCGCGTCAGCGGGAGTTGACCCGTCGACAAGCTCAGCACCAACGAATTAAACATCACACTTGCATACACCATGACACTACCCGACACCGCCATCACTACCGCCGCCAAGAACGTACAAGACATCCTCACGCTCGCCATCGAACATCACGCCCCGCATGCGGCGCTGGTGGTGTGGGATGGACAGTGCGATTTGGCCTTGGCGGTGACTGCCGCCTACCGACGTTGCCTGCCGGACGCGGTGTTCATCCAGTTCGATGAGGTGCCACCGGAAGCGATACGCGCCGAGTTCGCCAAACTCGCTGCGGGCGATCTGGTGGTGTTGATCCAGTCCACCAGCTTCCGTTTGGACGCGTTCCGCATCCGCGTGGAACTGTTCAAACTCGGCCTGAAAGTCATCGAACATCCGCATCTGTCACGCATGCTGGGCGAGACAGAAGCCCTGCTCTATCTGGAGTCGCTGGCCTATGACCCGGCCTATTTCCGTGGCGTGGGTGGCGCGCTGAAGGAGCGCATAGACCGCGCCAAATGCGGCGTGATCGACAGCGGCGGCGCGCAACTGATATTCCCAGCCGGCTTCGAGCAGGCCAAATTGAACGTGGGGGATTATCGCGAGATGAACAACGTCGGCGGTCAGTTTCCGATAGGCGAGGTATTCACCGAATCACTGGACCTGGAAGCCCTGCATGGCGAGGTGCGCGTCTCCATTTTCGGCGACACCCAGTTCGCGGTAAACAAACCCGCACACCCCATCACGCTCATCGTGGAAAAAGGACGCGTCACCGGCGTGCGTGACTCCACAGCAGAGTTCGACAAAGTGTTGGCCAACATCCGCGCCGACGAGGGCGAGGTATGGGTACGTGAATTGGGACTGGGTTTGAATCGCGCCTTCACTCAAGAGCGCACCGTCAGCGACATCGGCACCTTCGAACGCATGTGCGGCATCCATCTGTCACTGGGTGCCAAACACGGCAGCTATACCAAACCCAACATCCGCCGCGCCGAAGCGCGCTACCACGTCGACGTGTTCGCCGCGACCGAGACCGTCATGCTGGATGACGAGGTGGTATACCGCGACGGTGCCTGGCTGGTGTGACCGCGCTGTCTCAAGCGGCAGTGGGATTGATGAACAGCGTCTGGGTGGGATAGGCGAACTCGATCTTCTCGTTGGCGAAGCCCTCGAAGATCTGCAGGTTGATCGCCTGCTGGATGTCCATGTACTTGGTGTAGTCCGGCCCCGTGACATAGTAGACGAACTCGAAATCAAGACTGGAAGCGCCGTATGCGGCGAAATGGCCACGATCAAAGGTGGCATCCTCCTGAGCTTCGATAATGTCCTTTACCAAGGTTGGCACCTTCTTCAACTGCTCGGCCGTGGTCTGATAGACCAGCCCCAGTTTGAACACCACGCGACGACGCCCCATCTTCTTGAAGTTCTGCACGCAGGCATTGGTCAACGCGGTGTTGGAGAAGACCAGTTGCTCGCCGTTCAACGCGCAAATGCGGGTAGTCTTGATGCCGATATATTCGACCACCCCCATCTTGTCGCCGACCACGATGAAGTCTCCTATCTCGAAGGGCTTGTCGAAGAAGATGACGAAGTAGCTGAAGAAATCTCCCAGCACCGCCTGAGCCGCCAAGGCCACCGCGATACCGCCTATGCCCAGTCCGGTGACTACGGCGGAGATCTTGAAGCCGAGGTTGTCCAATACGAACACCACTGCCAGCCCCCAGATCACGAAGTTGAGTACGCTGCGTATGCCATTGAGTTGCTTCTCGCCGTTAGACCCATCGGGCGATCTCTGCAAGTGCGTTTCCAGACCGAATCTGACTGCAGACAAGACGGCTCTGACCAGAATGATGGTGATTAGGATGATTGCGGCGGCACGTACCCCCTGCTCGAATCTGTCCGACAGCGTCAACGAGTGCAAGGAGAGATAGAACACGGCAAAGAACATCACCGGCACCAGGGAGCGTTCCACGACTTTCAACACAAGGTCATCTATCGTGGTCGGGGTCGCATCGGCCCATCTCTTCATCTGACTCAATACATATTTATTGAACACATAGACGCCCGCCATACCGCCGATGAAGATGGCGAGCGAGGTCAAATATTCCTGTATGGAATTACTGAATATCGTATGGTCTAGAATTTCCTGCATGTTGCTCCTTGATATCGTTGCTTGTAGTCAGATGTGATGCAGTGGTTCCTGCCTCCTGTCAGTCGATCAGCCAATAACACGATAGGGGCTGGATGGCGATGACATCGTTCTCGACTGCGACACGGCTACCCGAGCAGAGCTCCTTCATGCCGCCCTCTTGCTCGAAGAATCCAAAGGGTTTCAATACGCCTATGGGCATGTACTGGACTTCCGTGTTGAAATTCGCCACCACCAACACCCTGTTGCGACTGTGCTTCGGGTCAGTGCGATAGAAGGCGAGCAGATTGGGATTATCCAACGTCAGTAACTGACGGTTGTCGAAGTCGGCGAACGCGGTGGTCTCTTTGCGTAGCGCAATCATGTGTCTCAGTGCGTTGAAGATGCGCTGTTCGACAGTGCCCGTATCGTGCCGCAACTCAGCCTTATTCCAGTCAAAGTGGGAACGATTTATCCAGCGATTATCGTCACACTTGGAAGGGTCGGCGAGATACTCCAGACTATTCAATGTACCGATCGCATCGCCGTAATAGAGCAGCGGCATACCGCCAAAGGAGAGGATCATGCTGTGCAACAACAAGATGGTCTTGAGCGCGCGCTCTATCGCCTGTTCATCCTGCATCTCCAGCGCAGCTTCCAGTCCCACTAAGGAGGCGAGTGAGCCGGAGATGCGCGCATCGCCCGTCTTGGGGTTCTCCCCGAAGGGCATGCCACGGGCGGGAGAGGTCGAAAATTTACCGGTGAAATATTCGATCAGAAAGCGTCGATGCGATACTGGATCGTAACCCGCCAGTCGCACATCCTTGTCATCGAAACCGAGTCCGATGTCGTCGTGACAGCGCACATAGTTGAGCCAGGTCGCGCGCTCCAACTTTTGCGGCAGGTTCTTCAATCCCTGGCAGAGCAGCTTGGTGTTCTTGGTCGCGACGGCATCCCAGAGCAGAGCCATGAAGGTTGCGTTATAGGCGATCTCGCATTCCTTGGCGTTGATCGCATCTTCACCGAAATACTTGGTGACCTCACTGGGTGCGACGATGGCCTCGGCGATGAACAGCACGCCCGGCGCGGTGACCTGACAGCAGTCCTTCATCAGTTGCAACAACAGATGCGCCTCGCGTTCGTTCTGGCAGGTGCGCCCTATCTTCTTCCACAGAAAAGCCACCGCATCCAGACGCAAAATGTCCGCGCCCTTGTTCGCCCAGAACAGGATGATGTCTATCATCTCGATCAACACCGCCGGATTGCGGTAGTTCAAGTCCCACTGGTAGGTGTTGAACACCGTCATCACCCACTTACCCATCTCCTCATCCCAGGTGAAGTTGCCCGGTGCGTTGACCGGGAATATCTCGGGCATGGACTCTTCGTAGCTATCGGGTATCTCGCGGTCGTCGAAGACGAAGTAGTAGTCCTGATACTTTTTGTCGCCGGAACGGGCCCGCTTCGCCCACTCATGCTCATCCGAAGTGTGATTAACCACCACATCGAGCACCAATAACATGTCGCGTTTCTTGAGCGTACCTGCCAGTGCTTCCACATCCGCGTTGCTACCGTAGCGCTCATCCACCTTGTGGAAATCGCGCACCGCATATCCCCCGTCACTATGCTCGGGTGGACAGTCGAGTATCGGCATGATATGCACCATGTTGACACCCAGTTCCTGTATGTAGGGCAACCTGGCACGCAACCCTTTCAGGTCATCGGCGAAGCGGTCGCAATACAAGGCCATACCCACCCATTTTTGACTGAGGAACCAGTTGTAATCCTTTTCCCGCGCCAAATCGGATTTGCGCAAGGCGGGCGAGCGTTCGATATAGCGCATGGCGAGCGTCTCGACCAGACTGACCATCTGCTCCTTGAAGTCGGTACGGTCGCCGTACAGCATGTGGAACAGCGAATGGATGGCGTAAAAGTTCGCACCCAGTCGGGTGTAGAAATGCCGCAGTCGGTGGCTGCCGATCTCCGGTTTCAATTCGATCAATATGTCATTCAAGAGTGAATGTGAGACTTGTTCGTACATCGTCAGCCTTCTTTATCTAGTTGATCTCGCGCAGCCAGGCATCCATTTCGGGCCAGTAATGTGCTGCACCTTCCAGTATGCCCGCGCTGTAATTCCCGTTCATGCCCAGATAGTCGCCCTGTGCGATATACAACGCATCCTTGCTCGCCTGTGCGGCACGCGCCTTGACTTCCGCCTCGGCATTCGCCACCAGCACCGAATGTACATCACTGAGCAACACATCCAGATCGTTACCGCTGTCGCCGGCGAACAGCGTCTGCGCATGGGTAAAACCCTTGCCCTGCATTAGGAAGCGGATCGCATGCAGTTTATTGGCGCTGAGGGGCAACACATCCAGCAGTCCAATGTGAGCCGCCTCGTCTATGCTCCAGATTAGGTTCGCTCTGATATCGGCCTGTTTGAGTCGCGCTTGCAGCGCCTCGATCAGGGCTTGCGCATCGGTTGCCAGTGGCACGTAATAACTGAGTTTGTGCAGATTCTGTTTCTCTTGCTCTTGCAGTTTCAGTTCGGAGAAGTCGCGCAACAAGAGATGTAATTGATCATGCGTCAGACCGTCCCAATCGGGCGCGATCTGCTCGCTCCATTCATCCCATTGCTGCCACCCCTCCGCTCCAATCTGATAGATGGTCGAACCGACGTCGGCGATCGCATAGTCGGGTTGCGGAAGATCGTATTCGGCGATGGCTTGTTCGATCAGGGCACGATGCCGTCCGGTCACATAAGCGAGCGTGACATCTTCGCGTGCGACCAAACGTTCGAAGCGCAGCTTGGCTTGCGGAGACAAAGGTTGTGCGCCATTCGGTATCAGTGTGCGATCCAGATCGGTACAGAGCAGATAACGCTTCATGGATGAACTCCCGCTACGCCATCACCCAGAAAATGGTAATGCTCCATCGCTTCCAGTATCCCGGCCGCATGCGGATGTTGCGCGAAATAGATGTTGTCGATATCGCTCAAACCAGCCAGTTCCACTAGATGCTTATTGTCCACAACTACACCCAAAGTGTTGCCACGCAACATGTCCGCGTCTGCCCCTGTCACACCGGACACCAGCGTCGTGTCGAGCGAGAAACCGAGTTGCTGCGCACACCAGCGCAACGCCAACCCTTTGGAGGCACGTACCGGCACGACATCCAGGAACTGCCCGAAAGAGAACACCGTATTCACGGCTTGCTCGTTGCGCAACAGGGTCTGACGTATCTCGGCGATGTTCACCAGAGAATGATCAACGTAATAGCTCAGCTTGAACTTACCCTGATGCACTTTCTCTTGTAACTTCAGCCCCGGCATGTCAGCGAGGATGTCGCGCACCGCCTGCGGATTCCAATGATGGTCGATATGTTGTCGCCAAGCTCTATCCTCAGTCAGATTAGGTGCGTAGTGGATGTTGGTGCCCTGCCCGGTGATCAGCACCTCAGGCTTGGGAATGTTGTGTTGCTTGAGCATCGCCAGCGCGTCATCCAGATGACGCCCCGTTGCGATGCCGAAGATGATCGTCTTGCGATGTGCCCGCATGGTTTGTAAAAAGGTCTGCAACGCCTCACTGTCACCGATCAGATTCAAATCAAGACTGGTGAAAATAGCGTGAGTACGGTACACACCGACGCGACGGATCAGATTCCGTTTAGGCAGCCGCTCGACTTGTTCCGCCAATGGACGTATGACCTCCAGATAGCTCTCCACATGCGCCTTCCATGAGTAATGATGACGCACTCCCTCGATGCCGTTCTTGGCTAGACGACGCCATTGCTTCTTGTCGGCAAGCACCGCCAGCAGTGCTGTGGTTATCGACTGTCTGTCGAGAGGATCGATCAGATAGCCGTTCTGGCAGTTTTTGATGATATCGATAGGGCCGCCATCTTCGGTCGCCACGATAGGTAGCCCGCACGCGGCGGCTTCGATCAGCGTCAGGCCGAAAGGCTCGGTCAGTGCGGGATTGATGAACACTCCATGCAGGGATGCGGCAAGACGATAGTAGACCGCCACATCCCCCTGCTGATGATGCTTGGGATAAGCGACTTTGCCATACAGGTCATATTTGTCTATGGTCAGCAGGATGTCGTTCAGGACGGTACTGGATACATTCTCCATGTCCTGGATGTCGTCACGATTGCCCGCCACCACGACCAGGTTGGCCGCCCCCTGCAACTCGGGAGATTGACCATAGGCCTCGATCAACGCGATGATGTTCTTGCGTGGATCGGGACGCGACAAGGCCAGTATCATCGGTTTTTTCGGCTGCGCAAGGAAGCGCTTCAGTTCACCTGCGACCTCACTGTCCTGCTCATTGCCCAGTGGCGGAAAGAACTTCGCCAGATCGGTACCCGGCGGAACCACACGCATACGCTCGGGCTGGTAGAAATCATACAGGCCGTATTGCTGTTCGATCTCTTGCTGCGTACTGGTGATGACACGCTCCGCCACCCCCAGCGTGGTTTCCTCAGCTTCGATACGCCGCGAGATGTTATAGGTCGATTCGATCTCACTGCGCTTGATACCGCTGGCGAGCAACTGCTTGCGCTTGTTGCGCCCCAGAGAGTGTCCGGTATGTACCAATGGCACGCCCAACTGGTGCGAGAGCCGCGAACCGACATATCCGGCATCGGCATAATGACTATGGATCACATCCGGAATATGTTCCAGACGCTGAAGATAGGCGAGCGCGTTATCGGAAAAATTCTCCAGCACATCCCACAACATCTCCTTGCGCAGATATTTCTGTTCGCCACATTCGATACGTACGATACGGACTTTCTCCGAGAGCACCTCTACGGGCACTGCGTAATCGTCGCTGATGTGACTATCGATCACGCGCCGCGTCAGCAATATCACACTGCTGACATCAGGGCGCTCACCTAGGGCTTTGGCTAGTTCGACAACATACTTGGTCTGTCCACCGGTATCCGCATCGCGCCCCAACTCAAGGTTCTGTCCGCGGATCAAACCGTGCACGCTGATCAATACGATATTGAGCGGATCGCCTGCTTGATGACGCGGACTCATAGCTGCCACCGCTGTATAAAGGCCGAATAGAAAGCACCATCATCCGGTATCGCACCACGTATCCCACAGATCGCCCCCGCAAAAGCATTGGCCCGCTCCAAGGTCGTAGCTATCGTCCAACCGTGCAGTGCACCCAAGATACACACCGCAGCAAAGCCATCCCCTGCCCCGACGGTATCGACCATGCTGCTGAGCGCCTCCGGCTTAACCGTCTCGACCCGATTTCCCTCGCGATCCATGTGCCAGGAACCCGCTGCGCCACAAGTCACGAACACCTGTTGCAAATCGAATCTATCCAACAAGGACTTGGCCTGCTCACTCGCGCTACTCGCCTCGAGATCGAACATCTTGGCCAGCAAAGCGAGCTCTTCATCGTTCAATTTGACGATATGAGCCAACTGCAGGGACTGTTGCAGAGTGCGCTTGTCATACCAGGGCGCACGCAGATTGATGTCCAGAAATCGTGGTGCCCGGTTGCTGCGCAGCAGGGTCTTCAGTGCGCGTCGGGAAATGTAATGCCGTTGCGCCAAGGTGCCAAAGTACATCATGACCGGATGCACCAGCAGCGAAGTCATGCGTACCACCCCGGGGTGGATGAAGTCATAGGCCTGCTGCGGAAGGATCTCAAAGCGATGGCCACCATTCTCCAGATGGACTCTCACCTGTCCGGTGGGATTACGCTTATCGAATTGGACGCCTAGTGAGTCCATACCTTTCGCGGTCATCGCCTGCGTCACTTGCTCGCGCAAGGCATCGTCACCGAGGCGAGTGATCAATATGGGATTTTGGCCCAATGCTTTGAGATGACAAGCCACATTGAATGGCGCACCTCCAAGCACGGTACGATCAGGAAAAACGTCGGCCAACACCTCGCCAAAAACTACTACTGTGGATTTACCATTCGGTCGAATGAGCGGAACTCGCTTTGAGATTTGTCCAGAAAATAGCTGATGGGTCATTAGGTCGAAGTGCTCCTTAAAGTATTGTTCGCAATCCTGCGGTGAAAATCAGTTGAGCATAGCTACCGCCAACCCCGTCATGAAAAAAATTTCCGCCCTCGAGACGCTCAAGCGAGCTGAGGATATGCGTTGAGTTGTTACTTCAATTTTGAACGATGCAAGAATCGCCGTAGCTAGCGCCTTATTTTTCAAGGCGGACTTGGGGAATATGAAAACTAAAGCACAGAAGGAAAAGCCAAGATTAAAATGAGCAAAACCACCTACCAAGTCAGCCCGAATATAACGCACCTGAAGCCAGGTCGCAAGTTTCGCGCCCGCAGCGGCCATTCAAAAACAGGAGTGCTGCGAACAAGTCAACGTGAGGCTAGGCTCGATATTGTGCATATTACTTGCAGGGAAGCACATCCGCGAAATTACATAATTTGATCGCATGAAGCAGATGGACTTCATCAATGTAGCAAGATTGACGGTGCAGGCATCCTTGCAATAAGTCGGCGGGAACAGCTTGGAAATCCAAGTCCCCGAAAAGTCCCCATCGAAAGAAAAACGGGCTAGACCATATACGATCTAACCCGTTGATTATCTGGTAGGCACGAGCAGACTCGAACTGCTGACCTCTTGGATGTCGACCAAGCGCTCTAACCAACTGAGCTACGCGCCTATAAAAGGACGCGCATTGTATCCGAACTTCGGCGCGCCTCAAATAGAAAATTGCAGATTTTAAGCAGTCGTTCAATAGCCGCTGGATGCAAGATTATCGAAGCGGGTGTATTCACCACGGAAGGCAAGTGCGACTGTACCGATAGGGCCGTTACGTTGTTTGCCGATGATGATCTCGGCTTTGCCTTTATCAGCCGAATCAGAGTTGTAAACTTCGTCTCGATAGATGAACAGGATCAGGTCGGCATCCTGCTCGATCGCGCCCGACTCGCGCAGATCGGACATGATGGGGCGTTTGTTGGGGCGTTGTTCCAGACTGCGGTTCAACTGTGATAACGCGATTACCGGCACTTGCAACTCCTTGGCCAGCGATTTCAGCGAGCGTGATATCTCCGATATTTCTGTAGCGCGGTTCTCACTGGCTTTGCCTGCGTTGGAACTCATCAACTGGATGTAGTCGAGCACAATCAGGCTCAAGCCCCCATAGGTGCGGTGCAGTCGGCGCGCTCTGGCTCTGACTTCCAATGCCGACAATGCGGCGCTCTCGTCGATGTGTATGGGCGCGTCGTTGAGTCGGCCCAAGGCATGCGTCAAACGCCCCCAGTCATCATCCTGTAGACGACCGGTGCGCAGGTCGTGCTGATTGAGTTTTCCCACCGAACCCAGCATACGCATGGCGAGTTGCGAGCCACCCATTTCCATACTGAAGATGGCCACCGGCTTGCTGCCCGGTTCCAACGCGATGTTCTCGGCGATGTTGATGGAGAACGCAGTTTTACCCATACTTGGGCGACCCGCGACGATGATGAGATCGCCAGGCTGCAAACCCGACGTCATCTTATCCAGATCGGAGAAGCCGGTCGCCGTACCGGTTACATCGCTGGTGTTGTCGCGCGCATACAGCGTCTCGATACGCTCCACCACTTGCGTGAGCAGTGGTGGCATGCTGACGAAGCCCTGCTTGCCTTTGGAGCCCGCCTCAGCGATCTCGAACACTTTACTTTCCGCCTCGTCCAGCAGTTGCGCGGCATCACGTCCGGTCGGGTTGTAGGCACTGCTGGTGATCTCGGTACCGACCTCGACCAGCTGGCGCATGATGGAACGCTCGCGCACGATCTCACCATAACGGCGCACGTTGGCTGCGGACGGTACGTTGTGTGCAAGACTGCCCAAGTAAGGCAGGCCTCCCACCTTATCCAACTCACCCGCGTTCTCCAACGCCTCCGCGACGGTGATGACGTCCACCGGCTTGGCCATCTCGCTCAGACGCACGATCTGGCGGAAGATCAGACGATGTTCCTGGCGGTAGAAATCGGCAGCCGAAACCAGATCGATGATCCTGTCCAAGGCACTGGCTTCTAACAACAGTCCGCCCAACACTGACTGCTCTGCCTCTACCGAATGGGGAGGCATTTTGATCTGGTCGAGTTGCGCGTCTGAATTGGAAAAAGTCTGCATGGTGTTTGATCTATTCTTAACTTTTTTGCGGAGGGCATTTTACCCTGTAGTCGCAGTTTGATTCCGACAAATACAAAAAGGACTCTTGCGAGTCCTTTTTGTCTGCTGCACGAGATGCGGACTAGCCGCACCGGTGTATCAGTTGGTGCCAGTGATCGTGACAGTAATCTCCGCAGCCACATCAGTGTGCAGTGCGATACTTACTGGGTAATCGCCCACTTGCTTGAGGTGACCAGCAGGCATACGTACTTGAGACTTCTCAACTGCATGGCCTTGAGCGACCAGTGCTGCTGCGATGTCTGCATTAGTAACGGAACCGAACAACTTGCCGTCAACGCCAGCCTTTTGAGCGATCGTCACAACCACACCAGCGATCTTGTCGCCACGTGCTTGTGCATCAGCCAGCTTAGCCAGATCAGCCTTCAACAACTCAGCGCGGCGTACTTCGAACTCAGCCAAGCTGTTTGCAGTAGCGCGCTTAGCCTTGCCTTGTGGGATCAGGAAGTTACGTGCGTAACCGTTCTTAACTTTAACCACGTCACCGAATTGGCCCAGGTTAATGACTTTTTCCATCAGAATAATTTGCATGTCTGAACTCCTAGTGTAAATCGGTGTATGGCAGCAAAGCCAAGAAACGCGCGCGTTTCACAGCAGTGCTCAATTGACGCTGGTAGCGTGTCTTAGTACCGGTGATACGGGCTGGGATCAGCTTGCCGTTCTCGGAGATGAACTCTTTGAGGATGTTCACATCTTTGTAGTCCACTTCGGCGATCTTATCGACGGTGAAGCGGCAGAACTTGCGACGCTTGAACAGGTTGTTGCGACCTGGGCGTTTTTTGTCATCTTTCTTTTTGTCTGGACGAGCCATGATATTTCCTTATTCCAAAATTATGTCGTTGATGTGCACGATCAGTTGTCTGCTGCGTAATCCTTGTTGTGCTAAAAATCCGCGTATCTTCACCTGCTGCCCTACTGCGAACCGAGAAACCTTATCGGCCATCTCGGCGAATGCCAGTGCCTGGACTTCGCACTGTACTTGTCTTTCGACATTCGCTTCGGACTGCTGAGAGCGGTGACTCAAGGTCAACGCCACTCGGGCGACCCCGGCAGGGGTGTAACGCATACTCTCTAATACAACGATCTCGCCGCTGATGACTAACTGATTGCGCGCCAAAGATTAGGCAGCAGTCGCTTCAGCAGCAGGTGCGGCCGGTGCAGCTGGTGCCGAGTAATCGGACATTGCTGAACGAGATTTCTCTTCCTTCATCATTGCCGACGCTTCGATCACAGCAGCCTTGGTCTTAACGGTCAGATGACGCAATACCGCATCATTGAAGCGGAAAGCGTGCTCGAGCTCGTCCAGGGTTTCCTGGTTGCACTCGATGTTCATCAAGACATAGTGAGCCTTATGGATCTTTTGGATAGGGTAAGCCAACTGACGACGGCCCCAATCTTCCAGACGGTGAATTTGGCCTTCTTTCGAAGTGACCAGTGTGCGATAACGCTCGATCATTGCAGGCACTTGCTCGCTTTGATCGGGATGCACGATAAATACGATTTCGTAATGGCGCATTACAACTCCTTGTGGTTAAAAGCCCCCCGCCAACATAGCGGTGGAGCAAGGCTGCGAACCGAACTGCGGCTCACAGGGGCGCGGATTATACCGGAAGAGACTGAATCGTCAAGGCATTATTCAGATCACGGCGTATCAGAAGACGCCATAGGAGTTGCCTCTGACACATCCAACCCGGCTTGAATAGCTATACATCTTCAGGCTCGCGCACTCTGAACCATGCCGCATACAAAGCGGGCAGGAACAAGCAGGTCAATAGAGTCGCCATCACCAGCCCGCCCATGATGGTCACCGCCATCGGCCCCCAGAACACCTGACGGGTGAGCGGGATCATCGCCAGTATCGCGGCGGAGGCGGTCAGCACTATGGGTCGAAAACGGCGCACCGTAGAGCTGACGATGGCCTCCCATTGCGACTTACCTTCCGCTTCGTCTTGCCGTATCTGATCCACCAAGATCACCGAGTTGCGCATGATCATCCCCGCCAGCGCGATGAAGCCTAGATTGGCAACGAAGCCAAACGGGACCTGGAAGATCAGCAAGGCCAGCGCCACACCGATGAGCCCCAATGGCGCGGTGAGCAGCACCATCACGGTACGACTGATGCTCTGCAACTGGATCATCAACAAAGTGATGACGCCGACCAGCATCAGCGGCATCACCGCCTTGATCGCATTCTCGCTCTTGGCCGATTCCTCGACGCTGCCGCCGGTCTCGATGCGATATCCTGCGGGCAGCCTGGCACGCATGTCGGCGAGCTTCACGTTCATCGCTGCCGACGCCGTGGCAGGCTGGGTGCTGTCGGCCATGTCGGCGCGCACAGTCAACGTGGGCAGACGATTGCGGCGCCAGATGATGCCTTCCTCCTGTATCGGCAACAGCTTGGCCACTTGCGCCAGCGGTACATGACGGCCACCCGGCAAGGGGATGTCCAGATCAGGCAGGCGGTTCAGCGATTGCACATCTGCCGCCCCACCGCGCCACACCACATCAATGAGCTGGTCGCCCTCGCGGTATTGCGTCAGGGCCACGCCCCCCATCCACGCTTGCAGCGCCTGCGCCACTTCCTGACTGGAAGTCCCCAACTCATGCGCACGTGCCTGATCCACCACCACGCGCACACTCTTGATACGTTCGTTCCAATCGAAGTTCACATTCTGCAGATGGGGATCGGCTCGCATCAACGCAGCTACCTGTTCGGACACCGAGCGTATCACCGCCAAGTCCTCGCCCATCACACGGAACTGCACCGGATAACCGGTTGGCGGGCCGTTCTCCAGCCTCACCACCCGCACGCGCACCGGCGCAAACTCGCTATCGGCGAACTTGGCTTCCAGACGCCGCTTCACTTCCTCGCGCTCTTTCAATCCTTTGGTGACGAGGACGAACTGACCGAAGTTATCCGCGAACAGCTGCTGGTCCAGCGACAAAAAATAGCGCGGTGCGCCGTTGCCAATATACGAGGAATACGAGGCAATGCCCTCGTCCTTGGCCACCAGTTGTTCGATGCGTTTCACTTCGGCTTCGGTGGCCTTGAGTGAAGCGCCCTGCGGCAACCACACGTCCACCATCAACTCCAAGCGGCTGGCACTGGGGAAGAACTGCTTCTGCACAAACTTGCTGAACAGCGCCATGGACACGACGAAAATCAACACCGTAGCGATGATGACCGTCCAGCGATGGCGCAGACACCATTCCAGCAGCGCACGAAAACGCCGGTAGAACGGCGTATCGTAAATATCCGCACCATGCTTCTGTGCCTGCGCGATGAGCTTCTTGGGATCGAGCAACTTGTAGCCCAGAAAGGGCGTGAACACTACCGCCACCACCCAGGAAGTGAGTAAGGCGATCGTGACCACCGCGAAGATGGAAAAGGTGTATTCGCTGGCCACCGATTTAGAGAAACCCACCGGCGTGAACGCGGCCGCCGTGATGAGCGTGCCGGTCAGCATCGGGAAAGCGGTCGAGGTATAAGCGAAGGTCGCGGCCTTGAAGCGGTCCCAGCCCTGCTCCATCTTCACCACCATCATCTCCACCGCGATGATGGCATCGTCCACCAGCAGGCCCAGCGCGATGACCAAGGCACCCAGTGAGATGCGCTGCAAATCGATGCCAAAGATCTTCATCATAAAGAAGGTGATCATCAGCACCAGCGGGATGGACAAGGCCACCACCGTGCCGGTGCGCCAACCCAAACTGAGGAAGGACACCGCCAGCACGATGAGGATGGCCTCGGTGAGCGAGCTTTCGAACAGATGGATGGAACCGTGTACCACCTCGGGCTGATTGGCCACCACATGCACGTCCACACCTACCGGCAATAATTCTTGCTCATGTTGCATCGCGGTCTTGAGATGTTCACCCAGATCGATGACGTTGCCGCCCTTGGCCATCACCACGCCTAGTCCTATGGCCGGCAGACCTTCCACGCGCATACGCGGACTGGGTGGATCGACCAAGCCTCGTGTCACCTTGGCGATATCGCCCAGACGCAGATGCTGACCGTTGACCAGCAGGTCGGCAGCACGTATCTGCGCCACAGTATTGAAATCACCATCGACGCGCATGCGGATGCGGTCGCTATCCGTTTCTATCTGCCCTGAGGGGTGGACACTATTCTGCTTCTGCAGGGCTTCTGCAATCTGTGTCGGTGTCACGCCCAGACTGGCGAGCCGCTGCGGCGCGATGTCGATATAGATCTTTTCGTCCTGCACGCCGATCAACTCGACGCGCTTCACGTCCGGCACTTGCCTCAAATCCAGCGCGATACGGTCGGCATAGCGACGCAAGGCGGGCAGATCGAAACCATCTCCGGTCAGAGCGAAGATATTGATGTCGATATCGCCGAACTCGTCATTGGGGAAAGGGCCGATCACACCGGCGGGCAAGGTGTGCTGGATGTCGCCCAGCTTCTTGCGTACCTGATACCAAGCCTCAGGCACGTCCTTCTTGGGCGTGTAGTCCTTGAGGAGGATGAACACCAGCGATTCGCCGGGTTTGGAGGCCGAACGCACCACATCCACCCAGGGGGTCTCCTGCACCTTTTTCTCGATACGTTCGGTGAGTTCGCGCTCCACTTGCTGCGCCGTTGCACCCGGCCACAAGGTACGCACCACCATCACCTTGAAAGTAAAATCAGGATCTTCGGCACGGCCCAGATTGAGATAGGAGATGACGCCGGCGAAAGTCAGCACCACAATCAGATACATCACCATCTGCTGGTGGGTGAGCGCCCAGGCGGAGAGGTTGGGCCCCTTCACCGAGGGGCATCCGCTGATACCGCGCGCGACTCGACCGGACGTATCTTCTCGCCCGCGTTGAGCTTGTGCACGCCGGCACTGACGATACGCTCCCCCGCCACCACGCCGCTGTGTAACACCGCACCATCATCGCGATAGCTCGCCACCTGAACAGCACGCAGGCTGACGCTATGATCGGGTGCAACTATCCAGAGCGCGGCCTGCTCGCCCTGTTGGAAGAGGGCGGAGATCGGCACCAGCAACTCGGCACTGGCCTGCGCATGCGCTGCCGTCGCCAGACGCACTTGCGCGGTCATGCCCAAGGGGGCGCTGTCGTCATCCAGTGCCACACGCGCCGCGTAGGTACGGCTCACCGCGTCGGCAGCGGGCGACAGTTCGCGTACATGACCGCTGCGCACCTTGTCCCCACCCAGCTCAGACCACAGCACCACCTCGGCCTGCATGCCTAATTTAAGTCCCGCGTATTGGCTCTCTGGAATAGCGATGGCGACCTCACGCTCACCGTCCTGCGCCAAGCGTATGACCGGTTGCCCAGCCGCGACCACCTGCCCCGCCTCGGCCAGCGTGGCGGTGACGATGCCCGCTTTATCCGCCACCAGAGTTGTGTAGGAAGATTGATTACCGGCCAGAGCGGATTGTGCGGTCAATGACTTAAGTGCCGCTTCTTTGGCATCCAAGGCAGATTGACTGACGAAATTTTTGCTCACCAAAAGGCGATAGCGCTTCACTTCGGCCAGAGCCAATTGATACTGCGCATCGGCCGCCCCCACTTGCAGCCCGGCATCGCTGCTATCCAAACGCGCCAACACCTGCCCCGCCTTGACGCGCGCGCCGGCATCTACCAGACGCTGCGTGACCTTGCCGCCGATACGAAAACCCAATGCCACTTCATGCCGCGCGCGTATCTCACCGCTATAGCTGTAACCACCCTCACCCACCGCCGCGCCGACCACCTGGGTCAAAGCGGGACGTTCATATACCTGAGGAGCCGGTATTTCCTTGTTGCAAGCGGAAAGTACAAAAACGAAGGTAGCTAAAGGGAGGAGGGATCGCATGGCATATCCGGCTTTGCTTAAGGGGAGCTGCAATGTAGTTTTCAAACAGGTGTTTGTCAAACCTGAGCTGCGTTATCCGTCAGTGGGTCGTTCAACCAAGCGTCAAAAGTCGACTTCGCCTACAACTCATTCCGCATGCAAGGCTTCCACCGGATCGAGCCGCGCCGCGCGCCGTGCGGGTGCGACTCCGGCGATCAGGCCGATGCTGATCGCGCTCAGTTCGGCGAGCAGCGCGAACAACCAGGGCGTATGCACCGGCAGTGCTGGAATCAGCAGATGCAAACCCTGCGCGATGCCCACGCCCAACCCCAGGCCAGCTAGGCCGCCCATCGCTGAGAGTAGAATGGCTTCCCCCAGGAACAAGGTCAACACTTGGGATTCTCGTGCACCTAGTGCACGCAGCAAGCCGATCTCGGCGGTACGCTCGCTAACCGCCATGGTCATGATGGTGAGGATGCCGACCGCGCCGACCAGCAGCGAGATGCCGCCCAATGCACCAACCGCAAAGGTGATGACGTTAAGCACCGAGCTCAACACTTCGAGTGCCTGTTCCTGCGAGATGATGGTGTAATCCTCGCGCCCATGCCGCTGTTTAAGACGCTCGTTGATGAGACCGATCACCTTGTCCGCATCCACTCCGACGCGATAGCTCACCTGCACTTCCATCAACCCTGGACGATTGAGCAACTCCATCGCGCGCGCAGCGGGGACAAACACCGCATCGTCCAGATCGAGACCCAGCACCTGTCCCTTGGGTTCCATCACCCCGACCACGCGGAAACGCTGGCCACCGACGCGCAGGTATTGCCCGAGCGGATTCTCTCCCGGAAACAACTCACGTCTCACCTTGGCACCGAGCACGACGAAGGCGCGCGCCTGTTCGTTATCCTCGTCCGGCCAGAAGCTGCCGCTCTGCACCTTCATGGTGAACGAGGTGGCGAAATTGCGGCCCTCGCCAAACACCGTGGTGCGCCTCGTCCTGCCGTTGGCCTTGAGTTCGGCGTTACCCATCACACTGGGATTGACGTTCTCGACATAAGGCAGATGCCGCAGCGCATCCGCATCGTCCAGCGATATCTGCCTGACCGAGCTGATGATGCCGATGTTGCCGCCCTGTGTCTGTGTCTTGCCGGGCTGGATGGAGACGATGTTGGTACCGAACTGCGAGAACTCGGCCAGCACGAATTGATGCAGCCCTTCGCCGATGGAGGTGAGCAATATCACCGCCGCGATGCCGATGGCGATACCCAGTCCGGTCAAAAAACTGCGCATACGCGCAGTGAGAAAACTGGAGGTAGTGAGCGTGATGAAGTCGCGGAATAGCATGATCGCGCTACCTGCCGGCTAACGCCGCCACCGGATCGAGGCGCGCCGCGCGCCGCGCCGGCCACACGCTGAACAGGATGCCGGTACCGAGTGCCGTGACGCAAGCCGCGAGCACCGCCCACCACGGTGGCGATATCGGCAGACTGGGGTAGAGCTGTCCGATGACCATGCTGCCCGCATAACCCAAGGCCAGTCCCGCCACGCTGCCGATGCTGGAAAGCAACGCCGCCTCGGCGAAGAACAAGGCGCGTATCTGTTTTCCCGGCGCACCCAATGCCTTGAGCAGGCCGATCTCTTTCACGCGCTGCGCCACGGCGATGAGCATCACGTTCATGATCAGCACCCCCGCCACCGCTAGGCTGATTGCGGCGATGCCGCCGACGGCCATGGTCAGCGCGGTAAGGATGCGGTCGAAGGTGGCGAGCACCGCATCCTGGGTGATGACCGTCACATCCTTTTCGCCGCTGTGGCGCTGGAACATGATCTGCTCGGCATCATGCTTGGTCTGTTCGATGACATCGCGGCTCTTCGCTTCGATGAGGATGCGGAACAATCCCGAGGTGTTGAACAACTGATGTGCGGACGCGACCGGGATAATGACCAGCTCGTCGGTGCGCATGCCCATCGATTCACCCTGCTCCGCCAACACGCCGATGACGCGAAAACGCCGGTCGCCCAGCCGCACCCATTCACCTATCGCCTGCATATTGCCGAACAGTTCGCGCTTCATCTGGCTGCCCAGCACGCACACCGACGCGCTTGCGTGGATGTCGCCTGCGGGCAGGAACTTGCCAAGGCCCATGCTCATGTGGCGCACCTCCAACAGGTCGGCGGTAGAACCGAGTACCACCACCTCGCGATTCAGCGCGCCTCGCGAGAGCGTGGCCGAACCGATGGTCAGCGGCGCGATACGCTTGACACCGCGACCGCGCAACACCGCCTCCGCATCGTCCAGCGATATCTCGCGCGGGATCTGCCCGAGCAACATGCCGGGGCCGATGCCCGCAGTCTCAGTGCGTCCCGGTAACACAATCACCAGATTGGTCCCGAGCGAAGCGAATTGATTGATCACATAACGGCGCGCCCCCTCGCCCAGCGCGGTCAGCACCACCACCGCCGCCACGCCTATGGACATCGCGAGAATCATCAACAAAGTGCGCGTGCGATTGCCGCGCAAACTGCCGGAGGCGAAATGCAATACATCAAGGAATTTCATTTGTGATCTGCCCATCCACCATGTGCAACTGTCGTCTGGCGCGTCCGCCTATCACGGGATCGTGCGTGACCATGATCAGCGCGACGTTCTGCTCCAGCAGTTTTTCCAGCAGGTTGATGACCTCTTTACCGGTGGTCTGATCGAGATTGCCGGTCGGCTCGTCCGCCAGCAGTACGGCGGGATGCATGCTGGTGGCGCGTGCGATGGCGACGCGTTGCCGCTGTCCGCCGGAGAGCTGGTCAGGGCGGTGGTCGGAACGCTCCTTCAGACCATAGTTGTCCAGCAGTCGCACCACACGTGCTTTGCGTTCGGCGGGTGGTATGCCCGCCAATATCAGCGGCAGTTCGATGTTCATCGCCGCCGTCAGGCGCGGCACCAGATGAAAGGACTGGAACACGAAACCGATCTTCTCGCTGCGCACCCGCGCTTGCTGCGCATCATCCAGCGCGGTGACATCGCCGCCGTCGAGCTTGTAAGTCCCGGAACTCGGCCTGTCCAGCAAACCGATCAGATTGAGCAAGGTGGATTTTCCCGAACCGGACGGCCCCATGATGGAAACATAATCGCCCGCCGCAATATGCAGATCGATGTTGCGCAAGGCCGCGACCTGCTGGTCGCCGACCATGAAACTGCGACTGACTTTTTCCAACTGGATCATTTTGCAGCAGGGCTTTTTTGCGGCTTGATCTTCACACCCGCCTTCACACCCGCCTGGTCTGGCGAGAACACGATCTGGTCGCTCTCTTGCAGTCCCGAGGTGATCTCGGACTGATCCCAATTGGACAGGCCAGTGGTCACGACACGCTCTTCCAGCGCGCCACCTGACCCATAGACCAGCACCCGCTTGGCGTTCTGCGCTGTCTCGGATGGCAGCATCGCCTGCGTCGGGATGCGCAGCACATTGAGATGGCTGGCGTACACGATCTCGACATCGGCACTGTAGCCGACCAGCAAATTCTCCGCAGTCGGCGGTTCGACAAACTCCACTTCCACTTCGACGGTGCGCGCCTGCTTCTCGATCTCCTGCACATAAGGTGCGACACGCTTGACCTTGCCCGCGAAGGTCTTGCCTTTGATCGCATCCAGCGTGATGCGCGCCACTTGGCCGGCCTTGATGTTGGCCGCATCCACTTCATCGATGGGCGCGCTGACGAACAAACAATGATCGTCTATCAGGTCGATGGCGGGGGGCGTGGGAATACCGGGCGGCGAAGGTGTGGCGTACTCGCCCAATTCACCGCTGATGTCGGCAACGATGCCGGCAAACGGAGCACGCAACACCATGCGATCCAAGGCCGGCCTGCGCGGCGGCGATGCGCGAGCGACTCTGTGCGATCTGGCTGCGCGCCGCATCACAGCCGTCACGCGCGACTTTGGCGGCTGTGGCTCTGTGTTCGAATGCTTCGTCGAGATGAAACCGCGGCCTGCAAGTTGGCGAGCGAGTCGGCTTCCTGATTGGCCAGCTCGGCCTGCACACATGCCTGTTTGGTTGCGTCTGTGCCGTGCCGAGTTCGTGTTCGGCGAGACTGATTGCTGGGCTTGCAGATCGTTGTTCCACAATTCCAGCAGGATCTGATCGGCTTTGACGCGCTGGCCTTTTTTCACCAGTAGCGTGCGCAATCTGCCCGCCGGCGGGAGGCGCGAGTTTGGCGCGGCGGCACGCTTTCACCGAACCAGCGCGAGTGTTGCTGACCGTGGCTTCGACCAGACCGCGCTCGACCTTGAGCAGCGGCACTTGCGGTGGTTGCGGACGGGTGAAATGCCAGATTGTGTAGGATAACGCCAACACGAGTAGCGCATATGCGACATAACGGAAAGAGGTGGGCAGACTGCGTGTGGACATGTGGCAAACTCTCCTATCGAACGGCGATGCCGACACGACGCCCTAGCCCCGCGACGAACAGCATCGCGCTCATCCTAACATATCACGTCATCCGCCCTGACCTGCGCGTAGGCACTAGCACTCGATCACATCAAGCGCCACGAAATCCTTGGCGTGTGACAACACGCTATGGTTGAACAGCCTTCCATACTCGGGTTGTTTGCGGTAGGCGAGCAAGGCTGCATGGCTGATGAAATTAATGGTGAAGCTGTAACGGTACTTGGCATCGGGATGTTCGGTGCGCCCGATGTGCACACTGCGCACCCCGGGCGAGCGCTCCAGACTCTTCTTCAACTCGCGTAGATGCGCGGCCACCTCGCCCAATGCCAGAGCGGCGGGGATATCGCAGATGACCAGATGCTGCGCCTCCTGCCAGGGACGGCATTGCGCCAGCACTTCGGCGGCGCGACCGCCGTTTCCCCATAGTCCCATGCAGCGTTGCACCTCGTCACGCACTGCCGCGCGCACCCCTGCCGTCACTTCATTGCAGTCGGTCTTGCGCCCGGCGACCAGAAGCTCCTTGATGCTGCTTCCCGCCACCTCGGCCAGCGCCGTGTAGTAGTTGATCTTGGCTACGCCGTGGGCGATGAGTTTGCGGTACTGCTCGTCGGACAAGCCGCTGCCGCCGTGTATCACCAGCGGCACTTGAGTCGCTTCACGTATCTTGTCCAGCCGCGCATAGTCCAACTTGGGCACGCCTTTCATACGGCCATGTATCGTACCTATCGATATCGCCAGGCAATCCACCCCGGTGCGCTCGACGAAGCCCGCCGCCTCGGCTGCAGAAGTATAGGCGAGCTCTCCGGGATGATGCTCGGCACTCTGCCCCTCCTTGCCCGGCACATAACCCAACTCGCCCTCCACGGTGACCCCGCAGGCATGCGCCATTGCGACGATTTCGCGGGTCTGCCACAAGTTGTCAGAGAACGGCAATGCTGAGGTATCGACCATCACGCCGTTGCAACCCGCGCGTATCGCAGCCTCCGCGCGCACCTTGCTGCTGCCGTGATCGAAATTCACCGCGACTGGCACGCTCGCTTTGCGCGCGGCGGACAGCACCGCCGGCATCAGGATGTCGAAGTCGTAATAGAAGAAGTGTGATTCGAGCAGATTAAGCACCACGGGCGAACGGCACGCCTCGGCGGCTTGCAACACGCCATCCAGAAAATCCAGACTGACCACACCGAATGCACCCACGGCATAGTGATGATGGCTGGCGTGTTTGAGCATGTCATTCAAATGGACGAGCGGCATAATGGTCTCCTAGCGCGTGGCTAAGCCGGCCAGCGCGGCATCGGCGTTCTGCTCGTAGCGCGCACGCTCGCGCAAGGCCGCCGCATCCAATGCTGCATTGATCTCGGGATACTTCAGGGCGAGGATGCGCGCGGCCAACATCGCGGCATTCTTGGCTCCGTCCACCGCCACCGTCGCCACCGGCACGCCGGGGGGCATCTGTACCGTGGACAGCAGAGCATCCAAACCCGACATCAACACCGCCGGACAAAGGCAGACCGATCACCGGCAGTTTAGTGTGACCGGCGATGACGCCGGCCAGATGCGCGGCCACGCCGGCACAGCCAATCAACACCTGCACCCCTTCCCGATGGGCACGCTCCAGATAGGCAAAGACTTTGTCGGGGGTACGGTGTGCCGACGCGACCACGATCTCGCTGTTGATTCCCAATTCGCTCAGGGTGTCACGCACCTTGACCACGATGGGCAGATCGTTGGGACTGCCGGTGAGGATACCAACCATTACTTGCGGGTACTGCGATTTGACCGACATATACATCTCCTATCTGGTTGTGGGTGGATCTGAATGAATCAGGCCAATAACTCGAAACGTTCTTGTGTCGTGTCGTAGGCTAGCAGCTCGACCTTATCCATGTCGAAATACCAGCCGTGCAAGCGTAGCCGCTTCTGCATCACGCGTTCCAGTATCCACGGGAAGGTGAGCAGATTGTCCAGCGACACGCGTATCGCCTCCAGCTCGCAAGCGCGCTGCTGTGCCTCCGGCGCGATGTCCTGCGATCTGGCCAACACGCGGTTGCGTGCATGCTCCGCGACTCGCATCCAGTCTCCTATGAAGCTGTCTTTACGCTGTGCATCCTGTGCCGGTTGTAATAGCGCGCGTATACCACCGCAATGCGCATGCCCGAGCACGATGATGTCGGTGATGCCCAGCTCGCACACACCAAACTCCAGTGCCGCACTGGTGCCATGAAAACCGCCGCCGCGTTCGCAGGGCGGCACCAGATTGGCGACGTTGCGGATGATGAACAATTCGCCGGGCGCGCTATCGGTGACCACCGCCGGATCGACGCGTGCATCGCAACAACTCACCACCAGGGTGCGGGGCGTCTGTCCTTGCGCCGCGAGCTGATCGAACAAAGCCTGATGTTGCGCATAGCGGCCATTGCGAAAGCGGCGAAAACCTTCCACCAGATCATGGGTCACGCTCATGTCACCTGCTCCTGTGTGTAGTTTTTGCTATGCCAATATGGCTTTTCCACACTCATCTGCTATACCTTAAAATCCGATTTATGGAAATCACTTGTTACCGCGATGCGGCATGCGCACAAGAGGACCGTACCCTGCCTGCCGCCACCTACAACCTCGCACACACCCTGCTAGTACGCGCACCGGGAAGTTGCCTGTTCGTTCCTATACGCGCCATGCAGTATCTGGCCATCCTTGATCATGAGGAATTTATCTTTTTAGACGGCGAGCGCAAATGTTGGGTGGACATCTCTTGGCAGCATTTCCGTCCAGACCTGCGAGACGCGCTGAACGAACCGGTCGCTTACGAGGCTGTCTACTATCGTCCGGATGCACCTGCAATAATGGATCGTCTACTCGCCGAATTGCCTCGCGCGCTACGCGAACTATCCAACAAGACGCACCTTACCGGGCCTGCGCGAGTACTCAAGTTCCCTGCCCCCTGACAGTCAGTCGCGGATGCTCCGCTTGCACCGGGAATTCCACCCAGCCCTGACTACGCTAACCTTCAAAGATAAAATTGAGTCCTCCGATAAAATCGGTCAAATTTCAAATTAAGCGTTAACTGCAATATCTGCCCGAATACTCAATCGTCATCACCCAACTCAGGATCCCATCCATTTTCCTTTGCGTGATTTAATGGCATCCTGATAAATTTTTGCATGGCGCTGTTTCAGATCTTCTGGCAATAGGCTGGGCAAATTCGCATACTTCTCCCACTCGTTACAAATTTTGTCGTAGAGATTCTGCATTTGTCCGCTATCCCAACCAGCGCAGTCTTCGGTATCCGGTATAAAACCAAATACCCAGCCATCTTTCACCATCTGCCCAAAATGGGTCATGCCGCCGTTTTCATCATTTTTCAGCCCTGAATATACCAATACCATTTTTATTACCTCTTTAGTCTTTTCACTGAATTTTAGTTATGTATCGCGTTAAGACATGTATATGAAAAAGCAAGTGTTTATTTATAGCCGCACTTATTGAGTTGATTAATACAGCGAGTTATGCCCCACACAAACACTGTCGCATAACTACCTTGTCAGACCCGCATAAAGCAGCGGAAGCTTTTCCGGGAGGCGCTCAATTTGGTCGACGATCATATAGTTTTTAGCACCGAAAATCCGCGAAACATACTGATCTGCACGTGGATCAAGGGTCATGCAGAAGGTTGAAATTCCATTTCTGGCGGCATCTTCCACCGATTTTTTGGCATCGTAACGCAGATACTGCGGATCACGCACGTCAACGTCCGCCGGTTCACCATCCGTAATCACCATCAGCAGTTTCTTGCTGGTTCGCTGGTTATTCAGATAATGCGTGGCATGGCGAATCGCTGCGCCCATGCGGGTAGACAACTGTCCTGTCATACCGGCCAGCCTCGACTTTCGGTAACTCGTTATACGGCTGTTCGAAATCTTTGAAGCGGTAGTACTCCACATCGTGCCGACCATCGGAACAGAATCCATGAATTGCGAAGGGGTCGCCGATCTTGTTGATCGCGTCGGACAGTAACACACAGGCCTGACGGGTCAGATCCAGCACGGACTGATCTTGCCCCAGCACTTTTTCGTTGGTGGATTCAGACAAATCCAGCAATACCATCACGGAAATATCGCGCACCTTACGTACCGAGCGCATCATGATACGAGGGTCCGGTTGTAAACCCATGCGGAAGTCGATCATGCTGCTTATCGCGGCATTGATGTCGATCTCATCTCCATCTTCAAGTTTGCGGATGCGCTGAACTCCCTGGGGTTGCATCGCATCCAGCAAAAATTTCAGGCGTGATGCGATCTGCTTGTTGTCCGCAGTGATTTGATCGATCACCTGTAAATCACCCGCCTTGGAGCGCTTCTCCATCACGGTAGCCCAGGCCGGACGTTCGAGCTGAATCTGATAATCCCACTCCGCGTAATGGAAGGGTTCGGACATGGGCTCTTTGCCTTCGGACTCGTTGTAGCTGACCCCATTGTCTTCATAAGGGAAAAACTCTTCCGACATGATCCAGATTTCTTGCGCGTCATCACCGGCGGTTTCGCAATCAATCTCATTGGCAAATTCCGTCACCGACACATGCCTGCGTACCTGTTTGACCGTCTCAAATCCTGCCGATTGGGATTTGTTGAAATCGAATTCCTCAAATTCCCAGAAATAACGGTTGTCATCGCGGTAGGGCGCAGTCAACACATCCGTTCGCGGATTAAATGCTATGCGTTTTTCCATCAAACCATGTGCCAGTGCCACACCGATTTCCCAGGAGATCGTGTTGTCTGTCATGCGATCGGCGGACTGGGCGAACAATGCACGACCCTGTGCTATCCAGGGATCCTTATCTTCAAAATCACTATCCAGCAACGCACGCGCCAAACGGTTTAAATAATCGCCCGCCGTGTTTGCCTGGTCGGCTTGCACCGTATGTAGTTTGGCCCAAACTTTCTTGAGTCCCGGAAAGACTTTTATCGACAGCGTCTCAACACGCGCGTCTTCGATCACGCTGATGACCGCCATCTGCAAGGGACTGAGCGTTTCGGCAGAAATTGGCACCGTGGTATAAACCAGATGTGCCGCGCAATGGGCCGCCGTGGCCCGGTACATCTCCAGACCCGATATCCCTTCATAATCATCAAAGGCATCCGGCAAATGCAGGAAATAGTCTTCGATAAAGGGCTTGTAGCCTTCACGCGACTCAAAATCGCCACTGGTGGGGCGCATGAAAAAATCTCGTGCCCACAAAGCGCGCAAGTACATGTTGATGCGCCGCTGCACATCGATAAATAATGTGCCTTTACGCTCCTTCTGCAACATGGCCAACGACTCTTTGGATTTCAGACTAAAGTAGTTAATCTGTTCTTCAAAGTTGGTTTTATGTGCGTGCGCCCCCCACGAGGCCCAGCGCCTCAAGCCCCCCAATGTCAGTTGCCCCAGCAGCGTTTCCAAATTCTCCATCATCGGGCGCAAACCGCGAGGCACCTGATTGAGCAAGGTGTTGAGTAGTTGCAAATAGGCACTAAACAATGCCGCATCGCCCAGTCGTTTGGCAGCCGTCGGTGCTGAAGCGATCACAGCCTGCAACACAGCACCGCTTGTTTTTGACGCCAACGCCATCACGGTATCGAGTAAATCCACCACCGAGTCTTCGCCTATCTCTTTGGCGATACTAGGTGCGCTTTCGATAAAAGTAATGACCAACTCGCTGCCGCGGCCCAGACTCTTAAGTGATCGCGCACCTTGCACATAGTTTTCTAAGCCTTGCGGGCCAAATACGCGCACGGCCTCATACCAGGATGATTGCAAAATCTCGCTGGCATGCGAACCTAATTCCTCGAGTAACTCAGTATGGTGTTCCAAGGAGAGCGTCATGTTAATTTCCTAAGTGATGGCCGGTGACAGACTGGCTCAGTCAGGTTATGAATCAGAAAAACGTGGTAACTGCGGCGTCCAGCGCATCGCGCATGTCAGGATCATCCGTAATCGGTCTGACCAGAGCAACACGGCAGGCCGCTTTTGCTTCCACACCCGTAGCAATCAGATTGCCCGCGTAAATCAGCATCCGTGTAGAAATTCCTTCGTCCAGTCCGTGACCTTTGAGATTGCGTGCGCGTTCGGCGATAGACACCAGCTTGCTTGCCACTTCAGCGGTTACTTTGCTTTCGTGTGCGACGATTTCCTTTTCGTCATCATGGGCAGGATAGTTAAAATCCAGCGCGCCAAAACGCTGCTTGGTGGATTGCTTCAAGTCCTTCATCAGGCTTTGATAACCAGGATTGTAGGAAATAACCAGTTGGAAATCAGGGTGCGCATTTATCAGCTCGCCCTTTTTTTCCAGCGGCAAGATGCGACGATTATCTGTCAGTGGATGGATCACCACGGTGGTGTCCTGACGCGCCTCAACGACTTCATCCAGGTAGCATATCGCGCCTTCACGTGCGGCGATGGCCAAGGGGCCGTCCTGCCAGCGTGTGCCTTGCGCATCGAGCAGGAAACGTCCCACCAGATCGGATGCCGTCATGTCCTCATTGCAGGCGACGGTGATCAAAGGCTTGTTCAGTTTCCACGCCATATACTCTACAAAACGCGATTTTCCGCAACCGGTCGGCCCTTTGAGCATCATCGGCATCCGTACTGAATACGCGGCCTCATAAAGCTCAATCTCATCCGCAACCGCCCGGTAATAAGGTTCCTTTTGTATTCTGTATTGCTTGATCGTATCACTCATGTCGATTCCTTTTTAATAGCCATCTCGGAAAAAATCCCCGTTGCCGCAAGGTTCCGGGGATTTCATTGCTGATACCCGTGTGCGATTAAACAGTCTTGCCGCGGAAAATCACCATGTTCGTGCCTTGTGATTGCTTGAAGTTATCATAAGCAAGCAGGCGAATGTGGTTGTTAGGGTTAGCTTTGCGGCATGCTTCAGCTTCCTTCATTACAACGTCCACATCGGTTTCGCCAAACATCGGCAGCTTCCACATGTACCAGTAGTTGTCCATCAGATGCTCAGGCTCTGTATGCTCCAGACCTGGGTTCCAGCCTTTTTTGACGATGTATTCAATTTGCTTTCTGATCTGCGCATCAGTCATCTGTGGCAGATATGAAAAAGTTTCGAATTTGCGGCTGGCTGGATCACTTACGCGTGATTTGTAATCTTGCATTTCACTCATGACAATATTCCTTTAAATAATATTTAATTAAGACTGGGCGCACATAACATGCGACCCAAGTCATTGCCTCGGGAACTAAGCTTATTTGTGGGCTACGTCCAGCTTGTCAACTGTATCGAATTCAAACTTGATTTCTTTCCAAGTTTCCATCGCGATCTTCAGTTCTGGACTGCTGGCTGCTGCTTTAGTCAGAATGTCCTTGCCTTCTTTTTCCAGTTCACGGCCTGAGTTACGTGCTTCTACGCAAGCTTCCAGTGCCACGCGGTTAGCTGCTGCACCTGCTGCGTTACCCCATGGGTGACCCAAAGTACCACCACCAAACTGCAAGCAAGCATCGTCGCCGAAGATGTTAACCAGTGCCGGCATGTGCCAAACGTGAATACCACCTGAAGCAACCGGGAACACACCTGGCATCGAGCCCCAATCCTGGTCAAAGAAGATACCGCGAGCGCGGTCTTCCTTGATGAAGCTGTCACGCATCAAGTCAACAAAACCCAATGTTGGTGCACGGTCGCCTTCCAGCTTACCTACAACAGTACCGGAGTGAAGGTGGTCACCACCGGACAGACGCAGCGCTTTAGCCAGGACGCGGAAGTGAATACCATGGTGCGGGTTACGGTCGATAACACCGTGCATCGCGCGGTGGATGTGCAACAACATACCGTTGTCACGACACCAGTTAGCCAAACCTGTGTTAGCGCAGAAACCGCCAGTCAGGTAGTCATGCATGATGATCGGCGCGCCGATTTCTTTTGCATATTCAGCACGCTTGTACATTTCCTCAGGTGTTGGAGCAGTAACGTTCAGGTAGTGACCTTTACGTTCGCCAGTTTCACGTTCTGCCTTCAGTGTCGCTTCCTGCACGAAGTCAAAACGGGCACGCCAGCGCATGAATGGTTGGCTGTTGATGTTCTCGTCGTCTTTGGTCAGATCCAGACCACCACGCAAACATTCGTAAACAGCGCGACCGTAGTTCTTTGCAGACAGACCCAGCTTGGGCTTGATCGTGCAACCCAGCAATGGACGGCCATACTTATTCAGGATGTCGCGCTCCATCTGAATACCTTGTGGTGGACCACCACAGGTTTTTACGTAGGCGATAGGGAAACGCACGTCTTCCAGACGCAATGCGCGCAGTGCCTTAAAGCCGAATACGTTACCCACTAATGAAGTGAATACGTTAACAACTGAGCCTTCTTCAAACAGATCAATTGGGTAAGCTACGAATGCGTAAAAACAGGTATCGTCGCCAGGCACGTCTTCGATGCGATAGGCGCGGCCTTTGTAATGATCCAGATCAGTCAACAGATCTGTCCAAACTGTGGTCCAGGTGCCGGTTGAAGATTCAGCTGCAACCGCTGCTGCGATTTCTTCACGTGACACGCCTGCTTGAGGGGTGATTTTGAAACAAGCCAGAATATCGGTATCCTGAACCTTGTATTCAGGCTCCCAATAGGTCTGCCTGTACTCTTTAACACCTGCGTTGTATGATTTGACAGCCATTGCAAGCTCCTTTATTTATTAAAATAATCAGCAGCCTCCCACCATGAAAGACCACGCGCCCGTTTGAACGTGGTGCAACTATATTCACCTGCGTCCATTAATAAAAATTGTATTTTTAGATGGATACCATAGATAATCGTCAATGATAAAAGGTGAACAACCATGATGAAGAACGCCACATTCAGACAGCTCAAGGTATTCGAGGCGGTGGCACGCCATCTCAGTTTCACAAGGGCTGCGGAGGAACTACACACCACTCAGCCAACCATCTCGATACAGTTCAAACAACTCAGCGAGATCGTCGGACAGCCGCTCATCGAACAGGTCGGCAAGCGCCTCTATCTCACCGATAGTGGTAGCGAGTTACTTAAGACCTGCCGTGATATTTTCGATAGTCTGGCGCGCTTCGAGATGCAGATGTCCGACATGCAAGGCATCAAGGCGGGCAAGTTGCGTCTCTCGGTGATCACCACCGCCAAGTATTTCGTGCCACGTTTGCTGGGGAGGTTCAGCCAACTTTATCCGGGCATCGAAGTATCGCTGAACGTGATCAATCGTCAGCGCATGTTGCAGCGCGTCAACGAGAATCTTGATGACTTGTATGTGCTGGGACGTCCGCCCGAGCATATGGAGATACATCTGGAACCGCTTATGGAGAATCCTTTAGTGGTACTGGCGGCAAGCGACCATCCGTTGGCCAAGAAGCCAGCAATCACAGCAGAACGGTTGGCAGAAGAGCCCTTCCTGATGCGTGAACCGGGCTCGGGCACGCGTCTGGCCACCGAACAGTTTTTCGCCGAAAACGAACTGAAGTGCAAGATCAAAATGGAGCTGGGCAGCAACGAGGCCATCAAACAGGCGGTCGCGGGGGGCTTGGGTATCGCAGTACTGTCAGCACACACACTGGCGCTGGAGCGTCATGCCAGAGAGTTGGTGGTGTTAGATGTGCAGGGCTTCCCCATCCAGCGGCATTGGTATCTGGCTTATCCCAAAGAGAAACCGCTCTCGGTCGTGGCGCAAGCCTTCCTCGATTTTATGAAGGCAGAGAGCAAGGCGTATGGTGATAAATATCTGCAAGACATCGTAGGCTTCCCCAGCCGCAAACCCGGACAATAGTTGCGATCATTCCACGGCGGAGGTACCGCCGTGCAGGGCACGGTGCAGCGTCGCGCAGCAAACGCCAAGCGCTCGCATCGCAATCAAAATGATGTGCGCTGGCGTTGCCGATCTCAAAGTCACGCGCGGCGTGTAACGGCCTACCCAAAGCATGTCGATACACCATGTCTATGACACCGGCATGGGTGAGCAGAGCGATATGCTCGCCGTGATGCCGCGCGATCAACTCCTCACACACCGTGATGACACGACGCTGCAGCTGCCGCAGACTTTCGCCGTCGCCCAAAGTTTGCTCCGGGTCGCGCTGCCGATAGCGTGCATATTCCTCCGGCCACCGTGACTGCGCTTCCGCGCCCGTAACCCCTTGGAACATACCGAGATGACGTTCACGCAGCTGCGGCAGGGGGATTGCCGTCAGTCCTCGTGCCTCAGCCAGATAAGCCGCACTATCGCGCGCCCGCACCAGATCACTGCTATACAGGGCATCAATCTGCCCCCCCAGAGTCGCACTCACCAGGGCACGTGACTGCGCATGCCCCCGCTCGTTCAGAGCGGTGTCGGTCTGACCTTGAATACGTCTTTGCGTGTTCCAATCGGTCTCGCCGTGGCGCAACAAGATGACATGCGTACTCATGTTAACTCCCCAACAAAACAAGCGCGGAACATGCGTGACTCAACAATCAGATAATCGATTGCACCATATGCAAATGACCTGATTGTTGAGTTATCGATACAGCTATCGCCAGCTATAGTCTTCGGTAGGAATAGGCTGCGGGCTTAGCTCGATCTCGTTAAGCAACAATTCCGCACTGGCCAGCGACATGGTCACACCGTAACGGAAGTGACCTGTGTTGGCATACAGGTTGGTCAGTTGCGGATGGCGGCCTATGGTGGGGATGTTGTCGGGAGAGCCGGGGCGGAAGCCTGCCCAATGTCGAATCGGTGCGATATCGCGCCATGCGGGCAATATCTCGTAGACCTTATTCAACAGATTTTCGCGCGCCTCGGGCGTGGTGGACTTGTCGAATCCCTCATCCTCCAGCGTACTGCCCACCAGCACATGTCCGTCGCAGCGCGGGATTAGATACAGACTGTTCCTGACCAAGATGTGCTCGAACGGTGGCGTAGCAAATTTGAATAACAATATCTGTCCTCGTATCGGCTTCACGTCCATGCGTAGCGCATGTTCGCCCAACAGTGTCTTGCTCCATGCACCTGCCGTAACCACATAAGCATCGGCACTGAAATCGCCGTGCGGTGTGCGCAGTGAAGTGATGCGTACACCCTGCCGCGTAAGACCCAGCACCTCGTGCTGTTCGCGTATCACCCCCCCCAACATCTCCACGCGTTTACGCAAAGCCTGCAACAGACGCGGGTTGCGCACTTGCGCGACCTCGGGCAATAACAGCCCGGTTTGGCCGGGGAGATATTCGTCCACATCACAAGACTGTCCAGAGTACTGATGCTGCTCGCACCAAAGTCTGGCCTGCTCCATATCGAAGGGCGGCAAAACCAACATGCCACTCTGGATATATTCTGGATCTATACCGGTCTGTGCATGGAGCATTGCGGCTGCCTCAGGGAACATCGCCATGCTGCGATGTGCAAGACGGGTGACGCACTCTTGGTAATCCCATGAACACAGCGGCGACATGATGCCACCGCCTGCCCAGGAAGCCTCCTGACCGACTTCACCGCGCTCTAGCACGGTGACGCGATAACCCGCTTCGAGCAAGGTGATGGCGCTGGTCAGGCCGATTGCACCGGCACCGACAATCAGTATCTCGGCACTCACTGGCTCAGTTTTTTTCCACGATGGGAATAAGCGTTTTGGGCAGAGGGAACACCACGTTCTCTATGATGCCCTGCAACTCGACCACTTCGCTGCCGCCCAGTTGTTTCATACGAGCGATCACACCCTGCACCAGCACCTCAGGCGCCGAGGCACCGGCGCTTATACCCACTTTGCGCTTGCCTTCGAACCACTCGGCGCGCAATTCGTCGGCGTTATCCACCAGATAGGCTGGCAAGCCAACATTAGCAGCAACCTCGCGCAGACGGTTGGAATTTGAGCTCGAGGGCGAGCCTATCACCAGTACCACATCACACTGTTTGACCAACTGCTTCACTGCATCCTGACGGTTCTGCGTGGCGTAGCAGATGTCGTCCTTCTTGGGGCCCGTGATGAAAGGGAAGCGGTTCTTGAGCGCGGTGATAATGTCGGCCGCATCGTCCACCGACAGGGTGGTCTGGGTCACATAGGCGAGATTCAGTTCGTCGCTCACCTTGAGTTTCAATACATCCGCGGGCGACTCGACCAGATACATGCCGCCCTCGCTCTGCCCCATCGTACCCTCAACCTCTGGGTGACCCTTGTGACCTATCATCACAATCTCTTTTCGCTGCTCGCGCAGACGCGACACTTCGATATGCACCTTGGTCACCAGCGGACAGGTCGCGTCGAACACGGTCAAGCCGCGTGACTCCGCTTCACGCCGCACCGACTGTGGTACGCCGTGCGCACTGAAGATCAGGATGCTGCCATCAGGTACATCGGCAAGGTCTTCGATGAAAATCGCGCCCTTGGCGCGCAAGCCTTCCACCACGAATTTGTTGTGCACCACTTCGTGACGCACATAGATGGGCGCGCCATGCAAAGCCAGCGCGCGCTCGACGATCTCGATGGCTCTATCCACACCGGCGCAGAAGCCGCGCGGATTAGCGAGTAACAGTTCCATGTCTCTTCTCCGTAAAACTATCCCATATCAACAAGGCCGCGCCGCAGGTAATCGCGGAGTCCGCCAGATTGAACGCGGGAAAGATATGTGCGTCCCAATGGAACAATAAAAAATCGATGACATGACCGTAGGCGACGCGGTCGATAAGATTGCCCAAGGCACCGCCCAAGATCATGCTCAGACCGAAAGCGAACAGCGTCTGCTGCGCATGTTTGCGCAACAACCACACGATCCAGGCCGATGCCACCAGCGCGATGATACTGAACAACCAGCGCTGCAGACCACCGAAGTCGCTGAGAAAACTGAACGCCGCGCCGGTGTTATGCCACAGCACCAGACTGAACACGCTCAACACCGGCAGGCTCTCACCGTACGCAAAATGACTACTGATATAGAGCTTGCTGAGCTGATCGAAAATGATGACCAGCGCGCTCAGTCCCAGCCAGCGACTAAGCATAGTCACGCGCCTCGCCTGCCCCGTACAGATTGCTCACGCAACGACCGCAGATGGTGGGATGCTCGGCGGTAGTGCCGACATCCGAACGGTAATGCCAGCAACGCTCACACTTGCCGTGCACAGACGATTTAGCCTCGACGCGGATATTGTCGCCATGTTCGCCACCGTGCAGAGTTGCGGCGGAAGTGATGAGCACGAAGCGCAGATCGTCACCCAAGATATTCAGCTTCTGTTGCAACGCGTTCGTGACATACACATCCACTTCCGCTTGCAGCGATGATCCTATCGTACCGGCGGCGCGCAACTCTTCCAAACGTCGCTGCACCTCGGCACGCACCGTGCGCAATTCGCGCCAACGCTGACTGATCGTCTCGCCCTCAGCCAATTCCGGCAAGGCATACCACTCACCCAAAAACACGCTCGCGTCATCTCTACCACTCAATACTTCGTGCACTTCTTCGGCGGTGAAGCTCAGTATCGGCGCCATCAAGCGATGCAGCGCTTGCGTGATGTGATACAGCGCGTTCTGTGCTGAACGGCGTGCAGACAGAGTCGGTACCAGCGGTATATAAACGATCCTTCAAAATATCCAGATAGAAACCACCCAAGTCTTCCGAGCAGAAGGCTTGCAGACTTTTGGCCACGGCATGGAAGTCATACACCGCATAAGCAGCAGTGATATCGGCTTGTAACTTGTGCGTGATCGCCAAGGCGTATCGGTCAATCTCCAGCCATTGCTGCACTGGCAGCGCATTTTTAGTCGCATCGAAATCGGAGATGTTCGCCAACAGGAATTTCAAGGTATTGCGGATGCGGCGATAACTTTCCACCACGCGCTTCAAGATCTCATCGGAGATGGTCAGCTCGCCGGAGTAGTCGGTAGACGCCGTCCACAAGCGCAGGATGTCCGCGCCCAAGGTGTCGAAGATCTTTTGCGGCGCGATGACGTTGCCCTTGGACTTGGACATCTTGTGTCCCTTTCCGTCCACCACGAAACCGTGCGTGAGCAAAGCATCGAACGGTGCTCGACCGTTAATGGCACAGCCTGTCAAAAGTGAGGACTGGAACCAGCCGCGATGTTGATCCGAACCTTCCAGATACAGATCGGCGGGGGCACGCAACTCCTCACGACGCGCCAATACCGAGGCGTGCGTGACACCGGAATCGAACCACACGTCCAGCGTATGAGTGAGTTTCTTGTACTGTGCCGCATCCGTGCCCAGCAGGGTTGCCGAATTCAGGCTGAACCAAGCCTCGATGCCAGACTGCTCCACCAGCTTGGCGACTTGCTCAAGCAAGGCTGGCGTATCGGGATGCAGCTCGCCAGTCTCTTTATGCACGAAGAAAGCCATGGGCACGCCCCAGTTACGCTGGCGAGAAACACACCAGTCGGGACGATTCTTGATCATCGCTTCCAAACGCGCACGCCCCCAAGCAGGGAAGAACTCAGTGCCATCGACCGCCTTGTTTGCCAGCTCGCGCAGCGTCGCGCCATGACCCGCATTTCCTTCTTGCGTCATGCCGATGAACCACTGCGGCGTGGAGCGGAAGATGATAGGAGTCTTGTGACGCCAGCAATGCGGGTAGCTGTGTTGTATCTTTTTCAGGCACAGCAGATGGCCACTCTCTTGCAAGGCAGTGACCACCACATCGTTGGCCTTCCATACGAACATGCCGCCCACCAATGGCACGGATGCTAAGAACTTGCCGTCGTCGCCGACTGGGCTGTCACTAGGCAAGCGATATTTTTGACCAACGAAATAATCGTCCAGACCATGCGCGGGAGCGGTGTGCACCAAGCCAGTACCGGCTTCCAGCGTGACATGCTCGCCGCAGATGATAGGCACTTGTCTATCCATGAAAGGATGTTGCAACAGCAGACCTTCCAGCGCGCTACCGTTGCAGCTTGCCGCCGTGCCGTCGCCTCTGTCGTTGCTGCCCGCCAACTCGTAACGAGCCAGACAGTCGCCCACCATATCGGAAGTAACGATGAGATAACCCTTATCGGTACCTACCAAGTCGTAGGAGAAATCAGGATGCACGCTCACCGCCTGATTGGCTGGCAAGGTCCAAGGTGTGGTGGTCCAAATCACCGCATACACTTTTGCATTTGCCGGCAACTTAACACCGAAGGCCTTGTTCAAAGCCGCTTTGTCTGCCGCTTCGAAACCCACGTCCACTGCAGCGGAAGTCTTGTCTTCGTATTCCACCTCGGCCTCTGCCAAAGCAGATTGGCAATCCAAACACCAGTTCACTGGCTTGTAGCCCTGATACAGATAGCCGTTCTCGTAGATCTTGCCGAGCGCACGGATGATGTCGGCTTCGGTCTTGAAATCCATGGTAAGGTAGGGATGATCCCAATCGCCCGACACTCCTAGCCGGATGAAATCCTTCTTCTGGCGCTCGACCTGCTCTTTTGCGTAATCGCGGCACAGTTGGCGGAACTCGGCAGCCGGTATCGCCTTGCCATGTTTCTTCTCCACCATGAGTTCAATCGGCAGGCCGTGACAATCCCAGCCCGGCACATAAGGCGCATCAAAGCCGCTCAGCGTCTTGCTCTTGATGATGATGTCCTTGAGGATTTTATTCACCGCATGGCCGATATGGATGTCACCGTTCGCATACGGCGGGCCGTCGTGCAGGATGAACTTAGGCTTACCGGCTTTGGCTGTGCGCAGCTTCTTGTAGCGCTGCTGCTCTTGCCAGCGTGCCAACATCTGCGGCTCGCGTTTGGCCATGTCGCCACGCATAGGGAAAACGGTATCGGGAAGATTGAGGGTGCTCTTATAGTCTGTCATGTTCATTCCAATGCAAAGTTCAGTATTGCAACTCTATGCTCGTCATTCCCGCGCAGGCGGGAATCTAGTCAGTCAAAAAATCTCCGCAATGCGGAGACAAAACCTTAAAAACATTTTTGCTAAAACCACTGGATTCCCGTTTGCACGGGAATGACGGCTCTAAAAATCAGTCGTGCTTCTCAAACCATTCTTTGGCACTCTCCACATCCATGGCGATATGCTTGGTCAGGGTGGCAAGGTCGGGATACTTGGCTTCGTCGCGCAACTTCTGCAAGAACTCGACGCGCAGATGTTTGCCATAGATCTGCTGGTCAAATTCGAACAGATGCACTTCTAACGTAGGCTTGGCATCGTTCTTCACAGTAGGTCGCACGCCCATACTGGCCGCCCCCTGCAACACCCCCAAACCTTGCGCATGCACCTGTACCACATAGATGCCAGATAAAGGCAGACGCGGATGACGCACCTGAATATTGGCGGTGGGGAAACCCAACTTGCGTCCCACCTGATCGCCATGTACGACACGCCCGCTCATGCTGTAGTGGCGCCCCAGATAACGCTGCGCAGTGCGCAACTGTCCGGCGGCCAAGGTGGCACGCACGGCAGTGCTGGAGATGCGCACACCATCATGCAACACACTGTGCATCGCCTTGACCTCAAAGCCCTGCACCGCCGCCACTTTTTCCATCAGTGCGAAATCGCCGATACGGCCTTTGCCGAAACGGAAATCGTCGCCGATCAATACGAAACTTGCCGACAACTGCTCATGCAAAGACTTGATGAAATCCGTCGCCGTCATCTGCGCGAAGCGCGCATCGAAACGGCACACATGCACGCGATCTATCCCTAGCGATGAAAAATACTGTAGCTTCTCGCGCAAGCTAGTGAGCCGCGCTGGCGCCTGATCCGGCGTAAAAAACTCGCGCGGATGCGGCTCAAAGATCACCACTGCAGTTTGCAAGCCGCGCGCGTGCGCAGCCAGCTTCAACTCGGAGAGCAAAGCTTGATGGCCCAGATGCACACCATCGAAGTTTCCGATGGTGATCGCAACAGGCTGAGTATCGGGGGAGTAAAGTCCACGTAGAATCTGCATAGGGGCGCGATTATACCGTGAGTTCAGAGCGTCACACAGACTTGAATATCAGGAGAAACAACATGCTGGAATATTCCAAAGTGGCACTGGATTTTATGAACCGCGACCACTCGGAATTCGTGTCCTTGTGCGAAAAGCTCATCGCCACCTTGCATGACGCACCCAACCCTAGCGCCATAGACCCACTGCTAGACCAACTAGCGGAACATACCCGCCATCATTTTGCAGAGGAAGAACGTCAGATGCAGACAGCTCAGTTCCCGGCTTACCGTATGCACAAGGGGGAACATGATCGCGTGCTGAGTGCACTAGAGGAACACATCGAGCTATGGCGACAAGAGAGCGATGCAGCGCGACTGCGCGCCGTTATAGAGAGCACGCTGAACGGCTGGTTCGTCAATCACGTCAATAGCATGGACTTCGTCACAGCAAGGTTTATTGCCAACCAAGTCAATGGGCAAGCATCTTAAGTCTCATTCCCCCTGAGATGGGGAAGGAACGGTGCAGCACGAAGAAAAGGCTCGCTTAAAACCGATCCGCCTGTTTCTTTTCCTTGGCCGCCCGTTCACTGCTCGCCTGCTGCGTGAACGCCTGCTTCAAGCCCTTGGTCATATACGTCACCGTCATCTCAAATGACATCTGCTTAGGCCAGTTTTCAGCGTGTCTTACTCAATTTCGAATACCCAAAAAAGGACTTTCGTTACCGGCAGAAACCCAAAGCGGCTGTCGACTTTAGCATGTTGGTTGTCCTAAAACAGCCAGTCATGCTCTGTCCCTTTAGTCAAGTTTCAGATGTTCGATTTCCACAAAATCAGAACTTCAACGTTTGAGCTCAGAGCCACCGATTCTGCAAGGAACATTAAGAGCTTGAAGGTGATACTTCCCTCTGCGCCTCCAGTCTCGCTGCAGCAACCCCTGCCAAAATATCTGGGGGGAGCTCTGCGTGTAGCAGCTCTACCCCCTTGGGGAATCGGCCGATTCTAACGTCGTTCTGGAAATGATTAAGCATGGATTCCTCGGAAAAAATGAGCAATTTCCGACATTGGACATCAACATTTGTGAGGTAGAGAGTGTCGCACTTGAGCTTCTGAATTTTGGCGGCTGCCTGCTTGCCACTTGAGGTTTTTGCCGCGCTCGTTGAGACGAGGCCGACAATGCTGCGATCTGCACATACAGCGTCAAATGCAAACCGCCCGCCCCAAACGAGCGGAACATGCAGCTCTTCAAAGGAAAGTCCATTGAATTGATTAGGTAGGAAGTGCCGAACAATCCAGAGCTCCGCTCTTTTTTGTGCCGAAGTGTCTGCCATGTTCCTCTCTCTAAGGTAAAAGTAGGGTGCTGCGGGAGGCCATGTTCTCGTAGCTCCTCTTAGTATTCCTTACCCTTAAGACCAAGCCTTTTGCCTACGGTTAATGAATATCGTCTACAGAGATGCAGGTGGTACTTTTTACCTGAGCCCCAAGCCAAGTAACTTCACACTTGCTTACATGACCAAGGATAGTCAATTGACAGCCATATACACCACAAACACCGTCACGCAATTCTAATAATTTTCTTCGTATTGCACGAGGCGCGTCCTCTGTTAGGAGAAAGACTCTGAATGTGTTCGGCATTTGTGTTGCAAAGAGTGATTCTGCAAGCGTTTCAATTTCGCCTTTTACTTGATAAAGCCCAGAGATTGCAAGTTTGCTGCCCAACCGCATTTTTTTGGCATCCAGCCGAAAATCGGTGAAGGACATGTGTATATATCCACGAGCTTCATCCTCCGCAGTCTGTTTAACTGTTGCTTGTTGTTCTGCTAACTTCTTCTCTAAAGCAGGCAAGAAATTTATCGCATTTTCATTCCCTTGTTCTGAAGCCTTTCGAAACCAGACTGTGGCTTGCGCATAGTCTTGTGTAACACCCTCACCTTTGTAATACAACACACCTAAGTTGTATTGAGCCATTACCTCACCCTGCTCAGCCGCCTTACGATACAAAACCAATGCCTGTGCATAGTCTTGTGGAGTGCCTTGGCCTTTTTCATACATACGGCCCAAACTGGTTTGGGCCACCACATTTCCCTGTTCAGCAGCCTTGCGAAACCAATTTATTGCTTGTTCATAATCTTGAGGTACGCCTAGCCCATTTATATACATCCCCCCCAAACGGGCTTGAGAATGTGCTTCTCCCTGTTCAGCAGCCTTGCGATACCAACCTTCTGATTGTGCATAATCTTTTGAAACGCCATGACCTAGCTCATACATTAAACCTAAGTTAAATTGAGCAATAGCGTACTTTTTTTCGGCCGCCTTGCGATACCAAGCTATTGCTTGTTCATAATCTTGAGGTACGCCTTGACCGTTTCCATACATGGCGCCCAAGTTAGATTGAGCTATGATGTATCCCTGTTCAGCGGCCTTACTAAACCATGCTGTAGCTTGCAAATAGTCTTGCGGTACGCCTTGGCCGTTGGCATACATTATCCCTAATAAATTCTGAGCCGCCGCAATGCCTTGTTCAGCCAATGGACGAATTTCTTGTAATGAGGCCGCAAAATCCCCTTTATCGTAAGCCGCCTTTGCCTCATCGATCCCTGCATACCCTGTTGTGACATTAAACAGTAGCAACATGGTGCATAGAGCTATAAATTTACTTCCCATACATTCCTTTTTGGCAGTAGGTTTTATAAAAAAAATATGCGGGAGTAAACGATGGCTTAAGTTGATCTGGCCATATTCAAGAACGCAATAAAAATTGAATATGAAGTTGGCACAAATCCGAATTTCGGGTTACAAAATTCTTGCCGAATAGCCAATCTTTACAAAAGCTCACTTTTGGCCGTTTGCATAACTCTACCGATGAATTTCTATCGCCGCAAAGCAGCCGTTCAACAATGGATTCGATAGCTCGAAATAGTAGGAGCTCGCTTGCTCCTACAGTTCACTCAGATCCTTCAAACCCAACACATCCTGCATGTCATACATGCCTGCGCCATTGGCTTTCAGGTAACGTGCAGCACGCAAAGCACCCAGCGCGAAGGTGGCGCGGCTGCTGGCTTTGTGGGTGATCTCGATACGCTCACCTATGCCCGCATACAGCACGGTGTGGTCGCCGACGATGTCGCCGCCGCGCACGGTGGCGAAGCCTATGGTGGAAGGATCGCGCTCACCGGTCACACCTTCGCGGCCATACACGGCACATTTTTCCAAGTCGCGTCCCAGCGTGCGGGCGACCACTTCACCCAAGCCCAGTGCGGTGCCGGAGGGGGCATCTACTTTATGGCGGTGATGCGCTTCGATGATCTCGATGTCGTAGCCGTGGCTCAACACGCGCGATGCGGTCTCCAGCAGCTTGAACACCAGATTCACACCTACGCTCATATTCGGCGCGAACACGATGCCTACATCCTGAGCGGCGCGCCCAACACGGCTTTTTGTTGCGCATTGAATCCGGTCGTACCAATCACCATGGCCACGCCCGACTTACGGCAGATATCAAGGTGATGCAATGTGCCTTCAGGACGGGTGAAGTCGATCAGCACATCCGCACCCTGCAAAGCGGCGGCCACATCGGCGGTTATGGTGACATCACTCTTGGCACCGAACAACTCGCCTGCATTGCGGCCCAGCCACTCGCTACCACCGTGTTCCAGCGCCGCATGCAACACCATGTCGTCAGCTTGGTTGACCAGGTCCAGCAGGATACGTCCCATACGGCCACTGCTACCTGCGATAGCGATTTTGATCTTGCTCATTTTGCTTCCTTTATTTCTGTACGGTTTCAGCGACGATCAACCAAGCATCGCCACTCTTTTCCAACTGCATGGTCTTGTGCTCGACGTCCTCATATTTGTCGGCGCGATAATCTTGAGTGAAGGTGACGTTCGCATGGGTATCGTCCTGCATCTGCACCGCGACATCACTCAAAGTCACCGCGATGGACTTGGCTTTGGCGATACGTTGTTGACGCTGCTTCTGCCAGGCGGCACGACTCATGTCAGTGGGTCTGAAGGTGGGTGCATAAGCGGCCAGATAGGTTTTGCTGTCCCGTGCCGACCAAGCCGCAGCCCATGCATCCAGACTGGCTTTGACCTGCACGTCCGCAGCGACCACGGGCGCAATCGCAGCGGGTGCGGCCACTACCGGCTCGGGCATCACGGCCGGCACTGCCGATGCGGCAGGTAGCTCGGGCACCGGTTCGGCAGCTGGTTGCGGCGGGAGCGCAGGCATGGCGGCGTCATCGATGCGTGCCAGACTGTCACCTTCAAAATACAGCGTCATGCCTTGTTGTTCCACCACGGTGCCGCGTTCAGCCAAACTGTAGCGATAGTCCCAGCGATTGCCGTGGAAGACGTCGGCCAACATCGGCGTGCCCATCACGAAACGCACCTGCTGTTTGGTCATACCCAATCTCAGTTTTTCACGCATCTCGGTCGTGATGTAATTGCCCTGGCGTACATCCATCTTGTAGGGACGCAGATGCGACATACAGCCACTCATCAGCAGCACACCCAAAGACAATAAGATCAGTTTGCTACGTGTCATATTCATTCCTTCATCCGTATATTCTTAGCCGCCGCATCATAACCCAAGCCGACCTCAAGCCGACAGGGACAGCATCTCGGCGGCATGTTTGCGGGTGGTATCGGTGATGGTGGTACCGCCCAACATGCGCGCGATCTCTTCGACACGCTGAGAGGCATCCAGTACCGCGATACTGCTCAAGGTCACGCCCTGTTGCACCGCCTTGCTGACCTGCCACTGCTGGTCGGCCTTGGCTGCCACTTGCGGCAAGTGGGTGACGCACATCACCTGATAATGCTGGCCCAACTGCTTCAACAACTGCCCGACGATCTCGGCCACGCGCCCGCCTATGCCGCTGTCCACTTCGTCGAATATCAGTGTAGGCACACTGGCGATGCGGCTGGTCGCCACCTGTATCGCCAGACTGATGCGCGACAACTCGCCGCCCGAGGCGACCTTGGCCAGACTGCGCAAGGGCACACCGGGATTGGCGGCGACTTGCAGCTCTATCGTTTCCAGGCCATACGCATTGCCTTCTGCCTGCGGCAACAAGGCCACCGCGAACACACCGCCCTGCATCGCCAAGGTCTGCATCGCGGCGGTGATCTCATCGGACAATACCGCGGCGGATTTCTGTCGCGCGCCGCTGAGTTTCTTGGCCGCTTGCAGATAGGTCTTGTGCGCGGCCTGCTCCTGTTTTTCCAATTCGGCCAGATCGGCATCGCCGCCCAACTCGGCCAGTCGCGCGCTGTTGCGCTGCAACACCTCATCCAACTGTTCCGGTGTAACGCGGTATTTGCGCGCGGTATCCATTACATTCTGGATACGACGCTCCAACTCATTCAGGCGCGCCGGGTCGGTATCCAAATGTTGCTGGTAGTGGCGCAATGCATATACTGCTTCCTGCATCTCGGCCTGTGCGCTATCCAGCATCAGCAGGGTGTCTGGAAGCGTCGCGTCGTGCACGACGGCATCACGCAGGCGCGAGGTCAGCGCATTGAGTTGCGCCAGACAAGAGTTATCGGCCTCGCTCAACGACTCGACGCCGAACTCAGCGGTCTCCAACAGGCTGGCGGCATGCGCCAGTTTTTCGTAGTCGGCTTGCAAGGCATGCCATTCAGATGCATTGAAATTCAGGCCGGACAACTCGTCGCACTGGAACTGCAACAGCTCACGTTCGGCGGCGACCGCTTCGGCGTTCTCGCTGAGCGTGATGCGGCGGCGTTGCAAGGCTTGCCATGCTTTGTATAGTGCGGCGACCTGCGCTGCATCACTCTCGAACCCGGCATAGCTGTCCAGTAACACGCGTTGCGCATCGGGGCGCAGCAAGGACTGGTGCGCATGCTGTCCGTGTATATCCAGCAATTGCTCGCCCGCTTCGCGCAGTTGCTGCAGCGTGGCACTGCGGCCATTGATGAAACCACGCGAGCGACCGCTCGTCTCCAGCACACGACGCAACAAGCACACTCCGTCGTCGCCCGCCAGGTCTTGATGCTCCAGCCAGGTTTGCACCTGCGGGCTCACATCGAACTCGGCGGAGATCTCGGCGCGCTCGCAACCGCTACGCACCATGGTCGCATCGCCGCGCTCACCCAGCGCCAACGACAAGGCATCAATCAGGATGGACTTACCCGCGCCAGTCTCGCCGGTCAGCGCGGTGAAGCCAGCGGAGAAATCCAGTTCCAGGGAGGAGACAATGACAAAGTCGCGGATGCTTAAAAATTTCAACATAGGCAATCGCTAAAAAGCAGAATTTCGGGATGCAGCGCAAGGAGCCGCGCAGCGAATGACGAAACATACCAAACCGGTAGGCGAGGAATGAGCGAGCATGCGACACCGCGATGCGCCCAAAAAATGATTTTTAGAGGCGCATTACAGGGTCTGGTTCCAGAGCAGCTTCTCACGCAACGTATGGTAATAACTATGGCCTTCGGGGTGCAGCAGACAGGCGCGCTGCGGATGGCCGGTGACGATGATCTTGTCATGCAACTCCAGATCGAACTGGGTGTGGCTGTCGAAGTGCACACGGATATCACTGGAGCGATGCATCAATATCTCCAGCACCGAGGAACTGTGCACCACCAGCGGTCGGTTGCTCAGCGTGTGCGGGCAGATAGGCACCAGCTCCAGTACATTCAGATTGGGATGCAAGATAGGCGCACCGGCAGACAGTGCGTAAGCCGTCGAACCGGTCGGTGTGGCGACGATCAGCCCATCCGCGCGCTGATTGGACAGATACTCGCCATCGATGCGCACCTCGAATTCCAACAGGCCGCTGAGCTGCGTGCGATGCACCACCAACTCGTTGAACGCCAGCGCGCGAAATACCTCTTCTTCACCGCGCAAAATCCGCGCAGCGATGAGCAGACGTTCCTCGACGATGAACTTTCCGGCCAGCATCGCGCCGAGTTTTTCCTGCATATTCTCTACCGTCAGATCGGTGAGAAAACCCAGACGCCCCTGATTCACCCCGATCAGCGGGACGCCGCAAGGTGACAGCACGCGGGTGATATTCAACATCGTCCCGTCACCGCCCATCACGATCGCCAGATCCACCACCTGCCCGATCTCGTCCAGCGTCAACACGGTGTACTGATGTTCGCCCAGATGTTCTGCGGTCAGGCTGTCGACCACCACTTTAACTCCCTGCCCGGTCAGAAACGCGGCCAGACGCAACAAAGGCTCCGCGATTTCTGGAGCCTTGTGTTTACCGATGAGTGCCACTGTCTGGAAGGGAAATTTCATGGGCGAGATTAAACCATATCAGCCACCTAATAACAAAGCGGACGCAGCATAAAAACTCTTTGTCCGTATTGTGCCAGCGGCTCGATGCATAACCGCCACATTTTGCTTACTTACGTCGCAGTATCTTCAACCAGGTGCGCAGTTTGAACAAATTGGCTGGATCGGCGGTCTCGTTGAACAGAGCTTCCAGACGACTTGGGATGTATTCACCCTTGCCTGCTCTGGCGACCAGCAGGTTGGCCAGCCACGGCCAGCGCAGCAACAGCTCGGCCTTGCGATAGGCTTCGAATTTGGGCTTGAGTGCGCCCATGCTGGCTCTGTAGGCGGTCGCGACCGCCTCCCTGCCTTGCGCCGCGTGAGCCTGCAACTGCTCTGCGGCGAGGATGCCGGTCTCCAGCGCCTTGCCTATGCCCTCTCCGGTGAGCGGGAAAGTCGCGCCCACACATTCCCCGGTCGCCAATATCCCACCATCGGCGAACCTGGCACCGGTAAGCCCGGTGCGCAGCGGCGCCCCTTTTAGGGTGGAGATGATTTCGCCATCACTCATCAGGTCTTTGACCAGAGACTGGCACTTCACGAATTCATCGAAGTCATGACGCAGACGTCCGTGTTTGCGTGTGCTGCCAAAATAGCCAATACCAATATTGAACACTGCATCAGGGCCAGGGAACACCCAGCCGTAACCCCCTTGCACGGTGTGATCGAGGATGAACACCAGTTCGTTGAAGTCCTTGGCCAGACGCGGATTGCGCACATACTGGCGCACCGCAAAGCTGCTCGGCTCGGCCCTGTCCAACAAGCCAACCTCCGCGACCGGCGCGACATTGGCCCCCGTAGCCAGCAACACCCAGGGTGCGCGCAACGTCACGCGGTCATTGCCCGAGGTGAATTCGGCGACATAGTTCGTGCCATCCTCATCCTTAACCGACTTGAAATCATGCCCCGCATGGAAGGTCGCGCCGACTTCCCGCGCCGCTTCCAGCAACAGGGCATCCAGGCGGATACGCGGCGTGCTGGCGGTCTTGCCGCGCACCGTCACTTCACTGCCGTTGAAACTGATCAGACGTAATGCTGTGGTGGGATAGGATATCTGCTCGACCCGTGCGCGCAGACCGAGCTTTTCCAGCGCCGCGTGCGCATCGGGTATCAGCGCATCGCCGCAGGTCTTCTCTCTGGGGAACTGCGCCTTGTCGAACAGACCGACGCGCCATCCACCTTGCGCCAAGATGCGCGCCGCTGCACAACCCGACGGCCCGGCTCCCACGATGATGATGTCGAAGTTTTGCATCAGTCTTGATGTTGCGCGTTATGAAGAACGCTCAGACTTTATTGCGTAGCGCGATCAGCACCGCCCACACAGCCAAAGCGATGTAGCACAGCAACGACCATTCGGGGATACCCAGTGTGAGGAAGGTCCAGCCGTGCGCGGCACACTCGCCGGAGCCGTGCATCAATTCCTTGAGCACATTAGCCATAGGCATGGTCTCCAACATGTAGTCCAGTCCTGGGCCACAGGCCGGCACTTGATCGGGAGGCAGATGCTGGATCCAGATATGGCGCGACGCCACGCCCACGCCGGACAAGGACAACAGGGTGACGAGTGCGGCGTAGATTCGTTCGCCGATACGTTTGGGGCCGTGCAACGCGGCGATTACAAACACCACCAATATGGCAATGAAGATCACACGTTGCACCATACACAATGGGCACGGGTCTTGATGTTTGACGTATTGCAGGTAGAGACCGAAACCCATCAGACCGCTGACCAACAGCGCGCCCAAGAGATACAGGATACGGTTAGAAATGCTTTGCCAGATATTGCACATTGATAAACTCCATTGACATTGAATTCGTCAAATCGGAAGTTTCTAGGAATTGAAATATCTAAGCAAGACAAGGCGCGAATAAAAAATCACGACGACGCATAGTTAACTATGTAAGAAGTGACTTTTTTGAGCAACACAGTATTGCGACGAGATTTCGATTTATAGGGACTTCCGTTATTCGTTCTCTTCTATCCAGGCCGCCTGGATGGCTTCGAGTATCTTCTCGCCGCTGTGCTTCGGATCGTCATTGAAGTCCTCCAAGGCCATCACCCAGTTGCGCAGATCGACGAAGTTCACATAGGTCGGATCGATATCGGGATGCGCGTCGCTCAGTGACATGGCGATCTGATGTACGTCTGTCCATTTCATCTAATGTCCCTCCTTGACCATATTGATGGTGTATTTCGGAATCTCGACCACCAAATTGGTCGTCCCCACTAAAGCCTGACAGGATAGGCGTGAATTGGGCTCCAGACCCCAAGCCTTATCCAGCAGGTCATCTTCCAGCTCTTCGGAAGGTGCGAGTGAGTTGAAGCCTTCACGCAAGATGACATGACAGGTGGTGCAGGCGCAGGACTTCTCGCAGGCATGTTCGATGGCTATGCCGTTCTGCAGCAAGGTGTCACACAGTGACACACCCGGTTGGCCCTCTATGAAGGCGCCCTCAGGGCACAACTCCACATGTGGCAGGACGATGATTTGTGTCATTACTTCACCTCTAGATCGGAAATATTTTTGCCAGACAAGGCATGCGATACGCTCTTGTCCATGCGCGCCTGGGCGAATTTTATTGTCGCATCATTCAAGCCGGTGATGGCGCGTTTCAACACTTGCGTGTCAGTTTGTTCCAAGCTGGCTTGTAGCGACGCTATCTGTGCCACGATATGTGCCTGCTCACTTGCCGTGAGCAACTCGCCGTCCTGCGCCAAGGCATTCTGCACTGCCTCTATCAGTTGCCGCGCTTCGGTCTGCTGTTCGCGCAAAGCGCGGGCTTGCATATCATCTTGGGCGTACTGCCCGGACTCTTGCAGCATGCGGGTGATCTCCGCGTCGCTCAGTCCGTAGGAAGGCTTCACCTCGATATTGGCTTCCACACCGCTGCCCATCTCGCGCGCCGCGACACTGAGCAGACCGTCCGCATCCACCTGGAAAGTCACGCGTATGCGCGCCGCGCCCGCCACCATGGCAGGGATACCACGCAATTCGAACTTGGCCAGCGAACGGCAATCGGCGACCAATTCGCGCTCGCCCTGCACCACGTGGATGCTCATCGCAGTCTGGCCATCTTTGTACGTGGTGAACTCTTGCGCGCGTGCCGTCGGTATGGTGCTGTTGCGCGGGATGAGTTTCTCCGCCAGACCGCCCATGGTCTCTATGCCCAGTGATAGCGGGATCACGTCCAGCAACAACCAGTCGTCTTCACCACGGTTACCCGCCAGCAGATTGGCTTGTATCGCCGCCCCCAAGGCCACCACTTTATCCGGATCGAGATTGGTCAGCGGAGTCTGCGCGAAGAACTCACCGACTGCACGTTGCACCTGCGGCATGCGCGTCGCACCGCCTACCATCACCACGCCATTCACATCGGCCACCTTCAGGCTCGCATCACGCAAAGCGCGACGTAGCGGCTGCAAGGTGCGCTGCACCAGATTGTTGGACATCTCGTGAAATTCTGCCTGCGTCAGCACATTGTCTATGATCTCACCGCTCGAAAGCATCGCGGTGATGCGCGTCTCTTCATGCTCGGTCAGTTGCTCCTTAGCCATGCGCGCGTGCGTGAGCAGCAAACGCGTGTCTTGCGGGCCGAGTGCGGATAGGTCGTTCTTCTCCAGCAACCAGCAATAGATGCGGTGATCGAAATCGTCACCGCCCAAGGCCGAGTCGCCATTGGTGGAAAGCACTTCGAATACACCGCGCGACAAACGCAAGATGGAGATATCGAAGGTGCCACCGCCTAAGTCATACACGGCATACACACCTTCTGAACCATTATCCAAACCGTAGGCGATGGCCGCAGCGGTCGGCTCGTTGAGCAGACGCAACACGTTCAGCCCGGCAAGACGCGCCGCATCCTTGGTCGCCTGACGTTGCGCATCATCGAAGTAAGCCGGCACGGTGATCACCGCACCAACCAGTTCACCACCGAGCGATGCTTCGGCGCGAACGCGCAGCACTTTCAATATCTCGGCGGACACTTCGACCGGGCTTTTCGCTCCGGCCACAGTACGTAATTGCACCTGCCCGGTCTGGTCGATGAAGCGGTACGGAAAGCGGCTGGTGTCACCGATATCCGCCAGACCGCGTCCCATGAAACGCTTCACCGAGCTGATGGTGTTGGTCGGGTCTTCACTCTGGGTACGTTGTGCCACCTCGCCAACCAAGGTGGTCTGATCTTCCTGGTAGCGCACCACGGATGGCAGCATGGCACGTCCTTGCTCATCGTTCAGCACGGTGCTAATACCGTTGCGTACGGTCGCAACCAGAGAATTGGTGGTACCCAAGTCTATGCCCACCGCCAGTCTGTGCTGGTGGGGGGCGGTGCTCATGCCGGGTTCGGAGATTTGTAGTAGTGCCATTGATTAAAAGTAATTATTACCTGTATGTGGTGAGCAGTAAGTGGTGAGTGGGAAAACCGTACTTTCCACTGAGGCACAAAGTACCACCCCTCTTTCTCGCTTCAATAATCCATCGCATCATAAGCGGCGTGTATCTCTTCCGCGAGTTTCTCCATGAAACGCAGCTTGCGCACTGACTCAGCGGCGGCTGCATAATTTTTTTCAGCGTCGATTTTATCCGCAAGCTGCGCTTCTAGCTCGGCAGTTTCGACACGCATACGTGCTTCCAATGCTTCCAGTGATTCCACATCACGCGCTTGTTGCGCCTCTATCACTGCCTCGCGCCATTCCATCTGCGCCATCAGAAAATCCATAGGCATAGCGGTATTGGTCTCTTCCTGCGTGTCCACACCGTTCAACTGCAACAGATAGCGCGAACGACGCAAGGTACTGCGCAGCGTCTGGTAACCCTCGTTCACGAAGGTGGCCTGCTGCATCGCGACGCGCTGCTCGGCAGCGGGCAGATGTGCCGACTTGTCGGGATGCACCGTCATCTGTAAGGCACGATAACGCTGCTCCAGTAGCGCACCATCCAAGGCAAAGGACTGCGGCAGGTCGAACAACTGGAAGTACGTTTGATGTAGATCTAGATTGGTAGAGGACATGCAGAGGTAAAGATATCGAGTCGTGAGGGATAGCTACTCGCGCGACGCTGTGCCGCGCGTCTTCAACGCAGACCTAAACTTGGAAGCTCTCGCCACAACCACATTCGTTCTTCACGTTAGGATTGTTGAACTTGAAACCTTCGTTCAGACCTTCACGCTGAAAATCCAGCTCCATACCGTCGATATACGGCAGGCTTTTGGGATCGACCAGCAAGGTCACGCCGTGGCTCTGAAACTGCAGATCCTCGTCACTCAGCGCATCGGCGAATTCCAGCTTGTATGCCATACCGGAGCAGCCGGTGGTGCGCACACCGATACGCAAGCCCAAGCCCTTGCCGCGCTTGGCGATAAAGTTCTGCACATGTTTGGCGGCAGACTCTGTCATCGTGATGCCCATGCTCGTCTCCTCTACTCTCAAACGCTGCCGTGGCAAGCCGCTGTCTCGATGCTAGCACCATGCTTGGCCTTGTAATCGGCTACCGCTGCCTTGATGGCATCTTCCGCCAGGATAGAACAATGTATCTTCACCGGCGGCAACGCCAACTCTTCAGCGATCTGCGTATTCTTGATCATCAGCGCCTGATCGACCGTCTTGCCCTTGACCCATTCGGTCACCAAGGAACTGGAAGCAATCGCCGACCCGCAACCGTAGGTCTTGAACTTGGCATCTTCGATGATACCGTCCTTACCCACTTTGATCTGCAACTTCATCACGTCACCGCAAGCCGGCGCTCCCACCATGCCGGTTCCCAGACCTTCCGCGTCCTTAGCGAAAGAGCCCACGTTGCGTGGATTCTCGTAATGATCCAAAAGTTTTTCGCTGTATGCCATTTTCAATACTCCTTAAATTCGAATAAGAGAACCGATGATTTGTGTGCCTGGCAAGACGGAGGTCAGTGCCGTTTGCTGTGTCGCAAACAAACCGGCCGACAGCGCCGCCTGGCGCACAAAGGCCGGTTCTCTAGTGTGCCGCCCACTGAACGGTGTTGAGATCTACACCGTCCTGATACATCTCCCAAAGCGGGGAGAGTTCACGCAGCTTGCCTATCTTCTTCTGCAACAAGTCGATGACGAAATCGACTTCTTCGACCGTGGTGAAACGCCCCACGCTAAAACGTATCGAGCTGTGCGCCAATTCGTCGCTGCGTCCCAAAGCGCGCAGCACGTAGGAGGGCTCCAGACTTGCCGAGGTACAGGCCGAACCGCTCGACACCGCGACATCCTTGATCGCCATGATTAGCGACTCGCCTTCGACAAAATTGAAACTCAGATTCAAATTGTGCGGTACACGCTGATCCATATCACCGTTGATATGCACTTCTTCCATGATCATCAGACCCGCCAGCAAACGGTCGCGCAACATGCGCACGCGCTCATTCTCAGTGGCCATCTCTTCCTGTGCGATGCGGAACGCCTCGCCCATGCCCACGATCTGGTGTGTCGCCAAAGTACCGGAACGCATACCGCGCTCGTGACCACCACCGTGCATCTGTGCCTCCAGACGCACACGCGGCTTACGCTGCACATACAGTGCGCCTATACCCTTAGGGCCGTAGGTCTTGTGCGCCGAGAACGACATCAGATCGACTTTTAGTTTCTGCATATCGATTTTCACCTTACCGGTGGCTTGTGCCGCATCGACATGGAACAGGATACCCTTCTCGCGACATATCTCACCGATAGCTGCGATGTCTTGCACCACACCGATCTCGTTGTTCACATACATGATGGACACGATGATGGTATCGGGACGCAACGAAGCCTTGAATTTCTCCAGATCCAGCAGGCCGTTAGGCTCGGGATCGAGATAAGTGGCACTAAAACCTTCACGCTCCAGCTCGCGCACGGTGTCGATGACCGCCTTATGCTCGATACGCATGGTGACGATGTGCTTGCCCTTGCCTTGATAGAAGTGCGCCGCACCTTTAATCGCCAAGTTATTCGATTCGGTCGCACCGGAAGTCCAGACGATCTCTTTGGGATCGGCATTGACCAGCGCCGCAACTTGCGCGCGCGCCAGTTCGACGGCCTCCTCGGCCTCCCAACCATAGTGATGGGAACGACTCGCGGGATTGCCGAACTTCTCGGTCAGATAGGGGATCATTTTGGCGGCCACACGCGGATCGACCGGAGTGGTTGCTGAATAATCCATGTAGATCGGTAACTTCATATCTCTCAACTTCCTTGGTTACATTACAGCGTGTTTTACGGGCGACTTGCTCAGCGTGACCGGCGAGATTCCCGTCTTGCTGTTCGCCTGACTGTCGACGAGCTGCTGCAGACTCACCGCAGCCAGATACTCGTAGATCTTCTCATTCAGCCCCATCCACAGATCGTGAGTGACGCACGGCTGCCCGTCATGACAATTACCGCGCTCGCCACAATTGGTCGCATCCAGCGGCTCATCAACCGCCACCACGATCTCCGCGATGGAAATCTTCGCGCTCGGGCGCGCCAGACAATAACCGCCGCCCGGGCCGCGTACGCTATCCACGATGCCGTTCCTGCGCAGCTTGCCGAACAACTGTTCCAGATATGACAGCGAAATGCTCTGACGCTCGCTGATACCAGCCAATGTCACCGGCCCACGACCTCCGCGCATAGCCAGATCGACCATGGCTGTCACGGCAAAACGTCCCTTAGTGGTTAATCGCATCCTAATTCTCCAGACCAAAAATTCAGTTAACAAAAACTTGTTTGCAACACTCGCATCATAAAATACCTGATTCTTTTAATCAACTATTTTATTCAGGTGATTCGGGTCGAATTTCTCAGCAGTGGCGCGCTCTTCAGCCACCGGCACACCCATCTTCTCTAATTGCTGCAAGATGAACGCAATGTGCTGATCGACCGTCACGCTATGCCCTATCAGCCCGTGCAAGGCCTTGTTGACCGGATCGTTCTGGTCATTGCCTATGCCGTACGCATTGAATCCCGGCGCGACTTTTTTCTCTTCATCCAGTATCCGTGCCGGGATACCGGCGGCCGTCGCGCCCGCCGGCACGTCTTTTACCACCACCGCATTCGAGCCTATCTTGGCGCCCGCACCTATGGTGATAGGGCCGAGTATCTTGGCGCCCGCACCGACGACGACGCCATTCTCCAAGGTGGGGTGGCGTTTGCCCTCTTTCCAGGACGTGCCGCCCAGTGTGACTCCGTGATACAAGGTCACATCGTCGCCGATCTCTGCGGTCTCACCGATGACCACACCCATACCGTGATCGATGAAGAAGCGTCGACCTATGGTCGCGCCGGGGTGGATCTCGATACCGGTCAATCCACGCCCGATATGCGACACAAAACGTCCCAGCCACTTGAAACCGGCATACCACAACGTATTAGCGATGCGATGGAAGATACGTGCGTGCAGCCCCGGATAGCAGGTCAGCACCTCGAAGGTACTGCGTGCTGCCGGGTCGCGGTCGAACACACTGGCGATATCTTCTCTGATGTTATTGAACATGGCTATTGCTCTTCTTCTTGCTTGTAACGTGCTTTGAGGCGCGCATTGTACTCGGTCGTCACGCTCAGGATACCGCGCAAGATATTCACCTCATCCGCCTCCAGACGCGCCCGTGCATACAAACGGCGCAACCTTTGCATCATGCGCGACGGGTTCTGCGTAGTGAAGAAGCCTATCTCTAACAGCGTCTTCTCCAGATGCGCGAAATAACCTTCAACCTGCTCATGCTTGGCAGGTTGCATCTGTGCGGCATTCGGCACGAAAGTCTGCGCCGCCACACTCAGCTCATAGGCCAGCACCTGAACCGAGGCCGCCAGATTCAGCGAAGAAAACTCCGGATTGGCCGGGATGTTCACCAGCAGCTGCGAGCGTCCGGTCTCCTCGTTGGTCAGCCCCGACATCTCGGTGCCGAACAACAAAGCCACCTGCTGCGCCTGTGCTTCCTGCACCACCTGTGGCATCGCCTCACGCGGGGTCTTCACTTCTATGGAGATGTCGCGCAGCCGCGCCGTCATGCCCACGGTGTACACCACTCCTTGCAGAGCCTCGTCAATAGACGAGCACACCACCGCATTGGCCAGGATATCGTCCGCCCCTGCCGCCATAGCACTGGCTTGCGGGTCGGGAAAGTGACGCGGATTGATCAGGTAGAGATGGCGCAAGCCCATGGTCTTCATGGCGCGTGCCGCCGCGCCGATATTACCCGGGTGGGTGGTATGACTGAGCACCACCCTGAGATTGTCCAAATGATTTTGTTTATTCAAACCGTAATTCCAACTAAAATGCGCGCTGAATTTCTCCAGCTCATTAAAAAGGTCGTATTGATATGCATCCCATGCTCAACATCGCGGTGAAGGCCGCCCGCCGCGCCGGCAATTTGATCTATCGCTCCACGGACAAGATAGATCACCTCACTGTGACCAAGAAATCGCACGCCGATTTCGTCACCGAAGTAGACCGCGCAGCCGAGCAAGTCATCATACAGACCTTGCTGGAAGCCTATCCAGACCATGCAATTTTAGCAGAAGAGAGCGGCGCTCAAGGTGAATCTGAATTCCTGTGGATCATCGACCCGCTCGATGGCACGACCAACTTCATGCACGGCGTGCCGCAGTTCGCGGTCTCCATCGCGCTGCAACACAAAGGTATCCTCACCCAAGCTGTCATCTACGACCCGGTACGTAACGAACTGTTCACCGCCACACGCGGTCGCGGCGCCTTCCTCAATGACAAGCGCATCCGCGTGACCAAGCGCCTGCATATGGCCGATGCGCTGATCGGCACCGGCTTCCCCTATTCCAACTTCCAGCACATCGATGCCTACATGAACATCCTGCGCGATGTGATGCAGCAGTCTTCAGGCCTGCGCCGCCCTGGCTCGGCAGCACTCGATCTGGCTTGGATGGCAGCGGGTCGCTACGACGGTTTCTTCGAGACCGGGTTGAAGAGCTGGGACATCGCAGCGGGCTGTCTGCTCGTCACCGAAGCAGGCGGTCTGGTCAGCGATCTGGGCGGCGAGAACGGCTATGTTAAGACCGGCCACATCTGTGCAGGCAATCCCGATATCCACCCTCAGCTGCTGAAGATCATCGCCCCACACCTGACCGACGGTCTCAAAGCGACCAAGGTCTAAGTATGACGGCCACGGCGGCACTGGAACGCACTCTGCATACTGAGATCCCGATCTCGCGTGCCATGGGCATCCGTGTCGCCGGTTATGACCACAACTGCCTGCGCCTGAGCGCACCGCTGGAAGCCAACATCAACCACAAGTCCACCGTTTTCGGCGGCAGCCTTTATTCACTCGCCGTATTGTGCGGATGGGGCATGGTGCATCTCAAGCTGACCGAAGTGGGCCTGCACAAACACATCGTCATTCAAGATGCCGACATCCGTTATTTGCTGCCCGTTGAGGGTGAAATGCAGGCTGATTGCAGCCTGGAAGAGAATGCGCTCCAGAAATTTTTGCGCACCTTAAACAAACATGGTCGTGCCCGCCTCGAGCTAGATGTCACCATCAAACATAATGGGCAGACCGCAGTGGAATTCTCCGGACGCTATGTCGTACACAGTTAGATCCGCATGATAGTCAGCACCGAAAAACAGACCCCGATGATGCAGCAATACCTACGCATCAAAGCAGAGTATCCCGACATGCTGCTGTTCTATCGCATGGGCGATTTCTACGAGCTGTTCATGGCCGATGCCGAACGCGCGGCCAAGCTGCTCGATATCACCCTCACCCAACGCGGCGCGTCCAACGGCAACCCGATCAAGATGGCGGGCGTGCCGTATCACGCCGCCGAGCAATATCTGGCACGTCTGGTGAAGATGGGCGAATCCATTGCCATCTGCGAGCAGATCGGCGATCCCGCCACCAGCAAAGGTCCGGTTGAACGCAAGGTCGTGCGCATCGTCACGCCCGGTACGGTCACCGACTCCGCCTTGCTGGAAGAAAAGCGCGACAACCTGTTGCTGGCCTTGCATCAACGCGGCAACAAACTGGGTCTGGCCTGGCTGAACTTGGCCTCAGGACAGTTCTACGTCAGCGAGACCAGCGCCACCAACCTCGCTGCAGAACTGGAAAGACTGCAACCTTCCGAGCTGCTACACACCGAGAGCAACACGCCGCAGACCGCTATCCACACCGCACTCAAGTCATTGCCTGATTGGTATTTCGAGCTGGGCACCGCGCGCCGTGCCCTGTGCCTGCAGTTCGCCACCATCGACTTGGCGGGCTTCGGTTGCGATGATTTCACCGTGGGACTGGAAGCGGCTGGTGCCTTGCTGGGCTACGCCAAACTCACCCAAGGCCAAGCCATCAGCCATATCCGTGCGATGCAGGTATACAGCGCCGAACGCTACGTGCGCATGGATGCTGCAACTCGACGCAATCTGGAGATCACCCTGACACTGCGTGGCGAACCTGCCCCCACCCTGCTCTCACAACTAGACCGCTGTGCCACCAATATGGGCAGCCGTTTATTGGCAAACTGGCTGCACCATCCACTGCGCGACCGCGCGGTGTTGAGTGCAAGACTGCAAGCGGTCACGCAACTCGATGAGCGCCATCGCGACGTTTACGAAAACCTGCGCCCCTGTGTCGATGTGGAGCGCATCACCGCGCGTATCGCCCTGCGCTCGGCTCGCCCGCGTGATCTGTCTGGTCTGCGCGACACGCTGGTGACATTGCCGCAGTTACACGGCACGCTGGCTAAGTGCGATGCGCCCCTACTCAAGGCTCTGGGCGATGCATTGCAAGCTGACACCGCACTTATAGCCGTACTAAAGCACACACTAAAACCCGAGCCTTCTGCCGTATTACGCGAAGGCAGCGTCATCGCCGACGGCTACGATGCCGAGCTGGACGAGTTGCGCGGCATACAGACCAACTGTGGCGATTTTCTGCTGGCGCTAGAGACACGTGAACGCGAACGCACTGGCATCTCCACACTCAAGGTGGAATACAACCGCGTACATGGTTTCTATATCGAAGTGAGCGCGGCGCAATCGGTGAACGTGCCGGATGATTACCGCCGCCGCCAGACATTGAAGAACGCCGAGCGCTACATCACGCCGGAACTCAAAGCCTTCGAAGACAAGGCGCTGTCTGCCAACGACCGCGCACTGGCACGCGAGAAGTTCCTCTACGAACAACTGCTGGATGCACTCGCGCCGTTCATCCCGCAACTACAAAACATCGCCGCCGCCATCGCGGAGTTGGACGTGCTCGCCACCTTTGCCGAGCGCGCCGCCACACTGAATTTCAGCGCGCCGCAATTCAGCGACGATGCGCAGATTGACATCAAACAAGGTCGTCATCCGGTGGTGGAAGCGCAAGTGGATAGCTTCACACCCAACGACACCACGCTCAATGACGCGCGCCGCACACTACTGATCACCGGCCCCAACATGGGCGGTAAATCGACCTACATGCGTCAGGTCGCCATCATCGCGCTGCTCGCCCATGTCGGTTGCTTCGTCCCTGCGCAAGCTGCGGTACTGGGCGAGATCGACCAGATCTTCACCCGCATCGGCGCATCGGATGACTTAGCCAGCGGGCGTTCCACCTTTATGGTTGAGATGACCGAAGCCGCCAACATCCTGCACAACGCCACGGAGAAAAGTCTGGTGCTGGTGGACGAAATCGGACGCGGCACGTCGACGTTTGATGGGCTCGCCCTCGCCTACGCCATCGCGCGCCACCTGCTGGAAAAGAACCGCAGCTACACCCTATTCGCCACGCATTATTTCGAGCTCACACGCTTGTCCGAAGAGTTCACCCAACTCGCCAACGTCCACCTCGCCGCCATCGAACACCAGCACAGCATCGTGTTTCTGCACAGCGTCAACGAAGGCGCGGCCAGCCAAAGCTACGGCCTGCAAGTCGCCGCACTAGCTGGCGTGCCGAACGACGTGATACGCGCCGCGAAAAAACAACTGCGCAAGCTGGAACAGCACAGCGCGGCACAACATCCGCAAGGCGATTTGTTTGCCGCGATACCCGATGTGCCAGAGCCGGAAGAACATCCGCTGCTGTCGGCGCTACGCGATCTGCAACCAGATGAGATGAGTCCGAAGGAAGCGCTGGAAAAAATGTATCAGTTGAAGAAGCTGATGTAGAGAATCGAATAGCCGTCATTCCCGCGAAAGCGGGAATCCAGCCAGAAGATATGTTCCGCAAAGCCGACAAAACCGAGAAGCTGTCCCACTGCGTGGGAGGTTTTAATCATCGGGATTCCCGCTTTCGCGGGAATGACGGTGCTAATGGATTATCTGAGTTAAACCTCGCTTGACATGAATATAGCAAATTGCTATATTAACTTCCAAATGAACGTCATCAAAAAGAAAACGCTGGATGGCTATGCTGCGCACCACACCGATGCCACAGACGTTCTTGCAAGCTGGCGAAAAATCGTTGAGAAGACAGATTTCCAAGACATCCATGCCATACGCGCTGTGCTGCCAACTGCGGATTTCGCTGACCCGTACACGATTTTCAACATCAAGGGCAATAACTACCGGCTAATTACCATCATCCACTACCAATACCAGCGCGTGTACATCAAAGAATTTTTTACGCACGCCGAATATGACCAGTGGAATCGCAATAGGAGTAAACGAAAATGAACATCGTTGCTGAACATCATCTCGATCTCGCCTCGGTTCAATCTGCTTGGCAGGGGCTGAACAAACTCTTGCCGCTCGGCCCAATCACCAGTGAGCGAGATTACAAAAATCGTGTGCGCAACATGGACGAATTGCTAGACCGCATCGGTGCGAACGAATCGCATCGCCTGATGCCGCTACTCGATCTCGTCACCAAGGAAGTTGAAAACTACGAAACTAAAAACCACGCCCTGCCCGAAGCAGAGCCCGCTGCGGTGCTTGCCTACCTGATGGAAGAGCACAATCTCAAGCAAGCTGATCTGGCCGAAGAACTCGGCGGGCAAAGCATCGTATCCGCGATACTGAATGGCAAGCGCGAACTCAATACGCGCCAGGTGAAAGCACTGGCAACGCGCTTTAACGTCTCACCGGCGGTGTTTCTTTGATTGCCGCCAGAAGTGGAAGAACATCCGCGGCTATCTGCACTACGCGATCTGCAACCAGATGAGATGAGTCCGAAGGAAGCGTTAGAACGGATGTATCAATTGAAGAAGTTAGTGTAGGATTCGCGCGAAAATGTCCCCAGTCCATAGCCAACCTATGACACAAAAGTATTTCATCGATTTATTTGCGGGATGTGGCGGCCTATCCCTCGGGCTAAAAAATGCTGGGTGGAGAGGTATGTTTGCCATTGAGCGCACACCTGACGCTTTCGAAACGCTAAAGCACAATCTCATCGAAAAAGAAGTTGTACCTAGCTTTCAATGGCCTGAGTGGCTGCCCTGCAAGCATATGACAACGTCCGAGCTTATTGACGGATATTCAAAACAACTCAAGAAATTACGCGGCAAAGTTGACCTCATTGCTGGGGGCCCGCCATGCCAAGGCTTCTCATTTGCAGGGCGTCGAAATCCAAATGACCCCAGTTAGCGCACTTCACAATGAAAAAATTGACGGGATTTTAAAATACCGGGAAGAAGTTGTACCTAAGCGCAATCGGCTTGCTCACGTTCAGGTTCGGACTGAGGGTTTCTCTCGGAAGTTCATTAAGGAAGGTCTGATTAAGTCCTGAACGATTTCGTTTCATGTTGTCAGAAACGCAGATCGAACAAACGGAGCTGCATGATGAAACAAACGACACTCTCTGTGGGTGGTTTTGACCGCTATAACAAGACAACGCGACGCGCGGCGTTTCTGGCTGATATGGATCGGGTGGTGCCCTGGAAGCAACTGTGCGCATTGATCGAGCCGGTCTACCCTAAGGCGGGTAACGGTAGACCACCAATCGGGCTAGAGCGCATGCTGCGCATCTACTTTCTGCAGAACTGGTTCAACCTCTCCGACCCTGCAGTGGAAGAAGCCCTCTACGACTCCTTGTCCATGCGCGAATTCGTCGGCATCGATCTGGGACGGGAAGGCGCACCGGATGAAACCACCGTATGCAAGTTCCGCCATCTGCTTGAAGAGCATGAACTGGGCAAGCGTCTGTTCGAGGAAGTCGGACGGCATCTGCAAACCAAGGGAATGAAGGTATCGACTGGCACCATCGTGGATGCCACTATCATCAGTGCACCTTCCTCGACCAAAAATCGGGACAAAGCGCGCGACCCAGAGATGCACCAGACCAAGAAGGGCAATCAGTGGTACTTCGGCATGAAGGCGCACATCGGCGTGGACAGCAAGACCAAGCTGATCCATTCGATTGTTGCGACACCAGCCAACGTGCACGACAAACACGCCATCAGGCAGTTGCTGCACGGCAACGAACAGCGGGTATATGGTGACTCGGCTTACTCCAGCCAAAAGGCGTTGATCGCCCAGGCTGCACCAAAGGCGCGCGACTTCACCAATCAGAAGGGATTTCGCAACAGGGGGCTCACCGAACGTGAGTGTGAAAAAAACAGCAGGAAATCGAGTGTGCGCGCCAAGGTCGAACATGCCTTTCTCATCATCAAGCGCATCTTCGGCTTTGCCAAGGTCAGCTATCGCGGCATGCTGAAGAACGGCAATCGCCTGTTCGTGGTGGCGGCACTGGCGAATCTATTCATGGCGCGACATCATCTGTCGCGACTTTCGCAGGAGAGGTGCGTCTGATGAGCGGGAACTTAGCCCGAATGGGCGAAGAAATGAACCTTGCTAGGGGCATTTTCGGCCAATTCGAATATCCACGCGTGCATTTGAGTGCAGCTTACTCACGTGCGGCTACTTGTTCAGACCTTCCTTAACAAAAAAGGCGAGAAATTTACAAACAAGGACATGAGAGAACTCCGGCTGACTCTTCTTGAAAATCAAGAACTTTTTGAGGCGCTCTCTCAGGAGCTCAATCGCGCTATGAAGCCTGCACAATAGCTTTGGTGGTGGTAGTAACAATCACAATACCGTCTACTACAAAAATTCGCAGTTTTTTCGTCTAGATTATCCAGCGCGACTGAGAGCATTTCCAGCGGGTGCAACACGACTAAAAAGGGAATCGCGTCGCGTTGCTTGCCAATATTTTTTGTACATCGAACTGTGCCATTACAGGGTGGAGTGCTCATCGGCGAACGCACCCGTGCGTTGATTGAATTCATTCCAGCCTTGCGTCGCGACCTGGGCGTTTCTGAACTTATCTTGTCGCACCGAGTGTTGCTGGGCGACGTAGTCCGTTAACAACTGCTCGACCACATTGGAAAGATTTGCGGTCATGCCTTTGGCTTGCGCGACCATATCCTCATTGAGCGTTAGATTGACGGCGCGCTTGCGGGCTGAATTTGTTTGTAGGGTTTTCATAAGACCTCCTCGTGCGCAAGATATACGCATAATTATTTATTACGCAATAATTTGTACTGCATCAAGTTTATGTTGCTCTGTATCGAGGCCCTCCCCGAACTTCGTGATGATAGAATCTGCCGCCAATAGCAAGCATCAATATCGTTAGATTCGAATAATCACTAAACAAGAATCACTCTACCCTCCAGAGACACACCATGCAAACCACCTGGCGCCCCATCCTGATCGAAGAGACCCGCAAGCCCTACTTCACCGACTTGCAGCGTTTCGTCGCGGAGCAGCGGGAACAGGTCACGGTATTCCCGCCGGATGCGGAGGTGTTTGCGGCACTACATCTCACGCCTATAGAACAGGTAAAGGTATTGATACTGGGGCAGGACCCGTATCACGATGACGGGCAAGCGCATGGGCTGTGTTTCTCGGTGCGGCCGGGCGTGGCGATCCCGCCTTCGCTGCTGAACATCTTCAAGGAATTGCGCAGCGACCTCGGCTGCACGATGCCGAACAACGGCTATCTCACGCATTGGGCGGAACAGGGCGTGCTCTTGCTCAACACGGTGCTGACAGTGCAGGCGCATCAGGCCAACTCTCATCAGGGCAAGGGCTGGGAGACGTTCACCGATGCGGTGATCGCGGCGGTGAATGCTAAGGACGATCCTGTGGTGTTTGTGCTGTGGGGGGCGAACGCGCGCAAGAAAGTGGCGTTGATCGATACTAGCCGCCATTTCGTGATCGAATCGCCCCACCCTTCGCCGCTGTCGGCCCATCGCGGTTTCTTTGGCAGCCGGCCGTTTTCACACATCAATACGGCCTTGCGTGACACCGGAAAAGCGGAGATAGATTGGCAGATACCCGATCTGTGAGACGAGCCATCGAAATATTGTGGCAAGCCATTTACTTGATTGAATAAGTCTGATTTCCACCGCGCTGAATTTATGATAAATTCCCGCCGGGTTGTACTTTTACCCTTTTACAAATCGCTCTGGAGGAGACCTATATGAACATCTTTAACACTATTATGTACGCAATCGGCATCGCAGCAGTCGTAGGTATTACCGTGGCTGTCGTCGTGGTCAAGTTGACGAGCAAAAAGTAATTCGACGGGCCGGATCCACTCGGATCTGGCCCTTCCCTCGCAGCTCACTTCCCTCGCAGCTCACTTCCCTCGCAGCTCACTTCCCTCGCAGCTCACTTCCCTCGCAGCTCACTTCCCACGTAGCACCCTTTCCCGGCAACGCCCCTACCCGCTAATACTTTCTCACGAGACTGCCAATTCTGGCACGACTCCTCTCTGACGCTAGCCGCGATACGCCGGCTCATGACTACGCGCAGCTGTCGACTGCACTCAATAGGTGATGTCGCCCTGTGGCTGTGCCGGGACAGTGCGAAGCTCGGGGGACAGGATAGGGCTGACTAGAACTGGCGGTGCTATAGCAGCAGGTTTGGCCGGTACACTGTCTATCAGCACAGGCTTAGGTTTTACTGCCGACGCGGGTCGCTCTACCGGATTGGCAACCGCAACCTCAGATGCCGCAGTGCTTGCTGTGACAGGCTTAGGCGCGACGCGAACCACGGTTCTGGGCTGAGATTGAACGACAGGGGGAGCGGCGACAACCACTGGGGCAACCAGCGCTGCAACGGATGGCGCATTGATGACGGCAGGTTGCGCTTGATTGGATAAGCGAGCGACAGGTTCGACAGGTGCCGGGGCATCCTCTCCGCCCAGCATATACGCCGCCACGAGCGCAGCGATAACAGCCAGACTGATACCGGCGATCATCCAGGCACGGCGCGCTGAATCATGCTTGCGTATGACATGAACTTTGGCTTTACCGAATATAGTAAGCGTCACCTCCGCCTTGCCGATCTGGGTCCACTCGCCTTCCTGGTGCGGTGTATCTTGGAGTAGCTTTTGTCTGTCCACGCTATCCAACTGACTGTTGTCATTCATTGTTACATCTCCCTGGTATCGCCACGCGACAGGCACATGATAACAAAGGATGGCCTGTCTACAAGGCGTGCAGGGATTGCAGCGTACGCACACCCGTCGGAGCCGTCATTGCTGCTGTGCCAAGCTGGCTAATCCAAACTCAGTTGCAACTTTTCCAGGGCGATCTCCACTGACTGCGGTTTTTCCAGTTGCGCAGCAGCTTGTTGTTGCTGTTCGAGCTGTAATTTGGCGAGTCGGTCTACCTCGAATTGTCGTTTGTGTTGTTCCTGAGCCGCAAGCGCCCTCTTTCGCTCCTCTTCCAGCTCGGCAGAACTCTGATACACATGCAGCGACAAAGTGGCAGCACCCGCTGACGCTGAAGCCGGTTCACCACGTGCACTCTTGAGCTTGATGTTCAAACGCAACTCGTTGGCTGAATCAGCGTTGCGTATCGCTTCTTCATAGCCGATATGGCCTTCGTTATACAACTCGAACAGCGACCAGTCGAAGGTGCGCATGCCTAACTCACGCGACTTGTCCATGATGCCTTTGAGCTCGTTGAATTCGCCTTTGAATATTTTGTCGGTGACGATGGGCGTGTTGAGCAATATCTCGATGGCGGCCCTGCGCCCTTTGCCGTCCATGGTTCGGACCAGGCGCTGCGAGATCAGCGCTTTCATATTGCAGGACAGATCCATCAGCAACTGGTTGCGCCGCTCTTCGGGGAAGAAGTTGATGATGCGGTCTATGGCCTGATTGGAGCTGTTGGCGTGCAGCGTGCCCAGACACAAGTGACCGGTCTCGGCGAATGCGATAGCGTGTTCCATCGTCTCGGCATCGCGTATCTCGCCGATCAGAATCACGTCCGGTGCCTGTCGCAGCGTGTTCTTCAGCGCATGATGCCAGCTGTGCGTATCGACACCGACTTCGCGGTGCGTGATCAGCGAAAGCTTGGAGCGGTGCACGTATTCGACCGGGTCTTCGACAGTGATGATGTGCCCCTTGGAAGTGCTGTTGCGATGATCGATCATCGCGGCGAGCGAGGTGGATTTGCCGGAGCCGGTGCCGCCGACCACCAGCACCAGACCGCGCTTGTTCATCACGATCTCTTTGAGCGTCTCGGGCAATTGCAGCTTTTCGAAGTTAGGGATCTCGGCGGCAATGGTGCGGATGACCATGCCGACGCTCTGTTGCTGCACGAACACATTGACGCGAAAGCGCGAGACATCCGGCACCGAGATAGCGAAGTTGCACTCCATCTCCTTGGCGAACTCGGCGCGCTGAGTCTCGTTCATCAGCGCATGTGCCAGTTGGCGCGTGATCTCGCTGGTAAGTCGCTGCGAAGTCATAGGCTGCATCTCGCCATTGGATTTCATGCTGGGCGGAAAATCACTGGAGATGAACAGGTCTGACCCGCCCGCCCGACTCATGGCCGTGAGCAGTTTGATGATGTATTCGTATGCTTGCTGTTCGTTGAGAACGGACATGGGAAACCCTTCGCAATGTGATGACGTGATTATCTGTCAGTCATTTTAGATGCCGATGCCTATAGGGTCAGGCAAGGAATAGGGGGAGAAAAGCATGCATTCCTTCCGCGCCAAACTCTGGACGATCAGCGGACCGGCATGGATTTCGGGATAATGCGGCCTATCCAGATCAGGCTCCAACATGAAATTGACCTACTTCGCATCCGCACGACCCGCATGAGCCATCTCGTCGCCTCCATCTCCGGCCACGGCTTCGGGCATGTGGCGCAGACCGCGCCGATACTCAACGCCCTGCACCGATTAGTGCCTGACCTGCGCATCACGGTGCGTTCTGCCGTACCACTCACCCATCTGCGTTCACGCATCCAGGCGCCTTTCACCCACCTGCAAAGCGAGGGCGACATCGGCATGGTGATGTCATCGGCCTTGGATGTACGTGCGGAAGACAGTCGCAGCGCATACCAGAGATTCCATGCGAATTGGGATGAGCGTGTGGCTAACGAGGCAGCACTGTTACGCGAACTGCATGCCGACTATGTGTTCTCCAACGTGGGCTATCTGGCGCTGGCGGGTGCGCAACGTGCGGGCATAGGCAATGCGGCGCTGTGCTCGCTGAACTGGTTCGATATCTATAGTTATTACTGTGGAAGCGATGGGACCGCTGCACAAATCAAAACTTGCTACACCAACGCCGATGCCTTTCTGCGCGCCACACCGGGGATGGCGATGACCTCGTTGCCT